>NZ_FMTT01000070.1 GCF_900100345.1 Paenibacillus tianmuensis | reverse complement strand
CGACTCGAACTGGTTTTCCTGCCGCCTTACAGTCCGAAATTGAATCTTGTTGAAGGGTTATGGAAATGGCTGAAATCCGATGTAATTAACAATGTGTTCTATCACACGGTGGCCGAAATCCGTAACAATGTTCAGCAGTTTATGGACGAAATCATGAAATCTCGGTGGTCGATCATAGATTGGCTTTGTGTTAGGTTCTAATTCTAATGAATTCATTAGTTCAACTTATATAGATTGTTTACTTCTCCGTGACCGTTTATGGCAATTTGTGGTACAATCGGTGGGAGAATAAGCGAAAGGCTGGTATGCGAGGCGTGAGCAAAGTTTTAATCTTTTCTTTTTTATGGTGGGTCACCGGAAATCCGTTTGTGGCCTTTCTTGTGTTGCTGATCATCCTGTATATGCTTGACCGCCGGTTTGTCGGTTTGACCCCGAGCATCTTCCAGCCGCTGAAGCGGGCGCGGCGATTGTCCCGCCTGAAGGATGAGCTTCGGCTCAATCCGCATCATACGTCGACCAAGCTGGAAATCGCCCGAATTTATATGGAGCAAAAAAAATACGGCGAGGCGCTCGAACTGTTGGTCGAGGTGGCCGGGGTGATGGACGATTCCGCGGACGTGTTCAGCGAGCAGGGCATTTGCGAGTTGAAGTTGGGACGGACGGAAGAAGGCGAGCGTCTCTTGCTGCGTGCACTGGAGCTGAACCCGCGGGTAAAATACGGCGAGCCCTATTTGCGGCTGGGCGAAGCGTTCGCAGGAAGCAATCCGGAGAAGGCGATCCGGTATATGGAACGGTTCGGGGAAGTCAACTCTTCGTCCTGCGAAGCTTATTACCGGCTCGGACTGCTGTACCGGGGGCTTGGGCGAAACGAAGAAGCCCGGCGGGCGTTCCGCGAAGCCGTGGAACTGTACCGGGGGCTTCCCAAATACAAGCGGCGCCACGAACGGCGCTGGGCGCTTCTCGCCCGCATGAAATCATAAGACAGCGGCTGTCCCGACTGTAACCCGGGCGGGCGTAAACGGCGTCAAGTCCGCCGAAGTCGGCCGGTCCTGCGCCAGCTCGGCGACGATCTGCGCAGTGGCCGGCGCTAGCAGAATGCCGTTGCGGTAATGGCCGGTTGCGAAAATTAAGCCGGGCGCAGCGTCCCACGTTCCGAGGAATGGCAGGGCGTCCCGCGTGCCGGGCCGCAGTCCCGCCCAAGTGGCGACGAATTCGGCATCGGCCAGCCGCGGCAGCAGCGCTGCCGCTTTGGTGTGCAGCTCGCCGATGACCTTGGCGGTCGATCGCTTGTCAAAGCCGGACTCTGTCTGGGTCGCGCCGACAATGTAGCTGCCGTCCCGTTTTGGCACGACGTAGCAACCTTTGGTGAATACGGTGGAGCGGATAAGCGGCGCTTCGGTCTTGAGCGAAATGCATTGGCCTTTGACCGGGAATATAGGCAAGCTCAGCCCGAGCGGTTCGGTCAACGCCGTGCTCCAAGCGCCCGCAGCGAGGACGACGAGGTCCGCGTACAGCGGGCCTTCCGACGTCTGTACGCCGCGGATTCGGCCGCTTCCGGGCTCTGTCAGTAGCCGGATAACCGGCGTCCACTCGCGGATGGCGCAGCCCTGCTTGGCTATCGCGGCTTGCAGCGTCTTGGCGAGCCAGACCGGGTGCACGTGATGATCCGCAGGCAAATACAGGCCGCCGCGCACGGCGGGGGTCAGCTCGGGCTCCAGCTTTAGCATTTCCGCAGGCTGTACCCATTCGGCGTCCCGAATCCACGATAAGCGGCCGCGCAGTTCAGCCTCATCTTCTTCCGTAAGGGCCGCGCGGACGATTCCCTCGGCGACATACTGCGCCGTAAGGCCGCTGACCTGCTCCAGCTCGTCCGTCCAAGCGCGGTACAGCTGCTGGCTCAGACGACACAGCTCATAGTAAGGGCCGGGCTGATGCGTTTCGGACTGCGCCCCCAGCATTCCCGCGGCGGCGGTGGACGCCTCCTGATTCAACGCTCCCTTCTCGATCAGTGTGCAGGCGAAGCCTGCCTTGCCGAGCTCATAGGCTGCGCTGCAGCCGATAATGCCGCCGCCGACGATGATAACGGTCGGCTTGGTGTCGGTATGACTTGAATCCGTATTCATGACAATCCTCTCCTTGGGATAGGCTTCGACCGATCGAGCGCTTCTCGGAATGCGGCGATTTGTCCCGCCGGGTCCGCGTGCAGCAGCACCGAGGACAGCACGGCGATGCCTGCTGCACCGGTGGACAAGACAACGTCCACAAGATGCGGCTCGATGCCCCCGATCGCTAAGACGGGTACGTCCGACGCTTGCACCGCTTCCATCAGTCCGGCCAAGCCACGGGGCTTCAAACCAGGCTTCGAACCGGTCGCGTACACATGGCCGAAGAGAGCGAAATCGGTTCCTTGCCGTCCGGCTTCGGCCGCTTCCTCGGCCGAATGCACGGAGCAGCCGAGCGTCATGCCGCGGGGAGCGATGGTCCGCGCCTCGGCCGGCGACAAGCTGCCGCCGGTAAGCTGCACGCCGTCCGCTCGGGCGGCCAGCGCAGCATCCAGGCGGTCGTTCAGCAGAACCGCCGTGTGCGGCAGCAGCGGCTTCAGCCGAGCATGCCAGCGCACCAGTTCACTGGCGCTGCGGTGTTTTTCGCGGATGTGCAGCGCGTCGACCAGCTCGAACGGGCAGCGGGCCACAATGGCAGCTACCTCTTCCAGCTCCTGCTGGCCGGTCGTCATGACATGCAGCGCATGGGTTCTCCGGGACATACGGGATCGGACCTTCCTTTTCTCCATTGAAATGTATTTTCATCATAACGTGTTCGCTTCCGCGGCGTCAAAGTGTTTGTCCTACTTGTCATAAAATGATCACGAACGAAGGATGCGGGCTTGCGGGGCTTCTTGACGGTCGAGAAGGAGAAGACTAAACTTATGGAAGGTGTAGCGAATCGGGAGGCTGGAGCAGCATGACGATTTTCAAAGCATTGACCATTGCAGGCTCGGACAGCGGAGGCGGAGCGGGGATTCAAGCGGATTTGAAAACGTTCCAAATGCTCGACGTGTACGGGATGTCCGCGATCACGGCGATCACCGCGCAGAACACGTTGGGCGTTCACGGCATATACGATATCCCGCTGGAGGGAATCGAGAAGCAGATCGACGCCGTACTGTCCGATCTCGGAGCGGACGCGGCCAAAACCGGCATGCTGTCGCAGCCGGAAATTATCGAGCTGGTTGCGGAATGCATCCGCAAGCACGGGCTGAAGCGGCTTGTCGTCGACCCGGTGATGGTCGCCAAAGGAGGAGCCAGCCTGCTCGCCGCCAATGCGCAGAACGCGCTGCGCGAGAAGCTGCTGCCGTTGGCCGCGCTGGTGACGCCCAATATTCCCGAGGCTGAGGTTATTACGGGCCTTTCGGTCACTTCGATAGAGGACATGAAGGAGGCGGCGCGGCGCATCGTTAAGGAATTCGGCGCGGGCGCCGCGATCGTCAAAGGCGGCCACCGCAGCGGCGAGCCGACAGACGTGCTGTATGACGGCGAGGCGTTCCACCTATTGACGGGCGAGCGGTACGAAACGCGCCATACGCATGGGACAGGCTGCACCTTCTCCGCGGCTATCTGCGCGGAGCTCGCCAAAGGGAAGACGCTGCTGGAGGCCGCCCATACGGCCAAGCAATTTATTACGCTTGCCATACGGCATACGCTCGGCATCGGCGCCGGTCACGGTCCGACGAACCATTGGGCGTACGTGCGCGAGCGCGCTGCGGCCGAATAGCAGACGAAGGAGCATCTGATACTATGAGCTATGAATACTTGATGCAGGCGGTTTTGCTCATCGTCGTGCTCATTGCCTTTTTCCCCGCCATCGTGCTGTGGTCCAAGTGGAAAAAGAAGAAACGGAGATAAGCGATATGTATTATGTCAATCAGGAACAAATCGATGCCCGACTGGCGTTCGTGCCGGATTTACTGCAAGCTTGCGCTGCCTTGGAGTCCGCTTGGGAAGCCCGGGGAAAGACTGCCCCCGAAGGCGGCTTAAAGGAAGCGGATTCGGAGCTGCTGCTGCATTTGGCGCAGGAGCGGACGCTTCATCTGGCGATTGAGACGGTGACCGACGTAGGCAGCTTGCTGATCGACGCGTTCATGATGCGGGACGCCAGCAGCTATGAGGACATCGTCGAGATCCTCGCCGGCGAAGGCGTGTTCGGAGCCGACGTTGCGCTCGTTCTGACGGAGCTTGTGAAGCTGCGCCGTCCGCTGACGCAGGAGTATAACACGCTGCCGCGCAGCGGGCTGCATCCGATGATCGTGAAGCTGCCCGGGGCGCTGGGCACTTTTGCCGAAGCCGTACCGGCATTTATCAGCAAAGAAATGCTGTAGACGCCGCTGCTACAGACCAGGGACCGTCCGCATCAGGACAGGTCCCTTATTTTTCTCCATTGTATTCTCCGCCAGCCTTTTCCTCGGTTAGGATTTTACATACATAGTAGTATATTAATTTACTTATCGTCTCATTTCGTATACAATGTTTTTATTCATGCGGTACAGCATAGCTTCACCAGAATAAAACAGGCGGCCTGCATACAAGAAGGACGGTGAGACCGGATGAACCAGGAAACGGACGTATCGACGCGGCGCGTCATCCTCACGATGCTCAAGACCAAAGGGGCGCTCAGCGTCGGGGACATGTCGAAGCAGCTAGGCATCACGGAAATGGCGGTGCGGCGGCACCTGAACACGCTGGAGCGGGATAATTTGATCGAATCGAAGCTGGTGCGGCAGGCGATGGGACGACCTTCGCATTTGTATTCGCTGACACCGAATGCCGACGACTTATTTCCTAAAAAGTATCAGCATCTCGCGTTGGAGTTGTTGGAAGAGCTCGAAGCTTCCTTGGGGGAAAGCAACGTGAACCTGCTGTTCGAGCGGCGCAAGGAGAGGCTGATCGACCGCTACGGGGAGCGCATGAAAGACAAGCCGTTCGACGGACGCGTCCAAGAGCTGGCTGAGATTCAGAATGCGAATGGCTACATGGTCGAATTGGAGTCGACGGGGGACGGCGGTTACCTGCTGAAGGAATACAATTGCCCGATTTCTCAGGTAGCCAATCAATACAACCACGCTTGTCAATGCGAGCTCGTGATGTTTCAGCGTCTTCTTGGTCCAGAAGCCGAAGTGGAGCGGAAGGAATGTCTTGCCAAAGGCGGCGGCAAATGTACGTATGCCATTCGGCCTAACCCATAAAAAAACCATCTCTTCTGCCGGATCTTCCGCAAGAGATGGTTTTTTGCCGTTTCAGAAAGGGGGAGCCGCGTCGTTTTCGAGCTTGGGCCGTTTGTTTTGGGCCGCTCGCAGGTTTGTCGTATAAGTAATGCCGACAGACAGCAGCCCGAACAGGAAAAACGCGATAACTTTGTCCAGCGCCGGACTCCCGGATAGATCGAACAGTATCGTTTTGACAGCGAGACAGATCAGCGTCAAGGAGCCCAAGGCTTGAAGCGGCTTCCGCATCCAGTAAGCGCCCCACAGCAGTAGCGCAAGCGCGTACAAGCCCCAGACGGCCGACAAGATAAGCTGCAGATTCATTCGCGGGGATAGCCCATAATAGGCGAAGAAACTGTACGTTCCGCAGGCAAGCCCTCCGCCGACAGCCAGATGGCTGAGAAAGGTAAACCCGTTGGACAACATCCGGTTGTCGTCTTCCCGTAATCGTTCGAAGCGGCCTTTGGCCGACAAATAAAACCCTACGGCGGCCAGCAGCGCCCAAACCGGCATATTCCCGTGGCCGAACGGGGAGGAATGGCCGAATGGGTCCGCCTCAGCCGCATTCCATGTGCTAAAAAACCAGTAGCCGAAGACGCCCAGCCAGACGACGGCCGCTCCCCCGCGGAGCGCATCCCATCGTTTTACGGTGCCGAGTCCCAGCATGGCGATGGCGGCGGGAAGCCACAAAAATACATGGGTGATCGGTTCCAAATTCCGTTCCTTGAGAAAGTGGAGCGATGCGAAGAGGATGAGCATCATCCCGCCGAACAGCTTCATCAGGACGATCGTAGATAATTCGGGTAACCAGCGTCGAATAAGGCAGGCCAGGATGACGTACAGCATTCCCATGAACAGCATCGGGTAGGCGATCGGCACGACCCGCTCCCACAAGACGAACGCCCAGAAGCCGAACACGGCGGCATTCGCGATACCCAGGAACAGGTCGGTGCCGTCGTCTGTCCGTTTTTTCCATATCGAGACGGACAAGGCGCCAATGTAAAAAATATAAATCAGAAGCGCATAACGGTACGCAAGGCTCCAACCTTCGGCGGCCTCCGGCTGGAGCTTCAAGTAAAATAGGAAATACAACAGCCATGTGCCTGCAAATGCGGTGAATTTTAGCTCGTTCCAATCGAGCCGAAGACTGAGGGTAAAATAGACGACATTTAATGCCAATAACCCGGCCCAGAGTATCCAGCCTTCATCCGGGCCCGGGCTTACAATCAGTAACGCCGGCCATCCTCCGAGCAGCGATACGTTCAAGAGGAGCCTGGACTGCCATTTGAAGGCGATCCAGCTTGCCCCTGCCGCAGTGGCCAGCATGCCTGCACCTGACGGGGGCCCTTTCCCTAGCGTAAGACATAGCCCATATAACAAAACGCCCAGAACCACCAAGACTCCAGGCCAAAATGACGGCAACCTGCGCAGCCGCTCTTTCATGCCTAACGTTCCTCCCCCGATCCGTTATCCGTACTTAGTTACAATAATTGTAAGGGAACAAAGGAAGAGGGTTAAGTACTAATTTCATCTAGTACCGGAACGTATGTTCAGATTCTGCCGGTTACTTGTTCAACAGAACACGTTCCGAACTGAGCTGCTGATGGTTTTAAAATAAAAAAACAACAGGTCTGCCGCGGTTAGCGGGACCTGCCGTTCTTGGTCATCGTGCTGGTTTCTTTTCCCTTGAATTTCACGGGAGCCGGATCGATTCCGAAGCGTTTGCTGTACAAGCTGTAGGTTGAACCGGTCACGGTAGTCCTTGGGATTTCGGCCGGAAGGCCCCGCTGTGTCCGCAAAGAGGCGATCGCTGCGGTAAGCTCTTCTTCTTTGACGACAATGAAAGGGCTGTCCCACCGTCCGTCCAGGTGGATGAACTCGATATGGTCAGGCTTCAGTTTCTGGAAGGAAAGCAGAAACCGGCGAAGCTCATCGGAAGGGATATCTGTTTTTACGCTTTCTCCGGCAATTTTCAGCAATCCGCTCCATTGGGTAATCCCGCTGAACGACGTCATTTTTTGCAGCAGCTTATCGAGCACTTCCTGCTGGCGCTGGTTGCGGGCAAGGTCCGTGGACTCTTCGGTGCCCCGGTTGGATTTGCGGTAGCGCAAGAAATCAAGCGTTTGCTTGCCGCTTAACGTCTGAAACCCTTTTTTCAGATTGATATTCGTACCGTCTTCTTCGTCGACGTAACGCATATCCATATCAACATTCATTTCGATGCCGTCGAGCTCGTCGACGACATTGCGGAAGCCGTCGAAATCGATCGCCGCCATATAATCGATCGGCACGTTGAACATACTGCCGTACAGCTCTTTCGTTTTTTGAATCGCGGTGTCTTTGTTCTGTATGTAATAGTATGCGTAATAGTAGTTCGCTTTTTGGCTGGAAAGGCCGAACTCCTTCGGCTTCATCTCCAGATCGCGGGGAATGGAAACGATGGTGGCGGAGCGGGTCTCCGGATTCAGCGAGACAAGCATGAGCACATCGGTGTTCAGCGTGCCCCCGCTGCCATCGCGGCTGTCGATCCCTGTCAGCAAGAAGGTCATCGGTTTGAAGTTCTCCGCAAGAGTAGCCAGACCTTTCAATCCTTGCGGGGTCGTCTTGACCGGCGGGGCCACGGACATATTTTTGAGCGCTTTATCGGCTTGATGCAGCAAATATCCGGCATAGGCAACGGCGCCTACACCAAGCAGGGCAAGGCCTATAATAACATTCCGCAAGGTTTTGCGGGGTTTGATCGTTAGATTTTGTCGGGAAGGAACCATCATTCAACCTCCTGTCAATGCTCTTTCAAAACACTGTCTACCATAATAACGCAAAACATGGTGCAAAAGGTTACAAAAATATTAAAAATCCGCCAATTCTTTTGTCATTGTTTTGTTACCTTCTTCTTTCGACAAACGATTACAATGGAGAGAGAGGTACTCTTATTTACCCTAACATGAGCCGGATCACACATATTCCGGCCCCGTCGATTGATTTTTGCAAGAGGAAAGGCTATCATGTGAAAAATACGAAACCCGGACGTTCGGACCACCGCTTTGGGGAGTGACATATGACGATGATGAGAAAAGCGGCAGCGGCTTGGCTGGCGCTGGTTTTAGGCTGTACGGGCTGCGGCTTCATGGGACAGCCGGGGGCGTACATGCGGCTGCCCAAGCTCCCGGCCGAGCAGGAGGCGCTCAAGCTGACGATCGAACGGTCGCTGCCGGAAGGCGCGGCGTTGATCCGCCCCCGCAAGGCGGAGCAGAAGGGAGCGTTCTCGCTGATCGATTTGGACGGTGACGGCAGCAAGGAAGCGGTGTTCTTTTACAAGATCAAAAACAAGGAACAACTGCATGGAGAAATATGGAAAATGGAGGACGACTCGTGGCAGCGTCTTGACCGGTTCGAGGGCGCCGGCTTCGAGCTGGATTCGCTGACGTTTGACGATGTGGTGCAGAAGGGCCGGAAGGACGTTATCGCGGGCTATTCGACGGGAGCGGAATCGGCCAAAGGCTTGGCGGTCTATTCCT
This sequence comes from Paenibacillus tianmuensis, assembly GCF_900100345.1. GTDB lineage: Bacteria > Bacillota > Bacilli > Paenibacillales > NBRC-103111 > Paenibacillus_G > Paenibacillus_G tianmuensis. The sequence continues at coordinate 10,782 of NZ_FMTT01000070.1, read as the reverse complement.
TGGAGGCCGGACGGATGATAAAGAAGCTGGAGCTGCCGTATACGGCTTATGTCATTGACGATCTGAACGGAGACGGCAAGAAAGATGTAACGATCATTGTGCACGACAGAGAAGCATCGTCCAACGCAACACTCTATCAATATGAAAACGAGCTTCGCAAGCTGGGAAGCGTCCGTTTGGATTCGTCCGTGAACGAGTATTATAACGTCCTCGGAGGGCGGGTGTCGGCGGACAAGCGGGGCGTTGTGCTTGATGCTGCGGTAGGCGCTCATTCCTCGTATACCGAGCTGCTTGTGTACGAGGGAGGGAAGCTCAAACGAGCGTTTAATCCTCAAACGACTTACAAAGCTTACTCGGGCAACAGCGAAGACGCCGACGGCGACGGCATCATCGAAATATCCGGCATGTACGATCCGCCGGGCTACGAGAATGAGGCGATGGCCAACATCCCTTGGATCGAGACCTTTGCCAAATGGGACGGCGGACGAGGGCTTACGAAGGTGCTGGAACGTTACTTCAACGGGGAATACGGGTATACCTTTGACATTCCGCCGGAGTGGAAAGAGCGGTTTACGGTGAAGAAATCGGGGGCTACCGTCCGCTTCTTGAATACCGGGGACGGGAAGCTGTTGGCCGAGATCCGGGTATTTCCGCAGGCGGAATGGACGGATGACCATAAGTCATGGGCCGTGTTGAGCCGGACGATGGATCAAGTGTACGCCATTGACGCGAACGGGGCGGTTTATCGAAGCTTTTTCCGCTTGTTATCGGAAGCAAGAGCCGAAGGGGGGAGCCAGACGCATGAGTAAAATACTTATTCTGGAAGACGAAGCTTCGATCCGCAGCTTTGTCGTCGTCAATCTGAAACGGCAGGGCTACGACATTACGGAGGCGGTTACCGGAGACGAGGCGCTGGCACTGCTGAAGCAGGACGATAGCTTCGATATCGCGCTGCTCGACGTCATGGTGCCGGGGATCGACGGCTTCGAGGTGTGTCGGCGGGTGCGGGAATTTAACGAGCGGATCGGCATCATCTTCCTGACCGCCAAGGTGCAGGAGCAGGACAAGGTGATGGGGCTGTCGCTCGGAGCGGACGATCATATCGGCAAGCCGTTCAGTCCGGGGGAGCTGATGGCACGCATCGGGTCGCTGCTGCGTCGTGTCCGCAGCCAGCCGGCGAGCGGAGAGGACAGAGGCACGCTGCGCTCCGGCCCGTTCGAAATTCATCCGGAAAAAGTCGAGCTCCGCAAAAACGGAGAACGGATCGATCTGACCCCGACCGAGTTTGCTTTGATCCAGCGCCTGATCGAAAAAGAAGGCTCGCCGCTGAGCCGAAATGATCTGCTCGATGAGATCTGGGGCGTCCAATATATCGGAGATCCGAAAATCGTCGATGTCAATATTCGCAGGCTCCGTCAAAAAGTAGAGGAGGACCCGTCCGCTCCGAAATTTATCGAGACGGTATGGGGCTTCGGCTACCGCTGGCAGGGGCGGGACGCCTCGACATGAAGCTGAGGAGAAGTCTAAGGCGACAGGTTGTCATACGCTTTTTGGGGATCGTTCTGCTGACGCTCCTTCTGATGGAAGGCGTCTTCTTCTTTGCCGTCCGCCAGTTTTATTATAACGGCATCGCCAATGTGCTGACCAACCATGCCGTCGTCTCGACGAACTTTTACGCCAATTTTACGGGGGACTTGTTTTACAATAACTTGAGCCAGCATTTGAACCGGATGGTGCAGTATTTCGCTTATGAAACGGCGGAGCTGGAATTTGTAGACCGTAACGGAACGGTGCTTGCAGCGTCCAGCGGCTTTGCCGTACGGGAGCGCATTCGGACAAGCGATGTAAAGGAGGCTTGGGCAGGCCGGACAGGGGTGTGGACCGGGAATCAAGCGGTGACCAACGAGCGCGTGATGGCTGTTTCCAACCCACTCGTCTATAAAGGGCAGACGCTGGCGGTGATCCGGTATGTCACTTCCTTGACGGAGGTTGACCGGGTGCTGCGTACGATCTACGCCGTATCGGCCGGAGTCGGCGGTGGCGTGCTGCTTCTGGTGCTGCTGGTCAGCCTTCCCTTCGCCAATTCGATCGTCCGGCCGATCAAACGGATGACGGCCGCTTCCGCAGAGATGGCCAAAGGCCGGTTCGATGTGCGGGTGAACGAAGCGTACGACAATGAGATTGGTGAGCTGGCGGGGACGCTGAATTATATGGCTCGGGAGATTGAGCGTAGCGAGTCGCTTAAGAACGATTTTATTTCTTCCATTTCTCACGAGATTCGGACGCCACTGAGCAGCATTAAGGGGTGGAGCGAAACGATTCTGACAGGCGGTATGGAGGACAAGGAGGAAACGCGGCTCGGACTCGGCATTATCGCGAAGGAAACCGACCGCTTGATCGGCCTCGTCGAGGAGCTGCTTGACTTCTCCAGGCTGCACCAGAAAAGTATTACCCTCGATCTCGCCCGGGTACTGATGAACGAGCTGCTGGGCGAGGCGGTGCTGCAAATGCGTTCCAAGGCGGAGCAAAAGCAGATCGACCTCCGCTTGAGCTTACCTTCCGAGCCTGTGGCGGTCATCGGGGACACGAATCGGCTGAAGCAGGTTTATCTTAATTTGATCGATAACGCAATCAAATTTACCGGACCGGGCGGATGCATAACGATTTCTCTGGAGCGGGAGGACCGGGACGCCGTCGTGCGGATTGCGGATAATGGTATTGGGATATCACGCGAGCATCTGGGGAAGGTCGAAACGAAGTTCTATCAGGCGGACCCGAAAGCGGAAGGAACCGGCATCGGACTTGCCATCTGCCGGGAAATCGTCAACTTGCATCAAGGGGCGATTCGGCTGATTTCGGCAGAAGGAGAAGGGACGACGGTAACGGTCCGGTTGCCGTTAGAAGAGGCTGAAGCTCAAGGCGAGGAAGCCTCCGGCCCATTATTTGACAAGTCCGAATCGAATGGACGATAATGGAAAAAGATCGGGGCGAATACGCATCGATTCGCACGTTCGACTTTTTCACTTTCTGGAGAGGGAGGATGAATCATGTCTTATGATGTAGCGATTATCGGAGCAGGACCTGCAGGAGCAAGCGCTGCCCTTTTCACGGCGAAGGCGGGCAAGAAGACGCTGGTGATTGACAGCGATCAGAGCATTACAAAACGTGCTTGGGTGGAAAACCACTATGGCGTAGCCGAGATTACCGGGCCGGACCTGGTGGAGAACGGGAAGAAACAGGCGGCCAAGTTCGGAGCCGAGCTGGTACAAGGCAAAGTCGTCGCCGTTGTGAAAGAAGGCGAAGGATTCCGCTTGGAGACGGAGAACGGGAGCTACGAAGCGAAGCATGTCGTGCTCGCCACGGGGCTGAACGCTGAGCTGGCGCAGCAGATCGGCGTGAATACGAAGCCGGGAACCGAGCCGCGGATCAAGACGGTAGTCGACGCCACCCCGGAGGGCAAGACGAACGTGCCGGGCATTTGGGCGGCCGGGACCGCGGCGGGCGTGAGCGTGCATACGATCATTACCGCAGGCGACGGGGCCAAGGTTGCGATCAATTTGATCAGCGAGCTGAACGGCGAACGTTATGTCGACCATGACGTGTTGAAAGCATAAATGTATAAACAGGCGGCCTCCATGATGTGGAGAGCCGCCTCTTTTTGTATTGCTAAGTCGCATCCGGCGTCCTTTGATGCTTAAGGGACGCAGCAGGGCCATCGGATTCGTTTAATCTTTCACCGACGGCAATCTGCGTAGGCAGGATGAGGGCTGAAGGTTCAATAGAGGAACTAGGATGATGTGATTCAGCCTCTGGACCGCTCTACGAGCCGGGCCGCTTTATCCCGCACCCAACCAAAGTTGCCGGCAGCGATTTCCTTCAGGTTCACGAGCGAGCCGCCGATGCCGACCCCGTAGCAGCCGATCTTCATAAACTCGGCGATGTTATCTTCGTTCACGCCGCCGACCGCCATCAAGGGGATGTGATTCAGCGGGCCCATCAATTCCTTGATGTAGCCGATTCCGAGGCTGGCGCCCGGAAATATTTTCACCGCCGTCGCCCCGGCTTTCCATGCTTTCACAACTTCCGTCGGCGTCATCGCCCCCGGAAAGATCGGAGCACCGCGCTCCACGGCGTAACGGATCACCTGCTCGTCCGTGTTCGGGGTAACCAAATACGACGCCCCGGCGTCCAGCGCTTTCTGCGCGTCGTCCACGTCCACCACGGTCCCTGCGCCGATGTACATCTGTTCCCCGAACCGGGCTTGAAGCCGTTCGATCATGCCAAGCGCTCCCGGCGTATTCAACGTTACTTCCATGATTGGCACCCCGCCGCTGACCAGCGCATCCGCTAATCCCTCGATATGCTGTTCCTCCACGCCGCGCACAATGGCGACGATCTTGACTTTCTCGATCAACTGCAGTCCTAGCTCCCGATTCATCCGCTGCATCCTCCCGTCATGACTTGCTTTTATCCCGTTCGCGCAGGGATAAGCGGCCATTTCATTGACTTCATTATACCTGCTTTTCTTAAAATGCCAACTGTGCTAACCTGTATTTTATGGAAACTATGTTTAGGAGCTGATCCGAAAGATGAGCGTTAACGAACCTGTCAAATTAACTTCTTACTCGACGAAAGGCGGGTGCGGCTGCAAAATTGGCCCAGCGGATCTGCAGCAGGTGATCCGGACCCTTCCCCCGGCAACTCCCGACCCGAACCTGCTCGTCGGTCTCGATACAAGCGACGATGCCGGGGTGTACAAGCTGACGGACGAGCTGGCGCTGGTCCAAACCGTCGACTTTTTTACGCCCATCGTCGACGATCCTTACGCTTTCGGTCAGGTTGCGGCGGCCAACGCGCTCAGCGACATTTATGCGATGGGCGGGAAGCCGCTTACGGTGCTGAACATCGTGGCCTTTCCGATCAAGAAGCTGGATAAACAAGTACTGGCCGATATTTTGCGCGGCGCGGGCGACAAGGTCAAAGAAGCCGGAGCGACGCTCGTAGGAGGCCACTCCATTGACGATAACGAGCCGAAATTCGGTCTCGCCGTCACCGGACTGGTGCACCCGTCCAAAGCGAAGACGAATGCGGGGGCCCAGCCGGGGGACAAGCTGATCCTGACCAAGCCGATCGGCGTGGGCATCTTGACGACCTCAATCAAGAAAGACGCCCTAAGCCCGGAAGAGATCGAACGGGTCACCAAGGTAATGACCACGTTGAACAAGACGGCTGCGGAAACGATGGAGCCGTACGACGTGCACGGCTGTACCGACGTGACCGGCTTCGGACTTCTCGGCCACGCGGCCGAGTTGGCCAAAGGCAGCGGCGTAGGCGTGCGCATCGGGAAGGCACAGGTGCCGGTGCTGCCGCGTGTTCGCGAGCTGGCCGAGGCAGGCCTTGTCCCGGGCGGCACCAAGAACAATTATGCGCACCTCGAAGGGACCGTCGCCTTCGCCGAATCCATCGATCAGCTCGATCAATGGATTCTCTGCGACGCTGTGACCTCCGGCGGGCTGCTGATCGCCGTCGCCGCGGACAAGGCCGACGCCCTGCTGGGCGACTTGCGCCGTGCAGGCGTCGAGGCAGCAATTATCGGCGAAACGACCGCCGACCATCCGGGCGAAATCCGCGTTCTGGAATCGCTGTAAGCAGCCGCCGAGGACGTACAGCTATGCCGCAGCACGCCCCATATGAAGCAAAGGAGCGAGGACGCGTTGCAACAAGACATTACCGTGCAGGAGCTGCTGCGCCTTCATCAGGAACGGGAGCTGACGCTCGTTGACGTCCGCTCTCCGGGAGAGTTCAAAGAATTTACGATCCCCGGCAGCTTGAACATACCGCTTTTCGATGACGGGGAGCGGGCGGAGATCGGCACAACCTATAAGCAGGTCAGCATCGAAGCGGCCAAGCAGCGCGGGCTTGAGATCGTATCTGCCAAGCTTCCGGCCTTCATCCGGGAATTTCAGGCGCTTGGTAAGAACAAGGCCGTCTTCTGCTGGCGGGGCGGCATGCGAAGCCGGACGTCGGCTACGATGCTGTCGCTCATGGGTATCCGCGCCTACCGACTAACCGGAGGCATCCGGGCCTATCGTCAATGGGTCGTACAGACGCTTGAGTCGTTCGAGCTCAAGCCCAAGGTTGTCGTCATCGCCGGCCATACTGGCACCGGCAAATCGCTGATCCTCCGCAAGCTGGCCGAGCGGGGCTATCCCGTGCTCGATCTGGAGCGGATGGCCGGACATCGCGGCTCGATCTTTGGGCAGATTGGACTTACGTCGAACAACCAAAAGACGTTCGAATCGCTGCTTGTCCATGAGCTGCTGAGCTATCAGGATCGGCCTTTCGTGCTGATGGAGGCGGAAAGCCGCAGAATCGGCCGGGCGGTGATGCCCAACTTTCTGGCGGAAGCCAAAACAAGCGGCATTCCGATCCGGATCGAGGTACCGTTGGAAGAACGGATAAGGCACATCGTGCAGGAGTATCGGCCGAAGGATCACGCGGACGCCTGCCTCGCCGCTTTTCGGCAAATTCGCCGCCGGCTTCATACGCCGGTTGCCGCGCAAATCGAGCGGCATCTGCTGGAGCATGAATTTGAGGATGCCGCGAGGCTGCTGCTCGAATATTACTACGATCCGCGCTACGAGCATGCGGAAGAACGTTACACCACGGAGCCGATCCGACTCCGCGTCCGTCATGCGGATGAAGCCGTGCAGCGAATCGAGCAAGAGCTGAAGCGGCTGTTCTAAGCCGAACTTTAAAGCCTGGGCAACCGGGCTTTTTTTCTGCCTTTTTTGGCAAGCTCCTCGTTCTTTTTTTCGGAAGTTGTGTCAAAATGGGCGCCTCCGTCTTATACTGTACTATCTCATAGGCATTCGTCTAGAAGCGGCTGGGATGACGGAGGTGAAGGCCATGTGGTGGCAATGGGGAGCGGCGGTCTGCATTTTTGCTTTTCTGGTGCTCATCGGGTTGGCTATACGCTTTGCGTATTTGGCGATTCGTGCCTTGAGGCATGCCGAGACTGCGCTTGATACGATGCAGCAGCAAGTGCGGCAAACCGCGGAGAGCACGGAAAGCTTACTTCTCGTGTCAACTGAGGTCATGCGGGACCTACAAGGCAAAATGCAAGCGGTCGATGCTTGGTTTGCGGCAGCGGAGGAGACGGGAGAAGCGGTACAGCGGGTATCCCGAATCGTGAAATCCGTGTCGCTCTCCATTGAGAGCACGGCACTTGAGGCGCGCAAAGCGTTACATAGCCATCGGGATACCGCAAACGACCTGATAGAGCTGACAGCCGTCGGCCTGCAGCTCTGGCATCGCCTGCAAGCTTCCAGACCCATGAAATCAAAGGAGTGAAGAACGATGGCAGCGGAAAAAAGAAATAAGGATTTGCTCGTCGGAGCGGTAATCGGCGGTGTGCTTGGCGCGGTGACAGCACTACTGTTTGCGCCTAAATCCGGATGCGAGCTGCGCGCCGACTTGAAAGAAGGCTATCATCAGGTGAGCGAGAAGACGCAGCAAATCGCAGGTGACGTTGCGGAAAAATCGAAGCAGGTGGCGGTTCAAGTGAGTCAGGAAGTGAAATCGTGGCGCAGCGGCAAATCGGAAAACGGCACAGCCGAAGTAGCCGCAGCCGAAGCGTCTATCGCAGCTACGACGGTCGAACGCGAGGAGCACTAAAGCTTGACTTGCAAAAAAACGGGATCATCGGCGCCATGGCCGAGATCCCGTCTGGTTTTGTCGGATTGTTACCATTTGGACGGATCGATCTTGCTTGGGTCGAGTCCTTCCCAAATGTTCTTGATATTCGCTTTGGCCGGGTCTTCGAACACCAGCCAGGCGGTAGGCAAATACCGTTCGCCGTATTCGCTGGAAGGCTTGTTCAAGATCTGGTTGTCCTTGACCAGTATGGTCGAGGACCCGCCGTCCAGATTGGCCGCTGTAACCGCGCCATGCTCCAGAAAAATTTTCTGAATATCGTACAGCGTCGCCCCAATGCTGTATCCCGGCTGGCGTCCGTCGATGATGGCGAACATAATGGTGCCGTCAGCTTTTTGTGCCATCGAGGTGCGGGGGGCGATCCCCCAGCCGTCAGCCTGATTTTTGATCATGCCCACGCCGTTGACGATAAACTTCGGAGCGAAGGTGACCGCTTCCTGAACGCCCATCTTGATCAGCTCGTTCGGCGTATATTTGCCCGCGATCAGTTTGCCTTCTTTATCGATGGCAACGATGTGATTGCGCGTGTTCATACCGCCATCGTTATAGAAAATTTTTCCTCCCGACATGACGAGGCCGGTCGGCTGAAAGCCGTTGCCTTTCCATTCCGGATCGACGAACCCGCCCGCATTGACGCCGGCAATGGCCCCCAGTCGTTTTACCATCGAGGAAACCTTTTCTCCCTTGCCACGTGTGCTCGGAACAGCGATGCGCAGCGTTTTCGGATCGTTCACGATCAGCAGCTTGCCTTTAAAATTTTTCCCCTGAATGTCTTCTATCTCAACCGGAGGCTTTTTTTCGACAACTGTTGTCGCCGGTTTATGGTCTACGCGCACAAGGTCCTTATCCTTGATTTCGGAATACGTGTCGAATTGCGCCCAATACCGATCAACCCGTTTTTTGAGCTCTTCCTCGCCGATAAGGTATTTCGCCCAATGGCGGTGCTGCGTCGAAATAATCGTATCGGCCATCATCATACGCAAATTCGTGCCGGTTTCCGTTAGAAAAAACCACAAGCTGAACACACTTCCGAACAAAAATAGGAAAAATAACGTATAAAGTGTGATTGAGGCCAAAGTGGAAGAACGCCGTTTCTTCTTTTTGACCGGCTTCTTTTTTTTCTTTGCGGCAGCGGCAGTGGTCCTCTGAGTACGAGGACTGCCGGGCATCGGTACGGACATAATTCAAATCCTTTCCATGGTATGGTTAGACTCCATCCTCTTTTATAAACGAAATACAGCGAAAAAAGTTGCATGAAGAGGAAACTCAAAATGTACCCTTGAATCTTGTCGCAGTCTTGGGAGAATAGAAATCGAGCTGCTTTTGCGTCTCAATGCCTTCGGCGAGACTGCGGGCCAGCCGCTTATAAAGATCTTCTCCCACATGGGGACTTGGCGTCTCGCTAATGATTTGAAGGGTGCCTAATTCAAAAAAAGACGTCTGCCATTCGGCCACCCGTCTACTACTTCGTCGTTGAGAAGCTGGTAATCGTCCGTTTCTTTGACGACGTACTCAATCTGAGGAGGCGATTTCAGTTCCAAGGCGAGAAAGCATATTAACGAGGCTGAACTATTTAGCAGGCGAGGGAGACATCCAAGGTTACATTGTTAGTCGGGGAATGAATGATGACCGTCACGAGTCAATGGGGAATTTTGCATGGTTTCAGCAACACGGGCATGGATAAGGCTGGCAGACTTGTGGACTACCAGCCCAGAAAGCTAAGGCGTTATTTCTTTAGAAGTTCTTCCGGTGTTTCTGGGCGGTTGATCGAGAATGAGTTTGTTCCTACAAATAATGCGGCCAGAGCCATTAGCAGTGAATTTGCTATGATAGCTAATTTTTTTTTCAATGCATTACTCTCCTTTCGAAATAACTAACAATTTTGTAGGTATATTTCATTGTTAGAACCGCCTGAATTATAAAAGCGGCAGTAAAAACCGTGGATTTAATGAAAAAATTACTAGAGATGATAACTAAGGTGACTATTTTTAGCAAGGGATAAAATTTTTGAGGAATTCGGCTGACATCTTTAATATTGTTAGGAGCTGTAAAGAGCAAAATAATAAATGAAATAATATTAAGGTACACGGATAGTTGTGTATACTCGGTAGGTACATTCGCAATGGTTACAAAAATTAGAATTGAAGTAATACAGCAAGCCAGTGAAGAAGACAAATGAATTCCACCACTAACATAGCGAATCAACAAAAATATACATATTCCTATAATCGCTTCATTGAAACGATTTGTGATAACTGATATTAACAAGGAAACGATTGTGGCAAGACTCGTATTGATTGTTAAACTCAACGCATATTTTAAAGCTATCTCTGATCCGGCATGTTCATTATGTTTGCGTATGACTTTTGCCAAGTAAGACGCCATTGAATCGATAGGATTCATCTCTTTGATAACCTTTCTCTTCTTTCTTTCCATAGCTTTTGATTGTGTTTATATGCAAGTACGATTCCGGTTAAAAAAACGACTGCCAATGCGATAGGAATTGCAATATGAAATTTGGATTCTTTGAATATCATTGTTTGTACTTGAATAGCAAATACACATACAATAAGAATTCCCGATAACCAAAAATTATATTTTTTCATCGAATCGTTTATTGTAAAGTGAAAACCTATTTTATAACGTTGTAGAAAAATAATTAGCAACACTTGAAGAGCTGTAACAATTAATTGCCAAACAACCGAGTGAACTATATAAGTTGAACTAATGAATTCATTAGAATTAGAACCTAACACTATTCCGATCTATGATCGACCACCGAGATTTCATGATTTCGTCCATAAACTGCTGAACATTGTTACGGATTTCGGCCACCGTGTGATAGAACACATTGTTAATTACATCGGATTTCAGCCATTTCCATAACCCTTCAACAAGATTCAATTTCGGACTGTAAGGCGGCAGGAAAACCAGTTCGAGTCGGCCTTTCATCTCTTCCAAAAACGGCTGCAATAACTTGGCATGATGAATGCGAGCGTTATCCAACACGATGACGATTTTGCCCTTTGGATAGTGAGCGACCACCTTTTGAAGAAAGCCCAAGAA
>NZ_FMTT01000096.1 GCF_900100345.1 Paenibacillus tianmuensis | reverse complement strand
TAATCGCCTGCTGGCTGCTTGTGTTTCCACTGATACCGTCACCTACGGCGATTTGACCGAATAAGCCAAGCGGAGCTAACTTGATATTCAAATAAATTAATGTTTTTTTCATTTACTCCCGTTTCCTTACGACAATGACCATCTTAAAGAGTTGGAGAAATCATGTTGGCATAACATATTTTTCTGAGAGGGGTGGTGACTCTGAATATTATGTGCAATTTTTTTCATTATTATGGATACACTCATTGTAGAAGGGCTTTGGAAATGGCTGAAATCCGGAAATCCGATTTAATTAATATTGTGTTCTATCACACTGTAAATGATATCCGCATGAATGTCCGAGCCCTTATGGATAACATTATGCTCGATACGATGAAGATCATTGATCGGCTCTGCGTTTGGATGAAATCAGGAAGTTTAGTAAATCATTAGTTCAATTTATATAGGTACAGGATTGCTGGTCAGGCTTTACCCTGATGGGACTTACACCCACTAGAATTAGCGACCTTGCCCGGCCGCACTACACAAAAAAATTTAAATTCCCGTTATCGTTGGTTAAATGGACAATGGCTCGCTTACTCAAACGAGTGGACGGCAATATTCATCCAGAAGCCATCTCCCATTCCGACCAGGGTTGCACTATACACACCCTAAAACCCGCCTCCTCATCGCAGAAGCTGGGTTTAAGCAGTCATGTCTCGTAACTAGCCGGGACAATGCGCCCATGGAGACGTTTTTTTGGTCATATGAAGGACGAACTTGACTATAAGGACTGTAACTTTCTTAAAGAACTGTGTCTACGGGTCAAGAGTATATCATCCATTACAATTCATAACGCTTATCAATGGACATTAAAATAGATGACTCCTGATGAATTCAGGAGCCATCTCCTGGCTGATTATTCAATACTGTCCACGAATGGGGTCACTAGCAAGGAATGCTACAGTTAGTTACACTTGCACAAACCGCATCCGAAAAAACGGGATTAGTTGTATCCCAATTAGGATCGGGTTTAGAGAGCTCTTGTTTTGTGCTTATCACTCTAATATCAAGATCAAATAAATTAGTTTCCATATGTTCAGCCTCTCTTTCAAGTTTTTGTAAGAAGTAAATTCAAGACAATTTCAGCGAGCTTCAGTTCAAAACAAAAATTAAGAATAACCTTCTGCTATTGTAAACCCTCCTTTTTTTGGAATCGAATTTGAAAGGTGAAGGAACGAACTTCGTTCATGTAGAGTGTTGCAAAACTATGTTCGCTAATGAGTCTAATAAATCACCATTCAAACACAAGTATTATTATACCATTATATCATATAATTGTAAACAAATCTTGGGCAATGGACTCCGCTCATCATTTTCCAGTAGCGTAAATATTTTTAGTTTCGACGACCAGCTCGTCATAATTCTTTTTATTGCAGAGTTCGGTCATTTTGTCTCTAAAGTACTTTTTCGGTTTTTACACGTATTCAGCTGTCAACATGTGTGGATAATCATCATCCCTTCCCATATCAATGGTAGAAGCTGCATAGGATGCCATCGAACTTGCTCCTTTCCACCACTACCGAGAGTGGTATAAAGCGGAACGCAATCTACGTATGGTAAAAGTGCCAAGCAAAAAGTTTCAGGGGCATTCTGTACTGCATCTGGCGCCAAAGGTTTGCTAGGTTGCGAGCGTGTTTCCACCCTTTTGAAACAAGAACGTCCTATCCTCGCCTCACTCACCGACTCGTGGACATTTCAAAATTTTGATGACCTGAGCAGTAACGATCGATTAACGTATAAGCAATATCAGATCCCAATCGGGACTCTCCTTGCTGAGTAAAGAAGCCAACACTAGAGCAACTCCTGAGGTTCCGGTCAAAAACCCAGCGTTATCCTTTGTGATTGAAGCTCCGTTTATAGTCTGTTCATCATAATAGCCGAACATTGAATGTGGTGCATAACGCTCTAACACAGTAACAACTAGTTTGTCCCGCAATGCACCAAGCGTTTCATGTCCTGTATCCGAATACATTCGCTGTATCAGATGTAGTAATCCTCCCACACCGTGACATATTGTGGATGAAGTAATGCCTCCAAATGTCTTGATCCGCTTCTCAATATCCACATATGCCTGCAATCCTGTTTCCTTCCATTCCTTGTTATTTACCGCATGTCCAGCCAACCAGAGTGAACGGGCAATTCCAAGCGTCCCGTAACACCAGGAATCTCGTATATTTTCTATTGAGTCCCGCTTCATTTCGTTCTGGATGAACTCTTCATATGAAACACGGCCTGGCCAGTATATACCAAAAGAGTTATTCACTTGCCACCTGTATATCCAGGCAGACAGTCTCATTATATCTCCGACCATCGTCTCATTCGTCATACCGTGAAGACATGACAAACTCAAGAAAGCAAGAGGACCTGTAATTCCATGTGAGAGACCGAGATTAAAATTTCCTTCAGGATATTTCTTTCTTTCCGCTTCTATATAAGTTGAACTAATGAATTCATTAGAATTAGAACCTAACAC
>NZ_FMTT01000017.1 GCF_900100345.1 Paenibacillus tianmuensis | reverse complement strand
AACTTTCTCGAAACTTTTTGAGCTTTGCTTTTTTGGCTTCTGCCATGATTTTGTTGAAGTAGTTCCACTATGATGAGTTTTCAGACACGCCCTAATCATTTCCCGTGGATATGTATCTGACAATGGTGTTAATTGGAAAAATACGATAGCTGGTAGTAAATCTAATAATAATTCCCCCACAGGAGTCTTCAATGGTATTGTCAAAGCTTCAGCATACGGGAATGGTATATTCGTTTCGGTCGGTCAATTTAATCTATGGCCCGTTTCTCTCGTCTCAAATGATGGAGAGAAATGGTCTGGCGGATCTTCAGGCTTTAGTAGCGATGGTTCCGTTACGGATGTAACTTATGGAAATGGAAAGTTTGTTTCCGTGGGGCAAGCGGACACTTATAAGGTATTACGGCACTCTCTACAAATGGTAAGGACTGGGCAGTATCTCATCATTATACCCCCGTTCCCTTTGGCTGATCTTTAAAAAGCGTAACTTTTGGAAACAATATGTATATTACAGTGGGGACTAATGGACTTGTCATGAAATTGCTTGATGGCTCATCCTGGACCACAACGCAAAGTTCAGGAACTACCTTAAATAAAGTTGTATTTGATTCCGATAACGGAAGATTCATCACTGTTGGAAATGGCGGGTATATTGCAACTTCTACAGACGGAACGGTTTGGAAGGCATTGCCTCATCTTAACATCACGCAAGACCTCTACGGAGTTTCGGCCAAAAAACTTAATGATTAATCTGGCTCAAAACCGAAATCAGTTCTTGACGAATTAAGCTGAGGCTAAAAAAATGGAAAAACATCTGCTAATCCTGTATTGTTGTAAGTCCGACCAAACAACAAAAAGGAATAAACAGATGCAAACCCAGTATATCAATGAAATGCTCAACTTGCCAGAGCTAAAGATAAACCAAATTCTATCCATCAATGCTGATGAACTTCACATAGAAGCTGTACCACTGGACAACAAACAATGCTGCCCCTGCTGTGGATCGGATCAAGCTGTCATTCGCAAGGGAAGCAATGACATGCGGATCGTCCGGCATCTGTCCGTGTTTGAGAAGAAAACCTATTTGCATGTACCGTCCACTCGCCTGTTATGTACGCGCTGCAAAGCTGGGTTTGTATGGATGTACGAATTTGTCGGACCGAAGCAGCGCTACAGCAGACTTTTCCGGTCCCATACCGCTGAACAAGCATTCGGTTCTACAGCAGCGCATAGCGCCCGCATGCAGCAAGCGCCAGTCAGCACCGTGCAACGCATTCATAACGAGGCGGTTCCGGTTGAGTACGAGCGGGTCTGTGAGCAAGTGTGGGAAGAAGCCAAAGAAACGACTGATCTGGTTTTAGGTGCCGATGACTTTGCAATCAAGAAGGGTCATGCGTATAACACCGGTATTCACAACCTCAAAGGCGAGACGATGCTGGACCTGCTGCCGGGTCGAAAGCTGGAAGAACTGCGGTCGTATGCCCAAGATCACCCCGATTTCCTTTTGCTTAACCCGAAAGCCGTGGTCTTGGATTTGGCCCGAGCTTACCATACTTGGATCAGCGAGTGTTTTCCGAATGCGATTCGCATTGCGGACCGTTTTCACGTTCACGGTTATGTGATTGAAAGTGTACAGGAAGTTCGTAAAACGGTCCAAAACACCCTGTCATCAAGGGCTAAGGCGTATCTGAAAGCCAATCATCGCTTGTTGAACCCGCCAGCAGAGTCGCTAGGCGAAGAAAGTAAAAAACGGTTGGAAACGCTGCAGAACTACTCTCCTCTGCTTCGAAGCGTGTGGGAGTGGAAAGAAGCATTCACGACCTGGTATGACTGCTCGCCGGACTTGGCCATTGCCAGATTGGGATTTGAACGTTGGTGTGAGCAAGGTGATCGAATCGACCACGCCGCGGTTCGAAGCGCCCTCAAGACGATGCGCAATTGGAAAGAGGAGATCGTGAACTACCATCATTGCCGCTGGACAAACGCAACGGTAGAAGGTCGACACAATCGTATAAAAGCTTTTCAGCGCCGCCATTACTTCATACGAAGTCGCAGTCGCTATAAAGCTGGCATTCTCATCGATTGTAACCGCCATCGGATGTTGGGCTAGCAGTCAAGCACTGATTTTGAGGTTGAGCCGATTAATCTTCTGGCATATTAATTAGAACAGATCCCCTTCCACTTAGAACTAGTGGAAAATTAACACATTATTCTAAGGGGGCTTTTTTAAAGCCGCAAAGGAGAGTTATACTTCTCTAGCTACTTACATGTTATTCTATCTACAATCTTAGGTGCAAAGCTGTTCTTCATAAAGCATGCTTTTTCTTTAAACCCATGACCTAAATGGTTTTTGAAAAACTAATCTTACCATCATTTTTATATTTTTACGTTAAACAATTTTTGGGCCCAGCAATTATCTTTTTGCTTGTAGCGTATTGATCCATCTTCGTTGCGAAAAACTACTGTATCTGACCGTACATCCTGCTGATAAACCGAAGCCCCTATACCTACAGATACCCGATCTCCAATGGTACAGCGTCCAACTATGGAGGAATAAGGGAGCAAGGAAACTCCTTTTCCTAATACAGGATATACACCGTTATGAGCTCCCACCGTGGTTCCCTGTGCTACCACTAAAAAGTCTGAATAATTAGCTTTCCCTAATACCGTGCCAACTGTATGGAGAAGTAAAAATATGTCAGGAAGCTTTGTGTCATACATACAACTAAAACCATGAAGAGTTTTGTTAAGATAAAATAATTTGTTTGCTAGTATTTGATTTTCTGTTTCGACCCACACCGTATTAGACAAGAACCAAAGAAAGACTGCATATTGGTCAGAATGCAGATGGTTTAATGAAGGTCCTTGCGATTTGTAATAAGAACTTAATGTAACATGAGAAAAACAAAATTCTGTACGGTGAATGGCTTTTTCGAAAATTTTAGCATAGTCATCAAATCGCACGTTTTCCCCATCGGGAAAAAAATGGTTAAACTGACTGGAAACATACGCTCGAAATGCTTGAAGAGGTAAAGAAAGATCCACATGTTCACTTCTTTTCTTTAACATAATATTCAACTAAGCACTGCGCCATACTTAGGCAATTTGTGGGGACATAATTGAACTCGGATTGAATCCTTTCGATGGATATAGGAGGAAACTTTTGGACCTTAGCATCTGGAATAACGGTCACCCTACATCCAGTGTATTTTTTTAAATGCTCCACCCATTTTTCATGGGAAATATTTCTACCGCTCGCAACATTGTAAATACGTTGCACACCCATTTTTGAGATTTGAAGCAATAAACTTGTCACATCGTTAACACTTATATAATCTTTTTCTGATTCAAGTGAAGAACGTAAAACGATCTCCCTATGATTTATTGCATCTTTTATAATAGAATATAAAAAATTGTTTGACTCGAAATCAGCACCACAAACATTAGATATTCTTGCAACTTTAACATTTGGCCTTTCAACTGTTAAACAAAGTGACTCCCCCGCTAGTTTAGACAAGTTAAATAAATCTTCAGGATGCAGGGGATTTACTCTAAGCAGATCTTCCTCACGAACAATTTTATCTTGCGGTTGATTCGAATAAACTCTTGTTGATGATAAATAGAGAAAAGTATTAAAATCAGCATGTTCTAGTAACAAACGCAAGTCGCCGACATGTGCCTTTACTGTGTCAAAGGGACGTTTACGAAAGTCTGAGGTAACACCTGCACAGTAAAAGACGTTACCAAGAGACGACGTTAATAATTGAGGATCATCTCGCAAGGGGGCATAAATTTCATATCCCTTACTTTCAAGAAGTTTAACTAGATGTCGTCCGATAAATCCTTGTGCACCGATAACAGTTGCTTTCACTTGCGAACACCCACTTTTTGGCAAGGACTTCCTACATAAACAGAGTAAGGTTCCAATTCTCCTTTTACAAGTGAGTTTGCCCCTACTACACATCCTTTTCGGACAGTAGCACCATCTAATAATACGCAGTTGGCCCCAATCCAAACATCATCTTCGATGATAATCCCCCCCCTACTCGGCATGAACCTTTGTTCCTTAATAATTTTATCTTTAGAACGATATTCGTGATTAACAGGGGCAAATGTACAATTTGCAGCAATGAGGACATCCTGACCAATTGTCAGACCGTTTCCTGAATACAGCACACAACACGAATTGATATAAGTGTTTTTCCCAATATAAATGTCACCTGTACCGCCTACACATTTAATTTTGACAAATGAATCTATCATTACGCCTTCTTCAACAACTATACGAGTTCCTCGAACAGAGGGTTCTATATCGGCCATTCTGGAAATATTCGCTTTCTCAGAAATAATCAGCATGTTAAGCCTCCATAACAGACAGATTACGATCCCAGTCGCTAATTATAGGATCCTGTATCGGCCATGTGATTCCAATCGATGGGTCGTCCCATCTAATGCCCCGAGAACATTCTGAATAATAGAATTCACTCATCTGATAAAATAGTTCGGTATCATCTGTTAGAGTCTGAAATCCGTGCCCAAATCCTTCGGGTATATACACCATGTTCCTTTTATTTGCTGAAAGCTCAATCCCCACCCATTGCTTATATGTTGAAGACGTTGGCCGTAGATCTACTATCACGTCAAAAACAGAACCTCGCGTGCATCGAACTAATTTCACTTCTTCGTAAGGTTTGGTTTGAAAATGAATCCCACGCAATGTTCCTCGGTGAGCATTATAGGAAATATTACATTGAACCAACCTATTTTGAAGCCCTCTAGCTTCAAACTCTCTAGTGCACCAAGAGCGAGCAAAAAAGCCACGTTCATCGACAATTGCCTCTATTTCAACAAAAAAAGCTCCGGATAGATTTAAAGGGATGAACTTCATAGTTTAAGCACCTTAGGGTTGGGAATAAAAACTGCGAATTCCCCCCCCCATTCATGTACATATGACATCTGCTCCATTACCTCTTCTTTAATGTTCCATGGCATTATAACAATTATATCCGGTTTCGTTTCCCGAATACGTTCCGGTTCGTAAATCGAAATGAGAGATCCCGGAAGCAACAAACCTTGCTTATACGGGTTTATGTCTACGACGTAATCAATAAAATCACTGCGAATACCACAATAGTTTAAAAGGGTATTTCCTTTAGCTGGCGCTCCATACCCAACGATACGTTTACCTTCGTTTTTTAATTGGATTAAAAACGCCAAGATGTTCCGCTTTGTTTTCTCCACTTGTTGGAAAAACAAACGATAGGTTTCTATATCTTGCAAACCTTTTGCTTTTTCTAGTTTTATTATCTCGTCGACGGTAGTTGTTGTAGACCGAGAAAAATCCTGTTTATGTCTGGCATATATACGAAGAGATCCGCCATGGCTAAGTAGTTTTTCAACATGAAATACTGTCAATCCATGATACGAGAATATTTTCTGAACAGTCGATAATGAAAAATATGAAAAATGTTCATGATAAATTGTATCAAATTGATTTTCTTGTATTAAAGCCAAAAGATGAGGGAATTCTATTGTAATTAATCCCCCATCTTTTAAGAGCCGTTTCAACCCTTTAACAAAATCGTTTATATCTGGGACATGTGCCAGCACATTATTTCCGATTATAAGATCAGCTTGTTCGCCGCGTGCTACAAAAAGCTCTGCTAACTTTTCGCCGAAAAAATCAGAAACAACTGGTATTCCTTTTTTTCTGGCTTCTTCTGCTACATTACCTGCTGGTTCAATACCGATAACAGGTACATTTCGTTCCTTAAAATATTGAAGGAGGTAACCATCGTTACATGCAATTTCAACAACTTTTGATGATGAATTAATACTATATCGTTCTATCATATTATCAACATATTCTTTTGCATGCTGAAGCCAACTCTCAGAAAAAGAACTAAAATAAGCGTACTCTTCCCCAAATATATCCTGGGGTGATTCAAATTCTTCCAATTGAACAAGAAAACATTGTTCACATACGTAAACATGCAGGGGATAAAATCTATTTCCTCCATTTATTTTCCCAAGCTCAGTAAAAGCGTTTGATAAGGGCGATAAACCTAGATCAACAAATGAAACATTCAGTTGAGCTTGACAAAAGCGGCATTTTCGTCTGTTCACATTACTAACTCCTTACGCTCATAAGCCTCAATTTGCGATTGAACCAATTCCCTCATATCATTACCCTCTGCTTCGTGTTTATAAGCATTAACTGTCCATTCTATCGTTTCTTCTAACGAAAGTCTGGAATGCCAGCCTAGACGAACTTTTGCTTTGGAACAGTCCAGTTTCAATAATTTCGCTTCATAAGGCTGATAACTATTATCGTAAACCCAAGATAATCCTTGACCCCACAATTCTATTATAGCTCTTGTCACTTCACCGACGTTCCTAACATGCTCATCACTGGGCCCAAAGTTCCAAGCCTCAGCAAATAATTCACCTTTATCCCATAACATTTCTGCGAGATTCAAATAACCTCTCAGTGGCTCTAAAACATGCTGCCATGGACGGATTGCTAATGGATTACGAATAAGCGGTGAACGCCTCTCTTTACAAGAACGAATGATATCCGGTACTAGTCTATCTTCCGACCAATCGCCACCTCCAATAACATTACCGGCACGTGCACTAGCCAAATGGATACCTTTTTCTTTGTAAAAAGAACGGCGATACGAGTCTGTTATTATTTCAGCGCAGCCCTTACTACTACTATACGGATCATAACCTCCAAGCGGATCGATTTCTCGATATCCCCACGGCCATTCTCGATTTTCATAACATTTATCACTTGTAACGTTAACAACGACTTTGACCGATTCAGAATATCTCAGGGCATTTAGAACATGAACCGTGCCCATTATATTTACATCAAATGTGTGAATTGGGTCATTATATGATTTACGCACAAGCGGTTGAGCAGCAAGGTGAAAAACAATTTGGGGATTAAATTTGCGAACGATCTCTGTAAAGGCATTCTCATCTCGAATATCTCCCTCTATAGATATCATTCCATCAGCAACCCGAGCTTTTGTAAATAAATTCGGTGTCGTTGGCGATTTTAATGCATATCCTATAACGTTAGCACCAAGTCGTTGTAGCCATAAAGAAAGCCAACTCCCTTTAAATCCTGTATGTCCCGTTATTAGGACATGCTTGTTACTCCAAAATCCCATAATATTATTCCCACACTTTCCAAGGCGCTTCTCCAGATTCCCAAAGTTCCTCTAATTTTGTTCTGTCCCGAAGAGTGTCCATAGGATGCCAGAAACCCGCATGCTTGTAACCAAAAAGCTGATTTTCTTTCGATAGATTTTCAAGTGGTTCTAATTCCCACAAGGTGGAGTCGTTTTTAATATAATCGAATACACTTGGTTCTAATACAAAAAAACCTCCATTAATCCATGAATTATCGCCACTTGGTTTCTCAACAAAGCTGGAAATGGATGATCCTGAGAACTCCAACGCTCCAAAACGGCCCGGCGGTTTCACAGCCATTAAGGTAGCTTTTTTTCCATGATTTTTATGAAAAGCTACTAAATTGTTAATATTTATATCACTTACACCATCGCCATACGTAAAACAAAACGTTTCATCGCCCACGTATTTTTGGACCCTCTTAAGTCGTCCTCCTGTCATTGTATTTGCCCCTGTGTCAACCAAAGTCACTCGCCAAGGTTCGCTGTAATTATTGTGTACTTCAACTTGATTATTTAATAAATTAAATGTAACATCGGATTGATGCAAGAAATAATTGGCAAAAAACTCCTTAATCATATAGCCCTTATAGCCAAGACAAACAATAAAGTCATTGATACCATAAGAGGAATAAATCTTCATTATATGCCATAATATTGGATTTTCTCCGATATACACCATAGGTTTTGGTTTTAAAATAGTTTCCTCACTAAGTCTTGTTCCAAGGCCCCCTGCTAAGATGACTGCTTTCATGATTAGCTGCCCCTTTGTATAGTAATGAGATATTTATACACATATTTACTCTCTTGACCTAGAATTATTGATGTAATATGAAAACCGTTTTCGGAAAATAGTCTCCCAATATTCTCTTTACTTATCTCTATAAGCTCTTCAGTTACTGGCACAACAAACCCTGCTATTCCTTCATAGTTCAACATTTCTAATACTGAACTTATAAATGAAGGATTGTTGACCAAGTTACTATAATTATTTTCACAAACAATATAATCATATCGAACATGGCCCAAATTACCAGCAATTTCGTTAAGAGAACCAACTATCACATGATGGGACACTGTCGTTAAATCAAAGAAATATTTTTCATCTATACAATAATTGGTTATAGAGACGTCAAATATTCCATGGTTTCTTAGTTTATTTTTTAATTGTAGCGGGTCTGCCCCGCACCTGGTATTTATACCTAGTATTGATTGCCTGACTTTCTTTGTAGAGACCTTTATATTTTCTATAAATTCGGCATTAAAACTGGCCTCGGTCCATACATCCAAACCGTATTTGTCCATAAATATTTTTCTACTTATCGCAAAGGAATTGTTTTTAACTTGATCTTCTCTAGTCGTAATGGAACCAAAGTGGTAAGTAAACGTATCCTTACAAAAAATTAATTTGTATCCTGCACGTCGTATACGGAATGCTATGTCGTCATCAGCAAATTCACCAAAATAAAATTGCGGATCATACCCGCCAATTTCTCTAAAAATGCTTGAACGAATTAATAAAACACAAGGTAAAAGACGGACCCTCTCCTCCCATTTAAGAGGATTGGTATGGTTGTATTCGTCGGCAAAATTAAGCATTTCTTCAATAGTAGTGTAATTTCCAACAATCTGCTGATAATTACTTATATTGCTGGCCCCTGGAGAAACAAAACCAATTTTTTCGTCAGACTCTATACACTTTAATAGATTATCCATCCAACGTGGTGTAAAAATAAAATCATTGCAAACACATGCAATGTACTTCCCTTTGGCAACTTTCATGCCTTCATTAAATCCATTCACAGGACCAACATTTTGGTCAAGATGTATTGGTCTGGCATTAGGCAAGGAATCAAAATATTCTTTCGTGCCATCACTTGAACCGTTGTTCACAAGAATAAACTCAAAATTAATATGAGATGTATATTTATAAATACTTTCTACACACATTCTTGTGTAGTTTATATTATTATAAGCCAGCAAAACTATACTAACTAACGGATGATGTCGTTCATCCGACTTCAAAGACTTTATTGTCTCCTCGATTATTTTTTTCAGCTCCTCGCTATTTGTTAGTTGATAGGCTTGTCTATAACTAGCAATGGCGTTCTCTAGTTCTCCCCTCATTTGTTTAATGTAAGCTAAATTATAATGTACATCCGGGTAATTTTGATCAATCAATAAAGCTTCATTTAAAAAACCTTCAGCTTCTCCTAATTCGCTTTTCATAACAGAAATGATTGCTTTCATGGTGAGAATTTCCGCATCAATTTCCCAGTTTCCCTCATATTCCAATATTAGAGAATACGCTTCCTCAAGTTTGAATGATTCAATTAAGTTTTTAATTTGCTTTTTTATATTCATGATGATAGTCCCCAATCATTTGTCTTAATTAGTATATCGTCCAAAACTAGTCCAACTTTTATAGGGTATCTTATTAAATTAAAGACATTTCACCCCGTATTCGAAAGTACGACTCTATGAAAACGTGAAAAGGGCTCCGGATCTTTGGTAGAATGGTGTTTGTCGACACAACATCAGCCAAAGAGAGGAGCACCTTTAAGGTGAAGTCTATCACATCCATTAGTAAAATCAAGAGCGAATTTTCACTGCAAAATGCAACAAGCTTTGGAAGCGTCAAAATCTTTCTAGCCTATCTCGAAAAAATCAAGCTAGCGCAAGCGATGAGCAGCCTCTCCGGCGGCAAAGCGCACAACTCGATTTTCCCTATTCATCGCATTCTGCTCTATCTCGTCGTAGATTAGATGCTTGGCTGCGAGCGGATTTTTCATTTTTGCAAACTGCAAACATGACGTCTTGCTTAATCGTTTCCTGGGCGGGCGTTGTCCGCATCATAGCCTGTTGTATAAGGAACTGGGAAGGCTAGGCCGGTCGTGTTCGCAACTAGCGACTGAGCTGCGGGCGCTCAATCAGGAAATCATCCGTCCCTGCTTGCCGGTTAACATCATTCTCGATCTGGATTCCACAGTAGAGACGGTTCGCATCGCCACAAGCGATTTTGAAGCAAATGAACTGGACTTGCTGATCAAACTGCTTGCCTATAACCTGTTTGAACGCTTCAAGCGCGATTGCTGCGAATCGGTTCATCAGAGATACTCAATTGCCAGATTCCGCTTGGAATTCTTCCACTGTGCCGCTACGATCATCCACCATAGCCGAGCCATTGTGCTCAAGCTGGCAAAAGACGTTGCCAACCGGTACGCATGGAAGCGTATCGAGGCGAAGATGGCCCTACTGGAATGACGATTCCCATAATCTAACACGGAAACCGCACAGCCTCTTGAATGGGGAAGGGGAAGAACTATCCGCAATTTATGAAGTAGACTCTAACACGCTGGAAAATACCCTTCTTTTTACAGTGTGTATGACGTTCGTTTTATGTACGAACCTTGCTACAAAGCTCTTTCGACATGTCCATGCAGACCTCCGTAATGTTTTCTACTTTGCCGCCATGGGTTTCCAGTTGCTTTTTACTACTCATCCCATATTCTGGAATTTTTGCCTTTGGTTACGCAGATGACGTTCTTTTGCTCCGGATCTATGAAAATGGTGATGTAATTATGCCCGCGTTTAGCGGACGTTTCGTCTGTGTTGATCTTCGTCACATACGAAAGATCCTGCGCCGCAATGGCGTTATCGACGTAGTGATGCAAAATCCGCCATAAGCGAGTGTCGTGCTCACCGACAAATCGGCTAACGGCATTCATCGGCATATCTTTGGCCAGTGCAATAATAAGCGCATCGAAGTGCAGGGTGAAATAGTGCTTCGGTTTGTTCAAGGCCCACGGTACGTTTACTCGGGTAATGGTATTGCACTTGCCACAATTCGTTCTGGGAAGCTCAGCATGAATGTAACTCGGATATTCGAAGAAATTGAGATGACGCCATGTGCGATCATGATTGGCGATATCCCGAACGGGTTGGTCCGGCGCCCCACAATTCGAGCAAGGGAACAAGGCTCTTTTGCGAAACTTGACATACACGTCTAACTGTTTGGCCTCTAGGCTGAAATTGACGCGATGATATACCACGGCTCCGGAATGTGAAGCAGTACCTCGAGTTGGCCTTCCTTTAAATTTGCTGCAAACATATGAAAACACCTCGTCCTCAACCGGTCCTTTAATTTCCAATATTGACAGATGTTCGCATTTATAACGGCGAAGAAGCTTATTCTATAATAATTCGCTATATCTATTATACAAATTTAATAAATAACCGATATTATTTTTAGTTTGTATACCATCGGAGGGTTAACAATTATGAAGCGGATTGCTGTAAGTGTTATAGATGCAGGCAACATGGGAATTCACCACGTAAGAAACTACCATTATCTACAACCAGTCGATTTAGTAGGTGTCGTTGATAAAGATCCCTTCAAACTTCAAGAAATCGAGAAATATTTTAGTGTCCTCATTTATACCAAATTTGGAAACAAAGTCAAAAAACACAATTAATAATTAAAATGTGTCTGATGACGTATTACAACTCTACAGTCTTTTTTACAGGAGGCACCATGGAAAAACTGTTATCCTTATGTATGATTGTTAAAAACGAAGAAAAAGTGCTTCGTCGGTGTTTAGAGAGCGTTAAAGATTTAGTGGATGAAATTATCATTATAGATTCAGGATCTACGGATACTACTAAAGAAATTGCCTTGGAGTATACGGACCACATTTATGATTATGAGTGGACTAACGACTTTGCAGCAGCTCGTAATGAAGGAATCCGCCGCGCCACCGGAAAATGGATTCTCATTTTAGACGCCGATGAATACATTCAAAATGAACAACATCAAGAATTAAAAGACATCCTTAGAAAGCATAGTCATTCTCCAGAGGCTATAGGAATTACATTCTCCATTTTGAACTATTTGGGTGCAACGGAAGCCGAAAGTACTGGATTCATGGAATCGCATTCTATCCGGATTTTTTTGAACGGTCGCGGTCTATTATATAAAGGCGCTATTCATGAACAAATTGTGAGTCCGACCGGAGCATTTGAGACCTACTCACACTCTTTCTATATTTATCATATCGGTTATACCGATCAAATAAACCAAGAGAAAGACAAAGCCACTCGTAATATTACTATTTTTAACGAATTAAAAAAACGAAATCAATTAAAAACCCCTTATGACGATTTTACTTTAGCTAATGAATATGCGAAATTGCGAGACCTGCCTAAGGCACTGTATTCTTATGAAAAAGCTTACCGTCGTTGTAAGGATAAAAATAACTACTGGATCCCTCACTGTGCGGATCGCCTCATTACGGTATATAAAATCCTTAAAAAATATAAGGAAGCTTTTCAACTTACTGAGGAATGCCTGGAGAGATGGTCGGAATATCCCGATTTTCATACCATTAAAGGAATGTTACTTGATGTATTTGGATTTGAAAAAGCTTGCCAAAACAAAATGGAGCAAAGCATTCGAATAGCCGAAAATTTAGAATCTCAAAACGAACAATATTGGAAAATTCATCTTGACCACGGAAAGTTTCTCCCTTATCAAAAGCTAGCCGAAATATATTATAAACAACGAAATTTAAATAAAACCGTATTTGCACTAACTAAAGTTTTAAACATAGATCGTAATCAATTTCAAGCCTTATATAAGCTGGCTCATCTTTTATCATTACAAGAAGCTGATAAGGATACGATCGCTTTTTTCGAAAAGCTGTACTCTTCGAGCAAAGCATCCAATTGTTTGTTGTTATTTCAAACTTTCTTGCTCCTGGGAAAAGGCACTCTGACTCAGCATTATTACAATCTCTGCATAGAACATAAACTCTTACTCTCAGAAGCAGACATACTTCGCTATTACTTACTTTTGAACGAACCAACTTCGTTTCAAAATAAGGTACTAGAAATGAATTTTGGCATCGCCTCTGACGAAGCTTGCAAGCTTTTACTTCTGGCCGCGTTAACTTGGCAAGATCCAGCCTATCTTATACCTCTTGCCGATCTGCCAGAAGAACGGGCTCGTCTATATAATTTAGGCCAAGCTATTTTTGGTTCCCAAAACGAAGATATTTTAGATCATGAGGACTTACTTTATACAATCCTTATAGACCTGTTTACCGTACAGTCTTACGAAGCCTACGACTTATTAATCAATCAATATGTAAAACCGTCTCTCCTAAATAAATTAGCACATTATTTTTATAACCAAAATTATATTGAAATGGCTATCAACTATTATTCCATTTTAATAGAAAACCACGAAATGGAGGCCATGGGTTATTACAACCTTTCCTTGGTTCATCTTTATGAAGGCAAACCGCAGGAGGGACTGCATTTTCTGAAACAAGCTATTGAGATAGAGCCAGGACACCTCCCTTTCTATGCAACTTGGCTGGAGCACTGCACGGATCCTGAGCTTAACGCGAAATATCGCGAAAAATTTAATAATTTAGTTCCAAGCTGCAGACATATTAATTTTGCTTAACCTTGGTAAACGGCTCCACACAACTTAATAAAACAATGCAAGATTCCGATAATTACAGTAAGGCTTTTATATTTTATATCTAAAGGAGTGATTATCATGGTAACAAGAATATCAAGCCTAAACTCAGGTATGGACATCGACGGGTTAATTGCAAAAATGATGACCGCAGAACGGGCACCAGTAGACAAACTTAATCAACAAAAGCAATCATTAACATGGAAGACCCAAGCTTACCGGGATATCAATACGAAAATAGCTGCTTTCCGCGATTCTTTGTCAACTTTGCGCTTCGGAAGCTCCACTGCGTGGAACCCAAACACAGTATCTTCTGCGAACACCAGCTTGGTTGAAGCTTCAGCAGGCGGGAATGCTTCCGCTGCAACACACAATATTGTCGTAACCCGGCTTGCAAGCGGAGGAACGCTATCTAGCGGGGCACCTGTATCAAATTCTTCTTTAACTTCTGATACTATTGCCCCAGTTAGCATTGCAAACTCAAGTAATAATAACAAAGTAAATATTACAATTAATGGTGTGACTAGAACTGTTACGATTGCTGATGGAACTTATAATAACTCCAGTGACCTCGGCGCCGCTTTACAAACTGCGATTAATTCAACATTCGGGGCCAATCAGATTAAAGTAGACACAACTACTGCTTCAGGGAAAATTATGCTTACTACCGGGAGTATACCAGGATCTACAGCTCAAATTACTGTTAACACATCTGCCGGTAATACAGGCATTAGTGCCCTTGGCTACACCGATGGTTCAAACAACAGAATTGATCCAAAAGCTGTGCTTAATACACAAGTTGGTAAAATTCAAGCTGGCAGCATTTTCACGGTTGATCCAAGCAATACGCAGGGAAGCTTCACCGTAAACGGGCAAACCATTACGTTCGATACATCCACCGACTCGTTAAATTCAATTATTACTAAAGTAAATAGCTCTAATGCAGGCGTTACAATGTCCCACGATTCGGTTTCGGACCGTATTGTTTTAAACACGAAGGATACCGGTTCTAGCGCAACCATAAGCATTGCAGACGGAGCAAACAGCAACTTTGTAAAAAATCTACGCTTAGATGTTACAGCTGCTGCTCCCGATAAAGCACAATACTCCCCAGGCCAAAATGCTCAGGTGTCAATCGATGGAGTAGCAGCTGAATTCACATCAAATTCTTTTACAAACAACGGAATCAATTACACACTTAAAAACGTTACTGGTGCAGCCGGCGTCACCGTTAGCAGCAGCCCGGACAAAGATGCTCTTTACAATAATATCACGGATTTTGTAAACAAATATAATGATCTCCTGAGTGCAATCAATACTTTGATTAATGAACCCAAATATCGGGATTTTAAACCTCTTACCAGCGACCAGAAAAGCCAAATGAAAGATTCGGATATAAAAAACTGGGAAGAAAAAGCAAAGAGTGGGCTGTTAGGCGGGGATGCCATGCTTACTAAATTCCGCGACAGTCTGCGGCAGATTGTTTATTCCACTGTGGAAACTTTACCTTCAGCTAATAACGCGCTTTATAAGATTGGCATCACAACGCAAACTTATGTACAAGGCGATGCTATTAATGCAGGTAAACTAAAGGTTGATAGTAGCGCATTAAAAGCAGCCATTGCACAAAATCCACAAGGAGTTATTGATTTATTCACTCATACATCGGCTACTGGTAAGGCTGGCGAAAAAGGGATCATGCAGCAGATATATAATACAGCCAATACGACCGTTAGTTCGGTTATAAAATCGGCCGGTGGTGCATCCAATTCTTTTGACAATGCTTCATTCCTTCTGGGCAAACAAATCAGCGACCTTACTACCAAAATCGCCTCATGGCAAGATAAGTTAAACGCTAAGGAAAAATACTACTACAAGAATTTCGCTAAAATGGATTCTGCCATCGGTAAAAGCAATTCTCAAATTTCTTGGCTACAAAGCCAGATGAGATGATTGTAATATCAAGTAAAAAAAGATGTTCCCGAAGATTGCTTGCGGGAGCATCTTTTTTAACGTTGCCGATCTACAAAAAAACCTTCGGTTTGTGAATAATTGCTTTCGTACCTTTGTTTCGTTATTGCTGCATTTCTAAATTCTTGAATTTTATTTGAGTATTCCATACGTAGCCTATACAATCTGTCTACAAAAGCCCGCTCTTCTTCCAAGCATTCATTGATTAAGCTTAGTAATTCTTTTGGAAGATCGACTTTAGAGATCTCCAGCCGAAGATCACTAGCCAGTGTCCGAAGATCGGCTTGTTGCAGCTGCAATTCTTCCAGACGCTCTACGTCATCTTCATTTTGCAAATCAAGGATAGCCATTTGTTTGGAATTACTTTTTAGTTGTAGAAAAACTTCTTCGAGACGAGACCATTCTTTCATACGGTTACCTTAGTGCCATTCGTTTTGGCTTGCTTTAATGCTTGGACCCATGTATCTCGCAACTCTGTCATTAGTTCAATTACATCCAAAATACAACGTGTATCCAAGCTCATATTCCCTTTGATCAAATTGTTTTTCATAAACTCGTATAAACTGTACAAATTACGGGAGATATCGTAGTTCATATCAAGAGTTATAATTAATTCGTCTATAATATCCAATGACTTCTTAATATATTCATTCTTACCTTCGAAGTCTTTTTGCTGAATACTATCTAGTGCTTGCTTCATAAACTTAATACATCCGTTATAAAGCATCAAAGTAAGTTCACCCGGATGAGATGTATTAATCTGCGTTTTCAAATAGATATTGTTGGCTGGATTCATAACTGATTACCTCTTTTCATCAACAATCTTTCCGTTTATTTCTTCCAGCTTGTCCAATAATTCTAATATTTTCTCCGACGGAAATTCGCGAATCACTTCCTTCGTTTCGCTATTAATTAACTTTACAACGATATCGCCATGAGACTTATGGATACTATATTCTACATGACTTGGAGTACCTGCAAGTGCTTTATTTACACGTTCAAGCGCCTTAACCAAAGCTTCTTCAGAAATGGAGAGCTCATACTTTTCTTTACGCATTAAATCTTTGGCTGATTCGTGAGACACGTGTTTAATACTTTCAGCCTCAAAATTACCGCTTATTGTCGACAAACTGGCTGAATGAAAAATTTGACTTGTATTAAAAGATTGGATGGTCACTATGTTTTAACCTCCCAACTGGTTTATAATATATATATCGAAATTTAACAGCAAATTTTTAAGGTTTTTTCAAATTTTGTAGTCTTTCTATGGCAGGATGAAATTCGTGCTGTGCAGATTGCCTGTAATGCTTAATAGCCATTTCTCTATTGCCTGTTACTTCGTAATAAACCCCCAAATTATAAGCCGCCTTAAAAGAGCCTACCCCCTTGACAGAGGAATATTTTTTTGTTTCTCCTATCTTTATTGCTTGAGAAAAATAGGCTTCTATCTCTCGAATTCTACCAGTGTCCATTGCAAGCAAACCAAGTAAGAAAAATATATCCGGATAATCCATGTATACGTTAGTAAAAGGCTCAAGCAGTTCTTCCGCTAGCTTACTTTGCCCTATATCCTTTAGTATATAACCCAGCATCACTAACATTACCGGGTAATATAAGTTATTCTGTTCGTTCACTGCCAAACAGCGTTCTAGCGCGTCCAATGCTCGTTCTTTTTCTCCGATAGAAAAGTATAGCTTACCTAATTGATAAAGCATATAACCGTCGTCCGGATTTTCTAATAAACATTGCTGATATAAATCTAAATACCTTTGAGCTTTACCTCCATTTTGATATAATTCTTCTTCATAACCATAATGATAGATAGTTACTCCCGTGTTCTCAAACAGTACGTCCTTGCCCTGCTGGCAAAGCGTCTCATGAACTTTGCCTTGATAATAAAATGTACTAACGTCGTTGGGAAACAATCGAATTGAACGATGTGTATGCCATTCATCTTTGATCCAATTCTCGACACTTACCGTTCCTGCTTTTCCAGGAAAAACTTCTACAAATTCGCGAATTTGTTGTTCAGTATGATCTGCAAGCACTTCATCTGCGTCTAATATCAGGATATACTGGCCACTTGCAAAGGACATCGAATAATTTCTAGCCGCGGAGTAGTCTTGAATCCAATCGAAATATTTTACAACAGCACCGTTTCGATTAGCGATTTCAACAGTCGCATCTTTCGATCCGGTATCCACTACAATTTTTTCGTAGGAGTCTGGGATGCTTTGAAGCGCACGTTCGATGTTACATTCCTCATCTCGCACAATCATACAAACACTGACCAACATAGTCACAACCTCCGATTGTAAAAAAGAAGCCCATTGAAATCAATGGGCTTCTTTTTTATCCACAAATTAACGAAGCAGTTGAAGTACGCCTTGAGGAGCTTGGTTCGCCTGAGCCAACATGGACTGTGCAGCTTGTTGCAGAATGTTGAACTTGGTATAGCTCATCATTTCTTTAGCCATATCGGTGTCACGAATACGGGATTCCGCACCTTGCAGGTTTTCAGCCGTTGCGCCCAAGTTATTAAATACATGCTCCAATTGGTTTTGAGTAGCACCCAGCTCGGAACGGGAGGTGTTGACAGACTCGATAGCTTTATCGATTTTACCCAATTCAGCTTTAGCGGTAGTTTGGTCAGTAATTGTACCGATAGCCAATGTGTCAAGCTTAATTCCGCCAAGTTTTACTGTTACTTTTACACCACTATCAACACCAGTTTGAATATCAACATCAGTTGCACCGCTATCAAGCAAACTAATACCGTTAAATTTGGTGTTTTTTGCGATATCGCTAATAGCACCCGTCAACTTGGTATACTCATTGTTGATTGCAGAGATGTCGGTAGAGTTATAAGTACCGTTCGCTGCTTGCGTAGCCAATTCCTTCATACGAGTCAGCATGTCGGACACTTCGCTCATTGCGCCCTCTGCCGTTTGTACCAAGGATACGCCGTCTTGAGTGTTACGTTTTGCTTGATCCAAGGACTTGATTTGGGAACGCATTTTCTCAGAGATCGAGAGACCAGCAGCATCGTCAGCAGCGCGGTTAATACGGTAACCGGAAGACAATTTCTCGCTGGATTTACCTTGCTGGATGTTGTTGAATTGCAGGTTGCGGTGTGCGTTCATTGCGTTAAGATTGTGGTTGATAATCATTTCGTGTTCCTCCCTGAATGTTTGAATTTCCACTTCCATGTGGAGTAGGCTTAAAGCCTTACAATATATATATCGGTGGATCTATTTGATTTGTTTAGAGCTTTTAGTCATTTTTCTATTTTAATTTATTGACATGACATTTCATTTCGGACGAGTTATTTTTTTTAACTCCGCTAGATTAATTCGGGGACTTGCCGCTTCGCGGTTACTTTGCTGAACGGCAAGATATACTTCCTTCCTTAGGACGTTTACCTCAGAGGGTGCCACAATTCCGATTTTCACCTGATCCCCGTCAATTGCGGAAATAACGATTTCTATATTATTATTTATAACAATTGATTGTCCTTTCTTTCTTGTCAGAATCAGCATCCTTTCTCCCCACTTTCTGCAGGCAGGTATTTAAACAATGGTTCTTTGGTCCGATAGTTGCTTTTAGGAGGGAGAACAATCTGTGTACCTTTCCCGTTGGTTACGTTAATGATTAGCGGCGCCAACAGATTTAAAGTTGATTTACTAAATGGATCTTGAATGGTAATAATTCCAATTACTGCAACTTCTTCTGGGGATTTTATACCTAATTTTTCTCTTGTATTTTCCTCAACTTCAAAAACATAATCTGGATAAATGACAAAAGGATTAATAACTAGAAAACCGATACTTTCATCATCTTCGCTTTGCAAATAGCCATACAATTGTTCCTCATCTACAACCGAAAAACGAAACCGATCGAAATTTTCAAATCCAAGTACGCTTCCTTGAAACGATATGGATTTGTTGTGCAGTACACTAAGCATGGGCACCCTCCTAATAAAACTTAATGCTATAGCTTTAGCTATAGCATTATTATCTATACCAGTCATAAGTGGTAACTTGTATATCGATCCAATTTCGCTGTTTCAGGTAAACTTCAACTCGCCCCGGGTTATATTCGAACTCGGGTTTCATTGGTGTGTATTGAATGTCAGGCTTAACGGGTTCAATATGGGTGACAGCAGGTTTAGGCTCATATTGAATTTTAACATTAAAATAGGACGCCGGGCCAACATACTCAATCGAACTTTCGTTAGATAAAGCATTTTGCGCTAATTCAGCAAAGGCATTGCGCGGGTTGGTGATTTGTGCCATCCGGTTGCCGTCTTCAACTATTTTGGCTATGCCTTGCAGTACGATGTTAGGAATTTGACTATATATGGAATTTAACCATTCCATATGAGGACCTGAGCCCAAAGCAGACCAAGCCGCTGACGAATCGATTAGCAATTCACCAGGTTCAGAATGAAAATCCATTTGTGCAGGTTGCTGATCAATGGACAACTGTCCCATAGGAGAACGGATATCAACGGAAGCGTTTTGAGTTTCTATGCCAATTTGTCCAAAACCTTGGCGAATGGAAAGGCGAAGCTGGTTCATGGGACTATCCTCCCGTTGATTACCTTAAGTAATCTAATAAACTGGGTTGAACGATTTTAGCACCCACAGAAAGAGAAGCTTGATAAATATTCTCGTCTTGTTTTAAAGCGATAATCGTTTTCGGCATGTCAGCATCTTCTACCTTACTATCCAATGCAGTCAAGTTTTGAGTTAGATCTTCCAAACGATTATCAATTAAGTCGACTCGGTTTGCCCGAGCCCCAACCTCTGCACGCATATCCAAAAACTTAGTGAAACGCGTGTCAAGTTTATCCATAAAAACCCTGGCTTGCGCTTGATTTCCAGAAGAAAATGCATTCTGGAGTCCTTTCAAGACAGCAAACATATTATCCCCATCGTTAGGAGATCCGAATGCCTGTTCTCCAGTAATATTAATTGGAAGTGTGATGCCCGCTCCAAATTGAAAATTAATATTTTGAATATCTGTCTGATCCGAAGCGGCGCTTGCAAGGGAATAAGGTTGCTTATCAGTAAACTGACCGTTAAAGATATATTTCCCGTTCATTTTGTCGTTTCCAAGCATTACGGCCTGCTCGTAGATTTGACCCATTTCTTGAGCAATAGCATTCAACGCAGATTGCGGGTTAGTCCCATTCACCCCTTGCGTTGTCAGTTCCTTCGCTCTTTGCAGCAATTCGCCGATCTGTCCCATTACCGTATCGGTGTGGTCTAAGAACGACTTAGCCATATCCACATTTTTCTGGTACTGCTCATTCATAGACAATTCGCTGCGATAACGCAATGCATAAGTGATACCGACTGGATCGTCGGAGGGCTGGTTGATTTTCCTGCCCGTGGATAACATATCCTGATTATTGCTCATCCGCCTTAAATTATTTGTAATATTCCCGAGAACCTGAGAGTGCATCATATTTTGAGTAACGCGCAATGGCACAGGCTTGACCTCCTCATTATTATCTTCCGACTACTCCAGTGTTGTTAATCAGCCTATCAAGAACCTGATCGAAGGTCGTCATAAATCGAGACGCTGCGCCGTATGCATGCTGAAACTTAATCATGTTGGACATCTCTTCGTCAAGCGAGACCCCGCTCACGGACTGCCGTCTGTCCTCAATTTGATCAACCAAAGCCTTTTGATTATCCGTTTGGCGGGAAGTCGTTTGCGCTTGAACGCCCAATTGACCGACAATGGAGCGGAAGTAATCATCCAGGGTACCATTCATAATCGATGGCGCGCCATTGGTGGTTCCTCCATTGTTAAAAGAAAACTTCGAATCTTTCAACTGTGATATCAAGAGAGCCAACGTGTTATTACCTTTGACTGCCGTTTCGTTCGGGGCTGTCCCCGTCGTTCTCATGGAAGTGGCAATATAATTTGGATCGTTCGCAATGACCGGATTGAGTTGAAAAGTAGCTGCCGTAACCGTAGCCCCCGCCTTAGCCGTAAAGAAATCTACTCCCTTAGCAGCAGGTGTTGCAAAAGTATAACCCAGTTTGTGTAACCCGTTGATCCCTTGGACCATAACCGTCAAATCGGAAGCCAATGTACGGTTAGCCACAGGGCCAGAATAAGTTACCGGAGTATACGCCGGACCGGTCGGATTATTGGTGGGGACCATCACTACGGAACCGTCAGGGATAACGGACCCGGCTGGAATTGTGATTTGCACTTGGCCGTTAGCGATGGAATTCGCAAGCGTATCCAACTGCTGCTGATAATCGGCAACATAACGGTCTCTGGAAACAATCATGCCATAGACCTCACCGCTATTTAAATCTCCACTGTTCATAGCAGTTGCAAGTGTAGCCGCGGTAACAGCGGTCTCGGTTTGGCCTGTAACCAAGTTGGTATTCCCCATGTTAATGGTATATCCTTGCGGAGTTTCAACAACAGAGATATTTACGATTTTGGATAATTGATCCGTCAATAAGTCGCGCTGGTCCCGCAAATCGTTAGCATGATCTCCAAGTCCTTCAATTCGGAAAATTTCATTATTCAAAGAAGAAATTGTGCTGGTCAATGAATTGATTTGATTTGCTTTGACATCAATGTTACTAGTCAAATCATTACTTAAATCACTCAATTGCTTGCTGGTCGCGTTGAAAGCATCTGCCAACGCATTGGCGTTCTCCCGGACAAGCTTGCGTCCCGATACGTTCTCCGGGTCTTTGGCAAGATCGGTCCACGACTTCCAAAATTTATCCAACACGGAACGTATACCCGTATCCGTTGGCTCATTTACAATCGCTTGGAGCTTATCCAGCGTATCATTTTGAATCGAGTAATTCCCAAACTGTTTATTTTCATTGCGAAACTGATCGTCCAAGAACCTTTCGCGGATTCGCGTAATCGATGTAAATTCTACACCTTGTCCCATCTGCCCCGGAACGTTGCTACGCATCATCCCCGGATATTCGAGCGGTCTGGAAGCGACCATATTTACTACTTGGCGGGAATAACCCGGTGTATTTGCGTTCGATATGTTATGTCCCGTTGTGGTAAGAGCAGCTTGCTGCGTGAATAAAGCACGTTTCGATATTTCAATACCGGTAAAGGTGGAACGCATGGACTCTCATCTCCTTCGCAGCATCTGATTATGCCTTGGCGTCAAATAATCCTTTTCGATTGGAACCCGAAGTAGTCTGATTGGGATTCGAATAAATCAGTTCATCTCCGTCAGAACCGGACATGATATCTATCGAATAATTAATAAACGCGAGCGACTGCTCGATCATCTGTTGATTTAACTCATTGTACTCCCGCAGCTTACGGATGGTAGCCAGCAACTGCTTCTGGGAATCGACCAAGGTTCGCTTCTCCTCGGCGTTAAATATGATCTTGGTCAAGTCGCTGACTGTCACCCGCGGATTCGGTTTGTATCCTTTTTCGATTAAGAAATTACCGATCGCATCCACCCGCTGCTGGTCCAATTCCCCAATCCGCTTGAGCAGCTTATTTTCTTTCGTTACGATTTGCGTCAACTGCTCCACTTGATTGTGGATAAGCGCATGCTTTTTCTGCTCCGCCAGCTCCAACAAAGTGAGATGTACATCGTTCAGTTCGGACATGGTCTGCAACACGGCTTCAAAAGACATGGCTCTCCACCTTCAAAAATTATTTCAAAAACGGGAAAATTTTCTCGGCCAGCTTGCGCGCATCAACGACGTACGTCCCTGAATTTACGGATTGCTTAAGCTCTTCCAGCTTTTCACGGCTGGCTCCCGCTGCTTCCGTTCCCAGAAGTTCTTTGGCTTCGCTGGATATCTCAACCTGGTCTTTTTGCTTTTGTTTCTTCCCTGCGGCAAATGCCTGCTGAGCTTCCTGATTCCTCTTATATTGATTCACGGCACCTACCTGATTCGTTCCATTAATTTTCATCAAACTCACCTCGATTAACTACATAATAAACCCACCGATTCAGCGTTATTACTTTTATCGGTGGGCGGATTTTAAAAGTTTAGATGTATTCGTTATTTTGTTCGATCCTGCAAGCGGTCTTTAATAAGAAAAGAAGCATGCTTCCCTTGCTCGGCCTGCTGCTTTTTGCGCTGTTCGTCTTCGGCCATGTTTCGCGCTTCCTTCGTCAACCGCGCCCGGCACGCTTCACACATGTTGTGCTCGCGAATCTGCGCTCCGCAAACGTCGCATTCGTAAGTCATGTTCGGATTATTTTTTATCGAAATGCGCCCTTCACGGACAAACTTCACGATTTGTTTGACCGGTACTTCGGTCGCATCGCTTAATTCTTGTATCGAGCAAGCGCGGTTCTCACGCAAATATTTTAAACACGTCTCGTATTGCTTCTCCATTTCCCGAAGGCAATTCGGACACAAGCCGTAATTGTTTTTCATGTATATTTTTCCGCAGCGGTCGCAGTTTGCTACATTCAGACTCATGTTCATTCTACTCCTCTCAAGAGCAAGGCCTAATATTCCTAATATAGCTGAAATTATCGAAGTTTGCACTTCATTTTTTGTCGGAAACTGGACGTTTGCCGCAAACGAACTTACCTGGCCCAACTAATGCCGCACACCTCCAGAGGAAGAACCGTCTTCAGCGCCCTTGCGCATTCGTTTAGCGTGCTTCCGGTCGTGTACACGTCGTCGATCAAATAAACCCTTACTCGCCCTTGTCTGCATGCTGCCGCCACTTGGGAAGCAGCCCCCGGTTCCAGTGCAAAAACGCCTTGGAGATCGTCCAAACGTTCCATTCTTCCTTTGAAGCTTTGTTTGTCTGTATGTCTCGTTCGCAGCAGCAGCGGGAGAACAGGCAAGCCCGTCAGCCTTCCCAGCTCAGAGGCCAACTGTTCAGCCTGGTTGAAACCGCGTTCCGCATATCGCTGCTCACTCAGGGGCACGTAAGAGATGAACTCGGAGGCAGGCTTCCCGAAGTCCGCACCGCCGGACGGCCCTTGCCGATGCAGATGATAGGCGTGCAGCAGCATCGGGCCGAGTACGCTGCGCAGCGATTCTTGGCCCCGGTATTTATACTGTCCGAGCCATTCCTTCATTCGTTCGTTATAACGAACAGCGCTGCGGTTCTGGTCGAAGTATGTAGTCGTTCGCCGGGCGCAGTCGGGACAAGCTTCATAACGGCCGCACTTGGCGCAGCGAACTTCATGAATCCACGGGATCGCTTCCCAGCAGCGCCGGCAAACCGGCAGCTTACGGGTTCCGTCATTTGGCGCGCCGCAGGCGACGCAAGACACCATTTTGGAGGCCAGCAGCGATTCCGCCCCGTTCAGAAGTCGGCGAACCCACTTTCCGGCTTGTTCGGTCCAACTCA
Organism: Paenibacillus tianmuensis; assembly: GCF_900100345.1. Lineage (GTDB taxonomy): Bacteria > Bacillota > Bacilli > Paenibacillales > NBRC-103111 > Paenibacillus_G > Paenibacillus_G tianmuensis. The sequence continues at coordinate 80,844 of NZ_FMTT01000017.1, read as the reverse complement.
TCGTCCGTACCCCTTTTCTCAGTCGATATAACCTTTTTTCCGTGCGATGACGTTCATTTCGGCAATTTGTCGCCTGGCGTGCAGTTGAGAGCGTGTTTTTTCTTTGGCCGCAAAATAAACTCGACCTCGGGGATCTTGCGCGGATCTTCCCGCCCGTCCTGCCATTTGCACAAGCGCCGCCGAATCGAACACCGGGGAATCGGCATCGAGAATAAATACATCCGACTTCGGAATCGTCACTCCCCGCTCCAAGATGGTCGTGGTGACCAGCATCCGAATCGAGGTTGCTCGAAAATCGGTGACCTTTTGCGAGCGGTCGGCGTCTTTGGAAGAAGTGCCTTGAACGTTGACGGAGGAAAACGATTGTCGAAGTAAAGCCACGAACGGCTCGACCATGGCGATCTTCGGGACGAAGACGAATACTTGCGCTCCCCTCTCCAATGAGGCGGCCAAGTGTCCCTTTAGCTTGGCGTTCAGCCCGTTCTGGGCCAGCATTTGACGCAAAGGCGGACACGTGAGAAGCGATGGCTCGGGCAGCGGGTGACGATGGTACCTTGCCGCTACTCGCGCATGAGGCAGCCGATTGCGCTTTACAGCCCGCTGCAGCTCCTCCGGCGGTGTCGCCGACAGCAAAATGTACGCTCCGCCTAAAGCGCATACCTTTTCAGCGGCATAGATCAGCATCGGATTATTATGGTACGGATACGCGTCGATTTCGTCGACGATGACCAAATCGAACGCATGCCGGAATCGCATCAGCTGATGCGTCGTCGCTAAGGTTAGCTCGCCTTGCTCCCACCGCTGCTCGCTTCCGCCATATAACGTGACAACCTGCGTATGCGGAAAAGCTTTCTCCAGCCTTGGCTTCAGCTCCAAGACAACATCGCGACGCGGAGTAGCAATGGCAACCCGGCCTCCCCTAGCCAACGTATATTGAACCATCGGAAAAATCATTTCCGTCTTCCCGGCTCCCGTTACAGCCCAGATAAGGAACCGCGGCGCAGTGGGACTCTGTGCTTTTCCGTTTGAAAGGGACTTATTTGCTTTCAAAAATTGCAACGCCAAACCCGACGCTTCCGCCTGCACATCACTAAGCCCCCACGCTTGTAAATAAACTTCCATGGCTTCATCCGCCAGTAGCACTTTGTTCATGTCGGAAGTGCTATTCACCCGAACGATCGGAGTACAATACCGCGCTCTTCCCATGGTCAAACAAGCTTCACAGTAAGCGCACGGTCCGCCGCAATCCGCACAATGCGTCCAACGAACTGGCGATGCCTCGACGCCTGCCTGTCCTTCGAACATTCCTTGGCTTCCGCAGCGCTTGCACTTCCCTTTTAATGTCTGGGGCAGCAAGGACCACCGCCGGCCTTCGTTTCGATCTAACTCCACCCCGACTTCCAGCTCAATCCTCCCCTGAATCCAAGCAAGCTGTAAAAAGTATGTCGGTGATTCGGCCACAGCTTGACTCCCTTCATGCTGCATCAAGCCCATAAACTCTTCCATAAGAAGGTACCGGCCTTTCAGGGCCAGGCACATGGCATTCATCGTCCTATTAGCAAAGATTCTGGCTTCCTCGGACAACCCCTCTGCCGTCCCGTTCCACTCCCAAAGCTTCCAATCTGCCACGGCCTCCGGATAAAGGCCAATCTCACGGGCAGCTGTTCGCAAGCTTTGCAGCATGTCTGACGAGGACGGAGATGCTTTCATCTTGCGCTTAATTTCACAGGCTTGTCCGAACGATAAGGCGGGTTCCAGCACACGCAGCTTGAAGCGGTTACCGGCTTGATCCGTCCAGTAATCCCGGTCGGCCCGCATATCCAAGGAAACGTGCCAGGAACAACCTTCTGCCGTCGTTACGGCATATACGAAAGCTTTCATGGATCACCTGGTTCGAATTATTTTTTTACGATTACATGTATTTGAAAGCGATTTCTAAACCTTCATTTTGGTTAAGCCGGACCACAACCACCTGTTCATCTGCATGCTTCAGGACCCAATCATCCAAGTCCCGTTCCGCCATCGTACAGATGCTCAACTGGTGCTCCAGACTTAACCTTCGGGCAATCTCCAACGTGTCGTCCGTCGAACCTTTATCCGCCAACGTCACCGATATCACCTTGCCCTTCATCCATGAAAAAAAATACAGCGAGCGAAGATACCACTCCACCTGCAGCTGATTATTGTAGGTTTGCAGCACGTAATGCGTCGTTCGGGGCTTTCCGTATCGCCTCCACTGCCGATGGAGCCAATGGATGATGGCGAACCCTGCGGCGTAGCAACCGATAATCCAAGCCAAGCCTAACATCATAGCGGCTCCCTCCCTTAACAGCAGTATATGCCGATTGAAGGGAGATGGTTCCTGCCAAGCCTGAAAGAAAGACAGCTATTGCGAACCGCTTACAGCGTCACCCAGCCATTTTTAATCGCGATAATAACTGCCTGCGTCCGGTCGTCAACTTCCATCTTCTGCAAAATGCTGCTGACATGATTTTTAACCGTTTTCTCGCTGATATACAGAAACTCACCGATCATTTTGTTGCTTTTGCCTTCGGCCATTAAGCGAAGCACTTCCGCTTCCCGGCGGGTCAGCGGGCTGTTGTCCATATGCACGTACTTCACGCCTGCTTCTTTCGACGTCGCGCCGGAGCCGGCTACGCCCTGCTCGTCCAAATACGTCATGCGCCGAAGCTGGTTGATGAGTTTCCCGGTCACTTTCGGATGAATGTAGGCATGCCCGGCCACAACCGAACGAATCGCGTTGATCAAAGATTCCGCTTCCATATCTTTCAACAGATAACCGGACGCCCCTTTACGGAGTGTCTCGAAGACGTAGCTCTCATCGTCATGAATCGAAAGAATTATCACTTTTATGTCCGGAAAAATATCCTTTAATTTCTCCGTCGCTACGACACCGTTCTCTATAGGCATGTTAATGTCCATCAAGACGATGTCCGGGCTCAGGGTATTACAGAGCTCCAGTACCTGAATGCCATCGCCGCATTCACCGACGACCTCCAGATCGCTCTCCATATTTAAAATTCGTTTGACCCCCTCGCGAAACAGCTGGTGATCGTCTGCTAAAACCAGCTTAATCGGGCGTTTGGCGCTGCCCATAATGTCCATATTGATTACTCCTCCTTAGATTCTGACTTGATCGGGATGACCATGGATAGTTTTGTTCCCGCCCCCGGCGCCGATTCGATATCCATACGCCCCTCAAGCAGCTCTACGCGCTCGCGCATGCCCATTAAGCCGTAATGACTGCCGCGTGCAATCTTCTTGTCGATATTGTCGGTGATGAAACCAACGCCATTATCGGATACGGATATTTTAATCATCTGCTGCTGGAACGTAAGCTCCAGTGAGACATGGGAGGCTTCTGCGTGCTTGATGACGTTAGAGAACGCTTCCTGTACCAAGCGGTATAGCGCTACCTCCATACCGGAAGGCAGGCGGACTTCTTTTCCCACCAGTTCGATTCTGGTGCGAATTTTCGTTCTCTCCTCGTAATCCTGCACAAACTTACGCAAGGTGGGGACTAATCCGAGGTCGTCAAGCGCCATGGGACGAAGATTGAAAATGATCTTGCGAACCTCTTCAATCCCGCCCCGGACACCCGTTTTCAAATCATTCAGTTCATCTTTTACGGCATTATAGGCCTGCTTGGCCAGCATCCGCTCGGTAATTTCGGTGCGAAGGACCATGTTTGCCATATTTTGCGCTAGACCGTCATGAATTTCCCGGGCAATTCTCTTTCGTTCCTCTTCCTGTGCCAAAATGATCTTAAGACCCAGCAGCTGCCGGTTTTTGGCCGATTCCAGAAGACGTGTCACTTGATTGAGATCGCCGGATAAGTACTCAAGCACTACATTGAATTGAGAGACTAAAGACTCTGCCCGCTCCAGCTGTTTGTCGACATTTTTCAACCGCTTCTGCAGGTCGTCCCGTCGCGCTTTCAAATGCAGCTCTTTTTCCCGGTGAATGGCCAGTTGGGCTTGCAGTTGGGTTGCCGCCTCGTAAGCCGCCCGAATATCTTCCTCATTGAAGCGCTTGAAATCGCGGCTCACTTCGGTCAAACGAACACGAGAGCGTCGATACTCTACCTCGAATCGATCCACCGTATCGATCATGCGGCCCGTTTCTTCAATCACCGATTGCAATTCCTTGTTCAGCGCTTCGCGCTCGGCCCGGACGCTCTCACAGATTTCAAAAATTTGGTACTTGCTGTTTTCCATGACATCAATGGCATTTCTGATGACGCGGTCAAAAACGTCGACTTGCATCCGGACAAAGCTCCTTCGCCATTTTTCTCGGACGTACTAGCAATATAGTACCATATTTTCGGAAGATTGTGAGAGCATATAGCACTAATTATTGCAGGGTGATTTGCTGGGTTTTCCCATCCCAGGTTACTTTCCAGCCCAAGTTCTCAGACAAAATACGCAGAGGCACCATCGTCAAATCGTTCATAATGACCGGCGGCACTTCGGCCGTAATCCGCTTCCCGTTCGCAATCAGGCCTTTGTTATCGATCCACAGGTCGATCATTTTACCGCCTCGAAGGACCGTCACCTTACGCTCGTTCGGGTCCCAACTCACCTTTCCGCCTAGTGCATCCGTAACAAAACGGATCGGGATAAGCGTATTCCCCTCCGTGATGACCGGGGCTTGTTCCAGTGTCATCGCTTTGCCGTTAACCGTCACGGCCTTTTTGTTAACCGTCAGCTGGACGGAATTATTCGATGGCTGCTGTACCGCGCCGCGGTATGTAAACGTAATATCGTCGATGCCGATCTTCCCTTTGGCTGCCCGTTCGTCCTGCCCGATTTCCTCATTTACAACATAGACGCTCTTGACGCGAATCGGATAGCTCAGCTTCAAGTCCGTTAGATCGGCAGTAATTTGTTTCCATCCGTTCCAGTTTATATTTCTCGCGAAATCAACATAATGAATTTTACCTGCATTGTCAAGCAGCTCCGCACGCAGCCAGTTCAAGCTCTCGTCGCCGTTGACTCTCATTTTCATGTATTGCGGCTGGCCCTCAATGAGAATGTTGGTATCCATCGTTGCATAGGCCCATTTGGTGCCTTTTCCTTGCGTAAAGTCGTAGTTAAGCTCCAAATATTTATTGCCGTTCGTATCGGGCACAGTGTTGACGGAAGAAGTCACTTCTTTCGGCTTCACATCCGACATCGTCAATACGGACTCTTTGTCCAGATCATACCATACCTTATCAATTCCGACAGGAATCGTCGTCGTCGTGCTGAAGCCGTCATATCGGGCGATCAGGTGCGCGCCGCCCGTGCTTCCCGCCAAGCTTGTGACCTTCAGTATACCATTCGTAATTTCGCCCTGGATGCCAAGCACTTCCCATTGAATGAGCTCGGGCGGAACTTCTCTCGTTTTGCCCGACGTTGTCGTCGCCACGACCGGCAGCTTGTACGTTTCACCTTCGGACAGCGCGAGGTTGTCAGACGTAATTTTCATGCTGGTCAGCTGATTCCGGCCCACGACTTCAACATCCGCCGTCGAGGTGCCTTGACCCGACACCGCTGTTACTTTGCTTATCCCAGGTTGGTTTGGCGTAAATACGTTATCCTTGAACGTACCCTTATTGCCGGCTACGCTCCACTGGGCCGTAATTTTATCGGTGTTGACCACCGGGTTATAATAGACATCGTAGGCTTTAAAACCAAGCGGAGCCTGCTCGCCGACAAAAAGCACGCTTGGCGCCTGAATAAACAATTCCTTCACTTCGCCCTGCGGCGCTGTCGAGAATACCCCTACTCCGTTCACGACCTTCCGCTGAATTCCGGTTTCGGTCTTATTTACAAGCACCGGCGTCATTTCGCCAAGCGGCCGGGCTGCCATCTGCGTGGAACCGCCTCCGTCAAGGTTTAGCCCTTTCCATACGCCAACTTGAATCATGAACTGCTGCAGCTCAGTCATCGATAAGCCTTTGCTGTCGCCGCTGTAGTCCGCCGTAATGACGTAGGCCGTCTTCTGGTCCTTGGAATAGCCAAGCACCGTCCTCGAACGTGTGCAGCAAAGATCGTTCACCGGGCGAGAAAATTCCGATGGCTTGCCTTCATCCACCAAAATCGTGTGACCGCCGATCATCATTTTGAACGTACTCGCATCATACTTCTTGTTCGGGTCCTGGGGCAGGATTTGGTAGTCTGCCTTCAGCGGATCGCCTACTTTGACATGGGTTCGGATAAAATCGGCAGCTTTGCCCGATGCACGCAAAATATACCCGTCTTTCGGAGCAATCATATTAATAATACTGCTATCTACAATTTCTTTCACAATCCCGTTTTGAACCAGGACTTCCGTAGGAACGGTCACGCCGTCATTGGAACGATCCACTCGTCCCCAAGCGTTCGTATACATGAACAAGCCGTCGATATGACTGTGCTCGCCGCCGGGCTCGAACCAGTAGTATGTTTTGTTAATCCCGCCAAGCGCATAGCTTTGCCCGTCTTTCGCAATAATCGAGCCTTTAAACGTAAATAGGTCCACAATAGGATTGTTGTCCTTATCCAACGCAAACGAGTAGAAACCCGGCAAATACGGCGGCGTTGCCATTAACTGCCCGTTGGCAATCTCTGGCCCCATCGGGACACCTTCCGCCTGAGTGTTATAGAAGTCGCCGTTCACCCCTGCGACGGCTTTCGTTTCCTTGGCCATGTCCAGCACGCTTTGCTTGCGCGTAAACTGATTCTCGGTCCCTGACATGACATCCAGTTTGACATATGGATTCGTCAAATCCACTTCCACGACATTCGCATTGACTTTGACGTCTTTTTTGCTTCTCGTAAACTGCCATACATATTTTTTTAACACGGCACCGGTCGTCAAAATTTCTTGGCTTACCACTGTCGGAGCCGAATCCGCCGCTTCTGCTCTATAGGGTACCGACCATGTGGACAGCAGCAACGACACTGCCAAAACGGCACCCGACAACTTCCGCCATTTCTTCTGCACAATCACGTATCTGTTCTCCTCTCGTATTCCACTCTCCTTGTATATAGACTCAATGAATATCTAAAAAGTTACGGTAATAACAGGTTATAAAATTCGACAAATATGCAAAAAGACGATCCGTGTAAAGAACGGACCGTCTTGCTTAGACAGATCTGGATCTATATGGTTGTTGAGATAACTTTAAGCTTGGGCGTCAGCTTTCAACTGTTCCGCTTTGTCCGTACGCTCCCAAGGCAAATCGATGTCGGTACGGCCAAAATGACCGTAAGCTGCCGTTTGCTTGTAGATCGGACGACGCAGGTCAAGCATTTTAATAATGCCGGCTGGACGCAGGTCAAAGTTTTTGCGAACGATTTCGACAAGCTTCTCTTCGCTTACTTTGCCTGTACCGAACGTATCGACAGAAATCGAAACCGGCTTAGCAACGCCAATCGCATAAGCGAGTTGAACTTCACATTTGTCGGCTAGACCTGCAGCTACGATGTTTTTGGCAACGTAACGAGCCGCGTAAGCGCCGGAACGGTCGACTTTCGTCGGATCTTTACCGGAGAACGCGCCACCGCCATGGCGTGCGTATCCGCCGTACGTATCGACGATGATTTTACGGCCGGTCAATCCTGCGTCGCCTTGCGGTCCGCCGATAACGAAACGACCTGTCGGATTGATAAAGTATTTCGTATCGTTGTCGATCAAAGCCTCCGGAACAATCGGCTTGATAACGTGTTCTTTAATGTCGGCTTGGATCTGCTCCAACGATACTTCTTCGGCATGCTGGGTAGAGACGACGATCGTATCGACGCGAACCGGTTTAGATCCTTCATATTCTACGGTTACTTGCGTTTTGCCGTCCGGACGGAGGTAGTTAAGCGTACCGTTCTTACGAACTTCCGACAAGCGGCGTGCCAGTTGGTGGGACAGCGAAATCGGCAGCGGCATCAGTTCCGGTGTCTCGTTAACCGCAAAGCCGAACATCATGCCTTGGTCCCCGGCACCGATCGCTTCGATTTGATCGTCCGTCATTTGGCCTTCACGGGCTTCAAGCGCTTTGTTAACGCCTTGGGCGATATCAGGCGACTGCTCGTTCAAGGAAACAAGCACCGCGCAAGTTTGGGAGTCAAAACCGTATTTCGCACGAGTGTAGCCGATATCTTTGATAGCTTGACGTGCAATGGATTGAATATCGACATATTCCGATTGACTTGTAATTTCACCGATGACTAGAACCAAACCGGTAGCTACGGAAACTTCGCAAGCTACGCGAGCATTCGGATCATTCGTTAAAAATGCGTCAAGTACGGAGTCGGAAATTTGGTCACAGATTTTATCCGGATGCCCCTCAGTTACAGACTCCGAGGTAAACAAACGGCGGCCCACAGAATTGGACATGAAAAAAACCTCCTACTGCAATTATTATGGATAAAGGCTTAAGTCCACATACAAAAAATCAACCTTTTCCGGGTGGAAAAGGTTTCTTTAGCTGCTACCTTCTTATTGTATGTTACTGGATTTGTAGAGGACTGTCAATAAAATATGATCAGATCGCGTAAAATTAACATTCCTGTAGATAATTGTTTTCTTTTTTACAGGCTTAACATCATTTCCTCGGCCTTCTTGATTAATCTTGCCGTAATCGTCCCGCCTACGGCGCCGGCATCTCGGGAAGCAATGTGCCCCCAATAATCTTCTTTCACAGAAGCAGATGGGATACTGCCAAGCTCCGTGGCAAATTCCACATTGGCGTTAGCTAGCTGCTTGCCAACCGGAAGCCCCAGCTCAGCGGCGATTTCGTATTTTAGGACATCCAGTGCTTTTCCGCTTTCCGGTACCACTTTCTTGTTGCTTCTCGACATCAAGGATACCTCCTTAAGTAGGATGTAGTGCTATTATCCCACTCCGAGGTAAACCCCAAACGTATGAATGATTGGTGAAATGGGTAAAATTATGATGCGGCTTTCGTTCCATCCGCATTCATAATCGAATAGCTGCCGCGTACCATAACGTAAATTTCCTGCTTGTTCTTGGCGTCAGGCTTAACGCCACGTCCTTCCCGCGGAACGATAAGCAGGTGGTTAAGCTCAACCGTTGCTCCGGCAGCAATATCTTTGCCAGAGGTAGCGTCCGGAATTCCGTTATCGTCGGAGCTCACCGCTATAACTTTCCCGGTTCGGACTATAAATTCCGTGCCTGCCCCACCGTAAAGTGTTTGCCCTTGCTGAAGTTTAACGACAGTTAGTCCGGAATTGGGGACAGCCGGTTGCTGTGTGTTGCCGTTTGTACCGGAGCCTATGGAAGGGGAAGTTCCACTTCCAACTCCTTGCTTCGCCAACTCAGCCGCGATAATTTGTTTGATTTTTTCTCCATTTACGCTTTGTTTGGTGAATTCATCTGCTACTTGCTTGGCAATGTTTTGTTCAAAGTAGCTCTTTGTGATGATGGGATCATCAACAGAACCAGGCTGGGTAGTTACATTATTAGAGTCTGCATAAACGATAGTCGCAAACAAAAGGATTAGCACTATAGTAACAAAAGTAATTTTTGTTTTCATGGGTTCACCTGCTTTGGATTATATGTAAGTAGCCGGGTCTTGATAAAAAAAGAAGACCCGCAGGGGTCTTCTTTTTTTAATCCGTTAGGATTAGTTGACGTTAACCGTTGTGATAACAGACAGACCGTTAGAGGTTGTAGCTGTAATCGTAAACGTACCTGTTCCGTTGATTTTGATTCTATCTGGTTGAGAAGCGTCAACTTGTGCAATTGCTGTCTTGCCATCAGCAAGGGTACTAGCATCCTTAATAAGATATCTTACCTTAGTAATTTTGTCGTATTTGTGGATGAAATCATTTTTAAACTCATTCGCATAGTTATCTTTCAATGTGATGTTGCCCATCAAATCCCAAGCGTTATAAGTACCGACGCTCACATTTTTGTTGGAGTCGTCGCGCTCGAGTGTCACCATCTTAATGGCATCACCTTTAACTGTGACAGTACCACTTGCTGAAACACTCTCACCTTTAGCGTTTAAGAAGTAGGCGGTTATGTTTGCCGTACCTGGTTTATTACCAAGGACATATCCTTTGTTATTTACAGGTTTACCCTCAGTAGTGCTAACAAAACTGATGTTGTCTGCCGTTACTTCACTAATTTTTGCAGGATAAGCAACCAAACTACCGGATGTGTCCCTAGCTTCGATTTTTACTTCTCTAGCTAATTTACTTGTTCCATCCGCAAGTCTGTTCATCTCATCGCCTTTGTAAGCATTGTCATCGAGTGTTTTAAACAGACTATCAAGCGGAGCCAAGCTGTATCTCAGATCTTCTTTTGTTGGATCAATAACGGAAATCTTCTTCGTTACAGATGATACATTATTATCGGTCACTTGACCGTCAACATATTTACGGATCGTAAATTTCACATCAGTCGAACCAACGCCAAACGTAGTGCTTGTTTTCAGTTCCATTTCTTTATCCGAAAAGTCTTTCATGGACAGGATCTTGCCTTCAGGGCTAATTTGGTTTGTTTCTTTCTTATTTACTTTAATGTCAGTAAGTTTGAATTGAACGCCGCCGCTGTTGGCAACTGATGCGTATACATCATAAGATACATTTTTATTAGAGTTGTTCTCTCTAAAGCCATCCAAGTTATCCTTGATAACTTCTTGATAGTTATCAATCAATTGATATTTAGTTTTAATATCAGCACCTGCAACTGCTTTGTTAGCACCCTCGGTAATTGTTTTAATGCTTACTGGATAACGCGCATCAACTATGCTGTAAGGCTTGCTCTTGTTATTATCAGGGCCGGTCATGTTGTTAATGTAAACCCAAACGGAACCGCTGTTCTTGGAGGCTACTTTGGCAAAGTGAAGCTTGCCTTTATGCTCGCCAGCCGTTACAACTTGCCCTTTGATATCCATCATAGATTTTGGAACGTTATCAGACGGACCAAAATCGAGCGGACCGTTAACCGAAATGTTAAAGCGATTGTCTTTAACGTTATCAACAATCTCGTCAGGAGTTAACTTAGTACCAGCAGCATCATAAGCAATCAAGTCGAGATAAATGTCTTTATCGTTAGTAGCGATGTTGCTTTTGTTGAAATCGCCTAATTCAACTTTAGTCGCAATTTTAGTCGCGCTAACTTTGATTGTAGCAGTGGAACCGGTACCGCCACCCCATACTTGAAGGGTGAACTCACCGCTGGTTTTAATTTTCTTGTCAGACTTAACAAAGACAATAACTTCTTTTATGCCGTCGCCGTCTTTGTCTTCAATTTTAGTATCCAAAGCCTCATCAAAAACGCCGCTGTTCTTAGGCATAAGGTTAGGCTTCGAGTCTTGAATTTTTTGATTCCCGCCGGAATTAACCGTGATTTCGCCACCGTATTGGTCATACTGAGTCATTTTAACTACAGCTTCGTTACCAGAGGCGGTAATGGCTTCTTTATCGTTATTATATTTTACTTCGCCCAATTCGATTTTAGCGATGTACGGATATTCCCCAATTTTAAAGACTTTAGTTTGGGAAATCTCTCTTTGGTCGGTAGACCAGACGTTTACAGTGAAGTTATAATTTGAATAGATGTTTTGAATATCCGTGTTGAGCTCTACGTACATTTTAGTGCCATCGCTGGACTTTTTGACTGTTGCGTTGCTATCCGGAAGCGGAATGTTAACGGAGTAGTTACCTGCAGGCATGGAAGCCAATTGTCCGTATTGGTTCGTCGGCTTAATTTGGATGCGAACTTGTTTCGATCTCGCAACAGTATCGTTAGCTGTTACAAAGTCGATTTTTGACAGCTTCTCGTTTTCGCCTTTGAATTCGCCGGAAACTTTGTCAACTGTGGAAGCGTCCAAACCGCCGAGAGTTACAGTGTACGTAGCATCAACGATTTTTTGTCCGTCTTTTAAAGTAACCGTAGCAACTTTTTTGTCTTCGGACCATTTAACGTCTTTGTCTTTTGCTTCGTATTTCGTCTCAGCTGTTCCTTTTTTCAGAACAAACGTAGCTTTGTCTGCGTCTACTTCTCTATCCAGAGTTACTTGGACTTTGTTGTAGTCAACAGCTTTTACTTCTTTAACGGAAGCTTTAGCCGGTTTGTTGGTGTCAACGTATTGTTTCTTAGCTTCATAGGAGCTCGTTACCAACAGGTCGCGAGTTGCTGCCGAAGTACCGCCGAACGCGCCGTCAGTGCTGTTGCCCAGCAATTTCAGTTCAAGTGCAAGTGCAACATAACCTTTTGCCCAGTCGGAGACGGTTTTGTCGCTCACGCCGGTTTTGTTTTTACCTTCGGAGTCTTTGTTCAGACCGCGAATCAAGAAAGTAGCGAGTTGCTCTTTCGTTACGTCACCAGCCGGGTTGAATTGGCCAGGAGCGTAACCGTCCGTGATGCCAGCAGCTTTAACAGCTTCGATGTAAGGCAGAGCGTATCCGTTAGCCGGATCTTCAGAAATAGACTTCACATCGGAGAAGCTGGAAGTTTTCAGGGAAGTGTCAACTTTCAAGTTGAAGATCAAAGCTGCTACTTTCGCGAATTGCGCACGGTTCATTTTGTCTTTCAGACCGAATGTACCTTCTTTAACGCCGTCGAAAATACCAGCGGAAATCATTTCGTCAAATTTTGCTTTCGTAGCTGCATCCAGATCTTTCAGATCTGTGAAATCAGCAGAAGTTTTCTTAGCGTCTGCACCCAGTGCTACGGAAGAAAACATGGAGAATGCCATAGCCAGGGACAGGATTGCAGATAAACTTTTCTTCATAACCTTTTTTTCTCCTCCTCGAATATCTTTCGGTTGTTGAGAGTTCTGTGTAGAAAAATTAAAGCTTGATTTCCTCATTAGCCGATTCACCCCCTTCCCAGAGTTGAGCAAAATGAGTTTTTATTGAAGATGTCTGCAACGTAAAAATTGCAGAAACTAGTAAACCAATAGGAAGATTAAGGATAGAATCGCATGCCATCTAACATTATACACCGACATGCTGACAAGGTAAAGAGCGATTTTGTGAAAATTATCCAAAGTTCACTGCTCTTTATCTTGCTTTCTGTTTGTTTCAATGTATTAAACGCACGTTGTTTCGAAAAGTTGCGCTCTTTGAAAAAAACTTTTTTGGTTTTTTTTGAGACCAACCTTGAAACAAATGTAGCAGGAGCGTCTATCAATTATGTATTGTAACGAACGCCCACAAAAGGTAGTATACAACGATATATCTGCACGCGTCATCATTAATAATTTTCCAGATCATGACCCTTTGCTTAAGTTTCTTCCTAATTTTGAATGAAGACATGATACTAATCATGAATGACTGTAAAGAGGTTAGCGGCAACTTGTCAATGCGCGGAACTTAGAAATATTGCATCCTCGACAACAAACAAGATAAAACGAATTTCAATCATTAATAATAAGTTCCTATTCGCGTGGTCTGCTTCTTTTTAGTTTATTAAATTAAGACGAGCTGTCCCTATGTCATCTTTGAATGACTTTCAAGGACAGCCCGTTTTGATTATGTCGTCATGACTTTAAGTGTTCCGCTAAAGAATTTTAAAACCAAGGATTATTTCCTAAGCTAATAACATACTTCACGTTGGGATCGATTTGTAAAGCATTTCGTGCACCAACTTTAATTCTAAGTGTTTCACCGGCACGAAGATAAATCTGCCAAACTTCCCGTCCAGTTTCAGAAGATATCCGATTTGAGGACCCTCCAACATCGATCTCTCTAATCATATAATCCAAGCTGCGATTTTGATACGTATCAAAATTCACAAAGAAAGATTTATCCTGCCCAGTATCGTTGGTCCATTTGTAATAATCAAAATCCATTCCCTTATCTGGATCCAGCACAATCGTGCCCTCAAAAGCATCACTAATACCACTAAAAACATTTGGATCATTAAAGCTATCCGGTTCTTTCGCATCCCCAAGAGCAAACGCCGAAGAGGAAGCACTCAAGAGAGAAACAGCAACTGTGGCAGAAAGCAGAATAGATTTCAACTTTTTCAAGGATTATTCCTCCCTAAACTGTATTGAAGTCTGGCCAGAAACTTCTAAAGCAAATATAAACTATATAGTATAATATTGGAATAGTTCTAAAAGTATATTATTTTTTCGTTTTTATAGGTCAATTGTATTATATATGCAAAAATTTTTATTTGAAGAAAATTACCACAAAGGCTGCAAACGTGAATTAATGGTGTGCAGCCACCCCCAAAGAAGGTAAAGTCAAAAAGCAAGCAGTTGGGCAAGGACATCCTTGCCTCAACTGCTTGCTGGCACTTAAAATTTCTATTTTATTTCGGGAATTTCTTTTCCTTCTTCAGGATGCGTTCCATGACAGCAGCAGCTTGAACACGCGTAAAGTTTTGACGCGGGTCAAAACGATACGTCTTCTTCTTCTGACCGGTAAGAAGAACGTTCTCGATGCCCTCAATGAATCCGGCTTTGGACACGGCTTCAACTGGCGGCAAAGCATAGAAGTCGATATCTTTTGCATCGGTAAATTGCTTTTGAAGCGTAGCAAGTGACTTGTTACTGTCCGAATTCAATTTCAGCTCTGCCGCTCTCGCAATCATTACGGCCGCATCTTGACGCGTAATCGCCTCGTCCGGCTTGAACCGGCCTCCGGCAGTACCGCGTGCGATACCAACCCGTGCTGCTGTTTCAATGTACTTATAATCGTATAGCGGATTGCTGCTTGCAAACTTCTGCACGTCGCTGAACGTCAGGTTGCCGGAGTACTGAAGCGGGAGATCGAAAGCTTTTACGAGCAGCGTAGCAAACTCACCGCGCGTAATCGATTCGTTCGGTACAAAGAGCGATTGCAATTTATTGAGCATAAATCCTTTGGAATAAAGCGTATCAAGCGTATCACGGCCCCATTCGTGGCTCGTAATATCGTTGAAGCTGTCATACATGTACATGACTTGGAAATAACCGAAATGATCGATCGGAACCGTGATCGTGTTTTTCTGCGGATTGACTTCGCCGCCGATGTTTTTCCAAGCCAAGGTCGTCATGCCCCGGTAGTCTTCGTAGATATCCATTTGATAAACGGTGACATACTTCCAAGAATCTTGTCTGATCGAATCGTCGTACTTCAACGTCAACTCGCCGTGTTTGGTCGGTACGAACATATTTTTCAAATCGTTCTCGTTATTTCTCTGGTAAAATTTTACGTTCGCGTTGTTTACGTCAATGTTATACGGATCGCGCCCGTAGCCGGTCAAAGCTTCCTTCAGCTTGTCCTTGTCCAAATAATCGTCTTGGCCGACGGAGCCGCCGTTAATCCAGTACAGCTTGCTTACCGGACGGAATTTGTCCGTCGGCTCTCGCAGGAAGAACGATGCGCTGTAGTCTGTATTGTAGGCTTTGTTAACGCGGCCATCCTTTACATTGGCGAGTCCAAACATCAGCTTACGGTCTGCCGTCAAGTACTGATTCGTTGCTGTTGGGTCGTTGCGCATAAGCTTCGTGTTAGCCGGGAAGCTGAGCTCAAGATCTCCCTCAAATAGCTTGTATTTGTTTTGAAGCGGCATCAACATTTGTGCGCCTTCTACCGACGTATTCACGTTGTTGACGATAAAGCTGCCTTTGGAGCTTTCTTTGCCGCGGTTAACGGTAAAGCTAATCGTATTACGGCCTGCCTTCAAGTTTTGGTAACGATAGTAGAAGTAAGGCTTGTTATCGGACGGATCGATCTTGCTGAGCACATTGGCGTCTTTACCGAAGCTTACGCTATCTGCGTTCTCAGCTTCTAATTTGATGTCCACGAAATTGCCGTTGATTGTAGCCACGTCATCTTTGCCGCTCTTGACAAGAACCGGCTCGATAATACGGTAAGGTACCGGTTCCCGGGAAATCGTGATGCTCCGCGTTTCGGTGATTCCCGTTTTGTTGGAAATCATAAATTCGACGATGACATCCCCGGTAAATGGAAGAGGAATGCTAGCCGTATTAATGGCTCCCGTCCCGACGCTATTCAGATAGTTTTGCTGGCCGTTGGCCGGAGCAGCAGGATAATTCCATGTATTCGTGCTGTTCCGGGCATCGAAAGTAACAGCCGGGTTGCCCTGAGCGTCTTTTTTGCGAACGGTCATTTTAATACTATCCGCATTCACGAAGTTGCCTACGAAAGATACGCTGTTTGCATTTGTCGCGTATTTATCCGGCGTTTGTGCCTTGGTGAACTTCTCCAACGGACTTGGCAGGATATCTCCTACAAATGCGGGAGTCGGCAGCGTAAACTTAAAGATCTCATACTGTACAGTCGTTACAACAGCACCGTTCAAGCGCAAGTTGATTTTTACCGTATTACGTCCTTCGTTGAGCAAATCTTTGTTGTCATTAGGCAACCAACGGCTGCCGGCCTTGCTCACATCCAGCATAAAAGTCGATTTTGCATTGGTATCGCGAAAATCTCCTGCAACCAGTTTGGTTGTATAACCGTTAACAGATACCTCAACATTGGCATACTCAGCTTCAGGCAAGTTCATAATCTTCGCCTGCAAGCAAGGAGTACCGCCTGTACCTGGAGTACAATAAGGTGTCTCCAATGCGGCGTTTTTGATTACCATATTGTTATAGAAGTTACCCGGAATGATATACGGCGTACTCGTGATAACTAATGGGAAGTCCAGCTTTCCGTTTGTTAAACCGCTTGGTACTACGGACATCACGGCTCTTCCATCGCGAATGCCACTAACTTGTACTTTCCATTTTTGTTGGGCGCCATCAGGTCCAACATAAGTAGCAGCAATACCAGTAGCATCTCCACCGATGTGAGCCTTAACATTACCCGTCGGCGCCGGAGCTACACCGGTCGTATAAATATAGAACGTGGATGGCAACTCGTTAATTTCGTTATCCCCGTTCTCGTTAAGAGCCACTTCGACAGGCTGACCCGTTACAGAATCTTTACCAAGATCCTTAGTTACTTTAGTTACATAAGGTGCATTCGGATCAAAATAATTGAACGTAAACGTCTGCTGTGGCGCTTGACCTACCAAGCCGCTGCCTGTATAGAACGTCACGATAAGCGTCTGATTCCGGTTCGTCGGAAAAGCCAGCGGAAAAGAACCCAGATCAAATACCTTATAAGTCGAGGTCGACTCTGCCGGGATTTCGGCAAGCGGCGCCGGTGTGGTTCCCGAGAAATATACCCGTTTGTTTAACTGGCTCCCGCCTACTACGGTGATATCTGCATACACATACTGCGTAACCGTAGAAGAGCCCGGGACCAGATCGACCTTCATTTTACCCGTAAGGTTAGCCGTCGTTTGATTCAATTGCGGAAACGGATCATTAATCAGTTTCTGTGGTGGACTGGTTCCCGTATTTAGTGCGCCGTCAAATAAAAACGGTTTACCGTTGTTGAAAATGAATTTTTTAGTCGTGTTGTACGTATTCGTGTTGTTGCTGGCGACAATTTTAAAAATGTTGTCCCCGGCTTGCATGTTGAAATCCGTATTCCGGTTCGGAATAAACGTAAAGTCGCCATTATTGCTGCGGAACGCCGTGATCGGATTGGCTTGACCGAGCAAGTAACCTTGAATCGTCGTCGCGTTCGGCGATTTACCAGTAATCACGTACGCCGTTTGCATCGGGTCCTTCGGATACATTTTGCCATCTTCGATCGGTACTTCGTTAAACTTCATGTCTGTAATGTTCGTTGTCGGCGTAAATGTCAGGTAGGCAGGCTGAGAAGAAATCTTGCTGACGTCTCCCATGAAAAACGTAATTTTGTTGGTCCCTTCGGACAGCTTGACGCTATTGAAGGTCACTTCGTACGGGCCAGTTTTCATGCCCTTGTTGGATTTGTTTTCTACCGGGCTTCCGGGGCTGGTCGTCACGTTCTCAATCTCATAATAAATAGAAGAGATTTGAGCATCGTCGATATTATCGATTTCGACGGAAATATTAACCGTCTCGCTGGTGACCGGAGTTGGGGTTGCCGCTGTCGTACTGTATCCTTTGACTTTCATCAGCGAACCGCCCGCGGCCATCGCGGAGAACGGTACGATCATCGACACCAGCAGGGCAACGATGATCGCGAAGCTGACGGTACGATTGGTGAGTCGTTTCAAGAGAAGTACCTCCTTATGTAATAGAAGTGTAGGCAAATTAACGATTCAAAGCAATCCGGTTAAAAACAACCTCCCCCGTCTGAAACCGGCAAAGATTTGACATCATTCGCCAAAAAAATAGTTGTACTTTACATATCGGCCGAATGGCATCGTTTTTTTAGGGGAATTTGCAAGAAGCGCAACAAAAAAATCCCAAACCGATTAAGGTCTGGGATTTCCAGCGATGCAAGATCATCATTTTGATATCCGGGAACGGGCACTAAGCTGCATTGTTTTTACGCGGACTTTATTCAAAAACCGAAGCACCGGCTTTTTCGTTTTGCTGACGATGCCGATCGCTTCCGCGCCAAGCACCAGCACAAAGAGCAGAATGGCAATCAAAAGCACGGCGCCCCATAACGCGTCCTGCTCCGACATGAAGGAAAGCAGCACGGCGGAAGAGCCGAAAAATACGGCGATACCGTATATAATGAGCACCGTTGTCCGGTGGCTGAAGCCAAGTTGAAGCAAGCAGTGATGCAAGTGGCTTTTATCCGCAACCGAGATCGGCAAGTTATTAACCCACCGGCGAATAATGGCGAAGAACGTATCGGACAACGGGACCCCTAAGATCATGACGGGTACCAGCAAGGATACGACGGTCGCCTGCTTAAATCCGAGCACGGATAGCGTAGCCAGACAAAACCCGAGAAACAGAGCTCCTGAGTCGCCCATAAAAATTTTGGCCGGATGAAAATTGTAGAACAAAAATCCGGCGATCGAGCCGAGCAGTAAGACACACAGCAATGCAACGGTAACGTTCCCCATCATCAGGGCCAATACCAGAATCGTCGTCGTTGCAATCCCCGATACCCCGGCGGACAAACCGTCCAATCCGTCAATCAGGTTAATGGCGTTGGTCACACCTACGATCCAGAAGATCGTTAGCGGAACAGCAAGCCATGTTAAAGAAACGGCCCCGTCGCCAAAGGGCAGGTTAACCAGATCGATCACAACTCCGGAATAGACCACCACACTAGCAGCCAAAATTTGACCGAGCAATTTGATTTTGGGTGACAGGTCGAACCGATCGTCCAGTGCGCCGATCAATACGACGATCGTCCCACCTACCAAAAGGCCGAAAACAACGTCCGTTTTTAATGTATTTATAGCAGGAGAAACAACGAAATAAGCTGCGATGAATGCAATAAAAATAGCTAGCCCGCCGAGTCGCGGCATGATCCGGCTATGTACTTTGCGATGATTCGGCGCATCCACGGCACCAACCCAAAAAGCAAAGCGTTTTACAAGCGGTGTCATCAGCAATGCGATCAGTAAAGCAGCAACAAAGCCGATACCGTATAACAAGTTCATGTGTGTTTTCACAGCCCCTTTTTTCTATGACAAACCCCCAAACACTTCAAATTATACCTTGACGGCTTCCGAAATACCATCATGAATTTAGGCAATTTGGGCGGCTTTCAGGTTATTTTCATAGATATTTTCAGGTTTCCGCACATTTTCCTCTCTACGATTCACTCTCACTGCGAATTACGGCAAAATAAGCACACTTTTATTGCATAACGATTTAATTCCCTTTAAGTTGATTGGCAAAATAAAAAGCGATTCGTTCCGCCGGGCGCCCGGCTTCGACTTTCAGCCGCTCGATGGCCGGCTGTTTCTCCCGCTTCCATGCTTCCACGCCGTTCCATGCCCGCAAGGTCTCTTCGGCCAGCGCGTTCGCATCAGGCTTCTGGGTACTGCAAGCGGCTTTGATCCCGAGCCGGTTCAAAAATTGATCGATCTTCGGATCATACGATAATCCAACCATAGGAACGAATTGACCGGCCGCATAAATCAAGGAGTGGAGACGCATTCCGACCAACATCTGGCAAGAAGCAACCTCTGCCAGCATATCCTGCGGATGGTCAATCGGAGGCGCCATACTCATTCGCTCTTTGTAGAGTTCCCCCATATGTTCCATCACATACAAGGAAGCTTGCTCGTCCGATGGCAAATGAAACGGCAGGAAACGAATGTGCGCATCTGATTTCTCCAATACCAGCTTAAGCGCATCAGCAACAGCCTTTAACTCCGAGCGGTCTTCGTTCCAGAATCGGACGGAAACGCCAATAACAGCCTTCGTATTAAGCGTATCGCTTTGGGGGGAGCGTTGTTCGCGAAGCGATAACCCCATTACCGGGTCCGGCACCACTTCAACCCGGTCTGCAGGAACACCCATTCGTCCCAGCAGTGCTTTCGATTCGTCATCTCTGACCGAAATAAACGCGCATCGATTGAAGGCAGAACGAATCCATCCGTAGAAAAACGGCCGGTGTACCGGACCGATGCCTTGAGAATAAATAAATACGGGCTTTCGAAGCCATTGGGCAATCCGGATAATGGCAATGTAGTATGGGATCGTTTTCGTTCCCGTTTCATCCTGCAGCAAACTGCCGCCTCCGCTTATAAGTCCGTCGGCTCCACGCAGCGTCCGCCATACTTCGGCGGGGCGCATTCGGTGAGCGGCTTCTACGCCGTAGGTCCGAGCCGTTTCCTCCGGGTTTATGGACAGAACGACAGGGACGAATGTTACGCCCTGTCGTTCCCCTTGTTCCTTCAAAGCCAGCAGAATCGATTGCAGTACGGCCTCGTCGCCGCTGTTATGGAATCCGTAGTAACCGGACAATACTATTCGCTTAACCGGGGTACCCAACGCTGCCAACTCCTTGCGATAATTTCCCAGACCACAATCAAGACGGCTCCGATCAACAGGCCGAAAGCCAAACCGTAGACGACACGAATCGACGAGATGACGAGCGGGGTATGCAGATGCGCGAACGTATCTACGACCGAAGCTTGACCGATCACGCCGATCAGAACAAGCAAAAGCGCGCTGCGGTACTTATAGCACAAGTACGCTCCCAGCAGGAACAAAGGATGGGAGATCAAAAACTCCTTCGTCCGCGGCCGCACACCGAGCGTATTTTCTAGGAAGGATCGGAAATAGCGCTCTAATGACGATGCCTGTCCCTCGTTGCCGGTACGCGAAATGTAGTAAAAGCCTGCTGCCGCAACGACTACGGCAACAATGACCCATATAACACGAATATTCGCGTGAAGGGAGCCTTGAACTCGCCGCATCTTATCCCGGTAAGAAGTATCGTCGCTGAACAGCAGCCAGTACAGAACTGTTAGTGCGATCGGAGCCGCATGCAGGATGCCGACGCCGCGGAATTGTTCCAGTACCAAAGAATACGTGATTTGATTCAGCAGCCCTACGATAAATAGAGCACCGATTAACGAGAGAAGAGTGGTCCTCAGAAGAAGTACCGCAGCAAACATCCATCTTTTTTCACCCGTGCGGTTTAGCTTATTCCGCGCCGTTCGGATAGCAAACATCATGGCGAGAGTCGGCGCGCAGGTTCCTGCGCCAAGTGCCAACGCTTGGGAAAATAAACTGTTGTTCCAGACATACATCCCTGCAGAGCCAACCAATCCGAGCAAAAAGACAGCTAGCGCAAGCTCAGGGACGAAGTAAGAGATCGTCAGCGCAATTAAAGCGATGGCTCCAATCGACAACAGTGCCTTGGCGACCGGCTGCCAGCCTGAATGCACCGGTACAAACGCCGTGGCCGGCCCGCTTAGATAGCCTACCTTATGAATCTGAGAAATAGCCCCGTCCGGCCCCTTCAACGTCAAGTAAATCGAATCGAGCGGATGTAAGATTTTCCCTTTGTCCGTACTCTTTACCGCTTTGGCATGCAGGAAGATCATCCGGATGTTGCGGTCCTTCACCGCCAGCAAAAACCGGTCCGCGTAATCCTGAATGCGGCCCTTCAGCTCCTCGGGAGTAATGTTCTCCATCAGCTTCTGGGAGTCGGATTCCGTAAGCGGGTGAAGACGAACCACGTTGTAATCGATCTTCTTCGCGATGTTGTTGAAGCCGCGCGGCGGCGTCTTCTGGTACAAGGCTTCGGTCGAAGCCAAACCAATTTGGTGCTTTTTCATAAGCTCAGCCATCAAGTCGAGATTGTGCAAATCTTTATCGCTCACGAAACCGGGCACGGTTTCGCCATCGATAATCATTCGCTTAATCCCAAGAGTATGCAGTCTTCCCAACAGTTCATCGATGCGGGCCTCATTGAAAGCTCGGCGGTTGGATAACCGGATGACAATCGTATACCCTTTTTCCTTAAGCAGCTGCAATGTGATCGGGTCCGGGTCCATCGTTTTCAAAAGCGCATCTTCCATCGCCATCTCGATGATCATGCCCGGCTGATTTTTGTAGTTCCATGCTCTTGTTTTGACATTCAACTCGGCAAACGCCTTTTGAATTATCGGCTGAAGCTGCTGCTCGGATTCTTTTTCGGCAAACAAAAGATACGTAAAGTTTTCATTCGGCGAAATGGGCGTCTGGGTCAAAGCGGACGCTTCATGCGATGTAAACAGCTCGATGCGACGGCCCAGCTTCAGTTCGTTGAGAGTCGCTTCATAGACAGCCATGGACTGAATGCCATGCTGCTTCATCTCGTCCAACTGCTCCAATACGAATTTGCGGGGGTCCGTTTGCAAATCGGATATTTCCAGCAAATTGCGGTAATCGAAGACGAACTCGACCTTTCGTCCCGTTTTCTGCTCCGTTTCATTCCGCTCGAACGCTACGGGGATGGAAGCCAGCATCCCAAGGATAACCAGCCACCACAACCATTTAAGCGCTCGTTGGTTCCATTTCATGTACGTTCCCTTCAACACGGCCCACTCCCAAAGTTAGTTGTGATTGTCCACGCGGGACATAACAGTCTGCACCAGTTGTTCGATCGCTTCGGAAGCGGCCTGCGCGGAGATGCCTCGAACGGCAAAGTATACTTTGATCTTCGGCTCCGTGCCCGATGGGCGGAGGCAAAACCAAGAATCGTCTTCAAGCGTATATTTAAGGACGTTTTCCGACGGAAGTCCGTACAATCCTTGAGAGAAGTCCTCAACCTTAACGACCCGCAATCCGTTAAGCTTTTCCGGCGGGGTACTGCGCCAATCACTCATGATGCTTTGAATTTTCTCGACGCCGTCCTTGCCTTTGAGCGTGCGCGATTCGAGCTTTTCCAGAAAGTAGCCGTGACGCGCATACAGTTCCTGCAGGACATCGTACAAGGTTTTGCCCTGACTTTTGTAATAAGCTGCGGCTTCGCAGATCAGCATCGACGCGATCACCGCATCCTTATCGCGCGCATAGTTGCCGGCGAGATATCCGTAGCTTTCTTCGTAGCCGAACAAAAACTCGGCTTCGCCGGTCCGCTCGAACTGTGTCATTTTTTCGCCGATATATTTGAAGCCCGTCAGCGTGTTCAATACTTTAGCCCCATAATGCTCGGCAATGACCGCACCCATCTCGCTGGTGACGATCGTTTTGATCACGACTCCGTTGGCCGGGAGCTCGCCGCGCTCTTTGCGGCTGCTGAGCAGATAATCGACCATAATCGCGCCGGACTGATTGCCCGTCAGCACGAAATATTCGCCGTTCGCATCTTTTACGACCGCGCCCATCCGGTCGCAATCCGGGTCTGTTCCGATAATGATGTCGGCGTTCGTTCTCTTGGCTTCGTTAATCGCCAAAGCGAATGCTTCCCGTTCCTCCGGATTCGGCGACTTGACTGTAGAGAAGTTGGCGTCCGGCTGTTCCTGCTCGGCAACCACCTGCACCTGATCGAAGCCGATGCCGGCCAATGCCGCGCGAACGGATAAATTGCCCGCTCCATGCAGCGGTGTGAACACGATGCGGAAGTTATCGCTCGTCTGCTTCACC
The DNA here is from genome assembly GCF_900100345.1 of Paenibacillus tianmuensis. GTDB lineage: Bacteria > Bacillota > Bacilli > Paenibacillales > NBRC-103111 > Paenibacillus_G > Paenibacillus_G tianmuensis. The sequence goes on along the minus strand of NZ_FMTT01000017.1, from coordinate 56,996 downwards.
AGCTCCGGGTTGCGGCTGATGGCCGTGACCGCACGAATGTATTCGGCATCCACCGCCTCGCCGACCCATTGCAGCAATCCGGCGCCTTCGGCCTCTGCACGCGACTTTCTTTTTACGTCGGCAAACGACTGCACTTTGCGGATCTCAGCGATGACTTGCTCAGCTTGCTCCGGAACAAGCTGTCCGCCATCGTTTCCGTATACTTTGTATCCATTATATTCGGGCGGATTGTGGCTCGCCGTGATAACGATGCCGGCGTCGGCCTTCAAATACCGGACGGCAAACGAGAGCTCCGGCGTCGGACGAAGCGATTCGAACACATACGCTTTAATTCCGTTACCTGCCAGCACCTTAGCGGCTTCAAGCGCAAATTCGGGCGACTGGTTCCGGGAATCGTAGGCAATGACCGCGGAAAGCGATGTGTTGCCGGAAGCAAGCATGAACTGCGCGAGCCCTTGGGTAGCACGGGCTACGGTATAAGCATTGATCCGGTTCGTACCGGCCCCAATGACGCCGCGCAGGCCCCCGGTTCCAAATTCCAGATCGCGGTAAAACCGATCCTCGATTTCTTTGGGATCCCCTGCAATTTGTCGAAGCTCTTCTTTGGTGCCCTCGTCAATTGCCGGATCCTTCAACCAAAGCTCATATTGCTCCTGTACATGCTTCCCCGTATTCATCGTCCCATCTCCTCTACCCGAATTTTTATGTATTTATGTTAATTATGATCGGTGTTCTCCTGAAGCGCGAACATGAGTTCACCTTCCGCGACGACTTTATCTTCGACTTTGGCCGTTGCCTGCCCTTTGCCGATGATGCCTTTCGATCGCGTAATCATGACCTCTAACCTTAACGTATCCCCCGGCTTCACTTGGCCGCGGAACCGAAAATTGTCGATCCCTGCGAGCAACCCGATTTTCCCACGGTTTGCTTCCAGTTGCAATAGGGCTACAGCACCGACCTGCGCAAGAGCTTCGACAATCAGCACTCCTGGCATAACGGGGAACCCTGGAAAATGTCCCTGGAAAAATGGTTCGTTGATCGTTACGTTTTTAATACCTACGGCTCTCACGCCCGCTTCAACTTCTACGATGCGGTCTACCAACAAAAACGGGTAACGGTGCGGAATAATCTTTTGAATTTGAACGGCATCTAACAAGGCAGATGCTCCTTTCTTGGTGTGAGTATAAAAACGTCTGGTTCAACTTACAATACAAATGTCCCTTCATGAGCTGCAGCAGTGAAGGTTGATATAAGGGAGCTTATGTTCGGATTTGCCCATAAGGTGAACCTGGGCATGAGCTCTTTTTATTTCGAAAAGGGGTCCCTTATGAATGTAAGCCGCGTTTGTTCAGCAGCTTGAACTGAAGAATATAAATAATAGAGGTGACAAACGATACGGCGATGACAAACCATAAATACGCATGAGCGTATGGAAGTTCGAAAACAATTAGCAGAATGGCAACATAATACAAGACGGTCGTCAATTTACCCATCGCATTCGCCGGAACGGTCTTTTTGCCCCGAAAGTGAAAAATAGCTGATCCTACGATCATGCCCGCATCCCGTAAAAACATGGCTCCTGCAGCCTGCCATGAAATCATCTGGGAGAAAACCAGCGACAAGATAACGGTGATCATCATCAGCTTGTCCGCGAGCGGGTCCAACATACTGCCGAGCTCGGTGACCAAATTTCGTTTCCGCGCGATGTAGCCGTCCAGTACGTCGGTAAGCCCTGCAATAAGCAGGACGAAAAAGGCGCTTTTAGTATATCCTGCTCCAAATACCACGAGGTAGACGGGAATCAGAACAAAGCGGCATACGGTCAGTACATTGGGCAAGTTCAACACGAAATAGCGTCCCCCTCTGAGCCGCTTAAGTTATCGTCGCAGCTCGATTCTCTCTCTATAACGCTTCCCATCCATACATTATACCTTTATGAGGAAAAAAATAAAACTCCCTTACCCGGGAGTTTATCACTACGTATCAGCAAAGATCAAATCGAACGCATGACGCCACGTATTTAAATTGAAAACCTCTTGAAAATCTTGTTTTCCTATATAAACGTACCCGATCGCAAGCCCTACTAAAAGCGCCACAATGCCAGTGAACGGAATCCACGTCCACTTCAGGAACGTAAAAACCGCTTTTTTCCATAATTTCGATTCTGCAGGCGCCTTCTTTCGGTTATCGCTCAAGTTCCCTACCTCGCTTTGCGTAATGCCGTTAGCCACGCAAGTTGTTGGCCAAGTTCATCATTTGATCGGACGATGCGACTGCGCGGGAGTTCAATTGAAACGCCCGCTGAACCATGATGAGCTCGGTCATTTCGTCTGTCAGACTGACGTTCGACTGTTCCAAAAAGCCCTGATGCACCGTAATCGGATCTACGTTGTTGTTCCCCGCTGTTACAGGCTCCAAAATGTCGCCCCGCTGCTGTGCCGTAATATCGGAAGGCAATCCGAACACATTATCGCCTAGCTGCTGCAAAAGCTGAGGGCGAACCACGCGAACCATTTTGATTTGCCCGACCGGAACCGCCTTCTCATTAGGGTCCGCTTCATCATAGGCCAGAATCGTTCCATCCGCCTGAATTTGTACCTGATGATTGTTCGGCACGCGAAGTGGAGTGTTATCGGCACTCATGACGTAATGACCGTCTTTCGTAGTCAAAATCAAGCCGTCAGGGTTCTGAGGATCGCCCGACGGCGACAGTTGGAATGAACCGTCTCGCGTCCAGCGGGTCTCTCTAGCCGGATTACCCGCTGCATCCAGAGAAGAGGTCGTTATTTCGAACAGGCCGGCTCCTTCAATCGCCATGTCAAGTGGGTTGTTCGTTGGCTGCAGCGAGCCTTGAGTCATATTCAATTGGGGTGCGACAAGCTTGGCGCCCCACCCTTGGTTGTAGCCGAGCGGCGTGAGCCGGCCTTCCTTTTGAAAACCGCGGGGCTGCTGCTTCACATTGGTCAACACGTCTTGAAACGAAGCTTCCTGGCGCTTATAGCCCGTATTGTTGACGTTGGCCATATTATTCGCAAGCAGATCGAGCTTTTGCTGAAGCGCATGCATCGAAACGGATGAATTGATCATCGAATGATTCACGTAAACTCCTCCTGTAAGGGTGAATCTCAGCTGGACGAGCTATAACGGGGGATTAGACGCGCCCGATTTCGTTGGCTGCTTTCTCCATGCTTTTATCGTAGTACTGAATCATCTTCTGGTTGGCTTCATAAGCCCGTAAAGCCGACATCATATCAACCATGGACTGGCCGGGATCAACATTGGAGCGTTCGATATAACCTTGTCTCACTTCAATCTGGTCTTGAGCGTCAATCGGCCGGAACCCGCCTTGATCCTGTGTATTTAAGCGGTACAGTCCGTTGCCCTCGCGGACCAACTGGTTGGGATCCTCCACCCGGGTAATGAGCAGATTCAAAGCTTGTCCGTTCCCATTTAATATCGGCTGACCGTCCGCATTTGTGAACTGTCCTGTCCGGGTCATACGGAAATTTGTGACGGGTGCCCCCCCCTCCATCAGCACGATAGGTTGCCCATCGCGACCTAGCACCGAATGGCCTTCGGAATCGATCATCCGTCCGTTCGCATCCAGCGAAAAATTGCCGTTCAAGGAATAGCGCTGTTCGCCGACTGCGTTCAGGATCGTAAAGAAAGCTTGGGGCTGAATCACTCGCTGTCCGTTCTGATCCACGTACTTGCCTGAGCTGTCAAAGCGGGCGCCCGGCACCTGAATATTCGAAATCAAGGCAAAGTTAAAAGGGTTCTTCGTTTCCTGAATATCGCCTTGTACATGCAGAAAAACGTTCTCCTCCGCCATAACCCCCGTATTAATCCGGCCGACAGGCACCGAACCCGGTTCGTCCTTGCCGCTGCGTACACGGGAAATCAGAACTTCCGGGAACGACCGGTTAATTCCGTTGCCGCTTTTAAAGCCGGGGGTGTTGAGGTTGGCAATATTATTGGTAACGATGTCGTGCTTGCGCTGCTGTGCGATCATGCCGGAAGCGGCGGTATACAGGCCTCTTAACATCGAATGGTTACCCTCCTAAAATTTGCGCTTGGTTACTTTATCCAGGTTGTCCAACATAATGCCGGTTCCTTTCACAACACAGTGCATCGGATCTTCTGCAATCAGGATGGGCACCTTAAGCTCGTCCGCCAGCAATTGATCGATGCCGTGAAGCATCGCGCCGCCACCGGTCAAAATAACGCCCCGGTCGATAATATCGGCCGACAGCTCCGGAGGCGTGCGCTCCAACACGCTCTTGGCCGCCGCCACGATAGACGATACCGACTCCCACAGCGCTTCTTGAATTTCCTGCGAATTGATGGTCACTGTTAACGGCAGTCCGCTCACCATATCTCTGCCGCGGATATCCATCGTCTCGCGTTTGCCGTCCGGGTGCACCGTCCCGATGCGGACTTTAATATCCTCACTCGTTCGTTCGCCGATCAAGAGCTTGTACTTGCTTTTAATATATTTCATAATGGCAGAGTCAAACTTGTCCCCTGCGATTTTAATAGAAGAGGAGGTAACGATGTCGCCCATGGACAATACGGCCACATCCGTCGTACCTCCGCCGATATCTACGACCATGTTGCCGCTCGGTTGGAATATATCCATTCCGGCGCCGATGGCCGCAGCCTTAGGCTCTTCTTCCAAAAACACTTCGCGTGCCCCGCTCCGTTCGGCCGCTTCCCGAATGGCCTTCTGCTCTACCGACGTGATGTTCGTCGGAGCGCAGATTAAAATACGGGGATGACTGTACCAGTTCTTCCCGCCGACTTTATTGATAAAATACTTCAGCATCATTTCCGTTATTTCAAAGTCGGCTATAACACCGTCCCTCAGCGGACGGATTGCCACAATATTACCAGGCGTCCGGCCAACCATGCGGCGCGCTTCTTCGCCCACGGCCAGCACTCGCTTTATATCGCTTTCGATGGCGACGACGGACGGCTCATCCAGGACTACGCCCCGACCTTTCACATGAATCAGGACGTTCGCAGTCCCAAGATCTATGCCGATATCCTTGCTTAACATTCCTATTAATCCTCCCTAACCAACCGTCCATTCTTATTGTAAAAGAAGCGGCACTTCTATTATATACGTTACTTAGGTAAATTCGCCATGTATTTCAAAATTCCTCTTTTTCTTCAACGATTTTTCGACAAATATCGCTTCGTTTCCGGCCGGTTCGGGAGAAGGGGCGTACCGTCAGCGGCGCGGAGGCCCGTTTGCTTCCAAGGGCTATAGGCCTACCTCCGCGTTGAGTAATGCAGCTCACGGTACGGCTGGGAACGCGCCGGCAACGGGGCCGGTCTTACTTAACGGTAACGAGCTTCTCTTGCGCCTTCGGGCTGCGGGTTTTCCGATACTTAATCTTGGTGGCTTCTCCCCCGCGCAGGTGACGGATTGACTTATGATATTCCAGGATATGCTTCACCTGATTGGCAAGCTCCGGATTAATCTCCGGCAGACGTTCGGTCAAGTCCTTGTGCACCGTGCTTTTGGAAACGCCGAATTCCTTGGCTATGGTGCGAACCGTATGCTTGGTCTCCACCAGGCAGCGGCCTATCTTAATGGTTCGCTCTTTGATGTAATCGTGCACTCCCCTCGCCTCCCTACTCGAGTTAGTTTGGTACATTATATGAGGGGCCCACGCTTATATTCTTTGTTTTGGAAGGCTGACAAGCCCGCAGCGAACAATTATTTCAAGGACATGCGTTCCGCAAAAACAAAAAGGCAGAGGAAACGTTCCCCTGCCTGCCGCTCTGCCGATATTAATGATCTCCGAGGTATTGCTCCGGATTGACCGCCGGACCGCCTTGACCTTGACGCAATTCGAAATGCAAATGGGTACCTTGATCTTTTTCCAGCTCGTTGCGTCCCGCCTTGGCGATAACGTCGCCCTTCTTCACTTCGGCGTCTTTGGCGACCTTGACTTCGGCCAAGCTTTGATAGACCGAAACAAGCCCGTTGCTGTGCGTAATTTCCACCAAGTTGCCGACGACCGGGTCTTTCTGTACCGCCGTGACCTTACCGCCCATAACGGCCAATACATCAAATACTTGATTGTCGTGTCTTGCGAAGTCCATACCCATATGTGGGGTGAAGGTGTCGCCGTATTCGACCATCGCGGCTTGCCGCACTTCGTTCGATGCTTTGTTATCGAAGAAAGGAAGCACGACATCCAGTTCGCTGCGTTCTTTGATCGGCCATTGCATCGTTTCCTGTTTCGCGTTGGTAGCTACCGCATCGGTACCCGAGACGTTTCCTGTGACCGTACCGGATTTCGCAGCATCAAGACTGACGTTTTTGTCAGGCTTCGTGATGCTCGACCCTTGGTACCACCACATTAACGTTAAGATGATTGCCGCAGCTGCCATGTACGTTGCCGGAAATACCCACTTCTTGGCGAGCAATCTTTTCCAGGTTGACGATGTGCCGCTTTGGGCTCCTTCGGTAGATTTAGGAGCTTCTTCTTGGACCAAATCTCTTTTTTGTTCACTCATTTGTATATCACCTCGCTAACCATTCTTGCCAGGTTCGCGAGATTTATACGCGGGAAAACCTATTTTATTAGAAAATTTTTCCTTTCAATAGATTGGAAGCCCGGTCGATGGCTATGCCGGCATAATAGTATTTGGCAATGTCCTCCGCTTTGCGTCCTTCCATCGCCATCCCGTTGGCGCCCCATTGGCTCATCCCTACGCCATGTCCGTAGCCGAATGTCGTAAACCGCCATTCTCCGCCGCTCCATGACCATTGAAACTGGCTGGAATTCAGTCCGAGCTTCTCTCGAACCTCTCTTCCAGTAAATAGCTTTCCGCCTATAGACAGCTTCTTGATACGTTTTCCTTGGCTCTTCTCGATCACCTTAATGCCGAGAGGGCTTCCGGCCGATACCGGCACGACGCCGGGCAAACCCAGCTTTCGCTGCAGCTCCTTGGACGTAAAAGCTACCGTCTCTTTATAGCGAGGTGACAGCTTAGCATCCCAAGGACTCGGTACGCTTCGCAAATACGGAACGGTGAAATTCCAGTAGTCTTCCGAATTTTCCGTATACCCGTTGCTGGTAGAAAAAAAGCTCGCTTCAATCGGCTTTCCTTGATAGGTTAGCACGAGATCCCTCGTTTCCTCTACCGCCCGTTTCAGCTTGTCCATGCGGGAGAGGAACGCCTCATCGCTCCAACGCTGCCTTAGCTCCTCATCGGTGACGTAAGCCTGATGGCTGATCGTATCCGTTACGAGCGCATTCACATCCGGGACATTGCTCTGGTCGCCGTCGAGCAGTCTTCGGACGATATAGGTGCGTGCGGCCATCGCTTGAGCTTTGAGCGCTTCCGGCTCGAATTCGATCGGCATCTCCGCCGCGACGACTCCCCGCACATACTGCTCAAGGGCCATTCTCTCCGTTCTCTTCTCCTTTGCCCGGTAAACGGGAATAAGCAGTTCGTCCTGCTTCCGCGCTGCGGACGGCTGCTCTGCAGCGGGCGGCGCAGGTTCCGGCTTCTTTCCGGGCCCCGTGCGTATGAGCAGGCCGGGTACCAGCACGACGACGGCTGTGAAGCTGGCCAGCCAAACGGCCAACCAGCGAATCCAAGATTGTTGCGTCCGGGTCAGCTTGTACTTCATCAACGGGTTCCTCCATCATTTTGTCGGCTCTCCATAATCAAGCGCTGCGGCTGCAGGTAACACCATCTTATGAACCGAAAAGATAGAATAGAACCTCAAAAGAAAGAGAACCGACCCTTTTCGAATGAAAGAGTCGGTTCCCGTTCCAAGAGAATAGAAGCCATAGACGTTAAGCGAGGCTTGGCTGCACGGAAAACAGCGGGAGCGTTTGTTCCTCTTCTTCCGTATCGACGATCTCGACAGGAATCCGGCGGATGTCTGCCCCCAGTACACTGAGCTTCTCGGCAATATTCACATAGCCCCGGTCAATGTGATGAATGCCGGTAATCTCCGTATCGCCATCGGCCGCAAGCGCGGCCAAAACAAGCGCCGCTCCGGCACGCAGGTCAGTCGCGCACACCTTGGCCCCTTGGAGCTTGCTGCCGCCGCTAACGACCGCCGTACGGCCTTCCACCTTAATCTGCGCATTCATGTTCAACATTTGCTCCACATGCATAAAACGGTTCTCAAAAACCGTTTCGGTAACCAGGCTGGTCCCATCTGCCAGCAGCAGCAGCGCCATCATCTGCGACTGCATGTCGGTAGGGAAACCGGGATAAGGCAGCGTTTTAAGATCCACCGCACGGAGAGGACGATCCGTATACACCCGAAGGCCGTTCTCATCTTCTTCTATTTGCACGCCCATCTCCTGCATCTTGGAGATGATCGGACGCAAATGGTCGCCGATCGCTCCTTCGATGTACAAGTCGCTGTTCGTGATGGCGGCGGCAATCATATATGTACCCGCTTCAATGCGGTCGGGAATGACCGTATGTACTGCACCGGTGAGCTTCGATACGCCGTCGATGCGGATCATGCCCGTACCCGCTCCGCGGATTTTGGCGCCCATCGCGTTAAGATAGTTCGCCAGATCGACGATCTCAGGCTCCTTGGCGGCATTCTCAATTAAGGTCGTGCCTTCGGCAAGCGCCGCGGCCATCATAATGTTCTCCGTCGCTCCCACACTGGCAACATCGAGGTACACCTTGGCACCCTTTAATCGTCCGCTCACCCTCGCTTCGATATACCCTTGGCCGAGCTCAATCTCTGCGCCCATCGCTTCGAAGCCTTTCAGATGCTGGTCGATCGGACGCGTACCGATAGCGCACCCTCCAGGCAGCGATATGCGCGCTTTGCCGACACGGGCTAACAGCGGACCCATAACCAGAAACGACGCCCGCATTTTTCTTACCAGATCATAGGAGGCCTCGCACGTATCAATTTTGGATGCATTGATGCGGACCGTTTCATGTTTATATTCAATCTTGATTCCCAGACTTTCAAGCACCTTGTTAATGACAAGGACGTCGTCCAGGGGAGGCGCGTCGTGAATGACGCTGACTCCGTCCGTTCCTAAGATCGAGGCTGCGATGATCGGCAGGACAGCGTTTTTCGCGCCGTGTATTTTTACCCTGCCGGATAGCTTTTTGCCGCCGCGGACGATTATTTTGTTCATCATGATCCCCTTCCGCGTAATTTCTGCTTGCGGTTTCATAGTCTTTAGCCGGTCACGATACCATTCGTGGCCCGAGCGGATTTTTTAACGGTTGTACTAACCATTGTTGACAACATTCTCCTCGGTTATTCGAAAAAATGTTTTTTCAGAACATTCCGGAGAACCAAGTCGACCACTCCAAATAGTCGATCACGAAGCGGGCAATTTGATACCCCAGCGCGATCGAGAGAAGGATTTGCAGCATTTTGGCCTGGGCGCTTTTGGGGCGTCTCAGTATCATCTCCAGCTTCAGCTCCTGCAGAGCCCACCAAGAGACGCCGATGAATACCAGGACGACCACAATGTTGATCATCCCCTTTAGTCCCATCGACGCGCTCATTTGATCCAAATAATCCATAGAAAAGCATTCCCCGCTTTCACGGAAGTGTCCCGCCGATCCGGAAAAAGCCGTATTAGCCGCTTCCGGGCCCGGTTATTTCAGAATCCCCATCAGCAGCTGGACGAATTCGGCCCGGGTCGCCTGCTGCTCGGGCCGGAACGAGCCGTCCGCATAGCCGCCGACCAGTCCTTCGGCTTTCATCTGCTTGAGCAAAGCGGTGCCCCAATACTCTTCATCCACGTCGGTGAACGGAAGGGCGCCTCTTCGTTTGCCCGCCATGTTCATGCTGCGTGCCAGCATCGCCGTCATCTCCATGCGAGTAACCGGCTGGTCCGGCGCAAACGTCCGATCCGGGTAGCCTTCGATAATACCCGCCTGTGTCGCCCGGGCCACATGATCGTAGGACCAATGCGTCTCCGGCAAATCGGAGAAGCTGACCGCTCTTTGCTTCGACAGCCGGAACGCCCGAGAGATAACCGCCGTCGCTTCGGCGCGAGTAATCGGGCGATTGGGCTGGAACGTATAGTTGTCGTATCCGTCAATGATCTGTTTGCCGGTCAAATTCAAGATCGCATTTTGCGCCCAATGCCCTCGAATATCCGTATAGCCGCCGATCAGCGGCTTGGCGTTAACGAGCAGTTGATACATACGGTTATCGAATGGACGGTTTGAAGTCAGCTTCAGATAGTACGTCCCCGGCTTGAAACGGCCGGACAACTCCTGCGAGTCGGATGAGCTGCTGTTCATCGAGGTTGACATCGAATTCATCGACCCGTCGTATAAATGCATATACATGCTCACGCCGGAAGGAATGTCGCTAAGTCCGACCCGAACGAAGCTTTCCTCTTCTACCTTGAACTGGAACCAGTCCACGTCGTCCGACTTATCGAGCAGGCCGTTATATGGAGTATCCATTGAGATAACTGTCGCCTGATAAGAGCGGTTGTTCGGTTCGTTCGGATCGATCAGCTTCGCATCGTACTCGATCGCGAGCGTATATTCGCCAACAACCGGGTTCGTATAATCCTTCACGTTGTTCACCCGAATGTAGTAGGTGCCCGGAAACACTTCGGGCAAGGAGTACGACTCCGTTGCGCCGTCGTCTCCTTTGTCGATCGTCACCGACTTCTCTCCTTGCTTTTGAACGAGAAGCACCGGGTCGATTCGCGCCGTATCGGTCGTCACATGAATACGCAACGAACCAGTTTGCTGAACCGGGAATTCGTACCAGTCCACATCGTTGTATTGGTGAAACGTCCCCTTGACCTTCACGCTCCGGGAAGGCAGCACGAACGCTTTGAACTGGCGGTCGTTGTCTTCGTACGGATCGCGGTAAATGTCAAAGGAAGTCGTCAGTCCGTAAGGCGTCTCCACTTTACGGTTGCGGTCGCTAAGCTGTAGTTGAAAATAGCTGCGCCCTTTCGTTACCTTGAACGGAACCGTCTGGCCCCCTTGCACAGTTTTGGTCGTCAGCACGCCGGAAGCGTCCGTATGCTGCACGTTCACCGACAAGCTGCTATCAAGCTCCAGCGTAACATTTACGCTTCCATCGTAGGAAGCATCCGTAGCAAACCAGTCGTTGTCCGTGCCGTCCAAGAAGGATGCGGTAATTTTTTTACTGATGGAGATCGCCTTGGCCTGATCCTTACGGTTGTTCGGCTCGTACATGTCAGTCAAATAAGGCTCACTGAGCAATCGGTCTACCCGAAGCAAGCCGTAGCCGGTCCGCGGATTCCAACCTTTTCCGGTCAAATCCTCCGCGGTTTGGCGAATCCATTGACGAACCTGATACGCTTTCATCTGCGGATTCCGTCCCCATAGCAACGCAGCCGCAGCCGCGACTTGCGGTGCAGCCATCGACGTCCCGTCGTTCGCTTTGTACGAACCGCCTGCCGCTGTCGTGAACACATCCCAAGGCGCGACGACGTCGACCTCCGGCCCCGTGTTGGACATTTCGTTCACCGTACCGTTGGCATTCACTCCGCCAACCGCGAGGACGGTAGGATACGCCGCCGGATATTTGACGCGGTTGCCTTCGTTGCCCGTAGCGGCTACCAGCAGCACGTCTCTTTCCTCCGCGTACCGTACGATATCGTTCATGTAAGCGGAGTATTTATTGAGGCCGAGCGAGAGAACAACAATCTTGGCGCCATGATCGACGGCATAACGAATCCCTTCGCCGAGCTTCTGCTCGCCGCCGGTCCCGTCCGCTTCAAGCGCTTTGATCGGCATGATCCGAGCATTCCACAGCATGCCGGCAACGCCCCGGTCGTTATTTCCCACAGCACCTATGACACCCGCTACGTTAGTGCCGTGGCCGTTGTCGTCCGCCGGCGGCTGTTTCGGATGAATCAGGTTGACGCCCGGCACCAAATTAGGCTTCAAATCGGGGTGCGCCAAATCCACTCCGGTATCGACGATCGCGATAATCATGCCGCTGTTGCTCTGTGTCACATTCCAGGCTTCGTTCATATGAATTTGCTTGAGGTAAGTTTGCTTGGCGTAGAACGGATCGTCCGCCTCCAAAGCAAAAACCGTACCGGTGCTGATGAGGAAAATCGTGAGGCCTAAGAATGATGAGTATATGGTATGTTTAAGATTTATGCCGTTCATCGCATTCAGAATCCTTTATCATGATTTTTCTTCAGCCTAACCCCATTATCTCATTCTAAGCTTTAAGCCGACTCCCTGCAACTGGAATTGAAAACCTGAGCGAAAAGTTTCACCATTCGGACACATACGCCGAAAAAACCCGCCTTTCCGGTCAAGGAAAAGCGGGTTTTCGCATGGACGAGCGGGACCATATGTCCACCCGGACTAGCTAAATATGAACAAATCCTGCGCAAGCGAGAAGATGCGCTCCAAGTAGCCGAGCACCCAGTGCGGGAACAATCCGAGCACTACGCTCGCCGCTACGCACAGCCACATCGTTACGCCAAGCGGAACGCTCATGCGGATCAGCTGCGCTCCTCCGTCTTCGCTGCGCATGAACATTTGGCGGATCAAGCCGAAGTAGAAGTAGTACGAAACGACGCTCGTTCCGATCATGACGGCCGCAAGCCAGTAATGCTGCGTTTGCAGCGTGCCGAGCAAAATGTACAGCTTCCCGAAGAAGCCTCCTGACACCGGCAGCCCTGCCAAGGACAGCACCAGCAGCACGGTGGCAACAGCCGTTCCCGGCGCACGGTAATACAACCCGGCCAAGCCTTTGATCTCATCGTCGCCCGTCGAGCGTTCGACGATCATCAGCACCGCGAAAATCCCGATGTTCATGAATAGATAGGCGATCAGGTAAAAAGCGAACTCGGCGAAATTCGAGTAATGCATCATCGAGAACTGAATCGCGATCGGCACCATCAAATAGCCGGAGTTGGCGATACCCGAATAGGCGAGCAGCCGCTTCATGTTCGTTTGCCGCAGAGCAATGAAGTTACCGACGATCATCGCGGCCGCCGCCACGACCATCAGCGATAGCAAGACATCCTGATGGAACGGAAGATTCATCAGATCCCCGATCGCATAGACGTTGTACATAAACCGGAACAGAATCGCAAATGCCGCCGCCTTCGACACGACCGCAAGGAAAGCGGTAACCGGCGTCGGCGCTCCTTGGTATACGTCCGGCGCCCACATATGGAACGGCGCCACCGCCACTTTGAAGCCGAACCCCGCAAGCAGCAGGAAAAAGCTTAAATAGACGAGCGGAAGCATTCCATGGGACGCCTGCCCGAGTCCCGCGTTAATCTCCTTGATCACCGTCGAGCCCGTCATGCCATACAAGAAGGACATTCCGTACAGAATGACGGCTGACGATACACCGCCCAGCACAAGGTATTTGAAAGCCCCCTCGTTCGAGCGCTTGTCTTTTTTACGCATGGCTACCAAAATATACGAAGTGATACTGAGCAGTTCCAAGCCGACGAAGATGGTGATCAGATCGCCGGACGAAGCCATAATCATACCGCCAAGCGTTGCCGGCAGAAGCAAATAATAAAATTCGCCGACATGCGGAATTTCATCTTCTTTCACCGAGCCGATGCTCATAAGCGTAATCAGCCCGGCTCCCGTCAGCAGCACCAGCTTCAGGATGGCCGCAAAATCGTCGACCCGGTAGCTGAAGTTCAGCAGCTGCTTCGGTTCCGCAGGATTGAGCTGCCCCGCCGCAAATACAGCGGCGATAATAATGCCCACCAGCGATAGCCAGCCCAGCCAGTTCCGGTTCATTTGACGCGGCAGCAGCAGATCGAGCAGCGACAACACCACAGCGGCGACGACAAGTGTCAGCTCCGGAGCCAGCAGACCCAGATCACTTAGCTCAAGACGTATCGGTTCCACCGGTCTAACCCCCTATCTTCGCAGAAACGCTGTGAATGAATTGATCGAAGCTGCTGACGGTTTGATGCAGCGGATTGCTCAGTACGCCCGGGTAAATCCCGAGCACCACGATGAAAGCGACAAGCGCAATCATCGGAATCGCTTCGATCAGCCGTGCGTCCCGCATCTTCGGCAGCTCCGTCTTCTGCGGTCCGTACGTGATACCGAGCACCCCGCGAAGCACGTAGACCGCGGCCAAAATGATCCCAAGCGCCCCGACGGCCGTAATGATCTTATACTTCTCGAACAAGCCCAGGAAGGCCAGGAACTCGCCGATGAAGCCGGACAACCCGGGCAGACCGAGCGAGGCCATCCCGGCTACGAGCAGAATGCCGGAAATGAACGGCGCCGACTTGGCCAAGCCGCCAAGCTGGTCGAGCTCCGTTGTCTGCGTACGCTCATAGATGCTCCCAACAAGGAGGAACAGCAGCGCCGAGATGAGACCGTGAGAGACGAGTTGGAATATGGCTCCTTCCAGACCGGCCGGGTTAAACGCGGCAATGCCGACTAGCACGATGCCCATATGGCTAATACTGGAGTAAGCCAGTACCAGCTTGAACTCCTTTTGCACGAAGGCCAGAATCGCTCCGTACACGATGTTGATCACACCGAGAATCGCCAGTACGGCAGCCCACTGCACCGCCTGCTGCGGGAACAGCAGAATCCCGAAGCGGATCAGGCCGTAAGCGCCCATTTTCAGCAAAATGCCGGAGTGAATCATAACGATCGACGGCGGCGCTTCCGTGTGTACTTTCAGCATCCACGTATGGAACGGGAAAATCGGCAGCTTGATGCCGAAGGCCACGAGCATCATCAGGAACAGCACCCATTTCATCGTTTCGCTTAAATAGAATGGGTTGCCCTCCAGATCGCCTTGATTCACATACGAATCCGCGCTCTGGAACAGATGCTCCATAATCACGTTGATATCCCCGGAATAGTGAATCGAAATGCCGTTATCCCCCATCGTTTGGCCGAAGCCGGCTGTACTGACGAGGATGAGAAAAGCGATCAGCATAATCGCCGAACCGATTCCGTTATAGATCAAGAACTTGTTCGCCGCCCGCTCCCGGTCCATATACCCCCAAATGCCGATCAAGAAGAACATCGGGATCAGCGTCAGCTCGAAGAAGACGAAGAACAAGAACAGATCCTGCGCCATAAAGACGCCGAACATGCCGGTTTCGAGGAGCAGGAACAAAATAAAATACGATTTCCAGCGCTTCTTGATGTACACCGACGCCAGCGCAGCCATCGTTGCGACAATTGCGGTCAAGAAGACGAGCGGCAGCGAAAGGCCGTCAATGGCCATCGTATACTTAAATTCGAAGAAGTAGGCCGTCAATTGACTGAGTCCCTGCGTCTCTTTGTTCAGCGGAACGAGGATCCACGGTACCTCTTCTCTGAACTGCATGCCTTCGAGATTATGGTTGAACTGCCCGTAAAGCCAGGCGGACAGCACCAGCGGAATAAGTGTCGCGACAATCGCCGTCGCTTTGATCCACTGGCCCTGTGTCTTGGGCATAAACATCAGGATCAGCACACCGATGAGCGGCGAAAAAGCGATGAGCGATAAAATAGGAATACTATCCGACATCGATGAACCTCCTTCCCGCAATGGCCAGTATCAAAATCAACAGCCCGAGCAGCGTGACCAGCCCGTACGATTGCACCTGTCCGTTCTGCATCCGGGACCCGAGACGTCCGAGGCCGGTTACGGTATAGCTGGCCAAGCGCACGACGCCGTCGACCACATAGACGTCGAACAGGTGTAGCAAAGATCCGATTCCCTGAAGCGGACGCACGATGATCGTCTGATACAGCTCATCGATGTAATACTTGCGATTAAGCAACCGGTACAGCCAAGGCGCGCCAGCCGAGACGACATCGGCCGAAATCACGCGTTTGAGATAGACGAGATATCCCAGTCCGATCCCGAGCAAACCGACGACGTTGGACATCACCATGACGAACCAGGAAGCATGCTCTTCTTCTGCATGACCGGTTAGCCACGAGCCCAGCCACGGATTGAACGGTGTGAAGACGAAGCCGGCCACCACGGCAAGGACCGCCAGCACGATAAGCGGGAAGGTCATGGAGCCGGGAGATTCGTGAACCGGACCGTGATTTTCCTTTTGCCGGGATTTGCCCATGAACACCAGAAAGAACAAGCGCGACATATAAAATGCCGTAAAAAACGCTGCGATCAGCCCGACCCAGAACAATCCGGTATGTCCGGTGTTATACGCTTCGGCAAGAATCGCATCCTTGGACCAGAAGCCGGACAGCGGCGCAATTCCGCTGAGCGCAAGCGCGCCAATGGCGAACGTCCACGCCGTAACTTTCATTTTGCTGCCGACGCCGCCCATTTCGTGAATATTCTGCGTGTGCACCGCATGAATGACGCTGCCTGCGCCAAGGAACAGCAGAGCCTTGAAGAACGCGTGCGTGAACAAATGGAAAATGCCGGCCGTATACGCCACGGTCGTGCCGATCCCCAGCGCCATCATCATGTAGCCGAGCTGGCTGACCGTAGAATAGGCCAAGATCCGCTTAATATCGTTCTGCGCCGTACCGATCGTGGCAGCGAAAATCGCTGTGAACGCACCGACCACAGCTACTACCGTCAAAGCAACAGGCGATGCCGTGAAAATGTCGAACGTCCGTGCTACGAGATATACCCCGGCGGCAACCATGGTCGCGGCATGGATCAGCGCACTGATCGGCGTCGGACCTTCCATCGCATCCGGAAGCCACGTGTGCAGCGGGAATTGGCCGGATTTGCCGATGGCGCCGACGAAAATCAAGATGGCAATCCAAGTCGCCATATCGCCGGAAATTTTTCCGCCGGACAGCGCATTATGAATCGAGCTGAAATCGAGCGCATGGTTCGGCATAACCCAGAACAGCAGCAAAATGCCGAGAAACAACCCGACATCGCCGATCCGGGTGACGATGAACGCCTTCTTGGCGGCCGCCCGGGCCTCCGGCTTGAAATACCAAAATCCTATGAGCAGGAACGAGCAGACGCCGACCAGCTCCCAGAATATGTAGAATTGCACCAGGTTCTCCGAGATGACAAGCCCAAGCATGGAGAACGTAAACAGGGCGATATAAGCGAAAAACACGTTAATTCGCTCGTCCCCGTGCATATAGCCTTTAGAATAAATATTAACAAGCAAGCTGACAAAGGTCACGATGACCAGCATGAGCGCATTTAAATTCGTAACCTCGAAGCCCATGTTCAGCGTAACGTTGCCAAGATGGAGCCATTGTAATTTGTTCCACGTGAAATCTTCGACGTTCCCGCCGATCCGTTCCCAGAAAATAAGGACGGACAGCGCGAACGAAGCGAACACGGCCACTATGCTGATATAAACGCCCGTCTCCCGCAAGCTGCGCCCCACCGCCGTTAAAATGAGAAACGACAGCAAAGGGAACAACGGGATGAGCCAAGCGTATTGCGAATAAGCCGATACCATGGGCTTAAGTCCTCCTCCAAGAGATTACCGCAAGCTTGCCTAAGAACACGATCTCTGATTTCCTGTCCGGATCGGATAAGCCTTCCCTGCCTCCGGACAAGCGCCTGCGGAAGCTGCGCTATCGCTTCATCGAGTCCATCTCGTTGACATCCGTTGTTCCTTTGTTGCGGTACAGCGCAATCAGTATCGCAATGCCGACAGCCACTTCCGCCGCGGCCACCGTAATGTTAAACAGCGAGAAAATTTGCCCGGTTAACCCGGGGTTGACGCCCAGCTTGGAAAAAGCGACGAGGTTCAGGTTGACGCTGTTGAGCATCAGCTCGACAGACAGCAAGACAATGACGGCGTGCTTTTTCGATAGCGCCCCATACAATCCGATGCAGAACAGAATCGCTGCCAGCGTCAAGTAAGGCGTAGCCAGTCCGGTAGCTCCCATCCCTCAGTCCTCCTCTCTCTTCGCCACGATGATCGCACCGATGAAAGCGACCGTCAGCAGCACCGACATCAACTCGAACGGGATCACATGGCTGGTAAACAGCAGCTTCCCGATCTCCATCGTATTGTCCTGCATCGACGGGTATTCGCCGGAAGGAAGCTGCGATTGCTGGATCGCGTAGAAGATGATGCCGAACAGTCCTGCCGCCCCGACAAACAACAGTCCGTTATGCCAAGGCCGCTTCGGCTCTTCTTCCTCTTCCTTCGTATGCTTGGTCATCATGATCCCGAAAATCATCAGAATGGAGATGGCGCCTGCATAGATCAAGATCTGAACGACGGCCACAAATTCCGCTTCGAGGACGACATACAGCCCGGCCAAGCTGATGAACGTCAGTGCCACGGCCAAGACCATGTGGACCACTTTGGTGAAGCTGAGCATGAAAATCGCCCCGCCGATGGCAAGCAGCGCACAGATGAAAAACGCGATATTTTCGCCGCGGGACAAAAAGTCGACGATATTTCCGAACATTATTTCGCCCCGCCTTTCGGAAGCGCGGAGTTGTTCTCCTTGCGCACGTTGTGATTGTTCTCGTTCAGCCATTGCAGGTTTTTGAACAAATCGTCGCGGCTGTACGTGCTCAGTTCGAAGTTGTTGGTCATCACGATCGCTTCAGTCGGACATACTTCCGTGCACAGATCGCACAAAATGCATATTTCAAAGTTAATATCGTACGTATCGATTACTTTCCCCTTTTTCTCGGGGTCCGGGTTCGGCTTGCCGACCAGATTGATGCACTCCGTCGGGCAAATGCGCGCGCATTGGTTGCAGACGATGCACTTCTCGGGGTCAAAATGCTGGATGCCCCGGAACCGGTCCGGCATTTGAAGCGGAACGTCGGGATAAGCGTAGGTCACTTTTTTCTGGGTCATGGATTTAAAAGTCACGCCCAGTCCCTTCATGATGCCCTTCATAGTCAATCACCCTTTCATCCTCGGCATCCGGCTGCCGGGTCCTTGTTACATCGCAATCGCCATATAGATGGCCGTTACAAAAATATTAACCAGCGCCAGCGGCAGCAGCACCTTCCAGCCGAGTCCCATCAACTGGTCCACCCGAATCCGGGGCATCGTTGCGCGCAGCCAGAACAGGAAGAATACGATGAACGCAAACTTCAGCAAAAACCAGATGATCCCCGGGATAAAATCGAGGAACGGAAGCGGCGCCTGCCATCCTCCCAAAAACACGGTCGTCGTCAAGCCGGCGATAGCGAACACGTAGACGTATTCGGCAAGCATGAAAAAGGCAAAGCGGAAACCGCTGTACTCGACGTGGTAGCCTGCAACCAGCTCCGACTCGGCCTCAGGCAAGTCGAAGGGCGTCCGGTTCAGCTCCGAAACGGCAGCCACGATAAACACGGCAAAGCCGATAATTTGCGGCAAAAAATTCCAGTGCCAGAACCCGCCCGCCTGACCTTCCACGATCGTACGAAGGTTCATGCTGCCGGACATCATCACGACGCCAACGATGGAGATGACCAGCGGAATTTCATAGCTGATCATCTGGGCAGCAGAGCGCATTCCGCCGAGCAGGGCGTATTTGTTATTGGAAGCCCAGCCGCCGAGCACGATGCCGATGGTCGAGATCCCGGAAAGCGCGACATAGTATAGCACTCCGACGTTCAGGTCGCTGCTGATCAGCCGGTCTGTGAACGGAATGGCCGCAATGACCGTAAACGCGGGAATAAACGTGATGAGCGGAGCGAGGATGAAGAGCTCGCGCTCGGCTTTTTTCGGAATCGTGTCTTCTTTGATCAAGAGCTTGAGTACGTCCGCGACGGTTTGCAGCAGTCCGAGCGGGCCGACGCGGTTCGGGCCGATCCTCATCTGCATCCAGCCGATGACCTTGCGCTCGAAGTAGATTGCATACGTTACAAAGCCAAGCACGATCAAAAGCAGCGCGACGCCCCATGCGAAGAAAATGGCCGTGTTCGTCCATGTTAACGGCTCTTGCAATAAATCCGGCATCAGCTATCCACCTCCCCGACAACGATATCGATGCCTCCGAGAATGGTGATCAGGTTCGTCATCGTTTCGCCGATCAGCAGCTTCGGCAGGATCTGCAGATTGACGAATGACGGTCTGCGGAACTTCAGGCGGTACGGCTTATCTTTTCCTTTGGAAACAATATAGCAGCCGATTTCGCCGCGTGGCGATTCGATACCGGCATACACCTCCCCTTCGGCGGGACGTAGCACACGGGGCACCTTGCCCATGATCTCGCCTTCCGCCGGGAACTGCTCGACCGCCTGCTCCAGAATGCGCAGCGATTGGCGGATTTCCTCCAGCCGCAGCAAATATCTGGCGTAGCAATCGCCACCTGTGCTTACCGGGACGTCGAAATCGAAACGATTGTAAATGCTGTAAGGCTGATCCTTCCGCAGGTCCCAGTTTACTCCCGTACAGCGCAGATTCGCGCCGCTCAGCCCGTAGGCGATAGCCGCCTCCGCGTCGTACTTGCCAACCCCCTTGATCCGGGCCAGAAAAATTTCGTTTCCGCTCACTAACTCGTTATATTGGTCCAGCTTGCCCCTCATGTAAGGAACAAACTCGCGCACCTTCTGAATCCAGCCTTCCGGCGCATCCCACTTGACTCCGCCGACCCTCATATAGTTGTACGTCAGCCGGGCGCCGCACAGCTCGTTGAACAGGTCGATAATAATCTCCCGGTCGCGGAACGCGTACAAGAACGGGCTCATCGCCCCAATATCGAGCAAGTACGTCCCCCACCATACCATATGGCTGGCGACCCGCTGGAGCTCCATCACGATCAGTCGCAAAAACTCTGCGCGCTCTGGGATTTCCAGCTGCATGAGCTTCTCCACAGCATTGACAAGCACGTAATTGTTCGTCATTGCCGATACATAGTCCAGCCGGTCGGTATAGGGGATGATTTGGGTATACGTTAAATTTTCGGCCAGCTTCTCCGTTCCCCGGTGCAGGTATCCCATGACCGGGATCGCTTCCGTGATGATTTCGCCGTCGAGCTTGACGACGATCCGAAACACTCCATGCGTACTCGGATGCTGCGGGCCTACGTTCAGCAGCAGTTCTTCCGTTCTAATGGCCAAACTTCATCACACCTCCGGGTCGAGCGGCTCATAATCTTTGCGCAGCGGGTGACCGACCCAATCGTCAGCCATCATAATCCGGCGCAGGTCGGGATGTCCCGGAAAATCGATGCCGAACAAATCATAGACTTCCCTTTCGTTCCAATCGGCCGTTGGCCAAACGGGAGTCACGGAAGGAATGGACGGCGATTCCCGGTCCGTCTTCACTTTCACGCAATAATTGCGCTTAGTTTCCAATGAGATGATATGGTATGCCACTTCCATATGGGTCTCCATATCGACCCCGGACACATTGCGCAAGTAGTTCAACTTCAGCTCCTCATGCGTCCGCAGCAGCTCTGCCACGCCCGGCCAAGCCTCGGCTTTAACAATAACATAGGGAATATGCCCGTCTTTTTCATTAATAAAAGCTTCTTCGACCGCGTCCGCGCGAAAATCTTTCAATATCGCCACAAGCCGGTCCAGCAGCGGCTGGTTCTGCGACGGCTCCTTCGGCGCCTCGGGCTCCGCCCCTTCCGCTTTCGCGGCGCGCGCGTTCGCCCGCGCGGCTCTCGCCTCGGCGACCGCTTCCCTAACGGGTGCTTGGCTTACGCTTGCTTTCGCCGTATCGCTTGCCTGCTCGCCGGCTGTACCCGCTTTCACTCTATCATTCGCTGGCTGCTCGCTGGAAGCGGATTCCGCTTGATCGCCTGACGGCTTTGTGCTGGCGTCCGCTTTCGCTTGCTTCTGCTCTTCGGCAGCGGCTGCATCAGCTTTTTCTCGCTTTTGCTCCTCGCTCATCGATTGGTCACCTGCTTACCGGTTTTCGCTTCATAGCGGATTTTTTCCTGTAGCTTATTGATGCCGTAGATCAGGGCAGCCGGATTCGGCGGACAGCCTGGAATATATACATCGACCGGAACGACTTGGTCAACGCCCTTCACTACCGCGTACGATTTCACATATGGGCCGCCTGCCGTGGCACAGGAACCCATGGCAATGACCCATTTTGGCTCCGGCATCTGCTCGTACAAGCGTCTTAATAGCGGGGCCATCTTCTTCGTCACCGTACCGGCGACGATCATTACGTCCGACTGGCGCGGGGACGTCCGAAAAATAACGCCGAAACGGTCTAAATCATAATGGGACGCGCCCGTACCCATCATTTCGATGGCACAGCAAGCAAGTCCGAAAGTCATTGGCCACAGCGAATTGCTGCGGGCCCACGCCTTCACCTGCTCCAGCGTCGTCATGAACACGTTGCGATCCAGCTCCTGCCGTTCCTCCGGCGTAATGCTCTCTAAATTGAAGTCCATTGCAGCACCTTCTTCTTCCAAGCGTAGAGTAAGCCTACGATCAGCAGGCCTATAAATATGCACATCTCTACAAGCGCAAACAAGCCTAATTGCTTATAAGCAACGGCCCATGGGTACAAAAATACGGTTTCCACATCGAAGATGACAAACATCAGCGCAAAGAGGTAATACCGGATGTTGAATCGGACATGGCCCGTACCTACCGGCTCGTTACCGCTTTCATAAGTCGTGTACTTTTCCTCCACCGGTTTGTAGGGACGGAGCCAGCGACCGATTGTAAGCGCTGCAATTGGAAGCAATACCGCTAAAAAGAGAAAAATCGTTACGACCACGTAATTGTTCATGTACATCGCGAACGAACCGCCTCCCTTATTATATTGGGTCCCGCCTGTGTCTTACTTCTGCAGGACTGTTGTTAATGTTATGCCTTCCCAATTATAACAAATGCCTTTTGGGGTGTCTAACATTTTCATCTACTTTCACAATGCCTTCATAAGTCGGGAAGCCTAATCCCGTACTTTTCGTATGGCGCCAAGGAAAGATTAGAAAAAAAGACGAAGGAACCGCGCTCCTCCGTCTTTTTGGTTCATTTATTATTTTTTCCCAGAGACGTCAATTCGATTCAGTGCACGCTGCAAAGAGAGTTCGGCCCGCTTGAAGTCGACATGGTCTTGTTTGGCTGGAGACAAACGACCTTGCGCCCGTTCTTTCGCTTTCTGTGCACGATCGACATCGATCTGTTCCGGTAGCTCGGCGCTTTCCGCCAGTATAACCACCTTATCCTTGCGCACTTCCATAAAACCGCCGTTTACTGCGATAACCTCGTCTTTCGACCCGCGTTTTTTCACAGTAATCGGAGCGATCCGTAATGGAGTGACCAGCGGAATGTGATTCGGCAGAATTCCAAGCTCCCCTTCAACGCCCTTTACGACAATCATGTTCGCCTGTTCGGCGTACACTTTACGCTCGGGGGTGACGATTTCCAACAGGAATGTGCTCACTTGGATTCCCCTCCTAAGAGTTTGCCTAGGGGCAAACTACTTCGTAAGCATATGCTGGGCTTTCGTTAAAAAGCCGTTTGTCGCCGAAGCCCGATTCTTTTGCGGAATCGGCGCTTCAGCAACGTTCTATTGCATTACAGCGTTTTTGCCTTTTCGATCGCGTCTTCAATCGTACCTACGTTGTGGAACGCAGGCTCCGGAAGGTTGTCGTGCTTGCCTTCGAGGATTTCTTTGAAGCTGCGGACGGTTTCTTTAACCGGCACGTACAAGCCAGGAATCCCGTTGAACGCCTCGGCCACGTGAAGCGGCTGGGACAGGAACAAACGGAGACGGCGAGCGCGGTGTACGACCAGTTTGTCCTCGTCGGACAACTCGTCCATACCCAAGATCGCGATAATATCGAGCAGCTCTTTATAGCGCTGAAGAATCCGCTTCACGCCTTGAGCGACAGTGTAATGCACTTCGCCGAGAATTTCCGGCGTCAAAATCCGGGAAGACGAAGCGAGCGGGTCTACCGCAGGGAAAATACCGGCGGCAGCGATGCTGCGCTCGAGGTTCGTCGTTGCGTCCAAGTGGGCAAACGCCGTTGCCGGAGCCGGGTCGGTGTAGTCGTCCGCCGGAACGTAAATCGCTTGGATGGAAGTAACGGAACCTTTTTTCGTCGAAGTGATCCGCTCTTGCAGCTGACCCATCTCGGTAGCCAGCGTCGGCTGATAACCTACCGCGGAAGGCATACGGCCGAGCAATGCGGAAACCTCGGAACCCGCTTGGGTAAAGCGGAAGATGTTGTCGATAAACAGAAGCACGTCGCGGCCTTCTTCGTCGCGGAAATATTCCGCCATCGTCAAACCGGACAATGCCACGCGAAGACGCGCACCCGGCGGCTCGTTCATCTGTCCGAACACCATCGCGGTTTTTGAGATAACGCCGGAATCCTTCATCTCGTGGTAAAGGTCGTTCCCTTCACGCGTTCTTTCGCCTACGCCCGCGAATACGGAGATACCGCCGTGCTCTTGAGCGATATTGTGGATAAGCTCCTGCATCGTAACGGTTTTACCTACGCCTGCACCGCCGAAGAGACCGATCTTACCGCCCTTCGCATAAGGAGCCATCAAGTCGATAACTTTAATTCCCGTTTCAAGGATTTCCGCCTTCGTCGACAGGTTGTCGAACGCAGGTGCGGCTTTATGAATCGGGCTGATGTTGGTACGATCAACTTCCGTTGTTCCGTCGATCGGATCGCCAAGCACGTTAAATACGCGACCCAGCGTAGCCGGTCCTACCGGTACGGAAATCGGAGCTCCGGTGTCAACTACTTCCGTACCGCGCACCAGACCGTCCGTGGAAGACATAGCGACACAACGAACCAGGTTGTCGCCGAGATGTACCGCAGCTTCAACCGTCAGGCTGATGTCGTGCTCGCCTTGTTTTTCGGCTTTCTTTTCAATCTTAATAGCATTCAAAATCTCAGGGAGGTGTCCACGTTCAAACTCAATGTCAACGACCGGCCCTGTGATATTCACAACGCGCCCTTTGCTCATGTTTTCCCTCCTCAAAGTTTTGCCGTAGGCAAAACTGCTTCGTAAGCCTTATCTGAGCTTTGCCGGAGGCAAAGCTATCTTCGTAAGCACCACCAAGTTTTGCCTATGGCAAAACTGTCTTCGTAAGCATCCGCTTAAGTTTTGCCGTAGGCAAAACTGCATCGTAAGCATTTATCCGAGCCTTGCCGGAGGCAAAGCCATTAACATACCCTAATTCGATCTAGGCGTGAGCGTTCGCACCGGCGACGATTTCGGAAATTTCCTGGGTAATCGAAGCCTGACGCGCGCGGTTGTAAGACAACGTCAATTCGTTGATCATCTTCGTCGCGTTCTTCGTCGCGCTGCTCATCGCCGTCATTCTCGCACCGAACTCGCTGGCCTTTCCGTCCAGTACCGCACTGTATATGAGCGTCTCGGCATACTTGGGAAGGAGCACTTCCAATACGCCTTCGGCAGACGGCTCATACTCGTAGGCTGCTGTTGTTTCGACAGATACGTCCTCCATCGGGAGAAGGCGTTTGATGGTCGGGATTTGGGTCATCGCATTTTTAAACTGGTTGTAGACCAAAAATAATTGGTCGTACGACCTGTTTTCGAAATTAGCTACCGCCGCAGCGGCAATCGACTTAATATCCGCGAACGTTGGCGAATCGGAAAGCCCGGTGACTTCCTCCAGAAGCGGAACGTTCAACTTCTTGAAAAAGTCTCTGCCTTTGCGTCCGATCACGAAGATCGAATATTCGGCAGGAGAGTTGTGCTTTTCCCGAATTTCCGCCATCACCTTCCGCAACACGTTGGCGTTGTAACCGCCGGCCAGACCGCGGTCGGACGTAATGACCAAATAACCGGTCTTCTTCACCTCGCGGGTTTCGAGCATCGGGTGCTTCACACCCTTCGTTCCCGCAGCGATGCTGCCGACCACTTCCTTCAGCTTATCCGCGTAAGGACGGGCGGATTCCGCCGCTATTTGGGCTCTTCTAAGCTTGGAAGCCGAAACCATTTCCATGGCTTTGGTTATTTGTTTCATGTTTTGCTTGGATCTGATCGCGCGCTTAATCTCGCGCATCCCTTTTGCCATACCTGTTCACCTCTCTTTCGAGGCTTCTCCGCTTGCTTCCGCAGGCCCTGAACGGCCAGAAGCTTCCGCAAGGAAGAACCTTCATCGAAACGCTTGTTTCAGGCCTATCGTAGAGCACCGGGTTTCTTCACCAGATTCCCAGGTTAATGATATATTATTCGGAAACCGAGAAGCTTCTTTTGAACTGTGCGATCTCGTCCGTCAATGCTTTCTCGTTGTCCGCGGTCAAGTCTTTCGTGTCGCGGATGCTTTGGAGAATTTCCGGACGGCTGGAGTCCAAGTATGCCAGGAATTCGGATTCGAAACGAAGCACGTCTTTTACCGGAATATCGTCCAGATGTCCTCTGACAACCGTAAAGAGGGAAGCCACTTGACGGTCCAGACCCATCGGCTGGTTAACGCCTTGCTTCAAAATTTCAAGCGTGCGCTCACCGCGGTTCAAACGGCTTTGCGTCGCTTTATCCAGGTCGGAACCGAACTGTGCGAATGCGGCAAGCTCGCGGTATTGAGCCAAGTCGACACGGAGCGTACCGGCAACTTTTTTCATCGCTTTCGTTTGTGCGGAGCCGCCTACCCGGGATACCGAGATACCGACGTTAACCGCCGGACGTTGGCCGGAGTAGAACAAGTCGGACTCCAAGAAGATCTGTCCGTCCGTAATCGAGATTACGTTGGTTGGGATATATGCGGATACGTCGCCTGCTTGCGTTTCGATAAACGGCAGCGCGGTGATCGAACCTCCGCCCAGCTCGTCGTTCAATTTTGCAGCACGCTCCAGCAAACGGGAGTGCAGATAGAAGACGTCGCCCGGATAAGCTTCCCGGCCCGGAGGACGGCGAAGCAGCAAGGACAGCTCGCGGTACGCGGCCGCTTGTTTGGACAAGTCGTCATAAACGATCAGGACGTGCTCGCCTTTGTACATGAAGTACTCGCCCATCGCGCAGCCCGCATAAGGAGCAAGCCACAGCATCGGGGACGGCTCGGAAGCCGAAGCGGTAACCACGATCGTGTATTCGAGCGCACCTGCTTTACGCAGCTGCTCTACTACGCCGACAACCGTGGATTGCTTTTGTCCGATCGCTACGTAAATACATTTTACGCCGTTGCCTTTTTGGTTGATGATCGTATCGATCGCGATGGCGGTTTTACCCGTCTGACGGTCGCCGATGATAAGCTCGCGCTGACCGCGGCCGACAGGAACCATCGCGTCGATTGCTTTAATCCCGGTTTGCATCGGTTCATGAACCGATTTACGGGCCATGACACCCGGAGCCGGAGACTCGATTGCACGGAAATTCGTCGTGTTGATCGGACCTTTGCCGTCAACCGGTTGACCGAGCGGATTCACGACGCGACCCAGCAGTTCCTCGCCTACGGGAACTTCCATGATGCGGCCGGTACGTTTCACTTGGTCGCCTTCGCGGATGTCGGTATAAGGCCCCAGAATAACGATACCTACGTTGCTTTCATCAAGGTTAAACGCATGTCCCAACACGCCGTTGGGAAACTCGAGCAGTTCGCCTGCCATGACGTTCTCCAAGCCATGAGCACGGGCAATACCGTCGCCGACCTGAATAACCGTACCTACGTCAACCACTTGAATCTCGGATTTATATTGTTCAATCTGCTGCTTAATCAGCGTACTGATTTCTTCCGGTCTGATACTCAAATTCCCTCACCCCTATCTACAGTGCTTGAGATTGATTCAACGTTTTGTGCAGACGCTCCAGCTTGCCCGCCAAACTTCCGTCATACAGACGGTCGCCAATGCGGACTTGAATGCCTCCGAGCAATCTTTTATCGAGAACCGATTCTACACGGATTCGTTTGCCGGTTAATTTGCCGAACGTTTCGGCAATCGTGCCGAGCTCCGTTTCGCTAAGCTCCACTGGCGAGTACACCGTGGCGTTCGCTTGACCGAGCGCATCGCTGGCGATTTTGCTGTAAGCTGTCACGAAAGCTTCCAGAGATCCTTCCCGGCGGCGCTGGATGAGCAGCTTCAGCGTGTTAATAACGACTTCGGATACGTCCGCATCGAATATTTGCTTGATCAACCCGATCTTTACATCAGCCTCGATGCCCGGATGCTTGATGAGCTTGAACAGGTCCGGATTTTCGTTAAAGACCGCAATGACCTTTCCGAGCTCTTGCTCAAATTGAGCAACCCGGTCGGACTCCCTAGCAACATCGAATAATGCCTTGGCGTACCTTTTGGCTGCGATCAGATCCTGGCTCATCGGTTGCCCCCTACTTCTTTCAGGTAGTGTTCAACCAACTCTTCCTGGGACTTCTCGTCAACTTGCTTCTCGATAATTTTGGAAGCGATCATGACGGACAAAGCGCTGACTTGACCGCGAACGGCCGCAATCGCTTTGTTTTTCTCGCTGTCGATATCCTGAAGCGCTTCGTTTTTCAAACGAGCTGCCTCCGATTTCGCTTGCTCCACGATTTCTTCGCCTTGTTTGCCGCCTAATTTGCGGGCTTGCTCGATAATCTCGTGAGCTTCCTTGCGAACATCCTGCATCGCTTGCTTTTGTTCGGCAAGCAGTTGCTCCGCTTCACGGCGATTTTTGTCCGTAGATTCGATTTGCTCAGCAAGCATGCGCTTGCGCGCTTCCATGATTCCCATCAAAGGTCCGAAAGCGTATTTATTCAATAGCCAATACAGGATCAGAAAGGCTACTATTGCGAATACAAAAGATTCCCAGTGCCAACCCATACCACCCATCTATGCCACTCCTTTCAGTCATTTCAGGCAAAACGAAGGCGTGGATGGCTCTTGCCTTCCGCGCCAAACCAATTTCATTCAATTAAGCACCAGCACCGAAGAAGATCAAGAATCCAAGTACGACACCGATAATCGGAACAACCTCGACGATACCTACACCGATAAACATGGTCGTTTGCAGAGTACCGCGGAGCTCAGGCTGACGAGCGATACCTTCTACTGTTTTGCTGACGATCAAACCGTTACCGATACCTGCGCCAAGCGCACCCAAACCGATTGCCAAAGCTGCTGCCAAAAATCCCATTGTTAAAATCCTCCTCAACTAATAACTAATTTTTTTGTTTGATTTCCTTAAATTCGCAAACTGTCACGAAGTGTCACGAAGGTGGGCATCAAATTAATGCTCCTCGTGCACGGTAGCTTGCGAGATATAAACCATGGTAAGAATGGTGAACAAGAATGCCTGAATGCCACCGACGAAAAGACTGAAGCCTTGCCATGCTGCAAGCAGCGGAGTTCCGAAGATCCCGGCCATCAGAATCGTGGCGATCAGCACCTCACCCGCAAAAATGTTCGCGTACAAACGCAGACCGAGCGTCAGAGGCTTCGAAATTTCCTTGATTACATTCAGAGGGAAGAAGAACCAGAACGGTTCGAAGTAATGCTTCAAATAATGCTTGGTATTGAGTTTAAGACCTAAATAATGTGTCAGCACAAATACGATCACAGCTAACCCGAAAGTGACCGATACATCGGCCGTCGGCGATTTCCACCAAGCCACCTCGACTCCGTGACCGCCGTGGGCGCTTTTGATCATCTCCTCGGAAACGACCGTATACCCGAACAGCGTCAGCGGTTGATCATGCGTCGTAACGATACCAAAGGGAAGCCCCAACAGGTTAGCTACGAAAATAAACATAATCAAGGTCATACCTAGCGAAACATAAGGCTTCACTCTGTTTAAAGGCATGGTGCTGGCAACGATGCCATGTACGAACTCGACAACCCATTCCAGAAAATTTTGCATCTTGGAAGGATTGGTGACGGACAGGCTCCTTACGGACAACCTGGCCAGAGTAAACACGATGACGCAAGTGACGATAATCGCCAGAAACGTGGAGATATCGATGTTCAATCCACCGAGCTGCCATACCGGAAATTTATGCATTTTTACATTTCCCTCCTTTCCATGCACTACGATTCATTTCTTCTAAAAAATATACCCATCAGGAGTGTTACCAATTGGACAAAAAATAATCCAATAATGGTAAAAACAAGGTTGAACTGCGGCAGCTTCACGGCGATCATCACTGCGATTAGCGCCATGCACATCCTGGAGACCGTTCCTAAATTGACTCGCTTGCCCATGTACTCGTTTGCATTCCGGGAAACCGATTCAATTTTCATGGCCAAAAGCCAGGCGTTGATCAGGCTGACCGCCAGACCGAGCATCAATCCGCACACGTAGGTCCGGTAAGCCGGTAAGAAGGCCCACACCAGCAGCAAGGCAGACAAAAAATACAGCGTAACACGAACAACAGACTTTAACTGGTTCTTCATTTATTCCCGTTTGTCCTCCAGAAACCGTTTTAGTACCAGTATGACCGTAAAGATACCGATTGCAAAACCAATCAATACCCCGCCGATCAACCAAGCCTTTGTACCGCCACCCCAATGTTTGTCGGCCAAGCTCCCTATGAAATACCCAACCGTTGTGCATACGACAATGTCGATACCCAGAGCGCTGACCAATGCGGCCGCGCGCCAAGGCTGATTGTACGGATCCTTTTCATTCATAGGTGTCACCCTACAATCCTAGTATATTTTATCGAAGCAAAGTCAATTTTGTCAATTGTGCAATTTAGCATTTTTTCTATGACAAAAATCACAAAAACGTTGGTATATCAAGGTTTTTTTGGCTCTCAAACCAAACAGTGCAACTGTACGCTGTAGCGTTTGTCAATATATTGTCACGGTTGGAACGACTCCGGCCTATCTGGCGTATGCCCGAAATGGTACAGGATGGCTTGAACGATCCGTTCGGACGCCTTTCCGTCGCCGTAAGGATTGGCCGAACGGCTCATCCTTTCGTACAGCGCCTCATCGCTGAGCAGCGCTTTCGCCCGTTCGTAGACACGCTGTTCGTCCGTCCCCACCAGCTCAAGCGTCCCGGCGTCAATCCCTTCCGGCCGCTCGGTCGTTTCGCGCAGCACGAGCACCGGTACGCCGAACGAAGGAGCTTCTTCCTGCATCCCCCCCGAATCGGTCAGGATCAGATGCGCATGCCGGTAAAAGTTGTGGAATTCCAACACGTCGAACGGCTCCAGCAGCTTGATCCGGTCATGCCCGCCGAGCATCTCGTGAGCCGGTTCCTTGACGGCCGGACTCGGATGCACCGGATACACGATGACAATATCTTCAAACTCGTCCACCAGCCTGCGCACGGCGCGGAAAATTTGCCGGTGCGGCTCGCCCTGCGACTCCCGGCGGTGAGCGGTCATCAGCACGAGGCGTTTGCCCTTCGCCCAATCCAGCACCGGATGGGTGAACTGCTCCTGTACCGTATATTGAAACACATCCGTCACGCTGTTGCCAGTGACATAGATCGCGTTCTCGGGCTTATTTTCTTTGCGCAAGTTACCGGCAGACCAATTCGTCGGTGCAAAATGCATATCAGCCAGCACACCCGTAAGCTGACGGTTCATCTCTTCTGGATACGGCGAGAGTTTGTTCCACGTGCGCAGTCCGGCTTCGACGTGCCCCACTTGAATCTGCTGCAAGAAAGCCGCATAGCTGGCAAGGAACGTCGTCAGCGTATCGCCGTGAACGAGAATGATGTCCGGCTTCTCTTCTTTGAACACGGGATCGAGTCCCTGCAGCACGCGAATGGTGATTTCGTTCAGCGTCTGGCGGTCCTTCATGACGTCCAGATCGTAGTCGGGCTTGATTTTGAAAATATCGAGCACTTGATCGAGCATTTGGCGGTGCTGCGCCGTAACGCATACGAGCGACTCGATGTGCTCCGGGTGCTTCTCCAGCTCTTTCACCAGCGGAGCCATCTTGATGGCTTCCGGCCTTGTCCCGAAAATCGTAATGACTTTAGTTTTTTTCATGCTCTGCGGTTTCCCCTTCCCCGAAGCTTTATTTCGTTCCGAATAACCGGTCGCCCGCGTCTCCGAGTCCGGGCACGATATAGCCGTGATCGTCCAAATAATCGTCGATGGCCGCTATGTAAATATCGACGTCCGGATGCGCCTGCTGAACGGCTTGGACGCCTTCGGGAGCGGCGATCAGACACATCAGCTTGATCTGGGTGCAGCTGCGCTTCTTGAGCGCCTCGATCGCCGCATTTGCCGAGCCTCCGGTGGCCAGCATCGGATCGATCACGATCAGCTCGCGCTCCGTGACATCCGTCGGCAGCTTGGCGTAATATTCGACCGGCTCCATCGTTTCCGGGTCCCGGTACAATCCGATGTGACCCACTTTAGCCGCCGGGACAAGCTTCAGAATGCCGTCCACCATGCCGAGCCCCGCTCTTAAAATCGGAATAAGCCCGAGCATCCGCCCGGAAATGACCCGGCCTTCCGCCGTGGTCACGGGCGTGCGCACCTCCACCTTCTCCAGCGGAATATCTCTCGTAATCTCATAGGCCATCAGCGTGGCCACCTCGTCGACAAGCTCGCGAAAATCTTTTGTTGTCGTATTTTCGTCCCGAATGTACGTTAACTTATGTTGGATCAGCGGATGATCGCAAACAAATACTTTTCCCATGCATTGCTCCCCCTACTAACGCTATGAAGCCAAACCTTGTCTATTATACCACAACTATAAGAAGTAATCCCAAATCGCGCGAAAAATATGCAGCTTCGACAAAAATGATCCACGTGGAACAAATAAAATTAGCACGCGGTAAGGAGCGGCAGGCCTGCCATTAGCCGGGGTCCGAGTCCGTCCGGAGCTTATCGAGACCAGCCGAAGCGAACAACACAAAAGAACCGGCCCCTTCGCGAGAAAAGGTCCGATTCTTTTGCAAAAGCGAATTAGTATTGAAGCCCCGAATAAAGCGGGTACTGTGCGGTCAAGTCTTTGACCATCCCCCGCACCTTGTCATGGACCGCCGCGTCGGACGGATTTTTCAGGGTAAGAGAGATGAGCTTCGCGATCGTTTTCATCGCTTCTTCGTTCATGCCGCGGGACGTAGCCGCCGGTGTACCCAGACGGATGCCGCTCGTTACGAACGGGCTGGTCGGATCGTACGGGATCGCGTTTTTGTTGACGGTGACGCCGACTTCATCAAGCAGATGCTCGGCTGCTTTACCCGTAATGTTCAAGCTGCGCAAGTCGATGAGCATCAAGTGGTTGTCCGTACCACCGGACACGATGTCGATGCCTTCGGCCGACAATGCTTCGGCCAACGCTTTGGCGTTGTTGATGACGTTTTGCGCGTACGTCTTGAACTCCGGCTGGAGCGCTTCGCCGAACGCTACGGCTTTCGCTGCGATGATGTGCATCAGCGGACCGCCTTGCGTGCCCGGGAAGACCGCTTTATCGATTGCCGCCGCCCATGGCTTACGGCACAAAATCAATCCGCCACGCGGACCGCGAAGTGTTTTGTGCGTCGTCGTGGTGACGAAGTGCGCATGCGGCACCGGATTCGGATGCAGACCGGCTGCGACCAATCCCGCGATATGTGCCATGTCTACCATGAAGAGCGCGCCGACGTCTTCAGCGATTTTACCGAGCGCTTCAAAGTCGATCGTGCGCGAGTATGCGCTTGCGCCAGCTACGATCAGGCGAGGTCTATGCTTGAACGCCGCTTTGCGGACGTCGTCGTAATCGATGCGGGCATCTTTTTCGGATACGCCGTACTCAACGAAATTGTACAGAATGCCGGACGCATTCACCGGGCTGCCATGTGTCAAGTGACCGCCGTGGGACAAGTTCATGCCGAGAATCGTATCGCCTGGCTTCACCGCCGCAAGATAGACGGCCAAGTTCGCCTGCGCTCCGGAGTGCGGCTGCACGTTCGCATGCTCGGCGCCGAACAATTCTTTCGCGCGGTCGCGGGCGATGTCCTCCACGATGTCAACGTATTCGCAGCCGCCGTAGTAGCGCTTGTGCGGATAGCCTTCGGCATATTTATTGGTCAGTACCGTACCCATCGCTTCAAGCACGGCTTGGCTGACAAAGTTTTCGGAGGCGATCAGCTCGATTTTGTCGCGTTGACGGCCGAGCTCCAAGTTCATGGCCTCGACGATTTTCGGATCTTGTTTGCGCAAATGTTCCATAATGAATAAGTCCTCCTCATAGTTAAAATGATTGATTGTATATGATGACTGTTAATCGCAGCTTCCTTCTTCGCGCGGCGGCTCTGCCGTATAGACGGCACGGGCTCCGCCGATCAGCTTCGGGCGGGTAACCGCCATCAGCACGGGCGCCTCGCCAATCTGCCGAATCGACGGCCGGACCGGTACAGCTACGCGCTTCAAGTGCATCCCGATCAACGTGCCTCCGATATCGATGCCGGCATGCGCCGCCACGGTCTCTACGACGACGGCATCGGCCAGCTTCCGGTAGGCATAAGAGGCCATAGAGCCGCCGGCTTTCGGTACCGGGATGACGCTTACCTGCTCCAAGCCGTACCGCCGCATCGCTTCCCTCTCCATCACGAGCGCCCGGTTCAAATGCTCGCAGCATTGATACACCGGGAAGAAATCGGCTTCTGCCCTTACGGCTTCCACCGCTTCGTAGATCTCCCCGGCGACCGCTTCGCTGCCCCCGGTGCCGATATGGCGGCCAAGCACTTCGCTCGTGCTCGTCCCGATCACGATGAGCTGGCCCGGCTCGATTTTCCCAGCCTGAACCAACTCCCGGACGATCGTTTCGACTTGCGTACGGACGGCGGAAACTGGCGAATCCGCTTCCTTCCCGCTGTTAACGTTCGGCTGTTCGATCATCGATCTCACCCTCTTTTCCTGCCGTATGGCAAATTTAAGGATGTATGGCGAATTTGTCTTCGAGCGCCTTGACCTTGTTCACCCGATTCCGGTGGCGTTCGCCTTCCGAAAATTCGGTTTCGAGCCAAATCTTGACGATTTCCTGCGCAACCCCCGGGCCGATGACCCGCTCGCCCAGCGCGAGCACGTTCGAATCGTTATGCTCTCGCGTCGCTTTGGCGGAAAACAAATCGTGCACGAGCGCGCAGCGGATACCCGGCACTTTGTTGGCCGCGATGGTCATGCCGATGCCTGTCCCACAGATCAGAATGCCTTTGTCCGCTTCGCCGGCCGCCACTTTCTCGCACACAGCCAGCGCATAATCCGGGTAATCGACGGAATCACCGCAGCTGCAGCCGTAATCCTGTACTTCGTGCCCCAATGATTCGATCAGAGGCTTCAGCTCGTCCTTCAGCCGGTACCCCGCATGATCCGCACCCATTGCAATTTTCATTTTCGTGAATTCGCCTCCTCGATAATGTCGATTTAATTATAACCCAACCGCGACAAAAACGAAAAAAGAGCATGACGCATGCGTATTCGCTTGCGATGCTCTTTGCCCAGGCGACCGGCCGTATGTCCCGATGCTCCACTGTGGTTGCCCCCACTCGTCGCCAGTTACATCGGGATTCCTTCATGTATACGTCCCATCATATCCGATTCTGCGCCCGGTGTAAAGCCTATCTCGCTGCCTGAGCGGTAACGCAAGGAGCTTCAGCGGGCTTCTTTTAGCTTGGCCGCGAGCTTGATTAGACAGGCGTGAATTTCGGCCGCGCAGCTCTCGTACTGCTGCAGCGAGCCGCCGAACGGATCGGCGATGTCCGGAGTGGAAAGCTCCCGCTGCAGCGTCACAATACGGGACCGCTCTTCGTCCGTCACCGGCTTCGCCAGCGCTTGCTTCAGTTGGATATCGGTCATCAGCCTTTCGACCTCGGCGATCTTCGTCGCGGCTGCCGAATCGGATTCCACGTATTCCTTCAAGGTATGAATCTTGTCCACGGCGTCCGGAAACCGTTGAATCGTATATCTTTTGTGCGCGGAAGTCATCGTCAGGATCAATTCCGCCCACTCGACTGTCGATGGCGAAAGGGCAGCGGAACGCTGGGGCCTTGTGCCGCCGTTTGATTTCAACACAGTCGCTGCGTGCTCGGAGATCGGAGTCCCGTCTTGGGCGGCCACCCCGGCGGAACGTACCTCAATCCCCGCCAGCCCCTCGTCCGCCAGTATTTTTCGCATCAATCCTTCCGCCATCGGACTGCGGCAAGTATTGCCGGTACAAACGAACAAGATCCGGTTCATCGCATTCTCCCCCTCTTTCATCTCTAAAATGGTTCTCCCCTATATATTACCTCAAAACCATCCGATTTACCTCTAAACCGCCCAAAGGCGGATGCGGATCGGTCACAACAAAAATCGAATGCCAAACGCAAGCAGGATGACGCCGCCCAGCGCTTCGCCATACTCTCCCACCCATTCGCCGACCCTTCGGCCGAGCGTCAGCCCGGCGACCGACATGAGCCCGCCTGCTGTACCGAACATGAGAACGGTCATGAGGACATCCCCTGCGAACATCCCGAGCGAGACGCCAACCGAGAACGAATCGATACTGACGCTGAGCGAAAACAGCATGAGCCCCCAAAAGGAACGGTGATCGTACGTCGGGGACTCTTCCGCACGCAAGGAGCTGTAAACCATATGCGCTCCGAGCAGCAGCAGCAGAACGCCCCCGCAGATCGTGGCGACTTTGCCGATCAGCGCGCTGATATAGCCGCCCGTCCACATTCCCGCCAGCGGCATCAAAATGTGGAACAGAGCGGTTACGATGCTGATTTTGGCAATATCGAGCTTGCGGATGCCCCGCATGCCGATCCCAAGCCCCAGTGATAACGCATCCAGACCGAGGGCAAGCGCCATAAGTCCGATGGAAATGAATTGTCCCCACAGCAGCGGCGATGCCAAATCCATGCTTCCCCTACCCCCTGTCCTCTTCTTAACCAACATATGCGGACAAGAGGGTAAACATGAATTCTATACAAATTCTATACGAATCTTATAGAAGGCGAGTGAATCCTATTGTGTGCACACGGGGCGGAAGACACGAAGCTGAAATAATGGCTACACCGTTAAAATGCGGCCTCCAGCAGCTTTGCGCAGCCGGTTCATAATGGCGGCCCCGAGGCCTTCTTCGGGGCAAGCCTCGGCTGCGATGAAGCCGACCCCGGCTTCGTCGAACTCGCGCAGTGCCGCGTACAGCCCATGGGCGACCGTCTCCAGGGCGTCCATGCGGCCGCACGGCACGACATGGTCCGCGCGGAAGCGGTCCGCGTGCTCCGCGTAGGTCAATACGCCGGTGCGCTCGCCCCGCGCCCGGGCTTCGTCCAGCTCGCGCTGCATGCAGGCATGCACCAGCTCGTCCGAAGCGCCCTGCACAAGCACCATCGTCCCCCGTGGAGCGTAGTGCGCATATTTCATGCCTGGTGCGCGCGGAGCGTCGGGCTCGCGGTGCTCCGCCTGCGGCTCGATCACGGGAATACCCGGCAGCGCTTCGCGAAGCTGGTCCGCCGTAACCCCCCCGGGCCGCAAAATATAAAGCACATCGCCCGCGAATTCCACCACGGTCGATTCCAGGCCGACCCCGGCCTCTCCTCCGTCGACGATTCCCGCTATGCGACCCACAAGATCACCCAGCACGTGCGATGCGTTCGTCGGGCTCGGACGGCCGGAACGGTTCGCGCTCGGAGCGGCGACCGGACAGCCGGAGGCTTCAATCAGCGCGAGCGCGACAGGATGGCCCGGCATGCGCAGCCCGACCGTGGAAAGTCCCGCCGTGACGAGCGGGGACAGCGCGCCCGGCTTGACCGGCAGCACGACGGTCAGCGGTCCCGGCCAGAAGGCGTCCAGTAAACGCAAAACGGCCTCCTCCGGCGGAGCGACGAGCTCCTCCAACTGAGACCTGTCCGCGATATGAACGATCAGCGGGTTATCCGACGGCCTGCCCTTGGCTGCGAAAATGTCCGCAACGGCCTCCGTGTTCCGCGCGTCCGCCCCGAGGCCGTACACCGTCTCGGTCGGAAACGCGACCGTTCGTCCGCTCCGCAGCAGCGCGGCCGCTTCGAGCAATGCTTCCCGTGAAGGGGCTCCCGCGCTCACTTTCCACACCTTTGTTTCCGTCGTCATGTTCGTTATCTTCCTTTCCTGACAGGCCGGCCCGGACGGGCCGCCGCTTCAGGCAAACCACGAGCCGACTTTGTTCATGAGATCCCATAAAAGGAAGCGCACTTCCGGCTGCGGCGCATCCGGAGTTTCCGGTTGAGCTTTGGATGGGACGGATACTTTGCCGCTATCCGCTGCTTTTCCGTTCCGGACCTTGGCGTCGCCTCCGGCGGTTCTCTTTTTACTCTCTGGCTGGCTTTTCTCCCCCGCTTCGGCAGCGCTCCGTTTCGAAGCCGGGGCATTTTCGCTTGGAGCCGATCCGCCATTTTCCGCAGACTCTTCCGAAGCGGCGGCATACGCCGTATTGTTCTTTTTCACGACACCCGTGTCTGCGAAGCATAAAGGCGGGAACAGCACGCACCACCAGTTCTGCCCTTCGGCGGCGCCGATGGCGATGCGCAGCGCTTCGTAATCCCCCGCGGGATACACTTCGTTGTTATATACTTTAGCCGGAAACGGGACCATTCCCAGTTCCACGCGATACGTATAGTCAAAGCCATTCTTGCGCAGCGTTTCGCCGACGAGTTTATCGAGCTCGGGTAGATGGTCGCGCAAGGTTTGGCGGGCCGCTTCGATGCCTTGAGGCTCGGTCGCCCAGCTTTTCATCTGCTCCATGACGGCGTCGCGCACTTCGCGCTTTACCCACTGATCGGCCGGAGCGTCGGAGTTGGCCAGAATGCGCAGACGGATCGCTTCCTTCGGAATCGAGCTTCCCGTTTCCATTTCGCGCTCCGCCAAAACCAGCATCGCATTGGAACGGTTCGTTTCCCAACAGGCCAGCATCACCATAAGAGCAAAAACCAAGTACGCATATCGTTTCCACGCAAACCGTTTGACCATCTCCGAACAGCCCCTCTCGAACTCTAGCATTTCTAGTTGTCAGTATGCTCGGGTTTGAGAGAGTTTATACTCGGCCGGAAAATAAAGTTCCGCACGCTGTGTTTGTATAGCGGTTGGAGGCCCAGCCTGCCTGTCCTCAGGCTCAATCCTTTCTTCGATAAGCGATCACATGCCGGTCGATCCCGGCCAAATCCGGCACGATCCGCACCTCATCCCAATCGGCCGCCCGCTCCAGCAAACGGCGTACCTCGTCCGCCTGCCCTTGGCCGACCTCGAAGCCGACCAGCGCGGGCAGCGCCGGAAGCTCGCCCAGCTGCGCCGTCAGGCGGCGGTACGGTTCCAGCCCGTCCGCTCCGCCGTACAGCGCCGTCCGCGGCTCGAACAGCCGCACCTCGGGCTGCAGCCCCGCCTCATCCGCCTCCGGAATGTACGGCGGATTGGACACCACCAGATCGAGCCGCTCGCCGCGCTCGATCCACGGGCCGAGCAGGTCCCCTTCCACAAAGGCGACCCGTCCGGCCACTCCGTTGCGCTCGGCGTTCGCTCGCGCCACCGCCAGCGCGTCCGGCGCGATGTCCGACGCCGTCACGCGCCACGACGGGCACAGCACCGCGAGGCTCACCGCGATCGCGCCGCTGCCAGTGCCGACGTCTGCGATCGTCGGCGAAGCCACACCTCCGGCGCCCGGCCCGCCCGCGGCCTCGCCAAAGAGCTGCCGCCCGAGCCGGACCACCTGCTCGACCAGCAGCTCCGTCTCCGGCCGCGGGATGAGCACCGCTGGCGTCACCGTAAAGGGGAGCCCGTAGAACTCCTGCTCCCCGATGATGTACTGCACCGGCTCGCCGCTCGCTTTGCGCTCCAGCAGCCGCTGCCAGTCCGCCTCCCGCTCCTGCGGGAACGGCTCCGGCCAGCGCAGCAGAAGCCCGCTGCGGCTCTCGCCCAGCAGGTGCTCCAGCAGCCGCCCGGCATTCGCCTCCGGCTCCCGCACCCCGCGCTGCCGCAAAAAAGAAGAAGCCTCGGCATAGGCTTCACGTATCGTTATCCGCCGCTCGTCACGCACCGGCGTATTCTCCTTTTTCCATCTGCTCGGTTTGCGAGGCAATCGTCAGCGATGAAATGATCTCGTCCATATCGCCGTTCAACACGGCGTCCAGCCGGTGCAGCGTCAAGCCGATGCGGTGATCGGTCACCCGACTTTGCGGGAAGTTGTACGTACGGATCCGCTCCGAGCGGTCGCCCGTGCCGACCTTGCTCTTCCGCTCGGCACCGTACTTTTCCATCTCTTCCTGCTGCATCTTGTCGTAAATCCGCGCGCGCAGCACCTGCAGCGCCTTCTCTTTGTTCGAGTTTTGCGATTTGCCGTCCTGACACGTCGCCACGATCCCGGTCGGAACGTGTGTCACCCGAACGGCGGATTTCGTCGTATTGACGGACTGTCCGCCCGCGCCGCTCGAACAGAACGTGTCGACGCGAATGTCCGAATCGTTGATCTCGATGTCAAAGTCTTCCATTTCCGGCATAACCGCTACCGTCGACGTCGACGTATGGATGCGCCCACCCGACTCCGTCGTCGGAATGCGCTGCACGCGGTGCGCCCCGCTCTCGAACTTCAGCTTGCTGAAAGCGCCCTTACCGTTCACCATGAAAATGATCTCTTTGAAGCCACCGAGATCGTTCGTGTTGACGTCCATCACTTCCGTACGCCAGCCCTGCGCATCGGCAAACTTGGAGTACATCCGGTACAGGTCGGCCGCAAACAGAGCCGCCTCGTCCCCGCCGGCCGCGCCGCGGATTTCCACGATGACGTTCTTGTCATCGTTCGGGTCCTTCGGCATCATGAGAACCTTAATGCGTTCCTCAAGCTCCGTTTTGCGCTCCGATAGCTCGTCAAGCTCCATCTTAACGAGCTCCTTCATTTCGTCGTCAAGCTTTTCGTTCTGCATCGCCCGCGCCGCTTCGTATTGCTCGGAGACGCTTTTATACTCCATATAGGCGTCGTACGTCTCCTGCAGATCGGACTGCTCTTTGGAATATTCCCGCAGCTTCTTCGCGTCCCCCGCAACATCCGGGTCGCACAGCAGCTCACTCAACTTTT
The DNA here is from genome assembly GCF_900100345.1 of Paenibacillus tianmuensis. Lineage (GTDB taxonomy): Bacteria > Bacillota > Bacilli > Paenibacillales > NBRC-103111 > Paenibacillus_G > Paenibacillus_G tianmuensis. The sequence goes on along the minus strand of NZ_FMTT01000017.1, from coordinate 16,259 downwards.
CATAACGGTCAGCCAAGGCTTGAAGCCGGTCCAGCATCGTCATTCACCCTTTCTTTTGTTCCGTTTTTTCGTAAGTTTACCCGTTCCGGTTCCTTTGCAGCTCCCGTGGAGCCCACAGCCTTCTCTCCCGGCTGCTGCTCCTCTCTCCGTTTCACCGCGAATCGCGCGGCCGAAGCGAAAGACGGTCCCCCAAGTCCCTCAGCCCAGCCTCGCTATACGTTGAAACGGAAGTGCATGACGTCGCCGTCCTGAACGACATATTCCTTGCCTTCCAGACGCAGCTGTCCTTTTTCTTTCGCCGCATTCATCGAACCGGACCCAATCAAATCTTCATAGCCAACGACCTCTGCCCGAATAAAGCCACGTTCGAAGTCCGTATGAATCACCGCCGCCGCTTGCGGGGCTTTCGTACCCATGCGAATCGTCCAAGCTCGAACTTCCTGAACGCCAGCCGTAAAATACGTATACAAGCCAAGCAGCTTGTAAGCCGCTTTAATCAGCCGATTCAAGCCGGATTCCTGCAGCCCCAGCTCCTCAAGGAACATCGCCTTGTCTTCGCCTTCCAGCTCCGCGATCTCCGATTCAACCTTCGCGCTGATCGGCACGACTTCCGCGCCTTCCTGCACCGCGTATTCGCGTACCTTCTGCACGTACGGATTGCCCTCGGCATCGGCCACTTCCGATTCGCTCACATTGGCCGCGTACAGCACCGGCTTCATCGTCAGCAGATGCAGATCGCGGATCAACAGCTTCTCTTCGTCGCTGAGCTCCACGCTGCGCGCTGGTTTATCGTTGTAGAGCGCTTCTTTGATCCGTTCGAGCGTTTCGACCTCTTGCGTGTACTTTTTGTCGCCGCCCTTCATGTTTTTGCGGGAGCGATCAATGCGCTTATCGACGGAATCCACGTCCGCCAAAATCAGCTCGAGGTTAATTGTCTCGATATCGCTGATCGGATCGACCGTGCCCGAAACGTGGGTAATGTTCTCGTCCTGGAAACAGCGCACGACGTGAACGATCGCATCCACCTCACGGATGTGCGCCAAAAATTTATTGCCCAGTCCTTCGCCTTTGCTGGCGCCTTTGACCAGGCCCGCAATATCGACGAATTCGAATGCCGTCGGCACGATGCGATTCGGATTCACGATCTCGGCCAACCGGTCAAGACGCTCGTCCGGCACCTCGACGACACCGACGTTCGGATCTATAGTACAAAACGGGTAGTTCGCCGACTCCGCACCGGCTTGCGTAATCGCGTTAAATAACGTAGATTTGCCAACGTTCGGCAGTCCGACGATCCCTGCTTTCAATGCCATGAAAAGGACAACTCCTTCAGTGTATTTCTAAGCAAATTCCTAACTTAAAATTATACTACAAAACCGGCCTTTGTGTCACCTCATGCCCGCACAGCAAAAAATACCGGCTTCGCGTTCCGCAAGGCCGGCTCTATTCGCATACTGTCTTCGTTTCTCTCGTATGCAGCCTACTCTTCCGGTTGACCGGAAGCCTTTCTGAGCTCGTTCGCCAGCCGGTGAAATTCCGCCTGACCTTCCGCATCGTCAATTGCCAAATACGACGCAGACAAAAAACGGATCAGGTTATTCGCATCCTCCACGCTAAGAAGCGTATCCGGCGGGTCCGGCGTAACGCTGGAAGCGTACTCGTTCGCCACGTCCTGCAGCAAATCGTCAAACGACTTGCCAAGCAGTCTCAGCGGCTCCTTGGGGTCCGTGCGCCGTGCCGGATCAAGCATGTAATGACCGGCAATGTCCGTCTCCGGATTCAGGCCGTACCGGTAGCAGGCATACGCCAGTACCCAAACGTATCTTTTGTACGCTTCGCCCAGATCGATGCTTCCGCCGTAGCAGAGCTCGACCGCACCGGCCGCATCGTTGGCATCCACCCCGTAACGGGTGTTGTCCGTCGTTACGTTATACACAACGTGATACGCCTTCTCCGGAGCCCCCGTCAAAAACGGGATGCACTCGATAATCTCTCGGTCGTCCGCAAACAAATGCGCCGAAGCTGATATGTCGTTTCGGGTCTGTTCGTAATACGCTACGTTGGATGCAGCCGTCGCACCGGGATTGCCCGTATCGTGCGCCACCATGAAGCGGCACGGGTCCAGAGCAAGAACCGGACGGCGTTGGCTCGGCCCCGTCAAATACCGGGGAACGATCTCGTATTTCATCGTAAACGCCACGCTGATCACCACCTCGAAGCTTTTATCTTTAAGATATGCTCCAAGTCCTTATCCGGTCAGACGCGTTTGTCGATGAAGGCTGCGCCCTTTTTTTACTCTTCCCGTTTCTGCGCAAAATGCGTCTCCACCTGTTTTTTCAGAATGAATGCGCGCAGCGAATTGGCCTTATCCGCGGCCAGCTCGTCGAAATGGGCCCCGTAGTAGCAGCCGAACTCCACCGGCTCCGTTCGTATAATTTCCGCACGGCAGTGCATCGCGAAGCCAAGGTCGAGATGCAGCTGCACCAGCGCGTCCCGATCCAGCTCAACAGGCTCTTCAATGATAAAACCTACCCCGCTGAGGCTGATGTTTTTAACGGTAAGCGGAATCTGCCCCTCCGGTACCTGCCAGGAACCGTCCTCGTTGCGATACGAAACGAGAGCGCCCTTTTGATTCACCTGGACCCGGGGATGCTCGCGCTTTTCCGCGAACCGGTTCTGATGCTGGGGTGGAATAAGGACCATGACCACGCCCTGATCCTTGGCAACGACCGTCGACTCGAACGGGTAAAAGCCGCCCGGCGAATAAATCGTCAGCTTGACCGCATCCCCCAATTCGAACGCTTTGTACTCCGACATTTCGATTTCGAGAATATCCCCTTCGACGTACGTCAATATCCCGGTGGATACAAATTTCTCTTTCTCCACTACAATTCGGCTGTTCAGCATAACCGTTCCCGAGCTGCGGTGTCTTTCTTTAGAATTGTCAAGATGCTTGCGGGAAACAGCCGGTGTGTTCATCCGCTACGTCACCATCCTTGGTTTTTTAGTGATGTCCTTGGCGCAAAAAGGCCGCCTCCCCCCGTAACAGAAGAAACAGCCGGCGAATTCCGCATCTTTTCGGCGGCCAGGCTGTCGTAGTCCGTCTGCGAACCTTAGACCCTAAGCTTTGCGTCGCTGCCTTTCGGCAGGTTTGCCATGAACGAATGATTGCAATACTTTATTATCATTATCGTATATGTCAAATCAATCAATTATAGGACAATTTACCTAATCGATACTATATTTAGTGCCGATCCCCAATCATCATCGCCAAAATTCATTTTTTCTTAATAATTCACAATGGGGATAACTTTGCTATTCACATCTTCAACGGCCTGTGGATAACTTCAAAATTCGTATTATTCCTTGCTATTTCGACTCGGATTATCTACAATGAATTGAAAATAACACTTGTTATCCACAAATTTATCCACAGTGTGTTAACAACGAATATTTGTTCGAGAACACATTGTGCAATTACGATAATCGAGGTGTCCAGCTTGTCCGCAGCATTATGGGAAGAACATTTGCCTTTTATGAAAGCCGCGATCGAAGAAGCCCATAAGGCGGAAGCGATACGCGAAGTGCCGATCGGGGCAGTCGTTGTGCTCGGCGACGAGATCATTGGCCGCGGCCACAATGTCCGCGAAACGACGCGGGACCCGCTGGCGCATGCCGAACTGATCGCGATTAAGCAAGCGAGCGAACATCTAGGTGCCTGGCGTCTGCTGAACTGCCGGCTCTATGTTACATTGGAGCCTTGTCCGATGTGCGCGGGTGCGATCGTGCAAGCCCGAATCAGCCAAGTCGTCTTCGGTACCCCGGACCCGAAGGCCGGCTGCGCAGGCACGCTGATGAATCTGCTCCAAGAAGACCGGTTCAATCATCGGGTCGAGGTAATCGGCGGCGTGATGCAGCAGGAATGCGGAACGATGCTGACGCAGTTTTTCCGCAAGCTGCGGGGAAAAGAGTAAACGCCGGCTTCTACATCAAGCTGCCGCAATTTGTGACGGCAAAAAAGAGGCCGTCCTCTTTACATTTTCTTAGGACGGTGGTAGAATAAAAAAGCTTCGTGCTAAGGCACACCGACGAGACGTGGCTCAGCTTGGTAGAGCGCTTGGTTCGGGACCAAGAGGTCGCAGGTTCAAATCCTGTCGTCTCGATACTTTTAAGACAAGAATTGCGGTCAAATCGACCGCAATTTTTTTATTTTCTTCGACGAAAAACCTACACAAGAAGTCTTGCATAATTCATCCCTTCCAACGTGGCCCGGACTAGTCGTACTTTCCATACCGTCAATGTATAATAAAAAACGAATGCTACATGATTGTGGAAAAGGAGAGCCGAGATGGAAATTGTCGTTTCGAAAGCAGCGGCGGAGCAAAAATCCGTCATGCGTAATTTGCTGGAGCTGTACAAATATGATTTTACCGAATTCGATCCGGAAGACGTAAACGAGCACGGACTATTCGAATATCCGTACCTTGATCATTATTGGACGGAGGAAGGAAGACATCCTTTCCTTGTTCATGTGGACGGGAAGCTGGCCGGGTTTGCCTTGATTCGGGAGTTAGGGGCGGATGAGCGGGTGTATTCAGTCGCCGAATTTTTTGTTATGAAAAAATACCGCCGATATGGGGTCGGGCGTGAAATGGCTTTTGCTTTGTTTAACCGGTTTCCAGGTCAATGGGAAGTGGCGCAAATGGAGGAGAATGTGCCGGCCCATACGTTCTGGAGACGGATTATTGATGAATATTCGAAGAGTAACTATCAAGAGATGACGAGAGACGATTGGGAAGGACCCATTCAAATCTTTCGATCGGTCCCGTAAAAAACAGCCGCTGGCTCAATGCGAAATGGACCGTGAGTACACGGCCCATTTTCGATTACCCGTTGACCTCAATCTGGTTGCGATACCTATCCCGCGGCAGTACCACGGTAACGCTCATATCCATTTAATTAGCGATCCCTTTTGCCCTTTTTATTTCCGAGCAGAAGCCGGATGCCCCCGCCGATCAGCAGCACCGAGATGACGAACGTTTGGAAATACTGACCGAACCATCGCATGATCTGCTGCTGCTGTTCTGCGGAAAGCCATATTCCCAGTGTACTCAGCAGCACGCGATCGAGCAAATAGTACACCCCGAGCGCAAGCAATCCGTAACCTAGCCATCGCTGGTGGTGCAGGAGCCAGTTAACGATCGGCACATCTCTCAATTCCTCGCGGCCGCTCTTGGATACCATCTGCAGCGCGTCGAAGAAGCTGAAAAACCACAGGATCGGAATCAGGAACATGAACAGTGACAGCCGCATCACGTCCATGATATAGATGCAGAGCAGAAAGGCTGCCATAAGCTGCAGGCCGCGCTTTTGCAAGCCCAAGTACATATGCCCCGCCCCGGGGAAAATCGAGAGTAGCGTAGCCAGCGTTTTATTCTTCTTGCCAGACTCCCGGCTCGCTTGAAATTCTTCAAAGATCGTCAGGTTTGTTAGAGCCTCTCCCCGCTCCTTCCGTCCATACTGCTGCACGCAGTCGAACATGCAGTACAGCCAAATGACCGGCAGGGCGCCGAGGAATACCAGAAATACGTCGCGGTGCGTAATGACGCTGAGGAAGAAGATCATCACCGTCAGTCCGAAGAACAAGACCATAAAGCCAAGCCCGCGCTGCATAAGCCCGAGGTGAAGATGACCGAGCCCCGGAACGAAAGAAAGCACAATGGTGCGAAAACGATCGTTCATTGGAGCTGCGGCATCTTGCGCCCAAGACCGGTAACTTCCATCTGCCGGTCCATAACGCTGGCCATCCCCGCCCGTAGGCTGCCAGCCGGCAGGCGGACGGCCGCTTCGGATGATCAATACTAAGACCATATCAATGACGTTCACAACGGCTACAGCGACTGCAAGTAAGATAACGGGAAACGCGTTGCGTTCCCCTGATAATACACCGACAGCGAAAGTCAGTAGCACTAGGCCGAAAAATCCGAATCCGTACATTAACCCCCGGAACGTGCGTCCGATATATATGTGGCCTAGTCCGGGAATGAACGACAACAGGAACGCCGTAACCGGACTTTTATATATGTTCATCGGATACCTCCTCTTTCATGTTTCGGTTGGATGGAATCAAGCAAGCCGATCGTTTTTTCCAGCAACATTTCGGAGAACGGAACGTAGGCTTCCGCTTGATCGGATGCGGAATAGGACATGCGGCCGGGTTCCAGATTGCCCGTGAGCGAGTGGAACACCCCGGTGCTCATTAAGAGCAGCGTGATGGCCGCAGCAACAGCATAATGGAAGAAGGGACTCTGCGTCCAGGGAATACGCCGTTTACGCTCTGCCGGTTGGTTCGCCGGATTATCATCGGCCCCGGGAGCAGGCGGCTGCTCTTCCGTCCAACGCTGCATGACCGCAGCGGCAAAAGCGTCCGTATCTGGTAATACCGGAAGCCCGTCTGCCATTTGCCCGATACACTCCATGTACAACTCCAAGCAGGCGTCACAGCCGTCCAGATGCGCCTCGCAGCGCTCCCTCTCCTCCGGCGGCAACTCATCATTCACATACTGCATCCAGATGTTCAGCGGCCTGTGTTGATTCATTCCCACTCCTCCTCCTTCCATACTTTCCGCATATATTGCTTTGCCCGGTACAGCTTCGATTCCACCGTTTTGATCGCGACCCGCTGCTCTTCGGCAATCTGTTGATAGCTTTTCTCCTCAATATAAAAGGCGACCACGACATCCCGGTAATTTTCCGGCAGACAATCCAAACGTTCACGAACGTACGTGCTTCTTTCGCGTCGGATGACCTGCGTCTCTACGGGACTGTCTGTCTGGAGCGGTTCGGGAGGCGTACGTCCCTCCCAGTCATCCGTTAAGTCTTCTTTCTTGCGGTCCTGTGACCGTTTGAAATCGATGGCTTTGTTGACGGCGATTCGCGTGAGCCAAGTTTTAAGACCTTGGTACCGGTACTGGGGGAGAGACGCATATATTTTCAGCAGCGCTTCCTGCGTGACGTCCTCTGCATCTTTCGTCGAACGCAGCACCCCGTAGACCGCATGGAACAAATAGTGTCCGTATTTGTCCACCAGTTCGCGGAACGCATCCGCGTCGCCCGATATGATGCGCGCAATCCATGCTTCTTCTGTAATCGTTCTCCCCCTCCCTTCTCTGCGAATAGACGAACTCAGACAAACCAAACCCTGCATGATTTTTTAAAAATTTTAAAAAAATATCTTTTTATTGTAATGGTCATCTTGACCGGGAACAATGGAAAACAAAAGCCGAGACCGACTTTATTCCCTTTGCGCGGTGTGGTATAATGAGTATTGCTTGAATCAAGTCCCCGTAGCTCAACAGGATAGAGCAGTCCTCTCCTAAAGGACCGATAGAGGTTCGAGTCCTCTCGGGGACGTTTACACACTTATGTAATCCGCTACCGCTGAGGCCCTAAAGGGGGCCTCTTTTTGCTTTTCCGGCCCGCATATATGCATAAAAAAACGTTCCCCATACCACACTAGTGTAGAGGTGACGCCGATGGCCAACAGGAACGATTCGGACGAAGAGATTTACATTTTCAACAACGAAGCGATTAACGATGTCAAGACAGACGCCACCGGAGAACGGAGCTCTTCCAAAGGGGCGGCGGATGTCTCTGAAACGTCAAAAAACCAACCAAACGAGCAAGTTTGACCACAGCCAAGAGCCCGCAGTACGAGTTCGTTTCGTACCGCAGGCTCTTGTACTTCATTCGGTTAAAATGAGCGGGCCGTCACGGGTAATGGCAACCGTATGCTCGAATTGCGCCGACAGGCTGCCGTCGTACGTTCTCGCGGTCCAGCCGTCGAAGTCGATAAACATCTCATGCTTTCCCGCGTTGATCATCGGCTCGATCGTGATCACCATACCCTCCTGCAGCAGAAATCCGCGCCCCGGCTTGCCAACATGTGCAAAAGAAGGTTCTTCATGCATCTCGCGTCCGATGCCGTGTCCGACCAAATCGCGAACGATGGAAAAGCCGGCTTGCTGAGCGTGCTGCTGGACCATGTGCATGACGTCCCCGATTCGATTGCCGACAATGGCCTTAGGGATGGACAGATCCAGGCACTCCTTCGTGACCCGAACCAACCGCTCCGCTTCCTCCGATATCTTTCCGACGGCATACGTACGGCAAGAGTCGGCCATCCACCCATCGTAGCTGCAGACAATATCCATCTTTAAGATATCCCCCTCCTGCAGCGGCTCTTGGTTAGGAAAGCCATGGGCAATGACATCGTTCACGGAAGCGCAGGTGGCGAACGGATACCCTTTGAAACCCTTAGTCACTTGTTTTGCACCATGCTCGTTTATGAACCGTTCGGCAAAATCGTTGATTTCAAGTGTCGTCAGCCCGGGACGAACCATCTTGGAAATTTCTTGATGGCATTCGGCTAATACGGCTCCGGCTTTGGCCATTAAAGCAATTTCTTGCGGCGTTTTCAAATGAATCATCAGACCACTCCTCCCTCCGACGATCATTGATTGCGTGCGACGTGGAGGAAACCCGGTGCACGGCAGACAACAGTCGGTTTCCAACTATTTTACGACGATTCCCCATGTCCTGCCACTCAGCTCGAGATAAGCCCTTTTCCGATTACAAATGTATGCAATAGTTTTTGCATAATGACGCAAAAAGTGATTAATATCACGCAAAAAATGCATTCTCTTTTGTTGCGCTCTATGGTAAAATAAGGTTTCAATCACAAAATCGAGGTGGACATGATGCCGGCAAATAGCTGCTATTACATCATTTATGATGAATACTCCATTTCCATTTGTACCATGTTAGACGATGTATGTGATGCGATGGCAGGCGGGTCTTTGTTATACGGATATACGGATAACGAAGAAATGGCTCACTTGTTATTGAACGAATGTTTTCTTAGGGTGGAGAGAGAAAAAAACAATCTATAACCACGTAATATAAAAACAACAGCCTCTTACAATAAGTAAGAGGCTGTTTGTGTTACCCTTCGCCGTTATTTTGACGGCTATGGTTTTGATTTTTTACTTTTTTCGAACCGGATAAGGGGGCATTCGGCTGACGGCTCTCTTCCCGGTTATGCCGGCCGCTTGGAGGGTTGACCGGCTGTGGAATGTCTTTAGGCATCGTTAGACCTTCTCCCTTCAGTCGATATCGGACATCGGCTCATGAGGCGGTTTATCGTGGTTCAGGGCATCCTGGTGCCGGTGATCGTTTGTTTGCTGCTGTACTTGTTGAGCCTGATGGCCGGTTACCGTCGTTTTGTCCAAATCCTTCACGACATTTTGCAAATTTTTATCGACACTGCTTTTATTTTGAGTCATGACGTGACCTTCCTCCGTTTAGCTATGCGTAAAAGCATGAAGCTGCTGGGCACATTCGTGGATATGTCTTACATAATCGTCCACAAGCGTTTGAATGACGTCGGTCCGCTCGTCGACAGCCGTCCCTTCCCTCTCAACGTCGATCAGTTCCACCTGCACTTCCCGGGAATCGACATACGTACATTTAAAATCGAAGCTGTAATTGCTTCGTCCGGCTGTCGCGAGATGAACCCGAATGACGTTCGCTTCCGCTTCATCCGCCTTCACTTCCGCACGGTCCGAGGCGTTCAGGACGGTCGGCAGCGTTCTCGCCCAAGCTTCCGCCAAACGCTGATTGTCCACTTGCAAGCTGTCCTTTTTGCTCATGAGTCGCACCTCCATGGTTGTTAACATGCGAAGTCCGCGACCTTCTTATACCAAGGATGAAGCAGCAAAAAAAGCCATCAAAAAAACGACCCTTAGGGTCGTATACTTGTATGTATGGCGGAGAGGGTGGGATTCGAACCCACGGTGCCCTCACGAACACGGCGGTTTTCAAGACCGCTGCCTTAAACCACTCGACCACCTCTCCGGGTGACACCAAGCATTGTATCATAAATCAAAAAGCTTTTTCAAGCTCTATTTCTTGCTGATCCGTGTAACATTCCCCATATAAGGCTGTAACACTTCCGGAATCAGCACGCTGCCGTCTTCCTGCTGGTAATTTTCGAGAATCGCAGCGACCGTCCGGCCCAGCGCCAGACCCGATCCGTTCAGTGTATGAACGAATTCCGGCTTCGCTTTCGCATCGCGGCGGAAGCGGATGTTCGCACGGCGCGCCTGGAAATCCTCGAAGTTGCTGCACGACGAGATTTCACGGTACGCATTGCTGCTAGGCAACCATACCTCCAGATCGTACGTCTTCGACGAGGAGAAGCCCAAATCGCCTGTACAAAGCGCCATTACGCGGTAAGGAAGCTTCAGGAGCTGCAGCACCTTCTCCGCCTCGCCAGCCAGCTTCTCAAGCTCCTCGTTCGACTTCTCCGGAAGAACCATCTTCACGAGTTCTACCTTGTTGAACTGATGCTGACGAATGAGTCCGCGAGTATCACGCCCGGCCGAACCGGCCTCGGAGCGGAAACAAGCGCTGAACGCCACGAAATATTTCGGCAGATCCTCCAGAGCCAAAATATCGTCCCGATGGTAATTCGTCACCGGCACCTCGGCGGTCGGAATCATGAAATAGTCCACGCCTTCGATTTTGAACACATCTTCTTCGAACTTCGGCAGTTGCCCGGTTCCCGTAAGACTATCACGGTTTACAAGGTATGGAGGAAGCATTTCCGTATACCCGTGCTCGTCCGCATGCAGGTCCATCATAAAATTGATCAGAGCCCGTTCCAGACGCGCCCCAAGCCCTTTATAGAACACGAACCGAGAGCCCGTAACCTTCGCCGCCGCTTCAAAATCCAAAATATCAAGCTCTTGTGCTGTTTCCCAGTGCGGCTTCGGCTCGAAAGAAAAGGACGGTACTTCACCTACCCGGCGAATCTCCACGTTATTCTCTTCCGAACCGCCTACCGGCACGTCAGCTTGCGGCATATTCGGAATCGCCAGCAGGATGGCATCCAGCTCGGCTTCCAGACCTCGAATTTCCTCATCCAGCGACTTGATCCGATCGCCGACAACCTTCATCTCTTCGATCAAGTGATCGGCGTTTTCTTTCGCCTTTTTCAGCTGCGCCACTTCTTGCGAAACGACGTTTCTGCGGTTTTTCAATTGTTCCGTTTCTTGCAAAAGCTCTCTGCGCTTCAAATCCAGACTCGTAAAACGGTCCAGCTCCTCCAAGTTTTTGCCTCGGTTGGCCATACCTTGTTTCACTTTGTCCAAATCTGCGCGCAGCAATTTTATATCTAACAAGGAGATCCCTCCTGTTTCATCTCACGTACCATGTCCAAAAAATAAGCGTGCATTCGTTCATCATCGGTCAGCTCCGGATGAAACGATGCAGCCAGCAAATGCCCTTGACGGGCTGCAACGATCTGGTCACGGTACGTCGCCAACACTTCCACGCCTTCACCCACTTGTTCGATCAGAGGCGCACGGATGAATACCGCGCGCACATCCCGATCGATGCCTTTAATATCCAAGTCCGTCTCAAAGCTTTCCCGCTGCCGGCCAAAAGCATTGCGCGCAACCTGAATATCCATCAGCCCAAGGTGAGCCTCTTCCTGCCCTGCAATATGTTTTGCGAGCACAATCAGTCCTGCGCATGTGCCGAAAAGCGGCTTGCCCTGCCGCGAAAATTCGCGTAGGGCATCTATAAATTGATAGGTTCGCATCAGCTTGCCGATCGTCGTGCTCTCGCCGCCCGGAATAATGATTCCGTCAATCTCCGCCAGCTGCTCCGTCCGCTTCACCGCGACGCCGGTTCCGCCGGCTTTTTCGATCATGCGGATATGCTCGGCTACGGCACCCTGCAGCGCCAAAACACCTATGTTCATCCCTCTATACCTTCTTCCCGAGAAACAAGCTCCAGCCGGCTTACCAGCCGCGCTCCTGCATCCGTTCGGATACATGCAGCTTCGAAATTTCGATCCCCTTCATCGGCGCACCCAGATTTTTCGAAATATTGGTAATCAACTCATAATCCGTATAATGGGTCGTAGCCTCAACGATCGCTTTTGCGAATTTCTCCGGATTTTCCGATTTGAAAATACCCGATCCTACAAACACGCCATCGGAGCCCAAATGCATCATGAGCGCGGCATCTGCAGGAGTCGCTACACCGCCGGCCGCAAAGTTAACGACTGGCAATTTTCCGGTTTCGTGCACTTGCAGCAGCAGTTCGTAAGGGGCGCCCAAGTTTTTAGCTTCCGCCATCAGCTCGTCTTTGGACAAGCTTTGGATTTTGCGGATTTGGCCCGTGATCATACGCATATGACGAACAGCCTCAACAATATTGCCCGTTCCCGGTTCGCCCTTCGTACGGATCATCGATGCACCTTCACCGATCCGGCGAAGCGCCTCGCCGAGGTCTCTTGCGCCGCACACGAACGGTACCGTAAATTCCCTTTTGTTGATGTGGAACACTTCATCGGCAGGAGTCAATACTTCGCTCTCGTCGATATAGTCCACGCCCATCGATTCGAGTACCTTTGCTTCAACAAAATGTCCGATACGCGCCTTGGCCATAACCGGAACGGAAACAACTTTCATGACTTCTTCTACGATGGTAGGGTCAGCCATCCGGGCAACGCCGCCTGCCGCGCGAATATCCGAAGGAACTCTTTCCAAAGCCATAACAGCAGAAGCGCCTGCAGCTTCAGCAATGCGCGCTTGCTCTGCACTCATGACGTCCATAATGACGCCGCCTTTTTGCATTTCGGCCATACCTTTTTTAACGCGGGATGTACCTGTTTCCATATCCGATTCCTCCTGGGAACATATCGTTAATATTACTTCCATCCACTGAAATTAGGACAAGCTACTAGTCAATTATTTTACAGCAAGCGCTTCAATTTAACAACCCGTTCGCCTTGATTTTATCCCTTTTTGGCACCGCTGAACAGATCGACGAAGAAGTCTTTAACCGCCCGGAACAACAACCGGAACCAACTGCCCTTCTCCACTTCCTCCGCAGCAACCAGATTGACCGGATATTCTTTGCCGCCATACGTCACTTTTGCCGTTCCAAGCACTTGCCCTTGAGCAATTGGCGCGACAAGCTTGCTGTCATCCGCCAGCGGCTCCGCCGTGATTTGGAATTGCTCTTTAGATGTGCCTTTTTTCGCGATAATTCTAAGTTCGGATTGCGTAACGACCGGAACTTGCGTGGCAACGCCTTTTTTAATATTGACTGTTTTCAATTTTTCTATTTCCTGCTTCGCATTCAACACGGGCACGAATTCGAAATTCGTAAAGCCGTAGTCGAGTAGTTTGCGCGTTTCGATAAAGCGGTCCGGTTCCTTCGGAGCACCCATAATGACACTGATTAAACGCATTCCGTTACGCTCGGCCGTACCTGTGAAGCAATAAAGCGCTTCTTTCGTACTGCCTGTCTTCAGACCGTCTAGTCCCTGGTAAGCATACTTTTTAAGATTGACATTATCCTTGTTTCCTTCCAACATCCAGTTCCAGTTAATCATCGGTGACTTGTCCTTCTCGCGGAACTTCCTGGACAGGGTCGCCGTGTATTTCAATACTTCCTTATGGTCCTTAATAAGATTATAAGCGATAAGAGCGGTATCTCTGGCTGTCAGCATCGTTTCGCCTTGCACTTCAGTAGGTGCATATTTCCCCATATCCGCTCTTGGCAAGCCAGTCGCATTTATAAAATGAGCCTTGTCCGAAAGCCCGAACTGTTTTGCCTTCTCGTTCATCATCTTGGCGAATAGTTCTTCGCTGCCCGCAATTCTTTCCGCTAACGCCACCGAAGCGTCATTCGCCGAATAGATCGACATTGCAGCAAACATATCATCTACGGTCGCTTGTTCATTCAAAGCCAGCAGGCCGCCCGAGCCGATGACTTCGGCCGCATTTGGAGTTGTATTCACCATTTCCGTAGAACTAAGCTTTCCGCTTTTAATAGCTTCCATCACCAAATATTCGGTCATCATTTTCGACATACTGGCGGGAGGATAAGCTTCGTCCGCATTCATTTCATATAAGACTTGCCCGGTACTCGCTTCCATGAGAATCGCAGATCTGACATTGAGCTTCAAATCTACCGGGGCATCCGCTGCTAGTACGGAAGCGGATTGTACCAGAACAAGAGTGGCGTTCAGCAAAAGAGTCGCAGCTACGATCGAACAAACGCGTTTTACTTTAAAAAACAACCAACTCACTCCTAAAAAAAATTTTATAAAAATAACGTACGTTTAATTGTACCACAAGCCTCTTTCGCTTTACAAAAGCAAAAACGGAAGCCCCAGGCTTCCGTTCTTTTTTGCACGACCCCTTCGTAGGACTACAACGAATAGTTCGGCGCTTCTTTTGTTATTTGAACATCATGCGGATGGCTTTCCCGAAGGCCCGCCCCCGTAATGCGGGTAAAGGATGTTTCGTTGATAAGCGCCGAAATATTTTTAGCTCCGCAGTAGCCCATCCCGGAACGCAGTCCGCCAACCAGCTGATAAAGCGTATCGGCCAATGGTCCTTTATAAGCAACTCTACCCTCGATACCTTCTGGTACAAGCTTGCTTTCGTTCTCTTGGAAATAGCGGTCTTTGCTGCCTTGTTTCATTGCGCCAATCGACCCCATTCCCCGATAAACCTTATAGCGGCGGCCTTGGAATATTTCCGATTCGCCCGGACTCTCTTCCGTACCGGCGAATAAGCTGCCGAGCATGACCGCACTGGCTCCAGCTGCGATCGCTTTGACGACGTCTCCGGAATATTTAATACCGCCATCGGCTATGATCGGCACGTTGTACTGCTGCGCAACCGTCGCACAATCGTAAATCGCCGTAATTTGTGGTACGCCAATACCAGCAATCACCCGCGTCGTACAAATGGAGCCTGGCCCGATTCCGACCTTCACCATGCTTGCTCCAGCCTCGATCAGATCCTTCGTCCCTTCGCCAGTCGCCACATTGCCTGCACAAATTGGCAGGTCAGGGTACTGCTCGCGAATTTTGCGAACGGTATTAATTATATTGATATGGTGCCCGTGCGCCGAGTCAACGACGATCAAATCCGCGCCAGCTTCGACCAAAGCTGCCGTACGCTCCATGACATCCTTGGCTACGCCTACCGCGGCGCCGGCCAGCAGACGGCCTTGTTTGTCCTTTGCCGAGTTCGGGAACTGAATGGCCTTCTCGATATCTTTAATCGTAATCAAGCCCTTGAGAATCCCATTCTCATCAACCAACGGAAGCTTCTCGATCTTATGCCGCTGCAGAATGCCTTCTGCTTGTTGAAGCGTCGTGCCCACAGGAGCTGTTACAAGATTTTCTTTCGTCATGACTTCTTTAATTTTAATCGAATAATCATGAACGAAGCGCAGATCCCGGTTTGTTAAAATACCGACAAGCTTCTTGTTCTCGTCACAAATCGGCACACCGGAAATCCGATATTTAGCCATCAACTCTTCGGCATCATAGACATGATGCTCCGCAGTAAGGGAGAACGGATTAGTGATTACGCCGCTTTCCGAGCGCTTTACCCGATCCACTTCCTCCGCTTGCTGTGCAATCGTCATATTCTTGTGGATGACCCCGATTCCGCCTTCTCGAGCGATAGCGATTGCCAAAGCCGATTCCGTTACCGTATCCATGGCCGAGCTTAAAAAAGGAATGTTCAGATTGATGTGGTCTGTCAGTTTTGTCGATATGTCGATTTCCTTACCGAACACATCCGATTTTCTCGGTACCAGCAATACATCGTCAAATGTCAAACCTTCTTTGGCAAACTTAGTCTCCCACACAAAAATAATCCTCCTTATTTTTTTCATGCTATACATGCCGCAAGATATTAATAGCAATCTTATCAAAAGCCCATTTTTAGTGTCAAGCAAAAAGTCATGAAGTTTCCATGGCAATTTGTTATTTAGTATGCCAATTTCCATAAGAAAAAGAGCCTCTCCGGATAAAATCCGAAGAAGCTCTTGTGCTTGGCGACGTCCTACTCTTCCGGGACCCTGCGGTCCAAGTACCATCGGCGCTGGAAGGCTTAACGGTCGTGTTCGGGATGGGTACGCGTGGTTCCCTTCCGCCATCATCACCAAACGGATGTCGATGTTTCTGCCACGAAACATCTTTTACTTTTCTCAAGGCGACTTGCACCCTGAAAACTGGACCGAAACAAAGCGTAAAGCGAATGTATTGGATAAGCCCTCGACCGATTAGTATTCGTCAGCTGCACACGTTGCCGCGCTTCCACCCCGAACCTATCAACCTCGTCGTCTACAAGGGGTCTTACATACTGGGAAATCTC
>NZ_FMTT01000073.1 GCF_900100345.1 Paenibacillus tianmuensis | reverse complement strand
AGTAGCGACGCGCATCGTTCGTACCATGCACTCGCTAAAGAATATAACCACCAACCGATCAGGTTCAATGTAAAGGACAATCCTGATCATTTGAAATGGCTGCATACGATGATTTCCAACGCGAAAGCCTTTATCGCCGGTACGTTTCACGGTTTAGATTCCAAACATCTGCAATCCTATTTGAACGAATTCTGCTTTCGCACCAATCGTCGGCAGTTTGAAGGTCAGATGTTTAATCGCCTGCTGGCTGCTTGTGTTTCCACTGATACCGTCACCTACGGCGATTTGACCGAATAAGCCAAGCGGAGCTAACTTGATATTCAAATTTTTTTATATCCGAACTTGGAGGGATTCCTATGCGACAACAAAATCTGCTCATGCCTACTCTGCGGGAAGTCCCGTCGGATGCCGAAGCGGCCAGCCACCGGCTGATGCTGCGGGCCGGATTGATCCGGTCGCTTGCGGCGGGGGTGTACACATATTTGCCGCTTGGCCGCCGCGCGCTCCGCAAGGCCGAGACGATCGTCCGGGAGGAGATGGACCGGGTCGGCGCGCAGGAGGTGCTGCTGCCGGCCATGCAGCCTGCCGAGCTGTGGCGGGAGTCCGGCCGGTACGACGTATACGGACCGGAGCTCGTCCGGCTGCGTGATCGGCACGACCGGGAATTCGCGCTTGGGCCGACGCACGAGGAGGTCGTTACGGCACTCGTCCGGGACGAGATCAGCTCGTACCGCAAGCTGCCGCTGACGGTATACCAGATTCAGACGAAGTTCCGCGACGAGCGGCGTCCGAGGTACGGCCTGCTGCGCGGGCGGGAATTTCTGATGAAGGACGCGTATTCGTTCGACACGGACTGGGAAGGACTGGACGCGACCTACCGGGCGATGTACGAGGCGTATCACCGGATCTTCACCCGCTGCGGGCTGAATTACCGGGCGGTGGAAGCGGATGCGGGCGCGATCGGCGGCGAGGGCGAGACGCACGAATTCATGGCGCTGGCGGAGATCGGGGAGGACACGGTCGTCGCCTGCGACAGCTGCGGCTACGCAGCCAATCTGGAGAAGGCGGAAGCGGCAGCCGCACAGCAGGCGCAAGCTGCGGCGGATGGGGAAGCCGCGCCGCCGCTGGAGCGATGGCATACGCCGGACATCCGCACGATTGCGCAGCTGACCGAACTGCTCGGACCGGAGGCTTCGCGTCTGATGAAGACGCTGCTGTATGTGGCGGACGGGAAGCCGGTGGCCGTCATGATGCGGGGCGCCGACGAAGTGAACGAATTAAAGGTACAGCGGTATTTAGGGGCGGACCAGCTTGAGCTGGCCGATGCCGATACGGTGCAGTCCGTTACCGGCGCGTCGGTCGGTTTTGCCGGACCGGTCGGGCTGAACGTGCCACTGCTGGTCGACCGCGAGGCCGCCGCCTTGGGCGAGGGCATTGCTGGCGCGAACGAGCGGGATTACCACTACCGTCATGTCCGGCCGGGCCGGGATTTCTCGCTGGCGCATACGGGAGATTTCCGCGAGGTGCGGCTCGGCGACCGCTGCGCGCGCTGCGGCGAACCGTTGACGCTGCACCGGGGGATTGAAGTCGGTCACGTGTTCAAGCTCGGCACGAAATACAGCACAGCGCTGGGCGCGAGGGTGACGGGTGTCTCCGGCACGGAGCAGGACATCATTATGGGCTGCTACGGCATCGGCGTCTCCCGCCTGTTGTCCGCGGTTCTGGAGCAGCACCACGACGAGCAGGGCATCGTCTGGCCGCTATCTCTGGCGCCGTTTCACGTGCATATCCTTCCGGTAGCCGTGACGGACGACGCCCAGCGGGAGTTGGCGGAGGAGCTGTACGAGCGGCTGCAGGCGCTGGGCATCGAGGTGCTGCTGGACGACCGCGAGGAGCGGCCGGGCGTCAAGTTCAAGGACGCCGATCTGATCGGCCTCCCGATCCGCCTCGTCATCGGCAAGAGAGCAGGCGAACGGGTGGTCGAGTACAAGGAGCGCCAAGCCCCGGAGGCGGAGCAGCTTACCGTGGAGGAAGCGGTGAAGCGGGTGCTGGAGCTGGTGAGGCCTGCGGCTTCCGGAGACGCTAAGTAGAAGTGATGGATGGCTGTACAAAAATCAGGATGCCGAGGAGGAATTCAAATGCACACCGTTGCGGACTATTTGTTTATCGCCTCATTGCTGACGCTTATTGTGAATTTTGTATTCGTGGGCGGAGGAGGGCGCGGATTTACTTATAACGGAGGCTCCGCGGAAGCGCACTACGCTACGGATTTGCAGATGCAGCAAGACCCTGGTAAAGTATTCAAACGACAGGATACCGTGGTGAAAAGATATTTCAAATCGAAGGTGTTTTGGATTGCTGCGGCAGGTATCGTCATTTCGGTTATTATGTCGGAAATGGGGTAAGCCGTACGGCGCAACAAGGCAAGGAGGCACACGTTCATGGTCCGAATCGGCTTGGCCGGGTGGGGCGACCATAGCGACTTATATGAGCGGAGCCTCCCGGCCCGCGATAAGCTGAAGGCGTACAGTCGGTACTTTTCGCTCGTCGAGGTGGACAGCTCGTTCTATGCGGTGCAGTCGCCCGCCAACTTCGAGCGGTGGGCCGGGGACACGCCGGACGGCTTCGCGTTCGTGGTCAAAGCCTACCAAGGCATGACCGGGCATTCGCGCGGGAACAATCCTTTCGAGGATGCGGACCACATGTTTCAAGCGTTCCGCGAATCGGTCGAGCCGCTGCGGGAGGCGGGCAAGCTGAAGGCGGTGCTGTTCCAGTACCCGCCTGAATCTATATAAAAATCTCTGTACATAAATTGGATTTTTATATAATCTATTGATTTACATAGGGGATTCGAACTTTTTTTTAGTGTACATAATTTAATCGACGTACATTAATGAATGTATTGGCACTGTAGTTGTACATAATTGAAGAGTAATTTGGAGCTTCCTATATTTAAGATTTCCAATGTTTAATCTTATTTTCTTGTATTAAAAGAAGAAGATACTCAAGAATTCCACACTATTATGGATTAGAGTTGATGACAGATTTATAGTACTGTAGTGGACCCCGTTGTCAAGACACTTTCTATGAAAAGTTAAGCTACTCATATCCTCCTCGTTAATAGGTTTGTGCGCAGCTCAAACTTAACCGACCTGTGCCATCTTGTGGGCATAAAATTCGGCGGGTGTTGCATAATCAAGTGACTGATGTGGACGGGTGCTATTGTATTCATCGATGTACGCCCGAACGTCTTTAAAGACCTCTTTAGGCGTTGTGTAGGTGTGGTAATAGAGCTTCTCCCACTTTAGATTACGGAAGAATCGCTCCGTAATGGCGTTGTCCGTGGCTCTTCCTTTGCCATCCATGCTAATTGCAATTTCTTTCTTTTTAAGCAGCCGAATGTAGTCACTGCTTGTAAAATGACTGCCCTGATCACTGTTCAGTATGGTAGGCTTAGCTTTATGAAACGCCTTGTTCATCGCCCTTAGTACAAAAGAGCGTTCCAAGCTCTGAGAGAGTTCCCAACTCACGATATACCGGGAGTACCAATCGATGATAGCGACCAGGTACATAAAGCTGCCTTGCATGCGAAGTGAAGTAAGAGACGGGGCGTAGTCGAACTATCTCCCCGTTTCTCCTTCCCGAACCGGACATGCACCTCTCAGCGCATCCGGCTCTCCATTTAAGTGTTGCTCATAGCAAAGGCGACTTCATCATAATAGGATTCAATAGTCCGGCGTTTGTCTGAACGTAGGATATATGGATTTTCGGTCGGGTTTCGCCATGTGAACCAGCCTTTACGGCTAGTGATCAACCTTCTCGACACTAGTTCTCCATAGAATCCGCGACTGTTCTGGCCCTGTAGTACCCAGATTTTAGCCTTTCCCTTTTCTGGTGAGCGGACATAATCTCGCATCAATGCTCGAAAGCCGCGCTTGTACTTTCTTGCCAGCCAGTAGCCGAGTTTCCAGAATACTGTGCGGTCCACTTTACCGTATATTGTCGCTGTATGGTCTGTGTATTGATAAAAGTTTGCCCATCCTGCAAATTGTCGGTTCAGGCTTTCAACCAAATCCATAGCGTTCATGCCGTAATCCCCAGACAGTTGCTTGACTAATTTCTCAGTAAAGCGACGGTATTTCTCCCATGAAATGGACGATACAGGACGCATTCGTCCCCGAGCCCCACGTTTGCGAATGATCCGATGTCCGAGGAAGACAAAACCATCATTGACGTGCGTGATATGCGTTTTCTGCATATTGAGCGTAAGTTTCAACTTATCTTCGAGAAACTCACGACATGCTTCACGTACTTCTTCTGCATGTGCCTTGGTTCCCTTAACAATCACCACAAAATCATCCGCATAGCGGCAGTACGAAATAGCTGGTTTCCACTGCCGATTTTCACGTATCGCGATAGGGCGCTGGTTCAGAATGCCGAAGTTCCATGCCCAGCGATCTTTCCGTACCTTCTTACTCAGAAAATTCGCTTCCATCCATTGATCGAATTCGTGTAACATAATATTGGACAGTAGTGGTGAGATGACACCGCCCTGCGGAACTCCCTCGCTTGAGGCACGAAATAAACCACGGTCTACGCATCCTGCCTTGATCATCTTCCACAGCAGGGAGAGGAATCTCTGGTCAGAGATACGTTTACGGACAGCCTTCATTAGCAGTCGATGGTGTACGGTATCGAAGTAACTCGCCAAGTCACCTTCAATGACCCAACGACCCGCAGTTGCGTTCGTTTGTTCGTTTCCATCTTGTAATTGCATTTTGACAGTTCGAATTGCATGATGGACGCTTCGCGCCGTCTGAAACCATAGGATACTGGATGAAAATCACTTTCCCATATCGGTTCCATTGCCATCAGCATCGCCCTTTGCACGATACGATCTCGAAGGCACGGGATACCTAGCGGTCTGAGTTTGCCATTCACTTTGGGAATGTATACTCGTCGGGCAGGTTGCGGAAAGTAACTTCCGCTCAACAGCTCATGGCGTAACAAATTCTAGTTCTAGATCGAGCTTTTCTTCCATCTTACGCCTGTCTATGCCATCCACGCCCGGTGTTCGAGCTCCGCTTGAAGCGAGAGTGATGCGAGCAGCTTCACTTAGCCAAGACCTGTCAGCAATGAGTCTGATTAGTCGGTCAAACTTACGTTCCTTATTTCCTGTTGACCAAGTCGCCAGTTTGCTTTGCATTTCACTGATTATCAAAGGTCTTCACCTCACTAGAGTCAGTTAATGAGCCAAGCAAACCACTTAAACTACCTCCCTTCGCCATGTGACCGGCTTTCCCGGCCTCGGACTACTACGGAGGCTCCGTCGGCCTGCACATCATCGGGGTCACACTCCCTTAGCATCTATGCAGACTTTCCCCAGTTCACATGTTGGACTCTACACATAGGTTAGGCTGCCTATCGCAGTCTTTATCCTTGCTTTCTGCAAGTCGTCGCGGACATCACGCTCTAGCTGTGCACTCTTCGCGATTCCTGGCCATTCAACATACATATTTGATTGGCCTTCGTGAAATCCATCAGTTCGGTTAACGGATTTTCAGTCCGCGACCTGCCTGTTAAGCGATGTAGGCAGGGGTGACATTTCAACCCTCAGATGCGGTTTAATAGGTTCGTGTTCCTCGGCCTTCCCATGCTCAGCCTAGAGACTCATCTTGGCGTAATCGCTTCGCCGCAAGCCCCGTTTCCCACGGACTACGTCACCTTGCCAGTGTCGGCAAGTCACCGCCGCTTCGACTCACTTCCTCTCACAGCAGAGGAAGGACATGTCAGTAAAAAAAAACTCGACATGTATTCCAAACATGCTCAAGTAACTTGTCCCATTGCGGGAACTTGTTAGCTGGGCGTACTATACGTGATGTCGATACCCCAGATGTGATTGGGATAAGCCGCTTTGACGCCACGCAGTAGGTAAGGGTGTACAGCCTCCTTGTGGTTTCGCTTACTAAGATTGGGACCAGGGCACAGCCCCGCTAATCCCATACGCAGCATAAGCTTACAGACCTTTTTCTTACTGATAACGAATCCTTCACCCTGGAGTACATGACGGATACGACGATGCCCATAATGTGGCCAACGTGTGTAGATCTCATCGATCTTATGCATGATGGGAATATCTTCGTCATCCTTATCCACAGGCACATAGTAAAAGCTTGTACGGCTGACCTCAAGCAGCTCTGACTGCCGTTTCACACTAAGCTCACCGTCGTGTCGGTCCATCATCTCTTTTCGCTCTTCGGCGCTTGTCGAGTTCGTCAGATTTTTTTTTGAGCCAGTTGAGCTCGATGCTCAGCTGACCTATCTGTTGGGTAAGTTGTTCTTTTTCCTTCTCATACTGCTTTCTCATCTTTTCAGTCTCACTAGCCCCCCTTGTAAATAAGGAGGCCAAATTATCCAGTGCTTCTGCTTTCCATTTATGTAACTGTGTAGGGTGGATCTCGTGTTCAGCAGCGATCTCCGCTACCGTCCGCTCCTCCCGCAACATTTCTAATACGATTTTCGCTTTCTCATCTGGGGTGTATCTTCGTCTCTTTTCCATAGCTCTATTGTAGCTTATTTTTTTCATTTGTGTGTCAAGCGTTTGGGTCCATTATACTTCAGCCCGCAATCGGGATTGACCCAAAGCTTCTCGGCATCGAGCTTACCCAGCATGCGGCCAAGCCCCTGCTTGATTTCATCCACGCTAGGGATTCGAGGCGAATGGATGTCGTATACGCCTGGGCCGACTTCCGTCTGAAAGCCGCATTCGTTGATCGAGTCGATAATGGCCAGGTCCGAACGCGATGCTTCGAATGTGATCACGTCGGCGTCCATCGCATCGATATCGCGAATGATATCGCTGAACTGGCTGTAGCACATGTGGGTATGAATTTGTGTCTCGGCTTTGACGGCGCTGTGCACCAGCCTGAATGCCGGGATCGCCCAGCTCAAGTACTCGCTTTGCCAGTCCGAATGACGCAGCGGCAGCTTCTCTCTCAATACGGCCTCGTCGATCTGGATGATCTCGATTCCGTTGGCTTCCAGATCCAGTACCTCGTCGCGGATCGCAAGTCCGATCTGCAGGGCGCTGTCCTTCAGGCTGATATCTTCGCGAGGGAAAGACCAGTTCAGAATCGTTACCGGACCTGTCAGCATGCCTTTGACAGGCTTATGGGTAAGGCTCTTCGCATAGGCCGAGTATTCAACGGTGATCGGCTTGCTGCGGCTAATATCGCCCCATACGATCGGCGGTTTTACGCAACGCGTTCCGTAAGACTGCACCCATGCGTTCTCCGTGAAAATGAAGCCGTCTAAGCATTCGCCGAAATATTCGACCATGTCGTTGCGTTCGTATCCGCCGTGAACGAGCACATCGATGCCGATCTCTTCCTGCTGCGCGATGCATCCCGCGATTTTGTCGAAGTTGAATTGCTTGTATTGCTCCTCGGTGATGGAGCCTTTCTTGAAGGCTGCGCGGTTCGCCCGTACGTCGGCCGTTTGCGGGAATGAGCCGATCGTCGTCGTAGGCAGAGGCGGCAAGTTGAATTTGGCTTTCTGAATTGCTTCCCGATCGGCGAAAGCAGGCAGTCTTGTGAAGTCGGCATCCGTCAATGCCGCCACTCTGTTCTGCACCGCATTGGCGTTCGTTAAGCGTGACGTGTTGAACAGCTTCTCGTTCTCCGTATAGAGAGCGGAGGTTTGAGGGTCGGCTTGCGCCAGGATCGATTTGAGCTCCGCAAGCTCTTGCAGCTTTTCTTCCGCGAACGCGAAATATTGCTTATTCGTTGCAGTTAATTTCGTTTCGTGCTTCAGTGTGTAAGGAACATGAAGCAGCGAGCAGGAAGTGCCAAGCACGATCTGGCTAGCTAGCTTGCTGATTTCGCGAACGAGGGCAATCGTCTGTTTATATTGGTTTTTCCAGATGTTCTTGCCGTTGATTACGCCGGCGAACAGCACCTTGTCGTTTGCGAATCCATGTTGACGCAGGAGGTCTAAAGACTGTTTGCCTTCAACGAAGTCGATGCCAATTCCGTCGAAAGGAAGAGCTTGAAGCGCTTGATAACAGTCGCGAATGTCTCCGAAATAAGTTTGCACGAGCACCTTCACGCTGCCTTTGGCGGATAGGATTCGTGAATACAGCTCGTTGAACAGCGCGATATCCTCAGCAGACAAGTCTGTAACCAATGCAGGCTCATCCAATTGAAGCCATTCGGCGCCAAGTGAGTTCAACTGGTTCAGGACAGCGGAATAAGCTTCGACAACCGCAGGAACGAAATCTTTCGCTTTCTTTGTGCCGGTAAATTTCGCAAGCTTGAGCAAGGTGAAGGCACCGGTCAGCATAGAGGCTTGGTCGCGATGCCGAGCTGCTTGGCCTCTGTAAATTCGTCAAACAGCTTCGTTCCGGCTAAGCGAATATGAGTCGCATCGTCGATTTCGGGTACCATGTAGTGATAGTTCGTATTAAATCATTTTTTCATTGCCAGCGCTTTAACGTCGCCGTGTTCGCCTTGATAGCCTCTGGCCATCGCGAAATACGTTTCAAGCGGGCTTAGGCCGAGCGCTTGGTATCTTTGCGGAACGATCCCAAGCAAGCATGCCGCATCAAGCAGTCCGTCGTAGAAGGAAAAATCGTTGGACGGAATGTAATCGACGCCGTTCTTCTGCTGAAGCTTCCAATTCGCGGCTCTCAGCTCCGTCGCGGTTTGCTGCAGTTCTTCGACCGAACCCTTGCCTTTGAAGTATCGTTCGGATGCGAATTTAAGCTCTCTTAGTGCGCCGACTCGTGGATAACCAATGATGGATGTTTTCAATTGCAACAGCTCCTTACATGAATTGTTGGTTTCAGTATAGAGCGCGGAAGTGCTATTGGGTAACACTAATAAACTATGTGGAGACATAGTTTTTTTCTATGATCTGATCGAAAATCTTGTCCAATCAATATATTGATTCAAATTACTCCTGGCTGCTTCATACATGTGGGGGTTATTTTACGGTTACTTTTATCATTGATATTGATAATCATACTCATTTGGATTACCCTGTATACAGTGCTTTAGTGAAGGAGTGAACACAGTTGTTTAAAGAAAGTAATGTAACTCATTATTTTACGCAAGAGATGGTTGAGGTAGCAGCTCGATTGTGGGCACGCTCTTCGATATCACTTATGGATGTACGTAATCAAGTGTTTCACCCCGATAAACCGCTGCAAAAATACAGGTTGCCAACTAGCATGTTTATATACACCCAGGGAGGATCAGCGAGTGTAACACTCAATCATGTTTCTTATCAGTCTGGGAGATTTGGGATTTTTCATGGGGGAAAGGGAACTGAACTATCGATTTATCCAATCGACACTGGCTTGGAAACCTATATGGTGCTATATAAAGCGGAGTCCACACCGTTCTACAGAAGGGACATTCAACGTTTGTTGGAACAGGTGAATCCATTTATACACCTGTTCGGGTTTTCACCAGAAAATCCGCTTTACTACATGGAGAAGTTTCAGTGTATGCATGAAAGATGGAATGC
This sequence comes from Paenibacillus tianmuensis, assembly GCF_900100345.1. Taxonomy (GTDB): domain Bacteria; phylum Bacillota; class Bacilli; order Paenibacillales; family NBRC-103111; genus Paenibacillus_G; species Paenibacillus_G tianmuensis. The sequence continues at coordinate 8,589 of NZ_FMTT01000073.1, read as the reverse complement.
GAAATCCGCTATACATCAGTTTTACGCGAAGAGTATTCTCTACCAAATAGCCCATCGTGTTTACGAGGAATTTGACAAGGGATTGGTTAGCTTAGTTGAGCCGGATTTTGTTGATTCGGTTAAACGATATCTGGATCAACACTATATGGAACCCGTTTCCATTCAATCGATCATCGAAATGCTGCCCGTCAGCAGAAGCCAATTGGTCAGATTGTTCAAGCAGCGCGAACGTAAAAATTTCCAGGAATATCTGAATGAAAGACGGTTGGAGGCGGCTAAGCGACATTTGGAAAACACAAATGCTACGATTCAAGAAATTGCGATGGGGTGCGGTTTTGGAGATGAATTAAATATGCAAAGAATGTTTAAAAAGAACGTTCTGATGACGCCAAGCGAATATCGGTTAAAAATGATGCCTAATTTGGACGTTTATGATATTGATAATGATTATCATCATCATTACAATGGGAAAGGGCCAGAACATCTAGCCAAAATTCAAAGAGGCGGGGAGTTAACCGTGTTTGGGCAAACCAGAAGCAAGCAAATGATATTGACCGCAGCAATGAGCTTGTTGTTGCTGTTGTCGGCGTGTACATCGAGTACGTCAGTGAATAATGAAGGAAGAGCGAATCAGAAGCCGATTCAGACGCAACAAGTTCATGAAAGTACAACGGGGGCGGAAAATCCAGCCCAAACCCAGAAACGGGTTGTTAAAACTATCAAGGGTGATGTGGAAGTACCAGCGAGTATTAAAAGAGTAGCAGTCCATACATGGGCAGGTGACTTATTGGCACTTGGCATTATCCCCGCTATTAGTAACGATGCTAAATTGGGGGCTGCGAAGGACGCATTGAGCGGCACTCAAATGTCCATGTTTGAGGACCCGGAAGAAATTATGGCTGTCGACCCAGATCTGATTATTACTAGAACTGAAGAACAATATGAAAAGCTGAAGAATATTGCAACTACGATCCTCGTTCCCTATGATACTTCTCTTGAGGACCGGATGTTGTTATTCGGGCAGGTATTTGGTGTAGAGGACGCAGCACAAAAAGCTTTAGATTCGTTTTATGCAAAAGTAGATAAGTACGTTCAAGATTTTAAAAATAAGGGTATTTATGGGAAAACAATGGCCATTGTGTTTTATAATGATGATGGCCCGTTTATTTATGGCGATGATTGGGGGTTTGGCGGACAAATCTTATATGGACTTCTAGGGTTCAAGCTGCCTGCTATCATCAAAAAAGAAATAGTGGATACAGGTAAAGGATTCAGACAATTTTCTTGGGAAGCCGCCCCTGATTATTTAAAAGCCGATTATTTAGAGATTGGAAATGGCGACGATTCTTTGTTAGTGAAGGCTAGCAAAAATGCAATTTGGAACAATGTCGAGGCTGTTAAAAATAATAATCTCATCACTTATTCAAAGGAATATGATAGAAAATCACTTTATGTCATGGACAAGGTTTTGGATTTTTACCATCAGCAATTTATGAATCTTGTTCGATAATTAAGTGTTCATTTTTTAATGGACTACATCCAGCTATGCAGATCAGATTACTCAGTCTACTTAAAGAATGGGAAGGAAGGACTATGAAAAAAAGGCCTGCCCTAAAACGTCTAAATACGTTGAACTTTACATTTTATATGGCGATAGGGCTTGGATTAACGGTTCTCATGTCAGCGGCGTCGATTTCCTTTGGCGCCGCTGACATGCGGTTAGCGACCGCATGGGAGGCAATATTTCACTTTGATCCAATGCTCACCGAACACCAAATTATTCAGACCTTACGTCTGCCCCGCACCGTAGCCGATTTAGTGGTCGGCTGTAGTCTTGCAGTCTGCGGCGCGATTATGCAAGGAACGACGCGAAATCCATTGGCGGACTCAGGACTGATGGGCATCAGTTCTGGTGCGGCGTTTGCGATTGCGCTTTGTTTGGCCTTTTTGCCGAGTTATACGTATGGGCAAATGATGCTATTTGCTTGTCTGGGAGCAGCTTTAGCGACAGGTATGACTTATTTTATTGCTTCACTGGGCAAACGGGGCATGACGCCCCAGCGACTTGTGCTGGCAGGTCTATCGATCTCCATGCTGTTCGGAGCGCTCAGTCAGTATCTGGCGATCAATTACAACTTGGGGAGAGCACTGGCCTACTGGACGGCGGGTAGTACAGCCGGAGCTAAGTTGGGTGAACTGCTAGTCGTTGCGCCTTTGTTTGTCGGTGGTGTGTTGCTGGCGTTAGCACTGTCTCCTTCGGTGACGATGCTGAGCTTGGGCGAGGATGTAGCGGGCGGACTCGGCATTCGAAGCGGACTGGTTAAAGGCTTATCTACTGTCATTGTATTTGTACTGACTGGGCTGGCAGTCGTTGTGGTGGGCCCGGTCGGTTTTGTCGGGCTGATTACACCGCATATCGTCCGCTATCTGGTCGGCGTCGATTATCGCTACATTATTCCGGCGACGGCTGTCTATGGGGCGCTGTTCACAGTCTCGGCCGACTTGGTCGGGCGCTTGATCAACAAGCCATTCGAGACACCACTCGGCATCATTTTCTCCATCATCGGTGTGCCATATTTCCTCTTCCTGGCTCGCAAGCAAAGGAGGGAACTCGAGTGACCAAGCAGCGTTACACGGTGAAGCGGGGAATAGCAGTGATTGGGATTTTACTGTTTCTTATTGTTCTTTTTGCGGTGATCAGTGTGAATTCCGGTAAGATGAATCTTTCCCCATTAGAAGTATGGAACGTTCTGCTTGGCAAAGGCACAGCCAAGCAAAACCTGATCGTATTTGATTTTCGCCTCCCGCGCATCGTGCTATCCATTTTGGTCGGACTGGGTATGGGAGCGGCGGGAGTGGTGATGCAGAGTTTGCTGCGCAATGATATGGCCAGTCCCGGGACGCTTGGAATTAGCTCGGGTTCGGGCTTGTTCGTACTGATCTTCGTGGTGTATTTCGCTTCATTGGGAACCAGTTCCTTTATTGCCTTGCCTTTGCTTGCCTTTGTCGGCGGCATGATGGCAGCAGGTCTGATATTCCTGCTGTCATATCGCCGTGGGCGGGAAATCTCACCGATTGGCTTGATCTTGACTGGCGTGGCACTCGGCAGCGGGTATGGTGCGTTGACCACCTTTTTGACGCTCAAATTAGACGATTCGCAGATGGACTTTATGCTACGCTGGCTGGCGGGCAGCCTGTGGGGCGATGACTGGAGCTATATTTCAGTGTTAGCCCCTTGGGTACTGGTGCTGCTTGGCTATATCTTTTATAAAGCTCGTATGCTGAACACACTTCATCTGGGCAATCAGACTGCCGAAGGATTGGGGCTTGCAGTAAAACCGGAATTCCTTGGGTTGTCAATCGCAGCCGTTGCGCTTTCTTCAGGCAGCGTAGCCGTAGGCGGCAGCTTCTTCTTCATCGGTTTGATCGCTCCCCATATGGCGCGGAAGCTGGTTGGTCCTGATCATAAATTACTAGTTCCAACTGCTAGCCTAGCGGGAGGACTGATCGTGGTGCTGGCCGATATAATAACTCATACCCTCAGTCTGGGCGGGGATGTACCGACAGGGATTGTCATTACGGTCATTAGCGTTCCGTACTTTCTATATTTATTAGCTAAGGCAAATTAGGAGGCAGACATGGAATGTATTACAGCTAAACAAATCGATATTGCATATGATGACACACTCATTGTGAAAGAACTGGACTTGCAAATTCCTCGCGGACAGATTACGTCGATTATCGGATCGAACGGCTGTGGAAAGTCAACGGTACTGAAGGCGTTCGGAAGATTGCTCAAAACGAATAATGGCACTGTCTATCTTAACGGAGCAGATATTCGCACACTACCGACGAAAGAGGTCGCTAAACAGATGGCGATCCTGCCGCAGACACCAACGGCTCCGAGCGGTCTGACTGTCGGGCAATTGGTCGCCTATGGACGTTTTCCTCATCAACGCGGCTTTGGTAAACTTTCCAAGGAAGATAAACAAATTGTCGCATGGGCGCTGTCGGTGACACAGTTAACTGAGTTTGAGCATCGCGAAGTCGATACGCTCTCTGGCGGGCAGCGTCAGCGGGTGTGGATTGCGATGGCGCTAGCGCAGCAGACTGATTTGATCCTGCTTGACGAACCGACGACGTATCTGGATTTGGCGCATCAACTGGAAGTCCTGGAACTGTTATATAAGCTTAATCGCAGTCAGCAGGTGACGATTGTGATGGTGCTGCATGATCTGAATCTCGCGGCGCGTTTCTCCGACTATATGGTGGCGATTCGCAGAGGGCAGGTGGTGGAGCATGGCTCGCCTGAGCGAGTGATGACGGCGCAGACGCTGCGCGAGGTGTTTGCCATCGATGCAGATATTATGCTGGAGCCGCGAACAGGGCGTCCGGTGTATGTCACCTATCAGCTATTGCGTGAACGAAACCAAGAACAGCAGGAGGCGCAGGAGGCGGTTGCGACATGAAAACGGCATGGCGCACCTTAGTTGGCGCACGAAAACATTGGCTGCAGTTAGGGCTCGGATTTGCAGGTGTAGTGATCGCCACGTTGGCCGGGTTTTATTTGCCATGGGCACTGCGCTCCCTGACGCAATTGGCCACAGAAGGCAGTATCAATTTTGCCGCAGAAGCGTTGAAGATTGGTTTGTTGCTGCTCGGAGCCACTGTGCTACAAGCGATTGGGTCTTCATTGGCTGGCTATATGAACCATTATGCAGCTCTTCACTATGTGGCGGATTTGCGAACGAAGTTGTACGGCAAGTATCAGCAGATGAGTCTGCATTATTTTAATCGAAGCCGTACAGGCGATCTGACTGGGCGAGTGGTGAATGACGCGATGGAGGCGGAGATTTTCATTGCCCATGTGATCCCCGATTTTATGATCAATGTACTGACGTTTGTCGGGGTAGGGATCTTGCTGCTCACAATCAATGTGAAGCTGGCGCTTATCAGTTTGATTACGATTCCGATGCTATTGGCGATCACCATCTGGCAGAGTAAAAAGCTCTCGCCGATGTGGAGAGAAAACTCTAAGGCTCGAGGTGAGATCGCAGGCAAGGTGCAGGAAAACTTGTCCGGGATTAAGGAAATTCAAGTATTCAATCGGCAGCAGGAGGAAAAGACCCGCGTTTCCCGTCTGGCGCTTAATCATACGAAAACGTATCTGCGTGCCAGCCTACACTATGAGACTTCAGTACCGCTGCTTGCATGTGTGACCGCCCTCGGAACGGTGTTTGTCGTTATTATTGGAGGAAGATTGTTAGCAACAGGCGAAGTGAGTATTGCAGATATTGTCGGATTCATTGCCTACTTGGGAATGTTTTATAACCCCGTTAAATCATTCTCCAGTCTGGTGGAAATGGCTGGTCGTGCAGCGGCGGGTCTGAAACGGGTGTTTGATGTATTGGAAGAGGAGGAAGACGTAGAGGAGAGACGTAACGCCGTTATATTGCCACGAGTAGAGGGACGGATTGATTTTCGAGATGTAACGTTTGCCTACCAGGATGGCGTACCTGTATTGGAGAAGCTAAACCTGACAATTGAATCTGGACGGACGGTGGCGCTAGTAGGCACAACGGGCGTGGGGAAGTCGACGTTAGCCAGTTTGGTCAACCGTTTTTACGACCCACAAGCAGGCTTAATTCAAGTGGATGGCATCGATATTCGCGATGTCACGCTAGCTAGCTTGCGTGACAATATTTCGATGGTGCTGCAAGATACGTTTCTGTTTGACGGTTCGGTGTATGACAACATCGCTTATGGGTGGAAAGACGCGACACAGGAAGATGTAATCGCCGCAGCGAAGGCAGCCAAAGCTCATGGATTTATTGAACAAATGGAAAAGGGCTATGATACGGTGATTGGCGAACGCGGTGTGCGGTTGTCAGGTGGGCAGAAGCAGCGGTTATCGATTGCGCGGGCGATTTTGCGCAATGCGCCCATCTTAATTCTTGATGAAGCGACTTCAGCGCTTGATACGAAGACGGAGCTGGACATTCAGGCGGCACTTGATGAGATTTCGCAAGATCGCACCACGCTGGTGATTGCACATCGGCTATCGACGATTCGGCATGCCGACCAGATTGTTGTCTTGGAGGGAACGGGCATTGCCGAGATGGGCACACATGATGAATTGCTTCGCCGCGGCGGCATATATGCGCGTTTGTATGCGACACAGGATTCCTGATGGGGATATTGCAGAAAAATGAAATGAAAGGCTGGAATGAAGATGAGTGAACTGTATGATCTCACGATTATTGGCGGTGGCCCGGCAGGGCTATACGCGGCGTTTTATAGCGGGATGCGAGATATGAAGACCAAGCTAATCGAGGCGAAGGAAGAACTGGGTGGCAGGATGTTGCTTTATCCGGAGAAGATGATCTGGGATGTGGGCGGGGTGCCGCCCATTCGGTGCGAGCAGTTGATGCAGCAAATCATCCGGCAAAGCTATACATTCGATCCAACGATCGTGTTGGGGCAACAAATTGTCGGATTGGAGCGACTTGATGACGGAACTATGATACTCACCGCCGCAACCGGGGAAAGGCATCATACGCGGACAGTCGTGTTGACTTTGGGGCGAGGCGTGTTGAAGATGGCGAAGCTGGAAATAGAGGGCGCTGATCGCTATGAAGTCACCAATCTGCATTATACCGTGCAGGACCTTGAAGAGTTTCGCGACAAAAGAGTGCTACTTTCCGGAGGCGGAGACTCCGCGGTCGACTGGGCCAACGAACTAGAGCCGATTGCCGCCGGTGTAACGGTCGTTCATCGCCGTGAACAATTCGGAGGGCATGAGAGAAACGTGCGGCGGATGAAGGAATCGTCGGTGCGCGTACATACGCCTTACACAGTGACGGAGCTGAAGGGCAACGACAGTGGAGATGCGATCGCGCATGTATCGATTGCCCGTATTAACGAGGAGGGCCATACGACGGACGAGAAGATAAGGCTCGAGGTAGACGCTGTTATCGTCAACCACGGACTGCGCGGCGATTTTGGGCCGATCGTGGACTGGGGGCTGCAGATGGGCCCCTATAATATTACGGTCAACGAGAAGCTTTCGACCAATTTGCCGGGTATTTTCGTGGCTGGAGATTCGGCGAAATACCCAAGCAAGCTATCGCTCATTGCTGGTGCTTTTACTGATGCGGCGCTGGCAGTCAATAGCGCCAAACTGTACATGGAACCGGAAGCCCGATTTATGGCTTACGTCTCCTCACACAACTCCAAGTTCAAGGAGAAGAACAAGGCGCTGGGTGTTTCCGAGGAAGATGCTTGAGCCGACTGCCGGGTTAGCTCAGGCCTAGCAAATCATTTCGCCTGCAATTGCTCGAGACGGACACAAAACAACCCCCAAATCAAAATCAATTGATTTGGGGCAGACTGAATAGTAAAGCGCTTTCTTTATAGTATTACTGCATCGAGTGCAGGGTCCCCATGATGTTCGAACCATACAAAAAGATCGCCCACTACCTTTGGCCTTTCTAAAATCTTCTTTTTAATAAGAATTACAAAAATGCGAATCGCCCGTTATCTTTTCGGTGAAGATTATCTAATCGCATATCTTGAGTAATGGACAGCAGCTTAGGAATAGCGGCATGGATCTGGTGAAACCGGCTGAGTTCATGGCGAATATGCTGTTCGATTGGGGTCAGTAAAATGCTCGACTTATCTCATCCAGCTCCCAATTTCGCTTCACATGATCCCCTCCGAGTCCTAAAAATGGACAGTATCGGCACTTTCAGTTTAAAAACTAAATCCCCAGTCAAATTATAACGAGGCAGGCGCTGAGATTTCCAGCGCTTCATAAAGTTCAATCTGGCGTCTGGTGATCTCTCCAAATTTTAAATCCTGCCCGGGCCGTTCGTAGCACTCGATCACGTCCAGTTCATCAAGCAGCCCTTGCATTGTATAGCGCTGGAAGAGCTTTTTCTCGCGCATGACCTTTTTGATGTACGACAGATAGATCAGTGCCACGAATTCAACAAACAGCTTTCCGTCCAGACTGCGTTCAGAGGAAACCTCCATCCGACGAAAGTTCAGACGCTCCTTCAGATTTCCGAATGCTTTTTCAACCAAATCCTTGTTTCGGTACACGACGAGCGCTTCGATCGGATCTTTGATCTCATTGCTGAGCAGCGTGAAATAGCCATAATTCTTGACAGCCGCATCAATGACTTCCTGTTTGGGCTTTACAACAGTCCCGCGTTTGGGCGTAGATTTCACTTCGAAATATTTGGCATAGGACTTTTCGTGTTCGGGATCGCGTCTTCCGCTCTCCAGTTCTGCTTTCAGCTTTGCGAGTAGCCGGTTCAATTTGTAGGCGTCCTCGGTTTCCTTTTCTTTGTTAAAATAAAGGTGCAGATACGCCCGGCGCTCTCCCTCCAGCACGTCGCCCTTGTAAGGCCGCCGCTGTGTATACTTCCATGTGATGGTGGTCGATTGTGCATACAGGTTGTAATCCGGATGAAAGTTTTCCCATTGCTGCAGTTGAGGCCTGGCCGATTCCAATTCCTCTTGTACGTATTTAAGTGTGACTTTCACGCCAATCAGAAACTTCAGATGGTGCTGGTACATGGCATT
>NZ_FMTT01000009.1 GCF_900100345.1 Paenibacillus tianmuensis | reverse complement strand
ATCTGATGGATCAGCGTCGTTTGCTCCTCCGTAGGGTAGATGCGAAAGCGAAAAGCTTTATGATGCAACATGCGAGACTTATCTCCTTTGGTGATTTCATGACCATTATAGCACATATGTTCGCATTCATATACAAGAGATGCTGATTCATCTCCCCCTTATCGAAGAGGGAGTCTTCTCAACCTTAACGATAAAAGGAGCCGAGCCGCATGGAACTGCGCCAGCTGCAATACGCTTTGCAAATCGCCATTGAAAAGAATTTTTCCCGCGCAGCCGAAAAACTGCATATCGCCCAGCCGTCGCTCAGCCAGCAGCTTTCCAAGCTGGAGAAGGAGCTCGGCGTGCTTTTGTTTCAACGGACGACCAACTCGGTGGAAGTCACCTATGCCGGTACCCGCTTTGTAGAAAAAGCGCAAAAAATTCTCGACATGGTCGAGCAGTTAAAACAAGAAATGGAAGACATTTCCCAAATGCGCAAAGGCAAGCTTGTCGTGGGCAGCCTCCCGATTACAGGCGCGCATGTGCTGCCCCTCGTCCTGCCCGTCTTCCAGGAGCGCTACCCGGAAATCGATATTGTGCTCGTCGAAGAGACAACCTCGAACCTCGAACAATTAACGGCGAGCGGGCAAGCCGACATTAGCCTGCTTTCCCTGCCCCTGATCGATGACTCACTTGACTACGAGCCGGTCATTGAGGAAGAAATCGTACTAGCCGTCCCGCCGCAGCATCCGCTGGCCGCGCGTCTGACCGAGGGAGCAAACAAAACGGTCAATATTGCGGAACTGCAGGAGGAGCCGTTCATCGCGCTTAAAAGAGGCCAGGGCTTCCGTCAAATCGCGATCCAATTGTGCAACGACGCCGGATTTACGCCGAACATCGTGTTCGAGAGCAGCAATATCGAGACGGTCCAGTCGCTCGTCGCGGCGGGGATGGGCATTGCCTTCATCCCGCATATGCTGCTGAGGGGACGGAACGAGCTGGCGCCCGCGTACCTGCAGCTGTCCAACCGGCCGACCCGTACGCTCGTGATCGCCCATCGCAAGGGGCGTTATTTATCGAAGGCGGTCGCCGCGTTTATGGAGACGTTCCGCAAGGTGATGGAAGCCGAACGCGCAAAAAACCGGCCGGAATAATCCGAGCCGGTTTTCGCGTGCCGTTTTTGCTTTTTTTAATACAAGGAAGGGCGTCTGTCTTCAAATACCGGAATTTTGCCGCGCACGGCAGGCACCTGGCTAAGGTCGACGGCTGCGCGAACGATCGTTTCCGCTTCTCCCCCTTCGGCTAGCACCTCGCCCCACGGATCAATGACCATCGAATGACCGAAAAACTCCGTCGTCCCGCTCACGCCTACACGGTTGCAGGAGACGACGAACATCTGATTCTCGATCGCCCGCGCCATCAGCAGCGTGCGCCAGTGATGCAGCCGCGGGTTCGGCCATTCGGCCGGAACGAATAAAATTTGTGCGCCGCCAAGCGCGAGCTTTCGCGCAAGCTCCGGAAAGCGGATGTCGTAGCAGATCATCATGCCGGCCGGAATACCGTCCAGTTGAAGCTCGCCCGCACGTTCTCCGCTTTGCAGAAACTTCTCCTCATCCATGAGCCGGAACAAATGAATTTTCGAGTAGTCTCCTGCACGGTTTCCTTGCCGGTCATATGCGAATATCGTATTGTAGACGCCGTCGTCCCGCTTCTCCGCGATCGAACCGCCGATGATGTTCACGCCGTGCTTTCGGCTAAACGCCGCCAGCAGCGCCTCGGTTCGCTCTCCGTAATGGTCCGCCAGCTCCTGAATCCGATCCAACGCGTAGCCGGTGTTCCACATCTCCGGGAAGACAATCACATCCGGCTTCGTATCGTGAGCGACCGCTTCATGCAGAAGGCTCTCCAGCTTTGCGAAGTTGCGTTCGGGCTCTCCTATCGCGATGTCCATCTGCAGCAGAGCAAAATTCCATCGTTGCCCAGCCATCTAACCTTCCCCCTCACCCGTCTCGAAATTCCGAACGCAGCGGCCCACTTGGGGAAACTGCGCCGTTTCTTCCTATTATCATAGAGCAACGGAAGCGGAACTTCAACGCGCCCGCGCAAACAATATCGTCCAGCGTACCGTTCCTCGGCGGGCTCATTCATTTCATAGCCCGAGTCCGCTACAATGGCATCCGCCAAATCCTGAAAGCTCCGCACATGATAAGCTATGAAAAACGTTTCCCTCGACAGTTAAACGGATGATTCGACGAAATAGACCCGTATACACGCACCGTTTTTCATGTTACATTATTCCTATCCGCTCAGGTTATTAACTATATTCCGATAAGAACACAAAGAATTAATTGTAAGGCAACACATTTGAAACCAAACAAATGGAGTGACATAGATGAAGACCAATAACCCGACGAAAGCAGCCGTCAGCACTTTTCCTATGATTCCGGCTGAACGGCTGCAAGAGCTGCCTACCCAATTTTTTGCCACGCTTGTGCGCAAAGCCAATGTCCAAATTGCCGCAGGACACGACGTAATCAATCTGGGACAAGGGAATCCTGATCGACCGACCCCGCCGCACATCGTCAAGGCGCTGCAGCAAGCGGCGGAAAATCCGCAGTACCACCGCTACCCTCCGTTCAACGGCTACTTGTTTTTAAAAGAGGCCGCCGCCCAACGATACCGGGAAGATTACGGCGTCGAGCTCGACCCGGAGACGGAAGTGGCGGTTTTGTTCGGCGGTAAAACCGGTCTTGTGGAAATCGCCCAATGCCTGCTCAATCCCGGTGACGTCTGCCTGGTGCCTAACCCGGGATACCCGGATTATTGGTCCGGCGTCGCCCTGGCCGGCGCCCGGATGGCCTTCATGCCGCTTCTGGAATCGAACGGGTTCCTGCCGGATTACAGTGCGCTTTCGGCCGATGACGTGAATCGGGCGAAGCTGCTGTTCATCAACTATCCGAACAATCCGACGGCGGTTTCGGCTCCGGCTTCCTTCTATGAGGAGACGATTGCTTTTGCGGCAAAGCACGGCATTGTCGTGGCCAGCGACTTCGCTTACGGAGCCATCGGCTTCGACGGACAGAAGCCAGTCAGCTTTCTACAGCTGCCGGGCGCCAAGGAGGTCGGCGTCGAATTTTACACTTTGTCCAAAACGTACAACATGGCCGGCTGGCGGGTCGGCTTCTGCCTCGGCAACCGCGAAATCGTGCGGATGATCAACTTGATTCAGGATCATTACTACTGCAGCTTGTTCGGAGGCATCCAAGAGGCGGCGGCCATCGCGTTGACCGGCCCACAGGATAGCGTTCACGAGCTCGTGCAGATGTACCAGAGCCGCAGAGACACCCTGTTCGGGGCTTTGGACCGGATCGGCTGGCAAGCGTCGCGTTCGCAAGGCTCTTTCTTCACTTGGCTGCCTGTGCCGAAGGGTTATACGTCGGAGTCGTTCTCCGACATGCTGCTCGAGAAGGCCAAGATCGTCGTCGCTCCCGGAGTCGGCTTCGGCGACCACGGCGAAGGCTACGTGCGCCTCGGCTTGCTCAGCACGGAAGAGCGGCTCCGCGAAGCGGTTGACCGAATCGACGCCCTTCGTCTGTTCGGCTGATCGCCTTTACAAACCTCCCCCCCTCATGCTATGCTAATGAAAAGCAAAACGTATTGATGGGAATAGTAGGAAAGCCCCTGCACGATCAGAGAGTAAATTCCACCGGCTGCGAGAATTTACCGTGGAGCCTTGCCGAACCCGCCCCTGAACGGCCAGCGACGAGCTGGACGGCTTTCCCTGTCGTTACAAGGGACTGAAGCAGGATGAGTTGGTCGTCAATTCATCAAGTAAGGTGGTACCGCGGAAGTAGAGGCTTTCGTCCTTAAAGGACGGGGCCTTTTTGCGTTTTCCGCATCTGCCCGGGGCGGCAGCCAGATCAGTCATGGAAAGAGTGATTCCTATGCAGCAAACGATCGTAGTGAAAATCGGCAGCAGTTCGCTAACGTCCGACGAAGGCGGATTGAACCGGGCAAAAATCGCATTTTTCGCCGCAGAGCTGGCGGCGCTTCACCGTCAAGGCTTTCCCGTGCTCCTCGTGACCTCGGGAGCCGTGGCAGCCGGCTTTCGGGAGCTGGGGTACGCGTCCCGTCCCAAGCTGCTGCACGAGAAGCAGGCCTCCGCTTCCGTCGGGCAGGCGCTGCTGATGCAAGCATACCAAGCGGCATTCTCGGGGCAAAGCGTAGGCGTAGGGCAAATTTTGCTGACCCGCTCCGACTTCTCCAACCGCAAGCGAATCCATAACGCGCAGATGACGATTGAAGAGCTGCTGCGCCGCGGAATGCTGCCGATTATTAACGAAAACGATACGGTCTCGGTCGACGAGCTGAAATTCGGCGACAATGATACGCTTTCCGCCCTCGTAGCCAATCTGGTCCGGGCGCAAAGGCTGGTCATCCTAACCGATACGGACGGATTGTACACCGAAGACCCGCGCAAAAACGCGGACGCCAAACGGATCGAACGCGTGCTGGAAATCGACGAAAACATTTCCCGGATCGCCGGGGGCTCCGGCTCTATGGTCGGCACCGGCGGCATGCGCTCCAAAATCGAGGCTGCTCGAATCGCAATGCGCGGCGGTGTGCCGGTGTTCGTCGGGCGCGTCACGGAGCCCGGCGACCTGATGCTGGCCGTGGAAGGAACCGGGAAAGGCACTTATTTCGATACGGCGGAGCATAATTTACCGATGAAAAAGCAGTGGCTCGGCTTCCACTCCCAGCCGCAGGGCTCGGTCTATGTGGACGAAGGCGCGGAGCTGGCGCTCGTCGTGGGAGGCAAAAGCTTGCTGCCCGCGGGCGTCAAGGAAGTGACTGGGGAGTTCCATCCCGGCGATGTCATCGAAGTGCTCGGCCCGGATGGGGAAACGATCGGGCGCGGCGTCGTCAATTACGCCTCCTGGCAGCTTCAGGCTGTTGCCGGTCTTAGTACGGAGGAAGTGCAGAAGCGGATCGAGGTGCCGCGCATCGAAGTCATACACCGCGACGAATGGATTACCCTCGCATCGACGGCTAAAGCAAAGGATGCTGCCGAAACCTAAGCAAGTACGACCTTAAACGACGCTCCGAAGGAGGAAGTTGAACATGACAACGGATCAAGCTCTAAACCTGAGCGAAGTGGTGCAAAAAGCGAAGCTAGCCAAGCAAGCCGCGCCGAAGCTCGGTTTACTCGGCACCGAGCAAAAGAACGACGCGCTGCTGTGCATGGCGAACGCCCTCGTAGCGGAGGCCGAATCGATTATCGCCGCCAACGCGGAGGATCTACAGCGCGGGCGTGAGAGCGGCATCAGCACGTCGCTGCTTGACCGGCTGGCCCTGAACCGCCAGCGGATCGAAGCGATGGCTGACGGACTGCGGCAGGTCGTCGTTTTGCCCGATCCGATCGGCGATACGCTGGAGACGTTCGACCGCCCGAACGGCCTGCAAATCCGCAAAGTCCGCGTGCCGCTCGGCGTCATCGGCATCATCTACGAAGCGCGTCCGAACGTTACCGTGGATGCGGCCGGACTCTGCCTGAAAACCGGCAACGCCGTCGTGCTGCGAGGCGGTTCCTCGGCGCTTCATTCCAATAAGCGGATCGTCGAGGTACTGCACGATGCGCTGAAAACGACCGACGTTCCGGCGGACGCGTTGCAGCTCGTCATGGACCCGAGCCGCGCATCGGTGGACGAAATGCTCAAGCTGAACGGCCTGCTCGATGTGCTTATTCCGCGCGGCGGCGCTTCTTTGATTCAAAATGTCGTCAAAAACGCAACCGTGCCGGTGATCGAGACCGGAGCCGGCATTTGCCATACCTATATCGACGCCAGCGCACAGCCGGACATGGCGCTGAAGATCGCCATCAACGCGAAAGTGCAGCGGCCTTCAGTATGCAACTCGATGGAAACGCTGCTGGTGCAGCGCGATTTTGCGGAGCGGCATCTGGCGAACATCGCCGAGCTATTCGTACAGCAAATGGTCGAGCTGCGGGGCGATGCGGAAGCGCAGCGGCTCGCGCCGGCGGTGAAAGCAGCCTCGGAAGCCGACTGGGATACGGAATACAACGATTATATTTTGAACGTTCGCGTCGTGAACGGGCTGGACGAGGCGCTGGCGCACATACGCCGCCACGGAACGATGCATTCGGAATGCATCGTGACGGAAGACGCGGCGAACGCTGCACGCTTCCTGCAGGAGGTCGATGCAGCCGCCGTGTATCATAACGCCTCCACCCGTTTCACGGACGGCTTCGAATTCGGCTTCGGCGCCGAAATCGGCATCAGCACGCAAAAGCTGCACGCTCGCGGTCCTATGGGCTTGCCGGCGCTGACGTCGAGCAAATACTGCATTATCGGAAACGGGCAAATTCGCGGTTAACCCAGAAGATCGTATACACTTTATGGATATCGAAAGGAGCAGCCAATATGTCACAGATTTTATCCAAAAACATCACGTTCGTCGGCGCCGGCTCCATGGCAGAAGCGATCATCCGGGGGCTCGTCTCTGAGGCGGGTATGGAAACGGGACAACTTGTAGCTGTTAACCGGTCGAATGAAGCCCGTCTGCAACAATTGAACAAGCAATACGGTATTCGTTATGCCGCCGGTGCTGCCGAGCGAAACGAAGCCATCAGTTCCGCCGATATCGTCGTACTGGCCTTTAAGCCGAGCGACGCCGCTCAAGGCATACTCGACTTGAAGCCGGTGCTCCGCAAAGAACAGCTGCTCGTATCCGTGATTGCCGGACTTTCCATCGAGACGATGGAGGCGATTCTTGGCAGCCCCGGCTGGGCCATCGTCCGCACGATGCCTAATACGTCCAGCACGATCGGGCTTGGCGCGACCGGGCTCAGTTTTTCCGTTGGCGTCTCCGACGCGCAGCGGCAGCTTGGTGAAGAAATGTTCCGCTCCATCGGCATCGTATCGATCGTCGAGGAGCCGCTTCTGGAGACGATTGTCAGTTTGTCCGGCTGCGGCCCGGCTTACATTTATTATATGATGGAAGCGATGATCGAGAGCGGAATGAATGGCGGGTTGACGCATGAAGAGGCCAAACGTCTGACCGTGCAAACGGTCTTGGGCGCGGCCCGCATGGTCGAGCTGAGCGGAGAAGAGCCGGCTGAGCTGCGCCGCAAGGTGACGTCTCCGAACGGCGCTACGCATGCAGCTATCGAGACGATGTACAACTGCGGCTTCACCGATGCGATCTCCAAAGGGATGCGCCGCGCCGCGGAACGCTCCGCCGAAATGGGCGCGGCCATCAGCGCTTCCATCGCTTCCCATACCAAGTAAAGAAGGTGTAAGTTTGTGAGTCTTGCTATATCCTCAGCGTATTGCGTAGCCACCTACCGTTGCTACGACGAGAAAGCCGATTTTCATAAAAAAGCGACCGGCATCGCCGTCGGTCTAACCGTCGGAAGCTGGACCGAGCTGCCGGAAGCGCGCAAGGCGGAAATGGAAAAACATCTAGGCCGCGTCGTCAGCGTGGACGTACACGAACCGTCTGCGGGCGACCCCGCTTCCGCAAGATATGCCGATATTCGTATCGCTTATCCAGATATTAATTTCAGCCGCGATATCCCTGCTCTGCTCGTCACGGTTTTCGGGAAGCTGTCGATGGACGGCCGGATCAAGCTGATCGACCTGGCATTCTCCGAGTCGTTCCTGTCAGCCTTTCCAGGACCTCGCTTCGGCATCGAGGGCGTGCGCAAGCTGCTTGGCGTTCACGACCGTCCGCTGCTCATGAGCATTTTCAAATCAGTGATCGGCCACGATCTGCCTTCGCTGCGGGAGCAGTTCTATCAGCAGGCGCTCGGTGGTGTCGATCTGATCAAGGACGACGAAATTTTGTTTGAAAATCCGCTGACTCCGATCGAGAAGCGGGTTGAGCTGTGTATGCAGGCGGCGGCCGAAGCCGAGCGGGAAACCGGCCAGAAGCTGCTGTACGCGGCCAATTTGACCGGACCGACCTTCGGGCTCGTCGAACAGGCCAAAAAAGCGATCAACGCCGGAGCCAACGCGCTGCTGTTCAATGTGCTCGCCTATGGCTTCGACGCTCTCAGCGAGCTAAGCCGTCACCCTGATGTCAACGTGCCGCTGATGGCCCATCCGTCGCTTGCCGGAGCCTTGTATCCGTCGCCGTATCACGGCATCGCCGCGAACGTGCTGCTTGGCAAGCTCATGCGGCTTGCCGGGGCCGATCTGGTGCTGTTCCCTTCGCCGTACGGTTCTGTCGTCATGCCGAAGGAAGAGAACATGGCGATCAAGGAAGCGCTGCTGACAACCGAAACTGCCGATTATATTTACAGCGGGGACGGCGCGACAGCGTCCGCAAACGGACAAGTTCCGCTCGCAGCGAGCTTCCCGGTTCCTTCGGCCGGCATTCATCCCGGACTTGTGCCGCTCATCTTGCGGGATTTTAACGGAGAAGTGGTCATCAATGCCGGAGGCGGAGTACATGGCCATCCTATGGGCGCTGCGGCTGGCGGACGGGCCTTCCGGCAGGCGATCGACGGCTGCCAGGCGGGCATTCCGCTGCAAGATTATGCCGCGGACGGGCATCCGGAGCTGCAAGCGGCAATTGACTCTTGGGGGATCAAAGAATGAGCAAGCAGCGGGTTATTTTTTGCGACTTCGACGGGACGATTACTGTCAACGACAATATCGTGGCGATTATGAAGCATTTTCAGCCTGAGGGCTGGGATACCTTGGTTAATCAAGTTATTTCCAAGGAAATTACGATTCGGGAAGGCGTCGGACGCATGTTTGCGCTGCTTCCGACCTCCCGTCGGCAGGAAGTCATCGATTACGCGATCGGCAACGTGACGATTCGCAGCGGGTTTCGCGAGCTGCTGGATTACAGCAAACAGGAGGACATCCTCTTCCTGGTGACGAGCGGCGGAATCGACTTTTTCGTCTATCCCGTCCTGTCGTCGTTTGCGATTCCGAAGGAGAACATCTATTGCAACGCGAGCGACTTCAGCGGCACACATATTCACATTTTTTGGCCGCATTCGTGCGATGCCGAATGCGACAACGACTGCGGCATGTGCAAAACGAGAATCATTCGCTCCTACCCGCGGGAGACGTACGAGCGCATTATGATCGGTGACAGCGTCACCGATTTTGCCGGGGCCAAGCTGGCCGATACGGTATTCGCCCGCTCCCATCTGATCGAGCTGTGCCAGGAGCTTGGGTTGAATTATTATCCTTTTGAAGATTTTCACGACGTGATCAAGCGGCTAGAGGAGATGAAAGTGCGTGAGCTTTAACGCAATTCGTTTGGAAGAGAAGCAGCAGGCGTTCGCCGAGCTGCGGGAGATTAAAACTTTGCTGGCCGCACGCGGCTGGTTTCCAGGAACAAGCGGCAACCTGTCGATCCGGACAGGGGAATTTTCTCCCGAGCAGTTTGCGTTTGCCATTACGGCGAGCGGTAAGGACAAATCGGTCAATACGCCGTCAGACTATTTGCTGGTCGACCAGTCGGGCCAACCGATCGAAACGACCGGTCTGAAGCCGTCCGCGGAAACATTGATTCATTGCGAGATTTACCGTTTGACGGGCTGCGGCGCTATTTTTCATGTGCACACCGTTTTCAATAACCTCGTCTCCGAGCTGTATGCGGAACGAGGCAGCGTGCCAGTGGACGGCGTCGAGTTGATCAAGGCTTTCAATATATGGGAAGAGGAAGCGCACATCGATATCCCGATTCTGCCCAACTATGCGGAAATTCCGCGGATTGCCGAATTGGTCGAAGGCGCGATCGTGCCGCGTATTCCCGGCATTCTGCTGCGCAAGCACGGCATTTACGCTTGGGGCGCCAATGCCTTCGAAGCGAAGCGGCACCTCGAAGCGTTCGAGTTTTTGTTCGAGTACGCCTATCGCTGGGCCCTGCTGAAGAAGTAAACCTTCCCCTATTTGCGGCCACAATATTCGTGCGCCCTCAACTGAACCGTACAAAAGCCCGTCTACCCGCTCATCGCAAAACAAGCGATGAATGGCGCAGACGGGCTTTTTTGGGGGGCGCGTACAGATCATAAGTCTTTTCTCCGAAACGACCATAAGCCGAGCAGCAGCATTATAAGCATATATCCGGCACTGTACATTAGAAAGGCGTTTGACGGCACTTGGCCGACACCGAAAATACTGAAAAGACTTTTAAGATTGACCAGTCCTTGAAGCTCATTCACAGCAAACAGCTCCGCTTGCATCCGGTTTTGCAGTGAATCGGCCGGCATGACAATCGACATGATTCCTGCGATGGTCAGCAGCGGCTTAATGGCTATATTTTGCTCGATTTGGATCGAGCCTGCCACTTTTTCGATCATGCCCCCGAGCCATCCCGCCCCGTAGAGCATCGTCATCAACACGCCGTTCCCCGTGGAGGAAAAATGGCAAGAGCCCAGCATCGATAAAGATACAAGCAGCGGCACAACGAAAATAAACAAAGCGGACGAACGCATTAGCGACACGATATCTCCGGGAATACCGGCATGAGCCCAAGATACCAGCAGAATCGATATAAAAAGCAGCGCCGCATAACCGATTCCCCAACTGACAAATCCGATCCATCGACCCATATACCAGGATAAACGGGATAATGGCCGAGTCATTAACGCCTGCAGTACCCCCTGCTCGGCTTCCCCTGCAATCACGGAGAACGAGCTAAAAATGGATAAAAAAGCAATGACGAACGAACCGAAAAAAAAGCCGACCGACAAGATCATCGTGCTACGTTCGTAAACGGCAATTATATATTGCATGTCCGACGGATTATAGGTGCCGTCATGCAAGCTTGCACCGATGGTTTTGGCAACAAACCAGAAGGCGAACAAGAAAATAACGGTCATCAGCAGTGTCAGCAGCATGACCCGCTTGCGCAGCAGTTCCTTCCAAGTCGAGCCGATGATGGTGATCATTCACGTTCCCCCCTGTGGCTCCGTCCGGCAACGGAGCTGACGAACCATTCGTCCAGCTTCGTTTTTGCTTTCTTTACTTCGTACAGCGTCATCCCCTGCTCAATGACAAGCGAGTTCAACCAGCCGATCTGCTCTTCATCCTCCAGCTCCGCTTCCAGCCAGACCGCGTCTTCTTCCACTGCCGTCCCTTCCCTATGGGCAAGAAGACGCACGGTCAAGCCCGAAGCTTCCTGAAGCCATGCCAGCAAAAACGGCGCAAACCCGCCGACACGAAGGTGCCAGCGGGATGTCTCGTGCAGCACGTCGGCTACGGTGCCAACCTGCAGAATTTGACCGTTATTCAGCAACGCGACGCGGTCGCACAGCAGCTCCACGTCCTCCAACAGGTGCGAGTTGAGAAAAATCGTTTTACCCCGCGCCTTCATCAGCCGGAGCAATTCTCGTACGTCTCTGCGGCCCAAGGGATCAAGCGCAGAGGCCGGCTCGTCCAAAAAAACGATGGGCGGGTCACTCACCAGAGCGCAAGCCAATCCAAGCCGCTGCTGCATTCCTTTGGAGTACCTCTTCACCCGGTCTTTGCCTCGCAGCCCGAGCCCGACGAGGTCGAGCAGTTCCGGTATACGCCGCTTCGCCTCGGAAGCTTCAACCCCGCATAGCCGGGCATGGAGCCAAATCACTTCTTCGCCACTGAGCCATTCCTGATACCAGTACAACTCCGGCAAGTAGCCAAAATGCCTTCTTGCTTCCAACGAGCCGATCGGAAGGCCGAAAATCGCACCATGGCCCTGCGTCGGCCGAATCAAGCCGACGAGCATTTTCACAAAGGTGCTCTTGCCCGCCCCGTTCGGGCCGAGGAAGCCAAAGGCTTCCCCTTCCCCTACGGTAATCGTAATGCTGCGGCAGCCGCGGCCGTTGCCGTAATCTTTCGTCAGCTCATGCGCTGTAATGGCTTGTCTGGTCAAGGGCCGATCAGCTCCTTCACTTTGCCAAGCAGCGCTTCGCGATCGGTGAAATAGGCGCTATTTAGCTCAAAGAATTGACCTTGATTTATCCACAAGGCAGAGTACTTCTGTCCCTTGTCCGTAGATTCCGTCATGATCAGCACATCCGTGCTTCCCACTTTGACCTTCTCGGTAGGCCGATTCGTGATAATAGGCAGCGGCACGTTTCCGGTCGTAAGCAGATCCACGTTCTGCAAGCTGTCCTTCAAATGATCCGGCAGCAGCGGGAATTGCAAAACAGCTTGCAGCGCTTCAGCCACCGGAATCGACGGATCGACGGATACGACAGGGATCGGCTGTTGTTCCAGGAAGTAGTTGCCGTTGCCGTTGCCGTTTTTCACATTCATGTTGACCGTCTCACCCGTTTCAAGCGTAATCGGTTTACCATCAATGGATTTAGGCAGCGTCTGCTTTGCCCCAAGTCTGGACATTGCCTTGTTCACTTCGTCAACGTTTAACTTGAACGTTATCGTCTTGGAAGGGCTAATGTAAACCTCCTGCTCTACGGGGTGGTCCTTCGGAATGACGATGCTGCGCCCCAAAACCTCGGAAGCTTTGTTGGCTATGATAATTCCGTCTATTTTGCCGGCCGTATTCGTGAATGTGCCAAGTTTGTTGATGTTCTCTTTCGTTTGCCCGTCGTTAAAAGCGCTGTTCAATAACATCCGGAGTTCGTTTTCCTGAACAACCGTCATTTCCTGCATTCGAAATTTATTCAATATGGAAGCCAACGCTTCGTTACCGATTGGCGTGTTAAGGAAAGCGGCCAGTACCAGCACTACGGCCACAGCAGCCACCCTCTTGCTCCGTCTTCTGATCCAACGGACGAACGGATGAGCTATAGGCGTCTCCGCCGTTGTCCTGTCCGGTTCCAAAACAGGCAACGGACGATTATCGGATATAGCGATCGATTGTAACGATTCTGTATCCCCGGCTTCTGCCGTCGACGGTTTGATATTATCGGCTTCTTTCGCCCACTGCTCCCAACGGAGCGACTTCGGTTCCGAAGCAAGCCGCTGCTGGAGCTTCTCCCAAGCGGCATTCGTAGGATCGGAATTTTTTCTCACAAATGACTCAGTCATATGCCGTGGCCCTCCTATTCAACTTGAGTTTGCAATTCCGCATGCCGTTTCAATCGGGCGGTCGCTCGGTGGATAAGCGTGCCTACAAGCGGTGTGCGAATTTGAAGCTTCTCGGCGATCTCAGCATAGCTGTAGCCTGAGAAGCGAAGCAGCAGCGCCTGCCGGTCCCGTTCCGAAAGCTGGTCCAGCCATCCGCGCAATTCCTCGTGCTCAAACTGCTCCAATACCGTCTCCTCGTTCGACTTGCCTTCCTGCTCCGTTACCCGCAGATGAAGCTCCTGCTTCTCTTGAAGCGCCCGTTCGCGGGCACGCTTTGACATATGATCGTAGGCAATCCGGGTCAATACCCGATGAAGCCAAGCGCCGACCAACTGTGGATTGTCCGGCGGATTGCGGTATAGACGCAGGAATACTTCCTGTGCCAAATCCTCGGCGGCTGCCTCGTCGCGGACCAGCGCGATTAATTTTCGGCGCACCGACGGGTAATGCTTATAAAATATATGACGGAAATAATCGGAATCCGGATGTTCCAATGTGATGTTCTCCTTTCAGCTGCAGCTATACATAAGACAGGAATCAGCCTTATATTGTATCACCCGGTAAAAAAAGAAAAGCATCCGAGCCCTTCCCTTTACCGTAGCGGAAGAATTCGAATGCCAAAAATTCTTTTTAGGCTTTGCCGTATTCGCTCGGATTTTCACGCCATGCCTTCAACGCCTGCAAATCCTGTTCCTGAATGCTGCCGTTCTGAAAAGAGACGTCAAGCAGTACCGAGTAATTCGTCAGCGTCTCAAAAGGAATGCCTGATCCGGCAAAGGCTTCTCGCGCCTTCTCAAACTGATACGAGAAGATGCCGAGCACCCCAAGAGCCTGCGCCCCGGCTTCATTGACGGCCAAGGCCACCTTAAGCGAGCTGCCGCCCGTCGAGATCAAATCCTCGATGACCACCGTCTTCTGACCGGGCTTAATCAAGCCTTCGATCAGGTTTTCCTTCCCGTGACCCTTTGCCTTGTCGCGTACGTAAACCATCGGCAAACCGAGCTTCTGGGCTACCCAAGCCGCATGCGGAATGCCTCCGGTTGCCGCTCCCGCAATGACTTCGGCATCCGGGAAATTGTCGCGGATAAGCGTAACGAAGCCTTCGGCGATCCGTTCGCGAATCTCGGGAAACGAAATGGTGAGCCGGTTGTCGCAATAGATCGGCGATTTCAGGCCGGACGTCCAAGTAAACGGCTGCTGCGGACGAAGCGCCACGGCGCCGATCGCGAGCAGGTCGGCGGCTATTTGCCCGGCCAGCTCCGGATTTATACGAATCGATGGGGGTGTCATTCAAGTTCATCTCCTTAAAAGGGTGTCTTATCTAAATAATGAACCTTCGCACGCTGGTTAAACGGAGGCGATAATCGCTTCCAGCGCCGCTCTCGGGTCCGGCGCGGCTGTGATTGGACGGCCAATGACAATATAGTCCGTCCCTTGAGCAAACGCCTGTTCCGGCGTCATGACGCGGGATTGGTCACCGATGTCCGCTCCTGCAGGTCGGATGCCCGGCGTTACGGTCACAAAGCCGCTTCCGCACGTCTCTTTAATTCGAACGACCTCCAGCGGAGAGGCTACCACACCGTGAAGACCGGCGGCTTGCGTCAATCGGGCATACCGGAACACCGCATCCTCTACCGTACCTTCGATGCCGATTTCTTCGTTCATGACCGCCTGGCTTGTGCTGGTAAGCTGCGTAACGCCGATGACGATCGGCTTCGAAGCGGCTGCGCCTTGAAGCGCTTTGTCCACGCCTTCCATCGCCGCCTCCATCATCTGCTTTCCGCCCGCTACGTGCATATTGAACATGTCTACGCCAAGCTTCGTGATGCTTTCCGCGCCGCCCTTGACGGTATTCGGAATATCGTGCATTTTGAGATCGAGAAAGACGTTATAGCCTTTTTCTTTAAGCATTTGTACGAATGCCGGACCAGCGCTGTAAAACAGCTGCATTCCCACCTTCAAATAACACGGAATGCCTTCCAGCGACCGGACCAGCGACTCCGCCTGCTTCGCCTCGGCGTAATCGAGCGCGACCATGATGCGCTTCGCCGCCGCTAAGTTGGTAGACACAAGTTACCGCCCCTTTTCTTTAAAATCGGATAAATCTGACCGCTCGTAGAAGGCCTAATCAAGGGATTAGCACAGCATTTCCGCAAGGAGCGGAACGCTGTGCTAATGCAATGGTTGTTATGCGTGATTCGCGGGCATGGCCGTGGATTGGAAGTAGATGGACTCCAACACGTGCAGCAGCGCGCTAACCGTATCCAGCGAGGTCATGCAGACGATGCCGTTCTCCACCGCTTCGCGGCGAATCCGGAAGCCGTCACGTTCCGGCGTCTTGCCTTTCGTTAGCGTGTTGACGACGAAGTGCGCTTCGCCGTTGCGGATCAGGTCGAGGATGTTCGGCGAGCCTTCGCTCAGCTTGTTGACGCGGGTCACTTGAAGACCGGCGTCCTCCAAGGCCTGTGCCGTTCCGCCCGTAGCGACGATGCGATAGCCCAGTCTATCGAAGCCGCGGAAGATTTCCATCGCTTCCTCTTTGTCTTTATCGGCAATCGTAGCGATGATCGCGCCTGTCGGCGGAATTTTCATGCCGGAGCCGATCAGGCCTTTATACAGCGCTTTGGCAAACGTTTTGTCGCGGCCCATCACTTCGCCCGTCGATTTCATCTCCGGTCCGAGCGTCGTATCGACACGGCGCAGCTTCGCGAAGGAGAAGACCGGCACTTTGACGGATACGAACTCGTCTTCCGGCCACAAGCCCGTTTGGTAACCCATATCGGCCAGCTTTTCGCCCATAATGACACGGGTTGCAGCGTTGGCCATCGGAATTTTCGTCACTTTGCTAAGGAAAGGAACCGTACGCGAGGAGCGCGGGTTGACTTCGATCACATACACTTCGTCTTGATAGATGACGAACTGGATGTTGACGAGACCGACGACCTGCAGCCCTCTGGCGATTCTAGTCGTAATGTCGATAATTTTTTGTTTCAGCTCGGCGGATACCGTCTGCGGCGGATATACCGCGATGGAGTCGCCGGAGTGAACGCCGGCCCGCTCTACGTGCTCCATAATGCCCGGGATCAGTACCGTTTCTTTATCGCAGATCGCATCGACTTCGACTTCTTTGCCGAGCATGTAACGGTCGATGAGAACCGGATGCTCCGGATTGATTTTGACCGCGTATTCCATGTAGCTGAGCAATTCTTCGTCGGAGTAGACGATTTCCATTGCACGGCCGCCAAGGACATACGACGGACGAACAAGCACCGGATACCCGAAGCGGGAGGCCATGCCGACAGCCTCGTCCACCGAGGTGACCGTACCACCCGGCGGCTGTGCGATGTCAATCTGACGCAGCAGCGCTTCGAATTTTTTGCGGTCTTCAGCCGCGTCGATGTTCTCCAAATCCGTGCCAAGGATGCGCACGCCTGCCTTCGTAAGCGGTGCAGCCAGGTTGATCGCCGTTTGTCCGCCGAATTGGACAATAACGCCGATCGGCTGCTCGCGTTCGATGACGTTCATGACGTCCTCGAAGAACAGCGGCTCGAAGTACAGCCGGTCCGATGTATTAAAGTCCGTAGACACCGTCTCCGGGTTGTTGTTAATAATAACGGCTTCATAGCCGGCCTTTTGGATCGCCCATACCGCATGCACGGTCGAGTAGTCGAACTCGATCCCTTGACCGATCCGGATCGGACCGGAGCCGAGCACGACGACCTTTTGCTTCGTCGTTTCCTTGACTTCGTCTTCCGTCTCGTAGGTCGAGTAGTAGTAAGGCGTCGTCGCTTCGAACTCCGCGGCGCAGGTGTCAACCATTTTGTAGACCGGCTTCAATCCCAAGCCGATCCGATATGCGCGAACGTCGGCTTCCTGCGTCAAGCTCAGCCCTTTGTCGGCTTGACGGCGCAGCTCGGCAATGGCGCGGTCGGTGAAGCCTTTGCGCTTCGCTTCGCGGAGCAGCTCTTCGCTCAGCTCCGGCTGCAGCAGCTCGGCTTCGAAGGCAATCAAGCCTTCCAGCTTGTGCAGGAACCACCAGTCCACCTTGGTCAAGTCCTGCAATTGCTGTACGCTGTATCCGCGGCGGAGCGCTTCGGCGATCAGGAAGATCCGCTCGTCGTCAGGCTTCACAAGCCGCAGCTCAAGTGTTTCTTGATCCAGCGTCTCCGCCTCTTTCAAGTACAGACGGTGCACGCCGATTTCAAGGGAGCGGACCGCTTTTTGAATCGACTCCTCGAACGTGCGGCCGATGGCCATGACCTCGCCCGTCGCTTTCATTTGTGTGCCAAGCTTGCGGTTTGCCGCCGTAAATTTATCGAACGGCCAGCGCGGAATTTTGGATACGATATAGTCCAGCGTCGGCTCGAAACAAGCGTAAGTCTGACCCGTTACCGGGTTGACGATTTCGTCGAGCGTATAGCCGATCGCGATTTTGGCTGCCATTTTGGCAATCGGGTAGCCGGTTGCCTTGGAAGCGAGCGCCGACGAGCGGCTAACCCGCGGATTCACTTCGATGACGTAATATTGATAGCTGTGCGGGTCCAGCGCAAACTGCACGTTGCATCCGCCTTCGATGTTCAAGGCGCGGATGATTTTGAGCGATGCGGAACGCAGCATTTGGTATTCCCGGTCCGACAGCGTCTGGCTCGGCGCTACGACGATGCTGTCGCCCGTATGAACGCCAACCGGATCGAAGTTTTCCATGTTACACACGACGATGCAGTTGTCGTTCGCGTCGCGCATCACTTCGTACTCGACTTCTTTCATGCCGGCGATGCTTTTCTCGATCAGACATTGGCCGATCGGGCTGTAGCGAATACCGGAGGAAACAGTTTCCAGGAGCTCTTCCTCGGTGGCGCAGATACCGCCGCCCGTGCCGCCCAGCGTGTACGCGGGACGTACGATAATCGGGTAGCCGATTTCATTCGCAAAATCGAGCGCTTCCTGCACCGTCGTGACGATCGTGCTCTCCGGTACCGGCTGTTCCAATTCGCGCATCAGATCACGGAACAAATCGCGGTCTTCCGCTTTCTCGATTGCCGTCAGCTGAGTACCGAGCAGCTTCACGTTCTCCCGCTCCAGCACGCCGGCGCGCGCCAGTTCAACCGCCATATTGAGGCCGGTCTGTCCCCCGAGGGTCGGCAGCAAGCCGTCCGGACGCTCTTGGCGGATGATTTGGCTGACGAAGTCGAGCGTAATCGGCTCGATATATACTTTATCGGCCATGTTCGTATCGGTCATGATCGTCGCCGGATTGCTGTTGATCAGAACGACCTCGAAGCCTTCTTCTTTCAGAGCTTGGCAAGCTTGCGTACCTGCATAATCGAATTCCGCTGCTTGTCCGATGACGATCGGACCGGAGCCGATCACGAGAATTTTTTTGATGTTATTATTTTTCGGCATAGTGGAGCTCCCCTTTCGATGCGGATACGGCCGTGCTGCCCGCTTTGTATGCCGCTGCGATCTGCGCCTGACGCGGAAGCTGCGGGTTGTTTTGCTTATGGTCGCGGATCAGCTGCAGGAAGTCATCGAACAAGTAGCTCGAATCGAACGGTCCCGGCGCTGCTTCCGGGTGATACTGAACGGAAAAAGCCGGATATTTTTTGTGGCGCAGCCCTTCGATCGTCTTGTCGTTGTTGTTGATATGAGTCACTTCCAAATCTGTGCCGGCGATCGACTCTTCTTTTACGGTGTAGCCATGGTTTTGCGATGTGATGTAGCAACGGCCCGTAATCAAGTCTTTTACCGGGTGGTTGCCGCCGCGATGGCCGAATTTCAGCTTTTCCGTATCGGCGCCACCCGCCAAAGCGAACAATTGATGCCCGAGGCAGATGCCGAAGATCGGGAATTCGCCGAGCAGCTCGGCAATCATTTTTGCCGCATGCGGCACGTCTTTCGGGTCCCCGGGGCCGTTGGACAGCAGAATGCCGTCCGGCGCCAGCCGGCGGACTTGGTCCGCGGTCGTGTCCTGCGGAACGACGACGACGTCGCAGCCGCGCTTGGTCAAGTCGCGCAGAATGCCGCTCTTGGAGCCGAAATCGACGAGAACGACGCGCTCTTTCGTGCCCGGTGCGCTGAACACACTTTTTGTAGATACGCGGGACACTTGATCGGTCATAAGCGGCGATGCTTTAAGCTGCTCCAGCAGCTCTTCCACACGCTTTTCGGAGGTGGTCAGAATGCCTTTCATGACGCCGTGGTGACGGATGCGGCGAGTCAGCATCCGGGTATCGATGCCGCTGATGCCGATAATGCCGTATTCTTTAAGCAAGCTGTCCAGCGAGTACTCGGCTCTCCAGTTGCTAGGCACCATTTCGTGCTCGCGAACGACGAATCCGTGAATGAACGGGCGGATCGATTCGAAATCGTCGCGCGTGATGCCGTAGTTTCCGATCAGCGGATACGTCATAGTTACGATTTGGCCGCAGTAGGACGGATCGGACAATACCTCCTGGTATCCTGTAATGCCTGTATTGAACACGACTTCGCCAACCGAGTCGCCTGTGCTTCCGAATGCTTTGCCGGTAAACAGCGTACCGTCTTCCAACAACAATCTTGCCTGCATCTGCTGTCATCTCCCTATGTGGTATTTTAATCCCCCTAAATCCCCCTTTTCAAAGGGGGACCCCAAGGGCGCTGCCCCTGGACCCCTCAAGTTGTCGCACAAGGGGGTACGTAGCTTTGAAGGAGCTGCGACGGGGGATCGCGTTTGTCCGGCCGGCCGGACACGCTTTACGGTGCTGCGCGCAGCGGTGTGCGACCCAATCAAGCTGTTCTTTCAACTTCTATAAATAAGGAACTCTGTTCCTTTATTTTTCCTAACTGTAGATTCCCCTCTTGGCGAACGTCTACTCGCTTTTCCTACTCGGACCAGACGACGTTGCCGCCGACGATGGTTAAGGTCGGCCAGCCTTTCAAGCTCCAGCCGGTGAACGGCGTGTTGCGTCCCTTGGAGAGGAATTCTGCCGGGTTGACCTTCTTCTCCGTTTCGAGGTCGATCAGCGTCAGGTCGGCGGCTTTGCCAACCTCGATCGTTCCCCAAGGAAGTCCGAACACTTGCGCCGGCAGCTTGGTCATTTTATCGAGCAGAAACTCCAGCGTCCATTGGCCCGTTGCGACGAACTTCGTGTACAAGAGCGGGAAGGCCGTCTCGAAGCCGACGATACCGAACGGGGCAAGCTGCATGCCGCGCGCTTTCTCTTCCTCGCTGTGCGGAGCATGGTCGGTGACCACGATGTCGATCGTACCGTCGACAAGACCCTCGATGCAGGCCTGCACATCGAGCGGTGTGCGCAGCGGCGGGTTCATTTTCCAGTTCGCATCCATCCCCGGAATGTCTTCGTCGGACAGCAGCAGGTGGTGCGGGCACACTTCGGCAGTTACTTTGATGCCGATCTGCTTCGCTTGACGGATCAGGCGAACCGACTGCTCCGTGCTGACGTGGCACACATGGTAGTGTACCCCTGTCGCTTCAGCCAGCAAAATG
Organism: Paenibacillus tianmuensis; assembly: GCF_900100345.1. GTDB lineage: Bacteria > Bacillota > Bacilli > Paenibacillales > NBRC-103111 > Paenibacillus_G > Paenibacillus_G tianmuensis. Next base: position 139,943 of record NZ_FMTT01000009.1, on the reverse strand, counting down.
TCACGGCCGACGTGAATCGCTTCGGATTCGTTCGGGATTCCTTTGAGTCCGTGCTTGCGAGCGAACGCTCCTTCGCTAACGGCTGCTCCTTCGACCAGCGTGTTGTCCTCGCAGTGCGCAATAATCGGCATCCCGATCGACGCCGCTTTGGCCATCGCATCCTTCATCATTTGTGCACTTTGCACGCCGACCCCGTCATCCGTGTAGCCGATGACTCCAGCTTCCTTCAAAGCATCGAAGTCCGTGAGCTCGCGGCCGAGCTCGTTTTTCGTGATGCAGCCGTAAGGCAGCACGCGCACGATCCCTTCGGTTTGAGCCTTGTTCAGTACGTATTGGACCGTTTCTACCGTATCGATGACAGGCCGCGTATTCGGCATGCAGGCGATCGTTGTGAAACCGCCGCGCGCCGCGGAACGGGCACCCGACGCGATATCTTCCTTATATTCGAAGCCCGGTTCGCGCAGATGCACGTGCATGTCGATAAGTCCGGGGGCCAGCAGCTTGCCTTGGGCGTCGATGACCGTATGTCCGGCCGTATCCGGCAAAGCCTCCCCTGCATCGACGATTTGCTCGATGCGCTCACCATTCGCGAACACGTGCTTTTTCGTCACTTCATTGCCCCCAGCCGCCAGGCTGGCATTCAGTATCCAAATTCCCATGGGAACCTCCGCTTCGTTTCATCTTAGTAGTAGGTCAGGATTCGGTTTAGCTAAGCGCCCGCTCGATAACCGCCATCCGGATCGGCACGCCATGGCTCATTTGCGTAAAGATTTTCGATTTCTCGCATTCCACCAGCTCATCGTCGATTTCCACATTCCGGTTGAACGGAGCCGGATGCATGATGATCGCGTGCGGCGCCATGCGGGCGGCGCGTTCTGCCGTCAATCCGTACGCGGCGCGATATTCCTCTGCCGAGCCGAACAGCGAGCCTTCGTGCCGTTCGAGCTGCACGCGCAGCATCATGACCACGTCGGCTTTCAGCGCCTCGTCAAATGAGATGTAAGGCGCATGCTCCGCAAGCTCGGCGGCCTGCATGACCGGCGGCGCGCAGAAGCTTACTTTGGCTCCCAGCGTTTGCAGCGCCCACAAGTTTGAGCGCGCCACGCGGCTGTGCTGGATATCTCCGACGATCACCACATGAAGGCCACGGATTTCGCCGAACTCCTTGCGCATCGTATATAGATCGAGCAGCGCCTGCGTCGGATGCTCGTTGTTGCCGTCGCCCGCGTTGATCAGCGGGACTTTGATTTTTTGCGCCAGCTCGGCCAGCAGCCCGTTGGGCTTCATACGGATGACGCCGGCGTCGATGCCCATCGATTCGAGCGTTCGCACCGTATCGTAGATCGATTCACCCTTCTGTACGCTGGAGACGGCTGCCGCGAAGTTGAGTACTTCCGCTCCGAGCCTTTTTTCCGCAACCTCGAAGGAGAATCTCGTTCTTGTGCTGTTCTCAAAAAACATGTTGGCGACAAAACGCCCTTGTAGCTGGTTCGTCACTTTTACCGGATGCTGTTCCCAGTGGGCGGCACGATCAAGGATCGCGTTCAGTTCTCCGGCGCTAAGTCCTTTGGTGCCTAGCAAATGTTTTTCCGACTGTACTTGAAGCTGTGTCATTCGTTTGGCCTCCTCTGTCCTGTGATGACGACTTGATCCACCCCATCCACTTCATTTACCTGTACCTCGATGCTTTCGAGCCGGGACGTCGGAATGTTTTTCCCTACGAAGTCCGGACGAATCGGCAGTTCCCTGTGCCCCCGGTCCACCAGCACCGCCAATTGAATCATTTGCGGCCGGCCGAGATCCATCAGGGCATCCATGGCTGCCCTTACGGTGCGTCCCGTGAACAGCACGTCATCGAACAAAATGAGCTTTTTGTTGTGAACCTCCAGACGATCGTTCACCTGTTCGCTTCCCGGCGCATCTTCCCGGGCTCCCGATACGGTCGTTTCCAGCAAGCCGCTTCGGTCGTCCCGGTATTTGGTCACATCCACTTCGCCAATGGGAGCGGGTATGCCCTCGATCTCGCGGATTCGGTCAGCCACCCGCTTCGCAAGGTGAATCCCCCGTGTCCGGATACCGATTAGCATGCAGTTTTCGAAGCCCTTGTTTTTCTCCAAAATCTCATGGGCAATACGCGTCAGAGCCCGCCGTATCGCGGTTTCATCCATTAACACATGCTCAGTAGACTCCATCGGTCAGGCAACCTCCTTCACCAAAGCTTTCGCGATTTTGACCACAAAAAAACCTTGCCGTATCAGCAAGGTTTGCGCACACAGGAACAGAACAGGTCACACCGGGACGGACACACCTCACCGGCATCTATGCCGTCGGGCGCATCCGATTGGACCGTTCGATTCGTCGTTCACCTTGCCAGCCTCACGGGACTGATTTTAAAGGTGCTATTCAGTTACAAGCATTATGCCATGTTCGACACCCGATGTCAATACTCTACGAATCACACCCTAATCGCACCCGGTTCGACCGGCCAAGGATTGCTAGGGCATGCGTTTTATGCTATAAAAGATGTAGTTCGTGATCTTCGGGACAACGGATCATGCCCGTTTTTCGTTCACGGTATCACTACATAAGGAGCTGGAATCCCATTTATGTCGATCGAAATGAATACAGAAGATGTCATTAATCTCATTAAAACAAGCAAGAAAAAGACTCCGGTTAAAGTATACGTCAAAGGCGATCTGGAATCCATCTCCTTCGGAGACCATATTCAAGCGTTCATCTCCGGCAAGAGCGGCGTGCTGTTCGGCGATTGGGCGGAAGTAAAAAGCGTGCTGGACGCGGAAGCCGGCAAAATCGAAGACTACGTGGTGGAAAATGACCGCCGCAATTCCGCAGTACCGCTGCTGGACCTCAAAAATGTCAATGCCCGCATCGAACCGGGCGCGATCATCCGCGACATGGTTGGCATCGGCGACAACGCGATCATCATGATGGGAGCCGTGATCAACATCGGCGTAACCATCGGCGAAGGCACGATGATCGATATGAACGCCATTCTCGGCGGCCGCGTAAAAGTCGGCAAAATGTGCCACATCGGAGCAGGCGCTGTCCTCGCGGGCGTAATCGAGCCGCCTTCCGCTCAACCGGTCGTGATTGAAGACGACGTGCTCGTCGGAGCTAACGCCGTTATTCTCGAAGGCGTGCGCGTCGGACAAGGTTCCGTCGTCGCTGCAGGCGCAGTCGTTGTTGAAGACGTGCCGGAGTTCAGCGTCGTTGCCGGTACCCCTGCCCGCGTCATCAAAAAAGTGGACGACAAAACGAAGTCGAAAACGGAAATTTTGAAAGACCTGCGCAACTTGTAATTCGGCGCATTCAAGGCTCGGCGATCTGACGCCGGGCCTTTCTCTTCATTCTCTGCCTAAGGAGGCATTGCTGCCATGTCCATAGCCGTCAACCCGAGCCGCTTTGTACAAATTCGCAGAGATTTGCATAAAATTCCGGAGCTCGGGTTTCAAGAGTTTAAGACCCAGCGGTATTTGCTGGATTACATCGCATCCTTGCCGCAGGAGCGGCTCGAAGTCCGCATTTGGCGAACCGGCATTATCGTGAATGTGAAAGGAACCGCGCCCAAGCGTCGGTTCGGCTACCGCGCCGACATCGACGGATTGCCGATCACAGAAGATACCGGGTACGATTTCCGTTCGGAGCATCCCGGCTTCATGCATGCCTGCGGGCACGACCTGCATATGTCCATCGGCCTCGGCATCCTGACTCATTTTGCACAGCAGCCGATCCGCGATAATCTGACCTTTATTTTTCAGCCTGCGGAAGAAGGACCGGGAGGCGCGAAGCCGATGCTCGAATGCGAGGATCTCCGGGACTGGATGCCCGACGAAATCTTCGCCTTGCATATCGCGCCGGAATATCCGGTAGGCACCGTGGCTACCAAACCGGGCATTTTGTTCGCCAATACGTCCGAGCTGTTCATCACCTTAACGGGCAAAGGCGGGCACGCGGCTTTCCCACACAACGCGAACGATATGGTCATAACCGCGTGCCAGCTTGTGGGACAACTGCAAACCGTCATTTCCCGCAATATCAATCCGCTTGATTCGGCAGTCATTACGATCGGCAAAATCGACGGCGGGACAAAGCAGAATATTATCGCCGAGACGGCCCGCCTGGAAGGAACGATACGGTCACTCTCGGCCGAAACGATGGCGCTCGTCAAGTCCCGGATCGAGGCGCTCGTCGCCGGAATGGAGACGGCTTTCGCCTGCAAGGCCGAGATTGACTACGGCGCCAATTACAGGCAGGTGTTTAACGAAGCGGACGTGACGGGCCAATTTATGAACTGGGTTCGAGATACGGACCATTCGGTTCCCCTTCAATTGATCGAATGTACCGAAGCGATGACAGGGGAAGACTTCGGTTATTTTCTCGAAGCGATCCCCGGATTTATGTTCTGGCTCGGCGTCGGGACCCCTTACGGACTGCATCATGCGAAGCTTGAGCCAGACGAACGCGCTATCGACTTGGCCATCGATCTGATGAGCCGCTTCCTTACTTGGAAAAGCGAACAATAACAATTTAACGAAAAAGCTTCTCGTCCCGGTTCTGTCACACAAAAAACCGGAATGAGAAGCTTTTATTTTTACCTACAGGCCGCTTACAAATACCTTCAATCGTTCCATGGCCCGCTCTAAAACGTCCATCGAATAAGCGTACGATAAGCGGATATAGCCTTCCCCAAGCGCAGAGAACGCATCCCCGGGCACGACAGCTACCCGTTGTTCGTCCAGCAACTTCATGGCAAAATCCATAGATGATAAACCAAAGCGCTCTATAGAAGGGAACAAATAAAACGCTCCCTCCGGCTTCTCCAGCTCGAAGCCCATCTCGACGAGCCGGTCATAGACGAAGTCCCGCCGTTTCACGTATTCGGCTCTCATCGGTAGCGCATCGTCGATTCCCACCGTCAGCGCTTCGATGGCCGCATACTGGCTGATGGAGCTTGCGCAAGTAACGTTGTATTGGTGTACCTTCACCATGTGCTGCGTCAAATACGCCGGGGCAAAAGTAAAGCCGATTCGCCAGCCCGTCATCGAGTGCGATTTCGACAATCCGTTAATGACGATAGTACGCTCCAGCATCCCAGGCAGGGAGGCAATGGAACGATGAGGCCCGTCGTAGATCAACTCGCTGTAGATTTCGTCGGAAATGACGAACAGCTTGCGCGATTCGAGCAGCCGGGCGATGTCGGCAAGCTCCTCCGCGCTCATCACCCGGCCGGTAGGATTGGACGGATAGGCCAGAATGACGCACCGCGTCTTGTCGGTCAAGTACGGCTCCAGCACTTCCGCCGTCAGCATGAAGCCGGTGCCGCGGGTATCCGCATACACCGGCACGCCGCCGCACAGGCGAATGAGCGGCTCATAGCCCGGGTAGATTGGACCCGGCAAAATCACTTCGCTTCCCGGCTCCAAAATCGTGCGAAGCGTAATGTCCAACGCCTGACTCGCGCCTACGGTAACGAGCACTTCTTCCAGCCCGGAATAGCTGAGCCCGTATTTGCGTTCGATGAACGCCGCTGCAGCCTGCCGCAGCTCCGGTAGACCCGGATTCGGCGTATAGGTCGTCCGCTGCTCTTCGATGGCCCGCTCGGCCGCGCGCATAATGTGGTCCGGCGTTGGAAAATCAGGCTGGCCGATTGTCAACGTGAGGGCGTCTTTATAATTCGCAACCAAATTGGAAATTTTCCGGATACCGGAGATTTGAATCTCCTTGACACTCGGATTGATTAAGCGCTCAAGCTGTTCCATAATGTTCCCCCATGCTCCTTACCTTGTTCTTAGCACTTCCAGAACCCGCTGCATATCGTCCGGAATCGGCGCTTCGAACTGCAGCTGCTGTCCCGAACGCGGATGCTCGAATCCGAGCACGGCCGCGTGAAGCGCTTGTCCCTCCATCAAGACCCCTTTATTTTTGGAAGGACCATACGCCGGATCTCCCACAAGTGGATGTCCGATAAACTTCATGTGCACCCGAATTTGATGCGTGCGCCCCGTCTCCAGCTTCAACTCCAACAGCGTGTAATCGCCGAACCTCTCGACTACAAGAAAATGCGTTACCGCATGCTTGCTGTTCCGTTCGGTGACGGTATACAGCTTCCGATCTTTCGGATCGCGTCCAATCGGCGCATCGACAGTGCCGTTCTCGTGTGGAACATTGCCATGCACAAGGGCAAAATATTTACGGTTGACCGTATGGGCCTTCAATTGGGCAGCCAGCCCCGAATGAGCCAGATCATTTTTCGCAGCCATCAGCAGACCCGACGTATCCTTATCGATACGATGAACGATGCCGGGCCGAACGACGCCGTTAATGCCGGACAAATCCTTGCAATGATACAGAAGCGCATTGACAAGCGTTCCGCTGTAGTGTCCGGGTGCCGGGTGCACGACCATGCCCCGCGGCTTGTTTACGACAATTACGTCCGAATCTTCATACACAACGTCCAGCGGAATCGGTTCCGGCGTAAGCACCAGCTCTTCCGGCTCGGGCATGACCAGCGTCATGGCATCTCCTTCGGAAAGCTTGTAATTCGGCTTCACTGCGCGGCCGTCAACCTTCACGCAGCCGTCCTTGATCCACTGCTGCACTTGCGTGCGGGACACTTCTTCCTCCAGCGCTTCCGTGATGAACTTATCGATTCGTTCCCCGGCGTCTTCCGGCTCGGCCGTCCATTCGAATCGCTGATCCTGCTCCGACCATCCTTGCTCGGTCACATTCATGATTGCGCATCCCCGCTTTCCAGCTTGTTGGCGGCGTTTTGTTTCGATTCCTGGCGCCAGCTGATCAGCGATTCCACGAAGATCAAGGCGACACCGACGACGATCGCAGAATCGGCAACGTTAAAGATCGGAAACGGATAGTTCACCGGGATACCGAAGAAACTGAAACGGAAGTGAAAATCGAGAAAATCCACCACTTCGCCAAACAGCGCACGGTCGATAAAATTGCCGAGCGCCCCTCCAAGTAACAAACTCAGAGCAAAAGGCAGCAGCTTCTTGCCTTCTTTGCGCGTTTTCTGCAAATACCAGATCACCCCAACCGCTACAAAAACGGTAATGACCAGGAAAAACCAGCGCTGATTTTGCAAAATACCGAAAGCTGCTCCAGCGTTCCGATGAGAAGTGATTTGGAAAAACTCGCCGATAACCGAGCGCGATTCCCCCAGCTCCAACCGGCTTACGATAAGCCATTTGGTAACCTGGTCCAACAGGAGAACGATGAAAGCGTAAATGTAATATCTCAAGATAACAACTCCTTAATGGGCTTGCTGACAACCTGCATACATTTACCTAGCTAAAAACAACGGGCAGCGCGAAAAATAACGATACATGCTTGCTTTAATCAAAAGGAGGCGCTTTTCTTGACAAACCTTCCGTTCGAATCCGGTTCATCCGGTCCGCTTACCGGGCAGCAGCTCCAAACGCTCAAAGCCAAGCTGACGGAAGAAAAGCAGTGGCTGGAGCGGCATTTGGAATCGCGCGAGCATATGGGACTCGGCGATTCCATGCGTGACCAGACCGGAGAGCTTTCCAATTACGATAACCATCCGGCCGACCTGGGTACCGAGATGTACGAGCGCGGCAAAGATATCGCTCTTCACGAAAATGCCGAGCACCAGCTTACCGACATCAACGAGGCTCTCACGCGCATGGAATCGGGGGAATACGGCATTTGCCGGGTATGCGGGAAGCCGATTCCGAACGAACGGCTGGAAGCCGTCCCTACAACCGCATACTGCGTGGAGCATGTACCCGATCCCGATATGTCCCAACGCCGTCCCGCGGAAGAAAAATTTCTTGACCCGCCGTTCGGAAGAACAAGTCTCGACGAACGCGAGGGACAGACGCAGTTCGACGGCGAAGACGCCTGGCAAATCGTCGAAAGCTGGGGAACGTCCAATACGCCGGCGATGGCCGACGATCCGAACGAGTCCGACAGCTACAACGAGATGCAGATCGAAGCCGACGAAGCCGAAGGATACGTCGAACCGTTAGAAAGCTTCCTTGCCACTGACATGTACGGCCGTCAGGTCACGGTTGTCCGCAATAAGGCGTACCAACATTATATACGTAGCGGCGAAGGAGACGGTTTGCTCGAACCCGAGGAAGAGGCCGAAAACCGGTTCCCGTAAGGCTATGAGCTAGTACGTTCTTCTTCCTTCCAATTGGTACTGCACATGCTTGACAATATCGGCAATATAATCCCCGATAATAGGCAAATTTAACACGTTTAGCGCCTGAAGCAGATACAGGATGGTAGAAGCGAACATGGTAAATCCGATCGCAATGCCTACGCCGCGTGAAATCCCGGCAATCAGGTTGGTCCAGATCAGGCGGACCGGGCTGTTCATGAGCAGAACGTAGTCGGCAATTTGCGTCCTTTCGATGTCCGCAGCAATTTCACTCACTTTTTTGTGCACCTGCTCAAGCAATTTTTCCTGATCGTTCTTTTTCGTCGTCTGTTCCATTGCGCAACCCTCCCGGGGTTCGTATAACGAGCTTTCCATGGGAAGAACTTCACCTCCCATGGATGGCTCGCTAGCCCATCAGCCTGCAGCGCCGGCTTTCAGCACACCCGAGCAGCGTTTGCACAGCGTCGGGTGCTCGGAGTCATGACCAACCTCCGGCGTAACGATCCAGCAGCGTTCGCACTTCTCCCCATCGGCTACTGCGATTTTTACGGCATGCCCCTTGAATGTTTGAGCTCCCTCGGGAGCTGTCTCGTTAGGATGATGCACCTTCACCGCGGAAACGATAAACAACAGATCCAGCCGCTCGAAGCCGCCGAGCAGCTCATACGTCTCCGCACTCGGGTATAGATGTACCGAGGCGCTAAGCGAATTGCCGATCAGCTTCTCCTTCCGCGCTTCCTCAAGCGCCTTCAGCACGTCGTCGCGCACGCCACTGAATTTTTCCCATTTTTGTTCCAGATTCGCGTCAAACAAGCTTGCATCGACCGTCGGCAGCTCCGCGAGCTGTACGCTCGGCAGCGTCGTGCCCGGAATGTATTTCCATACTTCATCGGCTGTATGCGGCAAAATCGGAGCAATCAACTTAGTTATTGCCGTCAGCGCATCGTATAATACAGTTTGCGCCGCTCTGCGGGCCGGATCGGACGGAAGGCTGGCATACAGCCGGTCCTTCAAAATATCGAGATAGAATGCGCTCATATCGACCGCGCAAAAATGGTTCACGGTCTGATACACCACGTGGAAATCGTAATGGTCGTAGGCCTTGATGACACGATCCGTCATCCGGTGCAGACGCAGCAGCGCGAATCGATCCAATTCGCTCATTTGCTCTACGGCTACGCGGTCTTTGGCCGGATCAAAATCCGACAGGTTGCCGAGCAAAAAGCGCAGCGTATTGCGGATTTTTCGATAGCTCTCAGCAATCTGGTTCAAAATGTTGTCCGAGATGCGCTGATCCGACTGAAAATCAGTCGAAGATACCCACAAGCGCAAAATATCGGCGCCCAGCTTGTTGCACATCTGGTTCGGATCGATCGTATTGCCGAGCGATTTGGACATTTTACGTCCTTCACCGTCCAGCGTAAAGCCGTGGCTCAGGATGCCTTTGTACGGCGATTGTCCTTTGACCGCCACGCCGGTAATTAAAGATGAGTTATACCAGCCGCGGTATTGGTCCGAGCCTTCCAGATACAGATCGGCCGGCCATTGCAGCTCCTCCCGGGTTTCGAGCACCGCCGAATGGCTGGACCCGGAATCGAACCATACGTCCATAATATCCGTTTCTTTGCGGAAATGGTCGTGACCGCATTTCGGACAGACGGTACCCGTCGGAAGCAGCTCTTTCTCCTCACGCAGGAACCAAGCATTAGAGCCTTCCTGCTCAAAAATCGAAGCAACATGCTCGATCGTCGTCTCGTTGACCAGCGGCTCGTTGCAGCTGCGGCAGTAAAAGATCGGAATCGGCACGCCCCATGCCCGCTGACGGGAAATACACCAGTCGCCGCGGTCGGCGATCATGTTATGAAGGCGAATCTCGCCCCACTCCGGCGTCCACTTCACGCGCTTGATTTCGTCCAGCATCGCTTGGCGGAATTTATCTACCGATGCGAACCACTGCTCGGTCGCGCGGAAAATGACCGGCTTCTTCGTCCGCCAATCGTGCGGATATTGATGCTGAATAAAGCTCATGTTCAGCAGGTGGCCACTTTCCTGAAGCTTTTCCGCGATCGCCTTATTGGCTTTATCGTAAAACAGCCCTTCAAAGCCCGGCGCTTCCGCGGTCATATGCCCTTGATCGTCCACGGGACACAAGACGCCCAGACCGTATTTTTGTCCGATCACGAAGTCGTCTTCCCCGTGCCCCGGAGCGGTGTGTACGCAGCCCGTACCGGCTTCCAGCGTTACGTGCTCGCCGGTCATCACAAGCGACGTCCGGTCGTAGAACGGATGGCGGCAGAGCACATGCTCCAGCTCGCTGCCCTTGAACGTCTGCACAACGTTCACGTCGGTCCAGCCAATTTCCTTCGCAGCCGCTTCAAGCAGTCCTTGTGCCAGCACGAACTTCCGGCCTCCCGCTTCCACCAGCATGTAGTCGAAATCCGGATGGATGCTGATCCCAAGGTTCGCAGGTAGCGTCCAAGGCGTCGTCGTCCAGATGACGATGGCGGCGTCCGCAGGCAGCTTGCCTTTGCCGTCATGTACGTCGAAGGCTACATAGATCGAAGCCGACGTCTTGTCGCGGTATTCGATCTCGGCCTCCGCCAGCGCGCTTTCCGAAGAAGGCGACCAGTATACCGGCTTCAACCCTTTGTAGATGTATCCTTTCGTCACCATCCCGCCGAAAACGCGGATTTGCTGCGCTTCGTATTCAGGCATCAGCGTAATATACGGGCGGTCCCAATCGCCGCGGATGCCGAGACGCTTGAACTGCGCTTTTTGCTTCTCCACCCACTGCAAGGCGTAGTCTTTGCAATAGTCGCGGAATTCCGGCACGCTCATTTTTTTCCGGTCGACTTTGCCGCTGTTGGTGATCGCCTGCTCGATCGGCAAGCCGTGCGTATCCCAGCCCGGCACATAAGGCGCATCGTAGCCCTGCATCGTTTTGAAACGGACGATAATGTCCTTTAAAATTTTGTTCAGCGCGTGGCCGATATGAATGTCGCCGTTCGCATACGGCGGTCCGTCGTGCAATACAAACTTCGGTTTGCCCTTGCGGCTCTCCTGCACTTGATGGTAGATGTCCGTCTCGTCCCAATGCTGCTGCATTTTCGGTTCAGCCTGCGGAAGGTTGCCGCGCATCGGAAAATCCGTTTGCAGCAGGTTTAGCGTTTTTCCATAATCCATCGAATGTCTCACTCCTAACTGATTTTACAACAAAAAAGACCTCGCATCCCTAAGGGACGAGAAGTCTCGCGGTACCACCCTGATTAAGACAACGAAGCCTCAAAGCAATCGTCCGTAACGTTCACGGCCGCTGCCCGGCTCGAAGTCTTCGCTCCATTGATCGATAACGGGATCAGCCGATGCTCTTTACTTCCGGAATGAGGTTCAAGAGATGCTCCTGGGGGATATTCCTTGACCGCCGAAGTCCGGGCTCGCACCATTCCCCCGGTTCGCTGGCCTCCGCTGGACGTCAAGTACTCGTCCCAGTCATCGCTTTGATTCATGTTAACTTATACAGGGAGTATAGCGGAAATGAGCTTCCGCGTCAACTTGGGCCAAATTAAGGCTGCTCGATTTCCATCCGGTCGAGCGAGCTCCAATCTTCCTTGCTGAGCAGCTCCAACTGCGCCTCGATAAGCGTGCGGAACCGGGTCCGGTAGATCGACGCCTGCTTCTTCAGCTCCTCGATCTCTACCGATACTTTACGCGCTTTGGACAGTGATTCGTTAATGATGCGGTCGGCGTTCTTTTCCGATTCTTTAATAATCAGCTGCGCTTCTTTCTTCGCGTTATTTTTCACTTCATCGGCAGCTTCCTGCGCGATGATGATCGTTTTGCTAAGCGTTTCTTCGATGTTGGCAAAATGGTCCAGACGCTCTTGAATCGCGGCCAACTGATTTTGCAGCTCTTTATTTTCACGGATCAGCGATTCGTAATCTTTAATGACCTGATCCAGAAATTCATTCACTTGATCTTCGTCATATCCCCGAAACGAGCGGCTGAACTCCTTGTTATGTATATCGAGCGGTGTTAAAGCCATTGCTGCACCTCCTGCAAATTTGGCAAAGAAGCTATGATCCTTGTTGTCCGCGCATGCGTAATCCTATATTCGACAGTTGCTGGCATATTCCTGCATCGGCAAACAAAAAAAATCGGCGTTCACGCATATTTGCCGATTTTTAAGCGATATCTTCCTTTTTTGGTTAGCCCTTCGACTTCCAGCACCTTGAAGCGTCCGAACCCTCGAAGCGATACGACGTCGCCCTGCTTCAGCGGCTTGCTCGGATCTTCCTCCTGCGTCCAGTTCAATTTGCACCGCCCGGCTTTAATCGGAACGAGCACTTTGGCCCGGCTCAGCCGGTATACGTCGCTTACGATGCCATCCAGGCGCAGCGAAGCGACCGATAAAAACATCTCGTCCAGCTTCGTTTCCGTCGCCTTGAGCTTATCAAGCGGCAAGTGCTCCGTCCGCACATACAGCCGGTGCACTTGACTCAGATTGAGCCGGATATAATCGGCAATTTCCGAAGCCACGAGAAAGTGACAGCCGTCTTCCCGCACATAAATATCGCCGATTTTATCGCGCTTGATGCCAAGTCCGAGGATCGCCCCCATAAAATCGCCGTGGTCCAGCTCCTTCAGCTTCTCGTCCTCGGAAGTAATTTCAATGAGGCTGATCCCCATCTCTTCGTCGTCCAGCACGCGATAATCCGGAGCGACCAATGCCCGCTTCCGTTCCGCGCCCGGATGTCCGCCGTCGAATCGGATCTGCACGTCCGGGTTTCGGTTGGCGAGTGTGGTCAGGATAAAGGTCTGCCGCGGGTCCAAAAAATCGGTCAGCTTGACCGTATGCTGCCCGGCCCGCTCCACCCATTCCGCCGCCTTATCGACAAAGCGGTGTTCGTCTGGATGGAAGTGGGCATATAGATGTTCCTGCATCATCGGTTTACGTCTCCTGCCATATTAGGCTACCGAATAAAGAAGCGAAGAACCGCAACGATTCCTTCCCCTACGAAACGCAGCGCAATCAGCGCGATAATCGGGGAGATATCGATCATCCCGCCGATCGGTGGAATGAAACGGCGGAATACGGACAAATACGGCTCGCACAGCTTCCCCAGCATTTCCCCGATAAAGCTTTCTCGCGCGCTCGGCAGCCAGGAGAGCAGAACGTAGGCGATGAGCACGTACTGATAAATCTGAATTAAAGTGCGAATGTAATCTTCAATGTAGTACAAGCCGTTCACCTCGTTCTTTCTAAGTACGCTATTCTTCGTTATGGTGCATCATTTCCGAAATCGAACCGTGGATTTCCACGTTATCCGGAGTACACAAAAAAATGTTCGGTCCGATCTTCGAGATGGAACCGCTGAGCGCATACACGGTACCGCTCAGGAAGTCAACGATCCGCGTAGCCTGATCCGGCCGGACCCGGTGCAGATTGACGACGACGGGCCGGTGTGAGCGCAAATGGTCGGCAATTTCCTGGGTTTCCTCGTAAGACCGTGGCTCGTTCAAGATGACCCTCACGTTTTTTTGTGAATGGATGCTGACGATGTTCCCCTTATTTTTACGCAGTTCCTGCGCCGGGGTTTCAGCTTCTTCGCGATGGTCTGCGATGCGCTCGCGCTCCACGACTACTTCCTCTTCCTGCAAGCCCAGAAAGTTCATGAATTTATTCATTACGCCCATATCCTTTCCTCCTCGGAGTTTCATCTCTGTCACTCTTTACCTACCAAGACCGAACCAAGACGCACCCAAGTCGCTCCTTCTTCAATGGCCACTTCAAAATCGTTCGACATTCCCATCGATAAACCGGTCACTTCGTAATCAAGCACGGCTTCCCGGTTCAGACGGTCCCGCCATTCGCGCAAGCCGCGGAACACTGGGCGGGTCGCCTCAGGCTCCGCTTCATAAGGCGCCATGGTCATCAGACCGGCCACACGGATATGCTTCATGCTCCGCAGCTCCGCCGCAAAATTAAGCAGCTCGCCGGGCTCCAAACCGTACTTTGTTTCTTCCCCCGATACGTTCAGTTGAATAAAGCACGGAACCTCGATTCCGAGCGCCGCCGCCTTCTTCTCGATCTCTTTGGCCAGCGACAACCTGTCCACAGAATGAATATAGGTAAATCGTCCGACGACATCCTTTACTTTGTTCGTTTGCAAATGTCCGATGAAATGCCACACGCCTTCGCTGCCGAAGGCTTCCCATTTGGCAGCGGCATCCTGCCAGCGGTTCTCGCCGACATCCGTCAGTCCGCTCCGCAGCGCTTGTCCCGTCGTTTCGAGCGAAACGTACTTGGTCACGGCGATGACGCGCACCTCCTCGGGACTGCGTCCCGCACGGGCACACGCCGCGGCAATGCGCTTGCGGACTTCTTCGATCCGTTCCTGCAGTTGTATAGTCAAAACGTCAATTCACCTCGCTTTCGGCCTGCCCGGCTATGGGGCGGTCCCGGTGTTGCCAAGCCGGAAGTCCCCCAGCCGCTATTCCCGCAGTCCGATCCATGCCGCCATTCTGCCGGTTTTTCCGCCCTCTTTGCGGTGCGAGAAAAACAAGTCGGTACGGCAGCTTGTGCATAAACCACTTATTTCGATAGAAGACGGCATAATTCCTGCTTTTATCATAATTTGTCGGTTTATTTGTTGCAAGTTCAACTTGTATTTTCCGTCGGGCTTTTTTTCATAGAACGGCGAACGGCCGGATTCGTCAGCGCCGCTTCCCGGCGCAACCTTTTCTAGCACCTTGTCCATTCGCGCAATAACGGCATCATCCACCTCGTAGCAGCATGCGCCGATGGAAGGGCCGATCGCGGCCTTCACGTCCCGGGGCTTGGTGCCGTATGCCGCACTCATCGTCTCCAGCGTTGCCTTGGCGATTTGCAATGCGGTTCCCTTCCACCCTGCATGCGCCAATCCTACCGCCTTGTGGACCGGATCGTAAAAATACAGCGGCACACAATCCGCAAACAACGCGTACAAAAAGACCCCCGGTTCGTTCGTCACGAAGCCGTCTTTGCCTTGCAGCGCCTTCTCCCGAGAATCGTTGCCCGCACCGCGCTCCCCTCTGCCTACAACCTGGATTTCCTTCCCATGCACCTGCTCCGCGTATGTACACGATTCGAACGGCAGTTCGAGCGATTCGGCCAGCAATTTTCGGTTCGCAACCACGTCTGCGGGCGCATCCTCCACATGAAGCCCGCAGTTCAAGCTGCCGAAGGCTTCGCGGCTGACTCCGCCGCGTCTTGTCGTAAAGCCGGCCGTTACGGCCGGACGGGCGTTCATGAAACGCTCCAGCATAAGCAATTCACAGCCGTTTTCGGCTTGTCGGATTACAAAAGGTTCCATGGGTCCGCCTCCCGTCTTTTTACTACCCAGTATACACGAAGCGAAAAAAAAGAACACCCTTGTTCGTCCGGGTGAATGCACACCTGTCTTCGTTTGTCTTACCCGCGGGATTGGCGGTTGTACTCATACACGTTATCGGCCGGCTCCTGCTGCCGGAAAGCCTGAACGTCCTCCAGCTTGACCAGGACGACGTCCATGCCGATCTTGACGATATTGTTCCAAGGGATAATCACATCGGTTCCGCCGCCGAACAATCCGAAAAAACGGGAGGAATTCGGGACGACGATCGCCTCGATGCGCCCGTGCTGGAGATCGAGCTCCAAGTCGCTGATTTGGCCCAGCTTTTTGCCGTCGACGATATTGATCACGTCTTTGGTTTGGAAATCGGATATTTTCACGCTGTCACCACCGGGGGAGGCATATGGCTGAGAAATCGTACTTTAAAATCCTTCGTTCTGCAGGTCCGCCTGCGAGTGAAAAGTAATCCGCTTCGGCTCAAACACGTTTTTCAGGCTTTATTTTTGAATTCATTATTAAGGTAAAAAGCCTGAAAAAAACTCGCCGCGGATCACTTTTCACTCTACGGCGACAGGCAGCGAAAATTTTAAAAGACGCCTCCACAAATGCCCTTTTTTATACTATATGAGCAACTTGAGCAAAATGTCCTTTCCAGGCTATAAAAAAAGACCGCGCCCGCAGCATTATAGCGAGTCGGTCGGATCTTCGCAGGTCGGGCAAGCTCCCGTCAGTTTTTCACATGCTTCTGCATCTGGGATATGGCCGATTTCTCGAGCCGGGATACTTGCGCTTGGGAAATGCCGATTTCGTCGGCCACTTCCATCTGGGTCTTTCCGTCAAAAAAACGCATGGACAAAATCATTTTCTCACGATCGTTCAGCTTCCGCATCGCTTCCCGGAGGGCAATACCCTCGATCCACGATACGTCTTTGTTCCGGTCATCGCTGATCTGGTCCATCACATAGATCGGATCGCCGCCGTCATGATAGATCGGTTCGAAAAGCGACACCGGGTCCTGTATGGCATCCAGCGCAAAAACGACATCCTCCTTCGGCACGCCGAGCGCTTCCGAGATTTCGTAAATGGTGGGCTCCCGCGAATTTTGATTCGTCAGTTGATCGCGCACCTGAAGCGCCTTATAAGCGATATCGCGCAAGGAGCGGGATACGCGGATCGGGTTGTTGTCCCGAAGGTAACGGCGGATCTCTCCAATAATCATCGGAACCGCGTAGGTGGAAAACTTGACGTTCTGGCTCAAATCGAAATTATCAATGGCCTTCATCAGTCCGATACAGCCTACTTGGAACAGGTCGTCGACAAATTCCCCCCGATTGTTGAACCGCTGGATGACGCTCAGCACGAGCCGGAGGTTGCCGTTGACTAATTTCTCTCTTGCAGATCGTTCGTTATTCGTTTGCAAGTCCACGAATAGTTCACGCATTTCCGCATTGGTCAAAACCGGTAGCTTTGCCGTATCGACACCGCATATTTCGACTTTGTTTCGGGTCACCGTGATTACCTCCCAAGGAGAAACATTACTGTTAATTATCTCCTCGGAATGCTTTTTTATGCGGTTCCTCCGGGCTCACTGCCTGCCACATCTCCACCCGGAAATCGTTCAAAGCCAGTTCCGGCAAGGACGGTTTCGCTTTCATCGCCAATGAAAAAAACTTTTTCCAGTTTACACCATCTTGTTGAACTCTTTGCGGAGCCGTTTGATGATGCGCTTTTCGAGCCGCGAAATATATGACTGGGAGATGCCGAGCATGTCCGCGACGTCCTTTTGCGTCTTCTCTTCACCGTCCTGCAAACCGAAACGCAGCTCCATGATGATCCGTTCGCGCTCCGACAGCTTATCAAGCGCCTTATGGAGAAGCTTGCGGTCGACCTGCTCCTCGATATTGCGGTAGATGGTGTCGTTTTCCGTTCCGAGCACATCCGACAGCAATAGCTCGTTGCCGTCCCAATCGATATTGAGCGGCTCGTCGAACGAAACTTCGGTCCGGATTTTGCTGTTGCGTCGCAAATACATCAAAATTTCGTTCTCAATGCATCGCGAGGCGTACGTGGCGAGCTTAATTTTTTTCTCGGGATCGAACGTATTGACCGCTTTGATCAAGCCGATCGCGCCGATCGATACGAGGTCTTCGATATTGATGCCTGTGTTCTCGAATTTACGCGCGATGTAAACGACGAGCCTCAGATTTCGTTCGATCAGCATGCCACGGATGGCCGCATCTCCTGAAGGAAGCTTTCCCAGTAAATATTCTTCCTCTTCGCGTGTGAGCGGGGGCGGCAGCGCTTCGCTTCCACCGATGTAGTAGATTTCGTCCGATTTGAGCCCCAGCACCAGCAGCAGGCGAAAATACATAATTTGCAGCATCAGCTTCCACTTGACCATCATGTTTACGCTTCCTCCCATTCGTACCGTTTTAATAGCCGGACATCCCCGTCGTGAAAACAACTTTGTTGCGGTCAAGCTTCGTTCTTCCTTTACAAGCACGGCCTTGAGCTGCGGCAAGCCAGGCGGCAGATATCGGGTCCCGCTCGTGTTACATGTTGACTAGCGACGGATGAATGATGGCCTGATAAGCGTTGTCCGAGCTGAGTCGACCTCCGTCCAGTCCGATCAGCACTTTGTTTGCCTCAATCTGTTCGCTTCCCGTCGTGATAACGACCCGGTCCGGCTTGAGCGCCAGCATAAACTGCGTATTCCGGTTCACCCCACGATACGGCACCAAGCGCAAGCGGTCCTGCCAGATAAAAGGTTCAGTACCGATCGACGTCACGAGCTGATCCACTTCGGCCCGGCGGATTTTGACCAGCCAAGCTTCGGGAATGCGCTCCCCCCACTGTGCCGCTTCCATGACCATGACCGGCGTTTTCGTCAGCGGATCGTACAGTTGGTTGCCCGTATCAATAAGCCCAATACAGCTGGAGGCAAATTCGTCGATATGAACCTCCACCTTGGCCAAGAACGAGGTCAGTTCCTGCTTCCGCCTCAAGGCTTGCAGGACGTGACGACATAGCCATAATGCCAATGGGAAGGAAAAGGCCAGCATCGTCAGCGTAACCCCCAGATCGTGGCTGAACAAGATGCCATTTACGATTTCGCTGGAGGATTGCCAGAAGTAGGCGCACCCGAAAACGGCACCGGCTGCCATAAAATTAATGACATAAAATGCGCCAAGGTTCCGCAAAAAATGCTGCAATCCCCCAAATCCGAAGGCGGTCAGCAGCATCAGCAGAGAAAGCGCAAATTTTAGCGCAAACGTAAACAGAAACGTTAACGGCGGAAAAAACAGCATCACCGCATAGCTGCCCCCGATGGCTGCGGAAAGCCCCAGCCGCCACGGGCGGAAACGGAGCTTGCGCGACCAGGCCGTCGTCCAGAGCAGCGCGCCGTCGATCAGCACGTTCATGAGGAAAATGACATCGATGTACACGACCATCTTCGTTACCTCCCGCCCTGCTTGCCGCGAATGAGACAAGTATATCCCAATCGTATTTCAAAGTCTGTCTAAACATGCCGAGGGGGTGGTACTATTTTTGTCGAGAGGAGGGGGTTGGGAGGAGTGGAGGTGATGCCGGGAGGTGATCAGCGGGTGCCACCTCTCGGTACGCGAGGAGGCAAAAAAATAGCCGCCTCTGTCTCAAGAGGCGGCTGTGTATTAAACAATATAGAATAGTCTATTGCTTGTCGAAACCGTTGCGATTGCGGTTGCGAAGGAAAGCCGGGATGTCGAGCTGGTCGTTCGACGATTGGCCTCCGAACGGACGGAGGTTACCAAGACGGTTGTCCACAGGCTCCTGCGATGGGTTGGAGGACGTGGTTGTTCCCGTCGTTACCGGTTTTTTGGAAGCTGACGATGGTTCTCTATGTTCAAAACCGGTGGCGATAACGGTCACCCGAATCTCGTCTTTCAAGCTTTCGTCAATGACCGCACCGAAAATCATATTAACTTCCGGGTCGGCGGCATCGGCTACGATATCAGCCGCTTCGTTGACTTCGTAAAGCGACAGGTTGTTGCCGCCCGTGATGTTGAGCAGCACGCCGCGCGCGCCGTCAATCGACGTTTCAAGCAGCGGGGAGCTGATCGCTTTCTTGGCCGCTTCTGCCGCGCGGCTTTCGCCCGAAGCATATCCGATTCCCATTAAAGCCGAGCCGCGCTCGGTCATGATCGTTTTGACGTCGGCAAAGTCCAAGTTGATCAAGCCGGGAACGGCGATCAAGTCGGAAACCCCTTGAACCCCTTGACGCAAAACGTTATCCGCCGCAAGGAACGCTTCCAGCATCGGCGTTTTCTTGTCAACGATCTCAAGCAAACGGTCATTCGGAATAATAATGAGCGTATCGACTTTTTCTTTGAGAGCGGCGATCCCTTGCTCTGCTTGTCGAGCGCGCTTCAAACCTTCAAAACGGAACGGACGCGTCACGACGCCTACAGTCAGCGCGCCGCACTCTTTGGCGATTTCGGCGATAACAGGTGCTGCGCCTGTTCCCGTGCCCCCGCCCATACCTGCGGTAACAAAGACGAGGTCGGAGCCTTTAAGCGCGTTGGCGATTAACTCGCGCGACTCCTCGGCTGCCTTCTTCCCGACCTCGGGATTTGCGCCGGCTCCGAGACCGCGCGTGAGCTTGTCCCCGATTTGCAGCTTCATCTCCGATTTGGCGAGGTGCAGAGCTTGCGCATCGGTGTTGACCGTTATAAATTCGACCCCTTTCACGCCGGTGTCAATCATCCGGTTAACAGCGTTGCTTCCGCCGCCGCCGCAGCCGATTACCTTTATTTTGGCAAACCCTTCCATATCCATATCAAATTCAAACATACTAGCGTCTTCCCCCTCATTAGGCTTTCGTCGTACAAGCTACCCGAGTTTAAATAAATTCGCTTAACCAATTTTTGAAACGTTCCATGGCCGAGGGCTTTTGCTCTTGACCGGAAGACGCTTTTTTCGTCGTGACCAGCTTCTTGACGCCGGAGCTTTGTTTGGCGTGTCGCAAATATTTGGAGGCGTACTGGATAATCCCTACGCCGCTCGTGAAAGCAGGGTCGCGCACGCCGATGAACTCGGGAACCGCAATACGAACGGAAGACGCCAGTTCCACTTGGGCGACATTCAACAAGCCGGGCAGCGAAGCCGTCCCGCCGGAGAGCACATAACCGCCAGGCAGATCGGTGAAGCCAAGCCGCTGAACTTCCAAGCGGATCAGGTGAAATATTTCTTGTACCCGGGGCTCGATGATGTTCGCCAGATCGACCTGGGAAAACTCCTTGTCCACATTGCTGCCGATCCGGTTAACCTTGAACACTTGATCCGGGTCTGCATGCTCTACGATGGCGCACCCGAATTTCAGCTTGATCTTATCGGCGATGTCCGCTTGCGTCCGCAAGCCGTAAGCGATATCGTTTGTAATGAACTCGCCTCCGATCGGAAGCGTCGATGTAGCAACCAGATTGTTCTCGTTAAAAATGGCGATCGTCGTAGCTCCGGCCCCGATATCGACCAGCACGGTCCCGACGGCCTTTTCGTCTTTCGACAAGGCCAGATGGCCTGCGGCCAGCGACATCAAGATAAGTCCGGCTACCTTGAGCCCGGATTTCTCCACGACGCGGAGCAAATTATGTATCGCCGTTTTCGTACCGGTAACGATGGTTGCTTCGACTTCCAGCCTAACTCCGATCATGCTCCGGGGATCGTGAATCTGATCCGTTCCGTCCACTACGTATTGGTTCGGCACAACGCCGATAATCTCGCGTTCGGGAGCCAATGGAATCACTTTCGCCGCCTGAATGACCCGTTCGATGTCATCGTCGCCGATTTCGCGGTCTTCGTTCGATACCGCAACGACCCCGTGACTCGATTGCAGCGCAATATGATTGCCGGAAATTCCAACGTACACTTCCGATATTTGCACTCCGACCATTCGCTCGGCATGATCCACTGCGCTCCGGATCGACTGGACCGTTTGATCGATATCCACGATCGCTCCTTTGCGAATTCCCTGCGAGTCGGCAGATCCAACTCCAATTATATTAATGGCGCCGTTAACGACTTCTCCAATAATAGCACGAACTTTGGATGTACCGATGTCCAAACTAACAATGATGTCATTGCTGCTCAACCCTTGGCACCTCCTGTAACATAATTTCGATAATGAGCCTTGGTCAGCAAAACCTCCTGTAGATATTCCACACGGCTCGGCAATTCCCTCTTTTTTAGTTCATTTTTTTTCACGGCCAGACTTAAATTATACCATAATTTCAATTCTAGCACTATTCTAGCAGGCAGAGTAGAGTATTTTGCTTAGTCACGGGCCGTTTCCTGACTTTCCCGCTTCTTTTCGTCAGCAGACGATGATGCGGTATCGTGCTTGTCCGTCTCTTTGGAAGCAGGGGTTTTACCATCCTTGTTGTCCTTGTTGTCTTTACCGTCCGCGCTGCCTTTTGCATCCTTGGCGTTCGTTTTTCCCGAATCCTTGTCAAAGGGGGCATGCGTATCTGCTTCGAGCATCGTAATCACGCCCCCCGTTTTTTTACTGCTCTGCAGGCTGGAAATTAAAGAATCCAAATATTTCATCTTTTCGGGCAAATACTCAATCGCCGTCTCCACTTCATAATGGGATCGGGTGTACATCTTGATTTTATCGGGATAAGAAAGTGTCGGTGAAGGCTTGATCTCGGACACGTCGGAGAAGTAAGCGGCCGGCAGCTTGGACATGGCCAGGCACAGCTTGATCTTGAGCGGATCGTCCTTCGACCATCCCGTCAAAATCGGCTTATCCAGCGCGACGCCCTGTACTGTTACGGGCACGACGCTGGCGTCGGCGAGCAGCGCCTCGATCTGGCCGTTTTCTCCAACTTGGTAGGCCACCTTCGGGTACTCGTGCACCTGAATGATCAGTCGCCCCGGGAACTTTTTGGACACCTCGGCCGATTCAACCATCTTTAGCGCTTTGACCTGCGATTCGACTTTGGAGGATGAGACGGAAAAGAAGTGGTCTCCCGCTTTGACGGCGGCCGCTTGGGCGATTTCTTCCTTGGATACGAGCTGCTGCCCTTGAATCTCAATCTCCGTTATTTTGCTGAGCGACGATTGGAAGAAGAGAATCAGCAGAAGCGTAATAAAAAAGATAAATAAAAACACTAGCAGCTTCTTGCTGCTCCGGCTTTTCGGATTCGGTTTCTTGATCACTGGGAGTCTGTCTTCCATAGGTGCCTCCTCTTCTGAACGCAACAAAGCCCGCATGGCAGGCTCTGTACGCATTTTGCGCCGGGCAGCTTGTCCCGGACAGGACGGGGGCCGTCCGCAGGCCAGGCCGGAACGGTCGTCCTCACCCGCATTTGCCGGCATCGCCTGCACGATCACGCAACCCCAATACGGAATATGTAAACCGCAGGGTATCCCTTCTCCCAAGGAAAAAGGGATATTCCAGCGGCTGTGGTCATATGGATGTATAAAGTGCTACTCCGTAGGTACCGGCGTCGTACGATGAATACCCGCCCCAAGGGACGCGAGCATCAGTTCAATCCGGTCGTACCCCCGGTCGATGTGATGGATTTGTTCGATGACGGTTGATCCCTGAGCCGCTAATCCGGCGATGACGAGCGCAGCGCCGGCGCGAAGGTCGGTCGCTTCCACGGTGGCGCCATACAGTCTGGGCACTCCCCGGATATAGGCTGAGTTCAAATCTACCCGGATATCCGCTCCCATACGCGACAGTTCGTCTACATGCTTGAATCGTCCTTCAAATACGGTTTCCTTCACGATGCTTACCCCGTCGGCAAGGCTGAGCAGTACCATGATTTGAGATTGCAGGTCCGTGGGGAACGACGGATAAGGCGAGGTAACGATCCTCTCCACCGATTTCGGCCGGCCGAGAGCACACACGTTCATTATATCACCGTTAATTGCGATTTGAACACCTGCTCGCTTGAGCACATGAATGGCGGAGGTCAGATGAGCCGGACAAACCTTCTCCAGCGTCACGTTTCCTCTTGTAGCCGCAGCGGCAATCATCAGCGTGCCGGCTACGATGCGATCGGGAATGATCCGGTAAGTACAGGGGGTTAGTTCCGATACGCCTTCGATAGTGATCGTATCCGTACCGGCGCCGATAATACGAGCGCCCATAGCGTTCAAAAAGTTTTGTAAATCTTGAATCTCAGGCTCTCGGGCCGCATTGGTGATCGTTGTCATCCCCCGGGCCATTGCGGCAGCCATCATGATGTTTTCGGTCGCGCCCACGCTCGGATAATCGAGCACGATTTCCGCACCCTGCAGCTCATTGGCCGTACACACGATCTGGCTGCCGTTTTCCTCAATATGCGCTCCCAGGGCTGCCAGCCCTTGTAAGTGCAGATCGATTTTTCGCTCGCCGATCGCGCAGCCGCCCGGTTGATACAGCTCCACGCGTCCGAGGCGGGAAAGCAGCGGGCCCATCAAAAAAATGGAGGATCGCATTTGGTTCATCAGGCTCTCGGGAATATGAAACTGATGAACGGCGTTCGTACTCACGATGACGTTATCCCCGACCAACTCCGCCCTGCATCCCAGCGCCCGCAAAATGCCGAGCATCACATGAATGTCCGACAAATTCGGCACGTTCTCAATCGTGAATGTTCCTTCCGCCATAATGCTGGCTGCCAGAATGGGCAAAGCGGCGTTTTTCGCACCATGAATTCTGATGGCTCCCGAGAGAGGTTTCCCGCCTTCGATAACCAACTTTTCCAAAGTCCCACCTCCGATTTACCGCTCACCTACCACCAATACTTCGGTTGCAAGGCAGACGCCGAACTTCTCGTTCACGGCAGTCTTGACTTGTTCAATCAGGGTGAGCACGTCGTGGGCCGTCGCCTGCCCGGTGTTGACAATGAAGTTGGCGTGCAGGGGCGATACTTCGGCTCCGCCGACCCGAAGGCCTTTAAGTCCGGCTTCCTCGATCAGCTTGGCGGCGAAGTGTCCTTGAGGATTGCGAAAGACGCTTCCGGCGCAAGCAAGCTGCAGCGGCTGCGTCCGCAGCCTCCGGTCTTTGTACGACGCGAGTGTAGCGGCAATCTCCTTGCGATCGCCATACCGCAGCTGGAATACCGCCTCAGTCACAATCCCCGGCTTCGTCTGCAGAATCGAATGTCGGTAAGCATAAGCCAAATCCTCATTGTTCAGCGTCACCAACTCCCCTGTCGGGAGCAGTACTTCAGCCCGCAATAAGATGCGTGACACATCAGACCCGAGCGCCCCGGCGTTCATGTAGACGGCGCCTCCCACGGTTCCCGGAATGCCCCCCGCGAACTCCAGGCCGGTCAATCCTTCCTTGCCTGCCATCACCGACAGCTTAATGAACGAATAGGCTCCGCCGGCATAGACGAGTTCCCCTTCGAACCTTACGGTTTCCAGAGCATCTCCAAGCTTAATGACTACGCCCCGTATCCCTTTGTCGGTTACAAGCATGTTGGAGCCCCGCCCCAGCGCCGTCCATGGAGTCTGGTGCCGGTTCAGCAGCTTTACCGCATCGATAAGCTGCGATCGTGTACGAGGAATGAGCAGAATGTCGGCCGGACCTCCGATTTTCCACGTGGTGTAAGGGGCAAGCGGTTCGTTTAGCCGCAACTCGCCGCAGGACCCGTTCAGCAATTCCGTTATGACCTGTTGCATGGGAAAACCTCCTTCACAGAACGACGCGGCGTCCGGATTTCCGGTAAACGAGCTCCGGAACCAAGGATTGGCGGCACGCGCAGAGCTTCCGCGTTCTTGCGCCCAGGCTGCGCGCCGCTTCGCCAAGTGTCTGTCACGGTATAGTGTAGTTTATGTGAAACGTATCAGAGTGTGACAATCGCCTAGTGCAAAATTCACTAGGTGCGAGGCAAACAGTAGGTTTCAAGCAGCTTCACGACGTGATCGGTGCCGTTGCCGTACGGATTTAATTCCATCCGCTGCCGAATTTCATCCTGCTCCGCAGACAGGCCCCAGAGATTGGAAATCAGCGACTCCGGATTCAGGTCCTCCTCGAACAGCACTTTGCCATATCCCATGCCCCGGAACGATTCTGCGTTAAGAATCTGGTCTCCGCGGCTCGCCTGGCGGGTCAAAGGGATGAGCAGCATCGGCTTGCGCAGCGCAAGAAATTCGAAGATGGAGGTGGAGCCTGCCCGCGAGACGACCAGATCGGCGCAGGCAAGCAGATCGGGCAGCTCGTCCTTGACGTACGCATACTGCCGGTAGCCCCGGATTCGGTCGAAGGAAGGATCGGTATTTCCTTTCCCGCAAATATGAATGACCTGAAACCGCTCCAGCAGCGCCTCCAGCGATTCGCGAACCGTTTGGTTGATCCGCTGGGCTCCAAGGCTGCCGCCCATAATAAACAGGACAGGCTTTTGAGAATGAAAGTCGTTCATTTGCAGTCCGCGGGACGCCTTCCCGTCCAAGATCTGCTCGCGGATCGGAAGACCGGTGCGTTCCGCTTTGTCTCCGCGGACATACTTCAACGTTTCGGGAAAAGTCACGCAAATACGGGAGACGAGGGGCATCGTAATTTTGTTGGCGAGGCCCGGGGTGTAGTCGGACTCGTGCGAAATGACGGGAATTCCCCTCAGCTTGCTGGCAACGATAACCGGCACGGTAACGAAGCCGCCCTTGGAAAATACGATGTGGGGCTTAATTTTGCCCAGCAGCCGGTAAGCCTGGCCGACGCCTTGCAGCACTTTGAACGGATCTTTAAAATTTTTGGCGTCAAAGTAACGCCTCAGCTTGCCCGAAGCGATATGATGAAACGGAACCCCTTCGTGCTCGATAATTTCTCTCTCGATCCCATCCTTGGAACCGATATATTCCATGTCCCAGCCGAGCTTGCGCAGCCTGGCCATCACCGCCAAATTCGGCGTCACATGACCGGCCGTACCGCCGCCGGTGAAGACGATTTTTTTCATAAAGGAAGGTCACCTCGAATACCGGGAAATGTTCAAAAGCACGCCGATCGAGGTCAGCATCAGCGTTAGAGACGAGCCGCCGGCGCTGATTAGCGGCAAAGTAATGCCTGTGACGGGAAACATGCCAATCACGACGCCGATGTTGATGATGACCTGCACGGCGATCATGCCGACGATGCCCGTCGCAAGCAGACTGCCGAACGTATCCGGCGCGGTAATCGCCGTACGCAGCCCCCGCCAGACCAGCAGGGTGAACAGCAGCAGCACGAAAGAACCGCCTATAAAGCCGAGCTCCTCTGCAATGATGGAAAAGATAAAGTCCGTTTGCGGCTCGGGCAAATAACTGTACTTTTGCCGGCTCATGCCCAGACCGAGGCCGACCAGTCCCCCGGGACCGATCGCATAAAGCGATTGAATCGCTTGATAGCCCGCGCCGAGCGGGTCCTGCCACGGGTCGAGAAAAGCGGTAATCCGCTGCAGCCGATAGGGCGCCGCTATAATCAAGCCGACGAATCCGAGAATCCCGACCAGTCCGAGATACGATAAATGCAGCAGTCGGGCTCCCGTCGTGTAGATGATCAGCAAGGCGGCGCCGACCAGCACCGCGCCCGTTCCCAGATCGGGCTGCAGCATGATAATTCCGAAAGCGAGGCCGACGAGGCCAAGCGGCGGCAGCAGCCCCCGGGTAAAATGCGTAATGGTACCCTGCTGCTCGGACAACCATTTGGACAAAAACACAATCATGCCCATTTTCATAAATTCGGACGGCTGAATCCCGAACGAACCGATGCCGAGCCAGCTGCGCGCCCCTCCGCGAACGACACCGATGCCGGGAATAAGCACCGCAACCAGCAGAATGAAGCAGACGATCAAAATGATTTTGGCATATTTTTTCCAGATCCAATAATCGGTGTTCATCGTAAAAATCATTGCTGCGATGCCGAGCGCCGCAAACAGCGCTTGGCGTTTCAAATAGTACAGCGAGTCGCCGAACTCGCGAAACGCAAGCACCGCGCTGGCGCTGTACACCATAATCACGCCTACGGCAAGCAACAGCAGCGTGGAGCCCAACATCATCCAATCCGGAGTCGAACGTGCTTTCACCATACCGCCCACACCTCTACCTCTCGGTAATCTGGGAAGGGACCTTTCACGCCGGATCAGCAATGCCCGCTGACAGGGCTTGTTCCCCCCTTTTACAGGTTATGCACGGACTCCTTAAACATGCTTCCCCTCTCCTCGTAAGAGGAAAACATATCCCAACTTGCGCATGCGGGCGAAAGCAGCACAACGTCGCCGGGCTTCGCCAGTGCCTGCGCTTGTCGCACCGCTTCCTCTACCGTTTCTCGTGCACCCTTAGCAGCAGTATCGACGGTTTTAATCCGGCTCATGCCTGCAAGGCGCGCCACACGGTCGATTTTTTCCTTGGTCTCTCCGAAGGCGACAAGGCCTTTCACCCGGCTTTGGAATACGGGCAGCAATTCCATGTAATCCGATCCGCGATCGAGCCCCCCCGCAATCAAAACGATGTCTTGCTTGAACGATTCGATCGTTTTGATCGTTGCCGTAGGATTCGTCGCTTTGGAATCGTTATAAAAGAGCACGTCGCCCTTCTGCGCCACATATTCAAGCCGGTGCTCCACCCCACGGAACTCCTTCAGCACCTGGGCGATCGTCTCCAGCTCCACACTGGAAGCGATGGCCATAGCGCTGGCTGCCAGCGCGTTCTCCACGTTGTGGCTGCCCGGTATTCCGAGCTCCCGTACCGGCACAATGCGGTGAGCTTGTCCGTCTTTATCACGGTAAACGATTGTATGTACCGTATCTTCGTCCCCGGCGGCAAGCGGAGGCTGCACGAACAATCCGTAAGACAGTTCCTCGCGGACAGAAAAAGGCAGCACCGAAGAACGAATCGCGCTCGCCGTTTGGCGGCAGACCGGGTCGTCCCAGTTCAGCACGGCTGTGTCCGCTTCCGTATGGTTAGCAAACAGCTTCGTCTTGGAGACGACGTAATCGTCCATCGTCCCATGATAATCGAGATGCGTCTCATACACGTTCAGCAGAGCGCCCACGGCTGGACGGAACGCACGCGTCCCTTTGAGCTGAAAGCTGCTCAGCTCAACAACCATCCGGTTGTCCGCTTCGGCTTCCAAAGCGGCTTCCGTCAAGGCGCGTCCGATGTTACCGGCGACGATCGGCTTTAATCCGCCCGCTTCGAGCATGAGACCGGTCCACGTCGTCGTGGTTGTCTTGCCGTTGGAGCCGGTTATGGCGATCATCGGCGCCTTGCAAATATGATAGGCGACTTCGACCTCCGTCACCACTTCGATTTCCAACTCGGCCGCCCGCCGGACGGGCTCGATCGTGTAAGGAATGCCGGGATTTTTCACGACGAGCGCAACACCCTCATGCACAAGCCCTTCGGGATGGCTCCCGCAAACAACAGAAATACCCAGAGCCTCCAATTCGTCGGCCTCAGGGCATAAATGGCGTTCTTTCTTATCATTGACGGCGACGACCGAGCCGTTCTCGTGAAACAATTTGGCGACTGCAACGCCGCTGCGCGCAAGACCTAGAATGACGACCTGACGGCCGCGGTACTGAGCGGGATGCTCCATGCCTACAACACCTCATTAATATAAAGTCCGATACCAGCCAAAATCAGCCCCGCCGTCCAGAACGAAATGACCACGCGCCACTCCGACCAGCCCGTCAATTCGAAATGGTGATGAATCGGGCTCATTTTGAACACCCGCTTCCCCCTTGTCTTGAAGGAGACGACTTGAATGATGACCGATAAAATTTCGACCACGAACACGCCGCCGATCAGTGCCAGCAAAATTTCCGCTTTGGTCAAAATCGCAACGGCCGCCAATCCTCCCCCGATGCCGAGCGAGCCGGTATCCCCCATGAACACTTTCGCCGGGTGAGCGTTGAACACCAGAAATCCGAGCACGGCGCCAACCATCGCGGCACAGAAGATCGCGAGATTCGGCTGCGAGTTATTCAAAGCAATGATCGCATAAGCGCCGAATGCGATCGCGCTGGTTCCGGCCAGCAAGCCGTCCAGACCGTCCGTGAAATTCACCGCATTGGACGTGCCCAGCATGAGAAAAGCGACGAACGGGAAGTACAACCAGCCGATATCAAACGAAAAACCGATATAAGGGATCCGGATGTCCGTGTTGTGTCCGGTCTGCACTAGCAGGATACATACGATAATCGAGACGGCGAGCTGCCCGAGCAGCTTTTGTCTGGCCGTCAAGCCGAGCGAGCGCTTGAACAAAATTTTAATATAATCGTCCAAAAATCCGATAAATCCGTATCCAAGCGATGCGATAATAAGAATGAGCGTTTCGATGTTTTTTTCTCCGAAACGCAGCACGGCGAGCGCCAGCGCCAGCATGATGATGATCCCGCCCATCGTCGGCGTGCCCGCTTTCTTCAGATGCGCCTGCGGCCCTTCGGTACGAATCTGCTGCCCGAATTTGAGTCTGCGAAGTAGCGGTATGAATAAAGGTCCCATAATGACCGCAAGCAAAAAGGCCACGCCGAGCGTGATCATGACAATTTGAAAATCCACCGGACTATCCCCCCAATTGCATTAAAAACGATGCCACCTGCTCCATCCGCATGCCGCGCGAGCCTTTGATCAGCACGACGTCGCGCGCTTCGGCAGCCTGACCGAGCGTGCGGGCCAGCTCTTCTTTATCTTCAAAATACCGGACGCGCTCCGCCGGAAACCGCTCCCTCGCTCCCTCGGCGATATGCCGGGCAAGCGGGCCGTAAAGATACACCGCCTCGACCGCGTCTGGATCGACGAAACGGCCGACTTCCCGGTGAAATTCCGCCTCTTCGGGACCGAGCTCGAGCATATCGCCGAGCACCGCAAACTTGCGGCTATAGCCCGTCGCCTCATGCAAAAGCGAGAGAGCGGCCCGCATCGCGGTCGGGGAAGCGTTGTAGGCGTCATTCCATACGGTCAAGCCGGAAAGCGTCTGCGACACTTCGATCCTCATCCCGGTTACGACCAACGATTGCAAGCCCTCTGCCATCCGCGCCGCATCCAGTCCGAAATATTTTCCAACAGCGATCGCCGCCAGCGCGTTGACCGCATTATGTCCTCCGAGCAGCGGAATATAGAAAGGAACTCCCGGATCAGTGTTGACGACAAAATGCGTTCCTTTCGCATCCATCTTCATTTCCAGAGGGTATAGATCGTTCGACGCGCCCGCTCCGAAGCGGATTTTGGTATATCCGCCCGCCTTCATTCGTCCGGGCTGAGTCAGCTCCGGCAGAACCTCTTCAATCAGAGGCTCATCCCCGTAATAGATCAGTGTGCCGCCGGGCTGGAGTCCTGCCAAAATTTCCGTTTTGGCTCGTGCGATTTCGGTGCGCGAGCCGAGCTGCAGCAAATGTGCATCTCCGATATTCGTGATGACGGCAAGCTCCGGCTCGGCGAGCCGGGACAGCAGCTCAATCTCGCCCCGCCCGCTCATGCCCATCTCCAGGACGGCGATCTCGGTATCCTCATCCAGCCCCAGCAAGGTGAGCGGAAGACCGATGTGATTGTTATAGTTTCCTGCCGTTTTATGCACATGGAAGGCCGTGGCCAGCACGGCTCCCGTCATATCCTTTGTCGTCGTTTTACCATTGCTGCCAGTGATGCCGACAACGCGTACCTTCAGCTGACGGCGATAGGCTTGGGCCAGACGCTGCAGCGCCGACAGCGTATCGTCCACGAGAATCAGCGGCTTGCCCTGCGGCGGGTTGTGACGGTCCGTCTGCCACAGCGCTGCGGCTGCCCCCCGTTCAAATGCGGCATTGGCAAACGTATGCCCGTCGAACGACTCCCCGATCAGCGGCACATACAAGCTGCCCTCCGCGAGAGTGCGCGTATCCTTCGAAACGCCGTGAATCATGGCATCGCCGGGCGTTCCTTGCGCCAAGGTTCCTCCGGCCATGACAGCAATCTCGGCCAACGTACGTCTGATCACTGCAACCGTCCCCTTATCGCGTTTTCCGCTACCAACCGATCGTCAAACGGATGCTTGACGCCTTGGATGTCTTGATACGTTTCGTGCCCTTTTCCCGCAATCAATACTACATCCTTAGAGGTTGCCCGGGCAATCGCTTTTTGAATGGCCTGTCTGCGGTCGGCGATCAGCTCGTAACGCTCTTTGTCCCAGCCGGCCTCGACAAGGCCCGGTTCGATATCCCAGAGAATGCTTTCTGGATCTTCGGTCCGCGGATTGTCGGAAGTGACGAATACGTAGTCGCTGTACTTTGCGGCCACGCCTCCCATCAGCAGGCGTTTAGCGCGGTCGCGGTCCCCGCCGCAGCCGAATACGCAATACACTTGGCCTTCCGCAAATTGCCGGATCGTTGAGAGCGCATTTTCCAAGCCGTCCGGCGTATGGGCATAATCGACCAGCACAAGAGACTCTTGCCCTGCATCCACAATCTCCATTCGTCCTTCAACGGAAGTGATGCTGCCGAGACTGGCGACAATCCGCTCCAGCTCGATCCCTTCCGCCAGTGCTGCGGCGATGGCGCCGAGCGCGTTGTACACGTTGAACCGGCCGACCAGCCGCATCGTCACCTCGGTCGTTCCGCGATAGGTGACGCAGCGGAACTTGGTACCCTTGGCGGTTATTTCTATGTTCTCTGCCCTCACGTCGGCAGCCGGATTGTCTATACCGTACACGATCGTCTGCGCCGGTGTATGCTTGGCAAAGTAGTCGGAAGCCGAATCGTCTCCGTTCAGCACCGCATACTGGCGCTGATCGGCAACCGGCGCGAATTCGTTCCCGAGCCTGGAGAACAACAGCCCCTTAGCCTCCCGGTAACGTTCCATCGTCCCGTGATAATCCAAGTGGTCCTGCGTTAAGTTCGTAAACAGGCCGGTACGGAACTGGCAGCCGGTCACCCGCCCCATGTCGAGGCCGTGAGAAGAAACTTCCATGATGCAGTAATCGGTTCCCGCATCAGCCATATCGCGTAAAATACGCTGAAGCTCAATCGCCTCTTGCGTATTGTTCTTTTCGTTCGGATGACGGACAGCTCCGATTTTCACATGGATATTCCCCATTAATCCGGTTTGAAAACCTTGGTCCGATAATATTTTTTCCAATAAATACGTCGTCGTCGTCTTGCCGTTCGTTCCCGTCACGCCGATGAGCTTCAGCTCCCGGCTAGGATATCCGTAGAAATGGCAGGCTAGAGCCGCCATAGCATAACGCACCTGTTTCACTAGCAGCACGGGGACGTCCGCTTCAATCTCCCGTTCCGCAACCAAAGCGGCAGCTCCCTGCGCAACCGCCAGCCCAGCATAGTCGTGACCATCCGTCTTCAGGCCGGGCACGCAGAAAAACAAATCTCCGGGCCGGACTTTGCGCGAATCGGCCGCGAGACCGTGAATATGGGCATCACCATCACCGATTATCCGACTGACGGCAAGCTGGGCTGCCAGCTCCTTCAGTTGCATGTTGTGTCCCCCTCCGTCTTTTGCACATGGTATCATTATGGACAAAAAAATGCGTGCTGAAAAGCCCATTTCCCCAAATGTTACCGTACTTTCATCGATGCGTCAGCCTTCACTGCGCCTGCGGTTTGCCGCTTTCCGGCGGGCTCGCATCGGACAAATAAATCCGGATCGTCGAGCCTTGCTCCACCCGGGTTCCGGCTTTCGGCATCTGGCTGATCACAGTACCGCCTGCGCCAGACTTAGCCAGTTGAAAATTCATATTCATGGTTTCGTAAATATCCGTGATGCTCATGCCTACCAGATTCGGCACTTCAACGATTTTCGTATCGCCGTACACATATTTGCGATCCATTTGATCTTTGCGCGGCGGAACCTTCATATAACGAAGCGTGTCCTCCATAATTCCCTTGACAAGCGGAGCGGCAACTAATCCACCGAACTGGATGCCCTGGGGATTGTCGACCGCGGCGTACACGACGACTTTCGGATCGTCGGCCGGAGCAAATCCGATAAAGGAGACGATGTGCTCGCTCGCGGAATAGCGTCCGTTCACGACCTTTTGCGCCGTTCCGGTCTTTCCTCCTACCCGGTAGCCGTCAACGAACGCATTGCGCCCGGTTCCGTTCGCCACAACACTCTCGAGCGTCTCCCGCACCTGCTTGGAGGTCGCTTCGGAGATTACCTGGCGCACAAGCTCCGGCTCCATCTCCTCGACCAGCGCTCCGGTGTCCGGATTATACCAAGCCTTCGCCACATGCGGCTTAAACAGCTTGCCGCCGTTTATGGCTGCGGATATGGCCGTAATTTGCTGAATCGGCGTGACGGAGACCCCTTGCCCGAACGAGGTGGTGGCCAGTTCGACCGGACCGACCCGCGACGGCTTGAACATAATTCCGTTCTCTTCACCGCCGAGATCGATCCCCGTTTTTTTTCCGAACCCGAAGTTATAAATATACTCGAAAAGCTTCTCTTTGCCAAGTCTTTGGCCCATCACCACGAAGCCTGGGTTGCAGGAATTTTCCACCACTTGCTGAAACGTTTCGCTGCCATGCCCGCCTCGCTTCCAACACCGCAGCCGGGCGCCAGCCACCTCAATCGCCCCCGGATCGAAAAACCCTTCCGTCAAGCTAACCTTTTTCTCCTCTAATGCTGCCGCAAGCGTAATAATCTTGAAGGTGGAGCCCGGTTCGTAGGTCATCCAAATCGGCAAATTCCGGTTGTAGTTCTCCACCGGATACGCTTTGTAGTTACCCGGCTCGTAGCCCGGCCTCGACCCCATCGCCAAAATCTCTCCGTTATTCGGGTCCATGGCAATCGCGATGACATGGTTCGGCTGATATTTGAGCATCGCCTGATCCAGCTCGCGTTCCATGATCGCTTGAATGTTGCTGTCGATCGTGAGCTGAAGGTTCAGGCCATCAAGTGGCTTCTTGTACTCGTCGGTCGATCCGGGCATCGACTTGCCTGCGGCGTCGGCCAAATACGAGATACTGCCGCCTATGCCGGTCAATGTCCGGTTATACTTCAATTCTATGCCCGTCAATCCTTGATTATCAATCCCGGTAAAGCCAAGCACGTGCGCTGCCAAACTCCCGAACGGATAATATCTCTTATTATCCTCGGTCACGACGATACCCGGAAGCTTCATATCGCGGATTTCCCGGGCTTTTTCCTGTGTGATTTTGCGGCCGGCCGGCTTGATATAGGCGCTGGACGCTCTTGTCGTCAGCTGCTTGTAAATCGTCTCCTGACTTGCGTCCAGCGCTGCCGCCAGCTTGGCCGCCGTTGCTTGGGGATCTTGAATTTGCACCGGAATGACCATTACCGTAGGCGAACTTATGTTGTATGCGAGCTGCGCCCCGTTCCGGTCCATGATTTCCCCACGCTTGGCCGTGACGGGAATGTCACGTCGCCATGAATCTTCCGCTTTATCCGACAGATCCGGTCCGAGCCAGATTTGCACGTATGCGAGCCGCACCGCCAAGGCCAGAAAAATAGCCGTTCCGACAATCAGCGCGGCGAACAACCGACGGCGAACCGTTACGTTCGATGCCTTCATGCCCGCTCCTTCCCCTTCCTGAAAGAGAATCGTTTCATATCATCCCTATTCAGGACAACCAGGGGTTAGAACAAGCTATGGCTGCGCCGATACTGCTTTTTTGGACCCGCCGTCTGCGTTTTGCTTGACAGAGTCGGTGTTCTTCTTGTCGGCGCCCGACTTTCCGCTGTCACCCGTAGTCTTGGCCGAGGACGAATCCTTCTTCGCCGTTTGATCGGATTTGCCCGATTTATCCGACTTGTCGGATTTGTCCGTCTTGCTCGCCACCGGATTTTCCAGCAGCTCCTTATATGATTTCAGCTGCAGAGTGAGCACCCGCGCTTCGCCGGAGCCTTCCAGCGCCTGATCCGCCACATATCCTTCACCGGTCGATTGGCAGCGTACCTTGAGGAAGGAGCATACCTCCAGCGCATCGCGAAGTGATTTCCCGGACAAGTTAGGTACCGGAACATCCTCGCCTTCCTGCATTAGTACATACATTCGCTGCGCCCCGCCGCTTTCGGTACCTGGCAGCGGAGATTGGGCGATGACCTTCGGCCCTTGACCGATCGGCTCGACGGAAATGCCGAACTTATTCATGGCCGCTTTGGCTTCGTCTAACGACTGATTGGTCAGATCCGGGATCTTGCCTTGCGACGCTTTTTCCGTCGGCTGGGAGGTCTGCTCCCGAGTTACGCTCGGCGCAACACCCATCTTCCGCAGCGATTGCGATACGATCTCTTTGAAGGCCGGAGCCGTTACATCGCCCCCAAGATGATAGTTGCCTCCGAGATCGGGATCATCCGCCATAATTGCAACCAGAATCTTCGGATCCTCAAGCGGGGCGTAGCCGATGAACGAAACCATCCATCGACCTTCCGCATACCCTACGTGGCCGGGAAGAACGAAGTTCGCCGTACCTGTCTTGCCGGCCACACGATAGCCTTCGATATATGCCCTCCGGCCTGTTCCGATTTGCTGGTCGGACACAACCTGTTCCAAGTATTCGCTAACCTGTCTGGCCGTCTCCGGTGACACGACGTCGCGAACAACCTTGGGGTCGTACTTCTCGACAACTTCGCCCG
This sequence comes from Paenibacillus tianmuensis, assembly GCF_900100345.1. Taxonomy (GTDB): domain Bacteria; phylum Bacillota; class Bacilli; order Paenibacillales; family NBRC-103111; genus Paenibacillus_G; species Paenibacillus_G tianmuensis. The sequence continues at coordinate 103,871 of NZ_FMTT01000009.1, read as the reverse complement.
TTTCCGGGTTAGTGATTTGCTTAATGACATGCGGCCACATTAGCTTACCGCCGTTCGCAATGGCAGCATATGCCGCCGTTTGTTGGATCATGGTGGTTGTCAGCCCTTGTCCATATGTCGCTGTAGCATACTCGGGGGCGTATTGCATTCTAACCCGTCCCGCCACTTCTCCGGCAATGTCGATGCCTGTTTTCGCCCCGAATCCAAATTTGTCGATATATTGCCGCAGCTTGTCCGTTCCCAACTTCTCAAGTCCCAGCTTCACGAAAGCCACGTTACTCGAACGCTTCAACCCTTCGAGGTATGAAATTCTGCCCCAACCCACGCGGTTATGGTCATGGAGTTCGCGGTCAGCAACAATGATTCTGCCGGACGGGTACGTGTCTCCCGGAAAAAACATGCCTTCCTCTATCGCCGCAGCCAGAGTGACAAGCTTGAAGGTCGATCCCGGCTCATATTGCGAGGCGACGGCGTGATTGAGGAAATCGGACTGATTTTTCGTTTCCCCATACTTATTGGGATTGAATGTCGGCATGTTCGCGATTCCGAGAATTTCCATTGTCTTCGGATCGACCGCAATCGCGGTAAGGCTCTTCGGATGCCATTTGTCGTACGTCTTCTGCAGCGCACTCTCGATATAAAACTGAATATTTTTATCGATCGTCAACTGCACGTTGCTGCCGTTCACCGCCGGCTGATATCGGCTTTGCGAACCCGTCAATTCAACGCCAAAGCGGTCTTTCTCGTAATTCAGAAAGCCCTTAACGCCTTTCAGATAGCTGTCGAGCTGCGCTTCGATCCCCATCACCGGCTTGTCTTCTTTGTTGCTGTAGCCGATCAGATGGGCAGCAAGCTGGCCAGCCGGGTAAAACCTCTTAATCTCAGGCAGAAGTACAATGCCGACCGCCTTTTCCTTTCCCTTTTTCTTTTCCTTTTCCTTTTCCGACAGCTTCAATTGCAGATCTTTAACCAATTGATTGATTTTATCGGCCTTCTCCGAGTCGATCTTCCAGCCTTCGTTGCGGATTTCGATCTGTTCCGTCGACGTCCATTCCCGCTTGGTTTCCAAACGCTTGCGTATCTTGTCTTCCAGCGCCGTGACGTTCGACGGATCGCCGGAGGCCGACAAAATGGCCGCCAGGCCTTTTACAATTTCTTCCTGATTATTGTTATCTTTGATCGTCCGTGGAACCAGAGCCAGCGTAAATGCCGGGGAATCTTCCGCAAGCACCTTACCGTTCCGGTCCAAAATACTGCCGCGGACCGGCAGTATTTCCTTCTCCTTCGACCAATATTTTTCTTTAACCTCTGTGACCAGTCTGGCGCCATCGACGACTTGTACCCAATAGATGCGGGTGATCAGGACAACAAAAAGGAGGGTGAATCCCCCTCCGATGATTAACGAACGTAATTTTACCTTTTTTGTCATCGTATATCCTCCCTATTCCAACGGACAGATCAGGGTTGATCCTTTGTTTTTTTGGACGCGGCTCCACCGGCTGATGGCGTTTTGGAAGCGACGCTTTGCCCTGAAGACTTGGTCGATCCCTGGGGCTTCGTCAGATTCGGATCGGCTACGCTGAAGCCGCGGCTGCGTGCTTCTTCCTCAAGCCGTTGATTATCGGAGAGCGCGTCCACCTTTTGCTTGAGAACACTGTTCTCCGCTTCCAGCTGGGCAATTTTCTGCTCAACGTTTTTAATGCTCGAGCTCATCTCGTAAATTTGCGCGTATCGCCAGATGATCACACCCGCAACGACGACGCAGACGGCAACTGTAAACAAATAGAGCAGCTTTTCTTGTACCGGCAACGATTTGTTCCGGTAGACAATCTTTTTCCTTTCCTTGACTTTGACTTTGTTCTCGGATCGCTGTTCAACTGCTAAATTTCCTTGAATATATGCCGGCAAGATGCTTTTCCCCCTCAGTTCATCAGTTTTTCCGCAATTCTCAGCTTGGCCGAGCGGGCGCGCGGATTCGCTTCGAGCTCTTCCGTCCCGGCTTCAATCGGCTTGCGGTTCACCAGTTTAACGATACCGGCAGATCCGCACACGCATATCGGAAAGTCAGGTGGACACGTGCACTTGGCCACATATTTGACAAACGTTTGTTTACATATCCGGTCTTCGAGGGAATGAAAGGTAATCACCGCAGCCCGTCCTCCCGGGGCCAGACAGCGGATGGTTTGCTCCAGCGCGTCCCCGAAGGCGCCAAGTTCGTCGTTTACGGCGATCCGCAGCGCCTGAAAGCTGCGCTTGGCCGGATGCGGTCCGGTACGCCTTGCCGCTGCGGGGATCGATTCCTTGATCAGTTCGACAAGTTGACCCGTCGTTTCGACCGGAGCCTTGGCGCGAGCTGAGGCAATTGTCGCTGCGATGCGGCGCGAAAACTTTTCCTCTCCGTACTCGAATAAAATTTTTGCAATCTCCTGTTCCGACCAATCGTTGACGATGTCTTTCGCCGTCAGCGGAGCCGTTTGATCCATCCGCATGTCCAACTCCGCGTCATGATTGTAGCTAAAGCCGCGGTCTGCCTCGTCGAGCTGCGGGGACGACACGCCCAAATCGAACAAAATCCCGTCCACCTGCGGACGGCCGTCTCTTAAAGCACGCGGCACTTGGGAAAGCTCGCGCTCCAAATAGCGAAAGTTGCTGCGGATCAGCTTCACCCGGTCCATAACCGGAGCGAGCCGCTCCCTGGCATTGGCAAGCGCCGCGTCGTCTTGATCGAAGGCGATAAGCAAGCCCTCCGGTCCGAGGCGTGAGGCGATCTCGAAGCTGTGCCCCGCTCCGCCAAGCGTACAATCGACATAGACGCCGTCCGGTTGTATATGTAATCCTTCCACTGCTTCCTGCTTAAGTACGGTCACATGATGAAACATCCCGCTGCTCCTCCTACGCCGGCTTTTCCCGGGGTTATAGATCAAAGTTAAAATCGACCAGTTTCTCCGCAATTTCGGCGAACGATTCCTCCGATTGCTGGAAGTAGTTTTCCCAGATCGACTTGCTCCAAATCTCCACCCGATTGGAAACGCCGATAACGATACAATCTTTCTCCAGCTTGGCGTGCCCGATCAGATTGTTCGGCAGGTTGACCCTGCCCTGCTTGTCCAACTCGCATTCGGTGGCGCCGGAGAAAAAAAACCGGGTAAAGGCGCGCGCGTCAGATTTCATGAGTGGCAGCGCTTTGAGCTTCTGCTCCAGCACCGCCCACTCGTTCATGGGATAAACGAATAAACATTGGTCCAGGCCGCGAGTGACGATGAATAATGTTCCCAGGGCTTCGCGAAACTTGGCCGGCACGATCATCCGGCCTTTTTCGTCAACGGTATGTTGGTACTCCCCCATGAACACCACTCGTCGCCCCCTTTCCCACCACTTTACCCCACTTTCCACCACTTGTATAGTTATGATTCGTCACGCTAACCAAAAATCCTGCTTCGTCCCTAGACGACCGCAGGATTTTTTTCGGTTATTCTGTTTTGTCCCGTGGCTAAAAAAATCTCCCTTTGACGCTTCTGCATCAAAGGGAGATTCGATAGCCGGATGCGGATTAATGCTCCACCCAGCTGTCCAAGTATGCTTTTTGCTCTTCGGTCAGCGTGTCGATACCGATGCCGAGCGAAGCCAGCTTGAAGCGGGCTACCTGCTCATCCAGCTCGTAAGGCACGTTGACGACCTTCTGGCCGATTTGCTTGTAGTTCTCGTTCACGTACTTCAAGGACATCGCCTGAAGCGCGAACGTCATGTCCATGATTTCCGCCGGATGTCCGTCGCCTGCAGCCAGGTTAACAAGGCGTCCCTCAGCCAAAATGTAAAACTTTCGTCCGTCTTGAAGCGTATACTCCTCGATGTTGCGGCGAACCGTCCGTACGGATACGGCCATGGCCTCCAGCTCCGGTTTGTTTACTTCTACGTCGAAGTGACCGGCGTTGGACAAGATCGCTCCGTCCTTCATGACTTTGTAGTGCTCCCCGCGGATGACGTCCCGGTTGCCTGTTACCGTTACGAAGAAATCGCCCACCTTGGCCGCTTCGCTCATCGACATCACCGCAAAGCCGTCCATGTAAGCTTCAACCGCTTTGATGGCGTCGATTTCCGTCACGATGACGTTGGCGCCGAGCCCTTTGGCGCGCATCGCCACGCCCTTGCCGCACCAGCCGTAGCCGACGACGACGACCGTTTTCCCCGCAACGACGAGGTTCGTTGTCCGGTTGATGCCGTCCCAAACGGATTGGCCCGTACCGTAACGATTATCGAACAAATATTTGCTGAAGGCGTCGTTGACCGCAACCATCGGGAATTGGAGCTGACCGTCCTTCTCCAGCGATTTCAGGCGAAGAATACCCGTCGTCGTTTCTTCCGCGCCCCCGCGCACGTTTTTGAGAAGGTCTTTGCGCTCGGAGTGGAGAATGGTCACCAGATCTCCGCCGTCGTCAATGATCAGATCCGGCTCGGTTTCGAGCGTCTTGATGAACAGCTCCTTGTATTCCTTCGGCTCCGGGTTGTACTTCGCAAATACCGTAATGCCGTCTTCCACCAACGCCGCGCACACGTCGTCCTGCGTGGACAGCGGATTGCTGCCGCAAATGGTTACTTCGGCGCCGCCCGCTCGCACCACTTTGGCCAAATAGGCCGTTTTGGCTTCCAAGTGAAGCGATATGGCGACTTTCAGCCCTTTAAACGGCTGTTCCTTCTCGAATTGCTCGCGGATGCGGTTAAGCACCGGCATATGAGCGTTCACCCAATCGATCTTCAAATGTCCTTCTGGCGCGAGCGCAATGTCGCGGATAATGCTGCGGTCAATCGTACTTGCCATCGGTAACGTCCTCCTTGGATCATAAATTCTCTACGTATTTACATGTAACATATACGATGCTTCCCGTCCAGTGGCAAAGGCATTTCCACGAGTTCCCTCACCCAACTGTCGCCATATTTGTTCAAATACGCGAGCGGATTATACACCCGCTCCTGCGGCTTGCCGTCAGGCAGCACGGAAAGCCCGATGCGGGCAAATTGCCGCAGCCCTGCCTCATACTGCGAACGAAGGCCGTCATCCGCTTTGTGCTGCAAGAAATCGATTTGCTCGATAATTTTCCCCAGATTCGTTTCGCCTAATTTTTGCAATCCGGGATTAATGGCCGCTATCGCTCCGATCAACGGCTCGTAGCTGGCGCGAAATTGCTCTTTCACCTCGGCAAAGCGAGCTTCCAGTTGAAGCTGGTCTTGCTCCCGAAGCCAAGCTTGCTGCTTCTCATCCAAGCGGTACAGCGCGTCGCCGATGGCAAGCCCGTACTTCTGCATGTTTTTCTGGATCGTGCCTTCCACAAGGGTGAAGCCCAGACGCGGCAGCACGATCGGCATCCGCATGCCCACTGTATGAAACGCTTCGCGCGTCAGCGCCCAATAAGCGATCTCCGACGGTCCCAATACGGTTCCGAGTACGGGGAACAAATAGTCCTGCATCAAAGGCCGCGTCATCACGTTGTTGCTCAGCCGCTCCGGGGCCTCCTCCGCCCATTGCAAAAGCTGCTCCCGGCCGAAGCGGCGTTCTCCTTTGCGGTCCGTGTAGCCGCCCTCTCCGTCCGCATAAAGCAGAATGCGCTCTCCTTGTTCGTCGAAAACGAATAAGTTCGCACCATTGCCGGAAACCTCCGCTTGCGGCACATATCCCGCTTCCCGCAGCTTGTCTTGCCCCCGAAGCAGCGCTTCGTTAATTGAACCGCTTTGCTCCGTCAATCGGCGGAACATCGGGCTTTCGAGCCGCCGCAGCTCCGGGTCATCCGAATCGACCAGCACAAGCCCGTCATGTCCGAACCAAGCGGAAAGGAGGCGCGCCAAGCTGTCCGTCAAGGAGACGGCTCCCTCGGTCGACGAACGCAGCGCTTCCATCAGCCCTTCCTTGAACTCCGTAGGCATAAGCGTCTGCTCAAGGGCAGCCAGCGCCTCGCTCCACTGCTCCGGCGAGATTGGCGTCCGGCTGACGGAGGTGCGCAAGCCGGTCGGATGCTGCAGCTTGATCTTCTGGAGCTGCTGATCCGTCGTCAGAACCGACGCATGGTTCACTTCGTCAAAATCATGATCCTCCCCGGCAATCCAAAATATCGGCACCACCGGCCGCCCCAGCTTCTCCGAAGCTTCACGGGCCGCCCGAATCAGCGTAATCGCCTTGTATATAACTAGAAGCGGTCCGGTAAACAAACTGGCCTGCTGGCCTCCTACGATACACAGCGTACGGGAATCCTTTAGCAGCTCGATCGAACGAAGCGCTTCCGGCGAAGCCCCCGCCCGTTCGTTGTACCGTCGCAGCGTTTCCGCAAGCTGCCGGCGGTCGGCTCCATGAATCCGCTCGCGGTCGATCCAAGCCGCACGCGCCTCCCAACTGTCGGCATCTGAAGGATTGTAATCGAAAAACGCGCTTATTTTTTCAAAATGGTCGGAATAATCCCCTGCCAAAGGTTGGCCGGAGTCCCACTGCATTATTTCTATCCGCAATCCGCCCGCCACCCTTCCTTTTAAAATGTAAGTCGCTTCTGGTTTGTAATTTAACACAAGCATTACTATTTTACACGTGATCCGGGAAATCGTCAAAAGGTGACGCGAACGGATCGGATCATTTCATTATAGTGAAAAAGCCCCTGCACATGCAGAGGCTTCGAAGGTTAATATAAATGGCAGGCCGTAAAGTGACCGGGTTGGACTTCCTTGAACTCCGGCATGCTTGCCGCGCATTCCGGCATCGCCTTCGGGCAGCGGGTACGGAACGGACAACCGCTCGGCGGGTCCAGCGGACTTGGAATTTCGCCTTCCAGAATAATCCGCTCGCGAGTGCGCTCCACCTCCGGATCCGGAATCGGGATCGCGGACAACAGCGATTGCGTGTAAGGATGCAGCGGATTCGCATACAGCTCCTCAGAGGTCGTTACCTCGACCAGCTTGCCGAGATACATAACGCCGATACGGTCGGAAATATGCTTCACCATCGCAAGATCGTGCGCGATGAACAGGTAGGTCAGACCGCGCTCTTTTTGCAGCTTCTTGAACAGGTTGACGACCTGCGCCTGAACGGATACGTCCAGCGCGGAGATCGGCTCATCCGCGATGATGAACTGAGGCTCGATAGCCAGCGCACGGGCAATGCCGATCCGCTGACGCTGTCCGCCCGAAAATTCGTGCGGGAAGCGGCTCGCATGCTCCTCGTTCAGACCTACCGCATCAAGCAGCTCGCTAACGCGCTGCTTGCGCTGTTTACCGTCGGCAAGACCATGAATGTCGAGTCCTTCGGCAATAATCTTGCCAACCGTCATCCGCGGGTTCAAAGAGGCGTACGGATCTTGGAACACCATCTGCATATGACGTCGAAACTCTTGCAGCTTGTTTCCACGCATCGTATGCACGTTCTCGCCGTTGAACAACACTTCGCCGCTCGTCGCTTCATATAGGCGGATGATCGTGCGTCCGGCCGTCGACTTGCCGCAGCCGGACTCGCCCACCAAGCCGAACGTTTCTCCGCGGCCGATAGAAATATTAAGCTTGTCGACGGCTTTTAACGTCTTGCCGCCGGCCAAGTGAAAATGTTTTTGCAAATCGCGTACTTCCAAAATCGGATTGCCCTTCATCGTGCCGCACCTCCAGCTTCTACAGGTCGCTCTACTTTAGGCGCATCGGGATGCAGGAGCCAGCAGGCCGCCGAATGCGTCTCGGAAAGCTTCGTATGCTCAGGATCGACTTCCAGACAGGCTTTCATCGCATAAGGACAACGCGCTGCAAAAGCGCAGCCTTTCGGCGGGGCGAACAAATCCGGCGGCGTCCCCGGAATCGGCACCAATTCGCCATCCTTGTCTTGGTCCAGACGCGGAACGGAACGAAGCAAGCCCCAGGTATACGGATGTTTCGAATCGTAGAACAGCTCGTCAACCGTGCCCTGCTCTACGACTTTGCCGGCGTACATGACGATGACGCGCTGCGCCATCTCCGCAACGACCCCGAGGTCATGCGTAATCACGATAATCGAGGCATGCGTCTGCTCGGACAGCTTCTTCATCAGTTCGATAATTTGCGCTTGGATCGTCACGTCAAGAGCAGTCGTCGGCTCGTCGGCAATAAGCAGCTTCGGATTGCAGGCAAGCGCAATCGCAATCATGACGCGCTGGCGCATCCCGCCCGAAAATTCGTGAGGATATTGGCTGATCCGGCCTTCCGGATTGGAAATGCCGACCATTTTCAAAATCTCGACTGCACGCTTCCGCGCTTCGCTTGCGCTTAAGCCCTGATGTTTAACGAGCCCTTCGGTGATTTGCTTCCCGATCGTCATCGTCGGGTTGAGCGAAGTCATCGGGTCCTGGAAAATCATCCCCATTTCGGAGCCGCGGATTTTTTCCATTCCTTTATTTGAAATTTTAGTAATTTCCGTTTTGCCGTCGAATTTGATCGATCCGCTCTTGATTATGCTCGGAGGCGTCGGAATGAGCCGCATAATCGTTTGGGCCGTCACCGATTTACCGCAGCCGGATTCGCCTACGATGGCGAGCACTTCCCCTTTCTTGAGGTCGAAGGAAACGCCACGAACGGCTTGCACTTCACCGGCATAGGTGCGAAACGATACTCTGAGGTCGCGAACCTCCAATATATTATTGCTCATGATTTTGGCACCCTCCTTACTTCCTCATCTTCGGATCGAGCGCATCGCGAAGGCCGTCACCGAGCAGGTTGAAGCTCATCAGGATCAAGCTGAAAACAATCGTCGGGAAAATAACCCGGTGCGGGAAATAACGAATCGAGTTGGCACCGTCGGACAGCAGCGATCCGAGCGAAGCAAGCGGCACGCGGATTCCGAGGCCGATAAAGCTCAGGAACGCTTCGACGAAAATGGCCGAAGGAACGATAAACGTAATTTGCACGATGATCAAGCTGAGCGCATTCGGTACCAAATGGCGGAAAATAATGCGCGCGCCTCCTGCGCCCAGCGTTCTGGCCGCAAGCACGTACTCTTGCTCCTTCAAGGTCAGAACTTGACCGCGGACCAGCCGCGCCATTGGCACCCAGCCGGTGATGGCATAAGCGATGATGATCGTCATGAAGCCCGGACCGATAACGATGATCAGCAGGATCGAGATCAGCAGAAACGGGATAGAGTGAATGACTTCAATAATACGCTGCATGATATCGTCCACCCGGCCTCCGTAGTAGGCCGAAACGCCCCCGTAAATTACTCCGAATACGAGGTCAAGCAGCGCGGCAATAATCCCGATGGCAAGTGAAATCCTTGTTCCCCACCATACGCGCACCCACAGGTCACGGCCGAAATCGTCGGTTCCGAACCAGTGCGCCGCGGAAGGCGGCAAGTTTTTGATATCGTAGTTTTGCGTAGCGTAATCGTAGCTCGAAAAAATCGGTCCGAACGTAGCAAGCAAAATCAAGATGACAAGCGTTGTCATGCCGAACATGGCCAGCTTGTTTTTCTTGAGCCTTCTCCACGCATCCTGCCAGTAATTGATGGAAGGGCGAACGACAGTTTCCCGGCCGACTTGCTCTCGGACAACCGGCTGGAACAGGTCTTTGGACATCTGCATTATTTGCTACCTCCCTTAACCAAACGAATGCGCGGGTCGATCAAACCGTAAATGACATCGGTAATAAAGAGCACGATGATAAGAATAAACGCATAGAAAATGGTCAATCCTGTAATCATGGTGTAATCGTTGGAATAAATCGATTGGACAAAGTGCTTCCCTAATCCCGGTACGACGAAAATTTGCTCTACAATCAGCGTACCGGTGATCAAACCGACAAATACGGGCCCCAGCACGGTGACAACCGGAAGAATTGCATTTCGGATTGTATGTTTAAAAACGATGGCCGACTGGGACAACCCTTTGGCTTTCGCCGTTTTGATATAGTCCTGATTTAGCACGTCCAGCATGGACGTCCGCATGAGCCGAGCAAGGATGGCAATCGTACCGAACGATAAGGCGATGGAAGGCAGTATCCTGGATGAAGCCCCTGTCCACATCCCCGGAGGCAGCCCTATCCAACTCGCCTTCACCCCGATAAAATAAGACAGCAAGGGTCCTAGAACAAATGATGGAATTGAGATCCCGACAATTGCCGTAAACATCGCCGTGACATCGAGGCCTTTGTTATGATTCAAAGCTGCAATAATGCCGAGAATCAATCCGACCGTAATGGCAATCCCGAGCGCCCACAAGCCGAGCTCCAGCGAAGCCGGGAATGCTTGATGAATAATCTCCGTGACTTTACGCGTCGGGAACTGGAAGGACACGCCCAAATCACCGTGGATCACGTTATTCATGTATTTCAGATACTGCTGCCAGATCGGCTGATCCAGACCGTATTGAGCATAGAGCAGCTTTCTTTGCTCGGGCGTCAATTTTTGCGATTCTTCCCCGAACGGATCCCCTGGCAAGTTTTTCATCAACACGAATGTGAAGGTAACAACCAGCCACAAGGTAATTACCATATAACCCAAACGACGCAGCAAATAGCGAAGCATGGCACACCTCCTGAACTAATTCAAACAAGGATAAGCAGCAAGGCTCGAAAAGGCTCGATTGGAAACAGCCGAACTGCTTCGCAAGCATAGACCGAATCCTAAGCAAGACTATGTTTGCGAAGCAGCTCCGCTTCCTCCGAACAGAGGCAAATGCGTTACAGAAAAAATCGGAGCCGTTCCAAAGATCAGAACGGCCCCCTCGTTGACGAATCAGCCACGACTTACTATGTTTCATCCGGAGAAACGGATTACTTAATGGAAACCCATTTCAGTTCCCACTCTTGGGACTTAGGCGGCAAAATCAGGCCTTCTACGTTCGGTTTCTTCGCGTAAGGAGTCATACGGAAGTAAACTGGGGAAATCGGAAGATCAGCCATCAGCTGCTTCTCGGCATCGACCAGCATTTTCGAACGTTTCACGAAATCAACTTCTTTGTCTGCGCCTTTGACCAGATCGTCATACGCTTTGCTGTTGTATGCAACATAGTTAAAGGATTTGTTGTCGGACAGCCACAGGTCGAGGAACGACATCGGATCGTTATAGTCGGCACCCCACAGCGCGAACAGAGCCTCGAAATTGTTTTCCTGCATATTTTTCACGCGCAGAGGGAACGGAAGCGGTTCACCTTCCACGTCGACACCGAGGTTTTGCTTCCATTGAGCTTGGACGAACTCAATCGTCTTTTTCGCGCCTTCGTTATCGTCAGCCGTCAGCTTGAACTTCGGCAAGGAAGTCATGTTCAACTCTTTCAGACCTTCAGCCAGAAGCTGCTTCGCTTTTGCCACATCGAAAGCAGGTTGGGTATCGCCCGCTACTTTACGGAATTCCTGTTTGTTGCCGTCAAGAACGACTACCGGCACCAAGCCTGTCGAAGGAGTGGAGGATCCGCCGTTGACGACGTCGTTGAAGCTTTTGCGGTCGACCGCCATGCTCAGAGCTTGACGAATTTTGGCATTGGCAAAAGCCGGGAATTTCGAGTTATGAAACATCAGGTAGCCCGTTACGAACTCTTTCTTCAGCGTCAGGTCAGGCTTGCCTTTGAAAGCATTGAACTGCTCGCCGCGAAGTATTGTCAAGTCGACTTGATTCGTATCGTACATGTTGAGCGAGGTATTGGGGTCTTTCACCACGTTGATGGTTACTTTGTTCAGTTTCACGTTTGCAGCATCCCAGTACTTGTCGTTTTTGACGAGAACGATTTGCTGCTCGTGGTCCCATTTTTCCATCTTAAACGGACCTGCGCCGATAATTTTGTCGGCATCGGCGCCGTTTTTGTCGCCTTGCGCTTTGACAAAATCCGGTTTTTGCGGGAAGAAGAGCGGGTTAGCCAATTGCTCGGTAAAGAACGAAACCGGTTTTTCCAGCGTAATTACAAGCGTTTTATCGTCTTTTGCTTTTACGCCCAGCGCAGCTTTCTTCGCTTCCACTTCTTCCGGCTTCGCTTTATTCAATGCAGCGCCGTCTTTAATCCAGGAAAGCATCGTTGCGTATTTTGCTTTTGTCGCTGGGTCCAAAGTACGTTGGAAAGCCCATACAAAATCGCTTGCTTTCAGCGGAGCGCCGTCGGCCCATGTCAAACCGTCGCGAAGCGTGATGGTATATACGAGACCGTCCGGGGAGATCTCCGGAAGCTTTGCTGCCAACCCCGGTTGCGGTTTGCCTTCGGCATCCAGACGATACAGACCTTCGTTCACCGCGGCAAGAATCGTAAAAGAAGGGTTCGTCGTTGCAATGGAGCTGTCGATCGCCGGCGGTTCTGCCGAAAGGTTGATTCTAATTTCTTGAGCCGGAGCTTTTTTATTGTCTGTGCCCCCTGCTTGCTGATTGTTGTTCGTGTTGCCTGAACAGCCGGCTACGGTCGTACCAAGCATAGCTGTAACCGATGCCAGGACAAGAAGCTTATTATACTTCATGAAAATGACTTCCTCCTTTTTAATTTATGTAATTATATGTTAATTCCTGTCGTGTTATATAACATGACACAGAATTCACACCTTACATAACACCCTTTGATGATATAGGATTCTAGCGAAAAAGTAAATACCTCGATGAATGTAACCGTTACCAAATAGAAATTATACAACCAGAGGTTAATAAAATCCAGTACTAATTTTTTGACACATATCCATTTATTTCTTCTTTGGTATCATTATAACACTTTTTATTGGCTAATCACAAAATAAAGAGCCTGTGGGTTAGGCTCTCAAAAATGGCAGCATTTTATTCACACCAAGCGCTACAACTCGGATTTGCGTTCCGTATGCAGCACTTTGTTCGCCGCTCATTTCTTCACCTCTTCTACGAGTTGATCATATATTTGCCGATGCCGATGAACAGCAGGAGAACATAGCAGGCCGTCAGCAGCACAAAACCAAGCCGTCCCAGCGTTCTGGCGATTTTGATCAGATCGATCTTTCCCTTAAGCCGGTTTTGCATATTTCCAAGCAAGCCGGCGGCTACGAGAAACAGCAGCACGATCGTCCACAGCAGCATTCCCGAATCGAACAAATTCCGGCTCATAAACGCAACGGAGCCGATAAGAAACAACGTGGTAATATCCATGCTGAGATGCGTGGCTTTGCGCTTGTCTTTCGTATAATAGTAAACGGCAATCCAAACGATGATAAAAGCTACGAACGGAACTACCGCAAGAAACGTATAAAGCTGCTGCAGCCATCCAAACAATGCAGTCAAGCGATATCACCCGATTTCAATCGATAATGTTAGGCCGTCAGGGCCGGTGCCTAGCTTCCGCCGCCTTGATCAGCCGGTATATGGTAAGATGCGTCGGAAGAGCTATTCCGCTACGATCCGCCTCCCGCAGTAATCCTCCCGTAATGGCGTCGATTTCCGTAAGACGGCCAGCCGTAATGTCCTGAAGCATGGAGGAACGGTTGTTTGCGGTTCGCCGGCATACCTCCAGCAGCTGCTCCCACAGATCCGGCTCCAGCTGGATGTCGAGCGCACGCGCCAGAGCAATGCCTTCTTCGTACAAAGCACGCATCAGCTCCCCGGCTCCCAGCAAACTCAGCAGCTCGCCATTTGGCACCCGCAGCAAGGCGGTGAGCGGATTGATGACGGCATTGATAAGAAGCTTTTGCCAAATACGGCTAGAGATGTTTTTCGACATCGATGCGCTAAATCCTGCCAATTGCAGCCAAAATACCAGATTTTTTTGCGCGATTTCCGAGACTTCGGCCCTTTCCTCTCCTGCTGCGCCTACCCAGGTCATGCCGCTCCCCGTATGGACGGCTTCCCCGGCGGCGGAGATCATCGCGCCTTCCGTCGTCACGGCCGAAAGCAGCCTTTCCGCCGGTACATGCGCTGCCAGCGTCTCCTGATGTCCGATTCCGTTCTGCAGGCAGACCATCCATGCCGAGGAGGCCATGCGCCGACCGAGTTCGAGCCCGAGCTCCCCGGTTATGGCGGACTGTTTGACGGCCAGCAGGATAAAATGCGGCCCGCTCCCATCCTTTCCCCCGAACGCTTCCTTTTCCCCCCACAGACGAACGCGGGGAAAAGCCGTAATCACTACCCTATCGCTTTTTCCCTCCGATCCGGAGACGGCATCGATCAAACGCAGTCCGGCAGCTTCGATTTCAGCTTTCCGCACGGCACGGCGGACAACGATCTCTACCTCGTGCCCCGCTTCAGATAATCTGACCGCAAACAACGTTCCGAGCGCTCCTGCGCCAATCACCGTAAACCGGCCCATCGTCTCTCTCCCCTGTGCGCTAAAAGTTTGTTCAGTCTATCATAGCAAAAAATGGCGGGACACGCACAAAAACCCCGGAACGGGTGCTCATAGCAGCCCGATTCGGGGGTTTCTCCCTTTTTATGAAACGGTTCCGGTTATTCGATCCGCTCCAGATTCCCGTTTTCATCCATTTTAAAGCGGGTTTTGCTTTCCTCTTCTTCCTCTGCGAGAAAAGCAAGCTTGCGGGCCCGGTCCATAATCTGGATCAGCGCTTTGTAATCGTCGTTCACGACGCGATAATCGGTCGAAACGTCGCTAACCTGCCGGCTGAGCTCGTCATTGAGACTGCGCAGCCGTTCAAGCTCATCCTGCTTGTCGTTCAGTTCCTTCTCAAGCTGCCTTACGTGCCGCACCATTTCCTGATAGCTTCCTTTCCACTGCCGCAGGAAGCGGATAACGGCGTCGATCGATAACTCTTCCACAATCCCGTCGCTGCGCACCGCGCCTTCCGAGACCAAAGGGCCGCCCATGCCGCTGCCCGCAACGGATGCGAACGCGCTCGCATGCTTGCGGTGCTGGTTCCTTTTTTGGCGCTGCGCTTTGGCGATCTGAATCGCCGCCTCATGTTTCTTGCGGACGAAGCTGTTCCAGCGGAAACCGCAAGCGGCCGCGGTTCTACCTATTTTTTCGCCCACTTCCTCAAAAGCGGACAGCTGCGTGCTGCCTTCGCGAATATGTCTTAACGTCACCTCCGCCAATATCAAATCGTCTTCCTCGCTCCAAGCGTCTTGTCTGATTGCCGTCATCAAGCCGTCCTCCTAACCCCTATAGGTTCATCCGCATCTATGTTCGTGATGCATAAAATGCTGCGTTACTTTATCTCTATGCCCATGGTAGAGTTCATAGAATACTTTTCTAGTAATTTGTATTGCCAATTTTCAAGGCGGCCATACATCGTTTTGGTGGATTTGGGCAACGATATGTTGCGAAGGGCTAAAAATTTGACTAAAATTCACGGATTGGGCGTTTACACGCAGAAAGGCTTTCGCTATAATGTTGGATAGTACGTAAGTATTGATCGTGACCGAAGAGAGGGGGATACAGGATGGATCGCATGTTTCGCGTTCTTGGCTTCTGGACGCTTGTAATCGGGCTCATGGCGTTGGCCGGCGATTTTATTCCGATGGCGCTCATCTTTTTCGCCCAGACGGCGATTTTCACGCTGTTAGGATACATGAAATTGTCCGAACGTACCTACATATTGATTTTTTGGGGGTACATGATTGTTTCGTTTACGGGGTTTACCTACTGGTCATTTTTCAAAATGTCCATCTAAACCTGCCAGTCCGGAAAAAAGTAAGCGAATACGGAGACAAAAAAGGCGAACCGCAAGCTTCAACGCGGTTCGCCTTTTTTTTGAATCAACACCTTAAACAGCTCGCTCATCCGGTCGCTGAGGAGCAGCTGCCGAATGGCCCGGTTGCGACGGGCCTGCGGTGAAAACGGGTCCCGGGCGTCATGATCGCTCAGCTCGTCAAGCAATCCCTGCTCCAGCAAAAATTGCTTCTGGCTTCGCAGGCCCGCAAGCTCCAGCCCCGCTTCCTTCCCAACATCGATCAACGCGCTGAAATTGACATGGGCGGTCATATCCTGCTCGCCGGGGAACTGCAGTGGCGTATCGGAAGCTTGATGCTTCCGGTAGCACAGCAGCGTTCCGTGCATCCGGTGCGGAGCATACAGCTCTTCCCTGACGTGCCCGTAGTCGATCGTAAACAGCACACTGCCGTTCCCCAAGCTGCCGGCAACCGCCCGAAGCCAGCGCAGCGCGTCCAAATTGACTTCGAACCGCTGCCTCGCTCTCAGCGGGATCGCTTCCTTGCGGATAAAGGCCTCAAGCTCGCCGCCCACTAACGGTCTTTCTACCTCCGTCAGGCAGTTTCGTTCGTCATCCCAGCCAACCCGAATTTCGCGCCATCCGGCTTCGCGGCGAATGATCCGGTACACCGGAAAGGCGTCCGGCAGCTCGTTGGACAGTACAAGCGTGTTATGCCAAGGACCCGCCGCATGCCATTCCTCGGCTGTGAGATAGCTCACAAGCCCCGTATGAGGCGCCAGCGCCTCCGATTGAAGGCTCCGGTGGACAGGGCTTCTTTCGACGCTGATGAAGCGCAGCCGCGCATACAGCGCCGGAGAGCCGCCCCGGATCGCGTCAAGCATTTGTCTCGCTAGAGCTCCGTCGCCCCCTCCCCACTCCGTCAAGCAGATCTCGCCGGTCCGCGTTTCCGCAAAGCTCCGAAGGTAGGCGGCCAGCATGTCGCCAAGCACGCTGCCGACCGAAGCGCTCGTATAAAAGTCTCCCGCCCGCCCTATTTTGCGATTCGAATTCATATAATAGCCCCAGTTCGGATGATACAAGCACAAATCCATATAGTCCCGGAACGAAATCGCCCGGTCCGGCTGCATTTCAATCTGTTCTCGAATCGCTTGCAGCAGCGGGGAATCGTTCGCCTGCTCCGTTTTCATGCGCCTACCGCCTCTCGCCAAATTACTAAAGACAAAACCTCCCCCACTCGCTATAATATAGGATGAGAAAAATAGGAGAGGAAGCAGAGCCTTGTTTAAACCACGAACCGTCTTCTGCGCGGCGCTTATTAGCTGTACCGTTTTGCTCACGTCCGCCTGCACCGATCATCAGCAGGTAAAGCAGGATTTAATGCAAGCGGTCGCCAAGCAGGAGCAAATCCAAAGCTACCGATATGCCGGGGAAGCGGACTTGAAACTGGACGCTTCTTTATTTTCGGGCTCGCAGCCAGTAACTGCCGCTTTGCTAGGCCTGGTCAAAGAAAGCAAATTTGAATACAGCGGGCTCGTCTCGCTGGCAGATCCGGTCCGAATGGAAACCTCGGTCAAACTAACGCCGAAAGGCGCGGCCTCGCCCATCGAACTGCCGTTTCTTCTTAAAGATAACAAAATGTATCTGCAGATGCCAGCCATTACGAAGGCGGACGAATATTTGATGCTGCCATTGGACAAACAAGCGGACAAGCTCAAAAACACCGGAAGACTGAGCGCTTCCCTTACCGGCAAGCTGCTGGAAGGCGTCAACCCGAATTGGCTGCAGCCTGGCAGTAAGGACGAGAAGCTTGCCGACGGCGAACCGGCGAAGCGTATTACGCTTACGGTGACGGACAAGAACAAGCAGGAAGCGGCAAAATATTTCACAACCGCACTTCCGTCCGCGCTTAACGAGCTGATGACCAGCGGACTGAGCGGCACGGGACAAACCGGGGAATGGAAAACATCGCTGGAGCGGATCAAGATGGAAGCTCCTACGACGCTAAGTATCTTGATCGACAATCAAGGTTTTATCCGTGAGCAAACCGGAAAGCTTTATTTTTCGGTCGAAGGCGGAAACGATGCAAAAAACAGCGTGGAATGGACGTACAAGGTGCAAGAGATCAATCAGACACCTGTCTTTACGAAAGAAACGCCGAAGCAGGTAAAACATGCGGAAGACATTTTACGTTTGCTCCCCAAGCCTCAAGCGGGCAAAAAGTAACGTGACGGAAGCCCTTCCATGGCACAGCGCCGTGGAATTTTTTTGTCATGTTTTTCCCATTCCTATGATAATCTTTAGTTGAAAGGACGGGAGGGACATGCGTGTGAATATACGCCAATGGGCTATCCTTGCGCTTTTCTCGGTATATGGGTGTTTATCCGCCTTGTGGCCCTATTCCGCGTATGCGGAGAGCAGACAAGCGGATAGAAGCTTGCTGCAGAAAGGCCTTACCATCTATGAGATCGATCAGGAGCTAAGCCGCATTGCCGATCAGGAAATCAAGCTCCAAACGCAGATGCAGAGCGCGGAACAGCAAATTCGCGAAGCGGAGCATTCCACAAGCGAGGCTAAAATACACGCCGCCAAAGTCGTCCGCTCTTATTATATGGGCGACCGCGATTCGCTGTGGACCCTGCTGTTTTCTGTCGGTTCGTTCTCCGATGCGGTTTCGGTGCTCGACTATCTGCAAATGATTCTGCACAACGATAAACAAGCGCTGCAGCGTCATACGGATGCATGGCAGCGGCTGACCTCGGTCAAAAAGGAGTTGGCCGAAGCCCACACCTCCCTCCAGCAGACGAAAGAGCGTTACTTGCAGCAGCGGGAACGGCTTGCCGCACTCCAGAAAGAAGTGAACGCTCAGCTGGCCGATAGCAAGGAGCAGGCAGCGCTGCTTCAGCAGCAGATGCTCGAGCTTAACAAGCTGTGGGAGGACAAGGGCATCCCGCTGTTCAAAACGTACTTCCAGGCGCTTGCGGGCGCGATGCAGCAGCTTCCCGAGCTGGTGACGTCCGGCGGCGACATGAACAAGAACGGCAATCTGGTCATGAACGGGGTAAATTATACGTTTCAGATGACGGACAGCGAGTTAAACGATTTTTTGCGCAAAAAAGACGAACGGTTCCGCAATCTGACGTTTCACTTCTATCCCGATCAAATATCGGCCTCCGGGCAGGAAGGCGGTATTGCCGTCATGATCCGGGGAAGCTACGAAATGGCCGCAATGGAAGACGGAACAAGCAAACCGTTTATCCGGTTCCGGATTTTAGAAATGCAGTTCAACGGCTTTTCCCTGCCTTCCACGACGGTGGAGGAATTCGAAAAAAGCTTTAATTTGGGGATCTACCCCCAACATATCGCCTCGTTTTTGCAGGTAACCGGCGTCCGGCTGGAGGAAGGAAAGTTAAGCATCATGCTGAAGCTGGCCTTATAGCTTTTAAGCTGAGCCGATCCGGAAGAAGAGGAGCGTGAAGACGTTGACGGAGCCCGTTCACAAATATGCGGCAGCCCTGGATCTGCCCGAAGACAAGCGGGCCGGCTATTATGCCCAGATTGTTAAAGCGTTGGCCGGAAAAACCGCCTTGTTCGACCGTGACAAGGAGTTGATGATTTTTTCGTTCCCGGAAGAGCTGGAGCGGCTCAGACCTATTTTGGAGCAGTATGCCATTCCTTCCGAGGAGCTAAACGTGCTGCTGCTTCCAACTCCAGTCACGATGTATCCGGCCTTCGGCGATTACGGCTTTGTCAGCCGCTTGGAGAACGTTTACCTATATGCGGAGCTTGTCGCCTTATTCCGGCTGCGGGCTGCTGCGGAGCTTGGACGGGCCTTCGAGCCGCAGCAGGCGGAAGCGCAGCTTGAGGAGCATTTGCTTGCAGCCTGGCCGGAGCCGGGAGGCGGCTCTGCCTTCGCCATCGAAGCCCAACTGGCCGAGCTTGCGGAAGGCATTGCCCGCGCCTACGGCGGCGCTGTGGAATGGATTTATTCGCCGGAACGGTAAAACCGGCGATCCCCTTAGCAGCTTATTCAACAAAAAACGGTGGTGCAACGATCGATTCGTATCGTTGGCATCACCGTTTTTTCATTAAGCTCCTTACAGCAAATCAGCGGCAAGCTGCGCCAGATGTGAGCGTTCCCCGCGCTCCAACATGATGTGCCCGCTGATCGTTTGCTCCTTAAAGCGCTCTACAACGTACGTAAGGCCGTTGCTTGAGGCGTCTAGATACGGATGATCGATCTGCTCGGGATCACCCAGTAGAACGATCTTACTGCCCTCGCCGACGCGGGAAACGATCGTTTTCACCTCATGTTTGGACAGGTTCTGCGCTTCGTCGATGATGATGAACTGGCCGGGAATGGACCGCCCGCGGATGTAGGTCAGCGCTTCGACTTGAATACTGCCGAGCCCTGCCAATATTTTATCGATATCGCCAGGCTTTTTCGTATCGAACAAATACTCTAAATTATCGTAAATGGGCTGCATCCACGGCCGCAGTTTTTCCTCTTTTTCTCCCGGCAAGTAACCGATGTCCTTGCCCATCGGAACGACGGGACGGGCAATCAGCAGCTTCTTATACTTCCTTTCATCCTCAACCTTCAATAAGCCCGCAGCAAGCGTCAGGAGCGTTTTCCCCGTGCCTGCTTTCCCCGTCAGCGTAACCAGCGGAATATCGTCGTTAAGCAGCAGCTCCAGAGCCATCCGCTGCTGGGCGTTCCGCGCCGCGATTCCCCAGATCGGATCGTTGCTGAGGTAAAGCGGATCCAGCTTCTTCCCGTCGGCATTCACTTTAAGCAGCGCCGACTTACTGGTGCCCATCTCGTCTTTCAGGATCACGAACTCGTGAGGATGAAGCGTATAGCCGAGCTGCAGCGAATTGATGCTTAAATAGCGGTACGTGTAAAACTCGTCGATGACCGAAGGATGCACCAGCAAGGTCAGATGCCCGGTGTAAATATCTCCGGCCACATTAACGACCCGGTCCGTCAAATAATCTTGTGCCGTAATGCCCAGCACGTCGGCTTTGATCCGGACGAGCATGTCCTTGCTGACCAGAATAACCGGCTTCGGATCGGATTTCTCCTTCTCTTCCAGCAAATAATTAAGCGCCACCGCCAAAATTCGGTTGTCATTCGTCACTTCGGCGAACACTTCCTGCAGCTTCGAGAAGCTCCGATGGTTCAGCTCCACCTTCAGGCTGCCGCCGCCGGGAAGCCCGATGCCTTCGAACAGCCGGCCGTCGCTGCGGAGCCCGTCA
The DNA here is from genome assembly GCF_900100345.1 of Paenibacillus tianmuensis. Classification (GTDB taxonomy): domain Bacteria; phylum Bacillota; class Bacilli; order Paenibacillales; family NBRC-103111; genus Paenibacillus_G; species Paenibacillus_G tianmuensis. The sequence continues at coordinate 83,072 of NZ_FMTT01000009.1, read as the reverse complement.
AGCATCCGGGAGATTTGGCGCGCATTGCGCCCCAGTTCGTCGGCGTTGCGTTTCTTGGAATCGATTTCCTCCAAGACGACGGCCGGAATAATAATATCGTTATCTTCAAAAGCGTAAATCGCGTTCGGGTCCTGCAGCAGCACATTGGTATCCAGCACATAAATTTTTTTCATCATGAGTCCCTCCCAGGTTCGGTGTTTGGTTCGGCTCAGTACATAGGAATTTTCCCGTCAGGACAAACTAGCCAAAGCCGATGACGAAAAGAAAGGACGAATGCTGATGAAAATGTTTGTCGCGACTCTCTTGATGTTGTCCGCTGTCGTGTCAGGATGTAACCAAGCACCAAAAAATGGAGCTGCCCCCCCGCAGAGCGCCGATTCGAACCGGCAAGTACAAGTAAAGCAAACGGCACCGCAGAAAAAAGAAATTCAGGACCCCCGCGCCGTGGCCAACAGGCTGGAGCAAATCGCCGTCAGCGTGCCGAATGTCGAGAGCGCCAATTGCGTCGTCTTCGGCAATACGGCCGTCGTGGGAATCAACGTCCCGGCTGCAATGGATCGCGCGAAAGTCGGAACGATCAAGCTGTCTGTCGCGGAGGCGCTCAAAAAAGATCCGTACGGAGTGGATGCGCTTGTAACCGCGGATATGGATTTAAACCAGCGCTTGTGGAACATCAGGCAGCAAGCGATGAATGGCAGACCGATCAATGGCTTCGCTGAGGAAATGGCGGCCATTATCGGCCGAATCGTTCCGCAGATGCCGCGTGACGTGAATCCGCTGCAATCGCAGCCGCCTGCTCAAAGGTAATCGTCCGCAAGTCCAGGCAGCTATCCGTAACGGTCTTTTGAGGTGGAAAAAAAGCCTAGGACAGCAAACGGTCTTAGGCTTTTTGCATCGCGTCGAACACTTGCGTGTCCAGCTTCTCAGCGGCACGCTTGTCGTACGTTTTTTCATATTCAGGCGCAACGGAAATACGTGCTCCGTAGAACATCGCATCGCGCACCGAAGCAATGTCAATATCATAGCAAGCCAGCTTGAACGGAACCTCGTCAAGAGCTTCGGCAACCTGACGCGCGCTTCCGTAAATCACGAAGACGGAGCCGGCGCCGATAACCGTCAAATTCACATGCGCATGCTGCTTGATGTTCGTCAAAATGCGCGAACGCTGGTCGACGGCAAAACGAACCGTCGTCCGGTCTTTAGCGAATAGCCACGAAATGGCGCTTGTCGCAGGCGAACCGGTTTCATGATCGATCGTGCTCAAGAGAGCGAACGAATCCTTTTGGAGTAGATCGAAGAGCTGTTCCGACAAGGCTGTGATCGTTTCGGTCATAGGTTCCCCTCCTGTAAAGGTTTGTCTCCGAATCTAAGACCATTATAGCATACGGGTTAGGTACCAGCTACCAGCAGTTATCACGGACACTCCCTTCGGACAATGATATTTTTATTGTATCTCGCCGTCCGGGGTTATATGTCAATCATTGTATTTCGGATTCGAGTTAATATCCGTTAAAAGCTGCTCGGCGAGCTCGCTGTCGAACCTTTTCGTATGGCGGACGCCCCCGGCCTCTTCGTACTCCACCGTATAGGTCTCTTCGTCGGCCGTACGGACGAACCGTTCGAGATGATGGTCCTCCCGCAGGATCGTTTCAAAAAAATCTCTCGTTTCCGATGCTGCCTGGTCGTCCGGCCGAGCCTCCGCCACAATACTGATCTGCAGCCAATTGAACACCGCATCCTGTAAATTCACGAGCTCTCAGTCCTCTCTCAGCAAAATCACTTGACGGCCGCTGGCCGTCCATGTCCGCATAGCATTCAGCCATCGCTCCGCCTCCGGTTCGGCTTCGACTTGCCGGAGCAGCCCAGCCGCTTCCCGTGCCGTCAGCATCCGGTTCAAATACGCTTCAGCACAATGGGACAGACGCCAAGTCGGCAGCGCATCCGTAACAGCCATGGTCTCCGAAGGCTCAGCTGCGGCGGACAATCGAATATCGCCGGATTGCGCGAGTGCAAACGGGAGTTCCTCCGTACCGCAAACCTCGCCCGACTCGTCCTCCGGCAGCAAATGCGCTTTGAACATCATCAGCAGCCGCGGGTGAATTCGTCCCATCGCTTCCAGAAAACGCATCCTGAGGTCCGCAGGCTCAAGCCGAAGCCTTTCTCCGCCAAGCAGAGCCGTTTCCCCGTCCCACGATAAGGGGACTAGCCAGAAGTCCGACATCAGCCAAGCACCTCCATCGGGCCAAGCCCTTACGATTTGCGGTTTTCCCGGTCCTGAACGTAATAGCGAATCCGCACCATCAGCATCAAAACGACCGCGATGGTCAGGCTGAGCACAATCGGCAGCCCCGCCAGTTGAAAGAATAGAAGCATCCCCGATCCGAGAGCCAGCATCAGGTAAATGATAGCGTCTTTCAGAATCGGCAGTTTCCGCGTCTTGAACACTTTATTGTACACGTAAGTAATCAGCACGAAGATGATGATCCATGTCACAAACGGATGCGCCCTCAGCCATTCGAGCATCGGAATCCTCCTTATGTAGACTTGCAAAGAAAGCTCCGATTGCTCAGAGCTTCCCGCGTCTTGTTTATTGAGTTGAATTAAGCGTTGGCTTCCGCCATTTTACGCTGCTTTTCGAAGCGTTCACGCTCGCCTTTGTTCAATATTTTTTTACGGAGGCGAATCGATTTCGGCGTAATTTCGCAGTATTCGTCGTCGTTCAAATATTCTAGCGCCTGCTCCAGCGAATAGAGCCGCGGCGTTTTCATTTTGACCGTATCTTCCTTCGTCGCCGAACGGACGTTCGTCAGTTGCTTTTCCTTGCAAATGTTGACGATGATGTCGTTATCGCGAGTATGCTCGCCGACGATCATGCCTTCGTAAACTTCCGTGCCCGGCTCGACGAACAAGGTGCCGCGGTCTTCGACCGACAGCATGCCGTAGAACGTGGAAGTGCCCGATTCGCTGGAGATCAGCACCCCTTCGTGACGCCCGCCGACGCCGCTGCCCGCATATGGACCGTAGCTGTCGAAGGCATGGTTCATGACCCCGTAGCCGCGAGTCAGCGTCAGGAAGTAGGTTCGGTACCCGATCAAGCCGCGGGCCGGAATGAGAAACTCCAAGCGAACGCTGCCGGAACCGTTGTTGATCATGTTGACCATTTCGGCTTTACGCGTGCCGAGGCTCTCCATAACGGAGCCCATGCTGTCTTCCGGCACATCGATAATCAGTCGCTCGATCGGCTCCATTTTTTGGCCGTCGATCACGCGGATGATGACTTCCGGCTTCGATACTTGCAGCTCGAACCCTTCGCGGCGCATATTTTCGATCAAAATGCCGAGATGCAGCTCGCCGCGGCCCGATACGATAAACGCGTCGGGGCTGTCCGTTTCGTCGACGCGAAGGCTGACGTCGGTTTCCAGCTCTTTGAACAGACGCTCGCGCAGCTTGCGGCTCGTTATCCATTTTCCTTCGCGGCCTGCAAACGGGCTGTTGTTGACGAGGAATGTCATCTGCAGCGTCGGCTCGTCGATCTTCAACACCGGCAGCGCTTCAGGATTCGCCGGATCGGCCAGCGTTTCCCCGATGTTGATGTCCTTGATCCCGGAGATCGCGATGATATCGCCCGCGCCTGCCTCTTCGATCTCGATGCGCTTCAAGCCTTGGAAGCCGAAAAGCTTCTCGACGCGCGCCTGCTTCACTTGCCCTTCGCGGTTGATGACCGCAATCGGCTGACCTTGACGCACCATTCCGCGGTTTACGCGGCCGATGGCGATCCGGCCCAAATATTCGTTATAATCCATCAGCGTAACCAGGAACTGCAGAGGCTCGTCGACCTTCTCGGTCGGCGCCGGGATATGGTTGACGATCGTATCGTAGAGCGCCTGCATGTTTTCACCCAGCTTTTCCGGGTCCAGGCTGGACATTCCCATAAGACCCGACCCGTAAACGACCGGGAAGTCAAGCTGATTGTCGTCTGCTCCCAGCTCGATGAACAGATCGAGCACTTCATCGACCACTTCCGCCGGTCTGGCGTTCGGACGGTCGATTTTATTGACGACGACGATCGGCGTCAGATGCTGTTCCAGCGCTTTGCGCAGCACGAACTTCGTCTGCGGCATCGTTCCTTCGAAGGCGTCGACGACAAGCAGTACGCCGTCGACCATTTTCATAATCCGTTCCACTTCGCCGCCGAAGTCGGCGTGGCCCGGAGTATCGACGATATTGATCAAGTAGTCTTTGTATTGGATGGCCGTATTTTTCGCCAAAATGGTGATGCCGCGTTCCCGTTCGATATCGTTCGAGTCCATGGCGCGTTCCTGTACTGCCTCGTTCTCCCGGAACGTTCCCGATTGCTGAAGTAGCTTATCCACCAGCGTTGTTTTGCCGTGGTCGACGTGGGCGATGATGGCGATATTACGAATTTTGTCTCTCGAATGCATGCAGTCTCAAAATCCTCTCTTTGAATTTGGCTCAATGTCGTGCTCCTTGTTGCCGGAGCGCAGCCCGTTCACAAAAGTAGCGTCGGACGTAAGCGCCGACGCTACAATTCACACTTTATTATACGTGCAGATGCCGCAAAACGCAAGATAGCTTGCGGGATTAACCGATAATTTACAATACCTTTTCCTGATGAAAAGCGGCGTTCCGATAGTCTGCCAGCTGTCTAGGTATGCCGCTGACGCGGCCGGAACACCCATTTCTTGAGCACGCCGGATGCAAGTACGATCAAGGTCGTGACGATCGGCAGCACATAATGCGAAATATCCCCGAGTAGTCGTGTTGCCAGCTTCTCGTCGGCGATAAACATTTCCCCCGCGGTATAGCCAAGAATGCCCGCTCCCAAATAAACGAAAATGGGGTACCGCTTCAGCAAATTGACAACCAGAGTGCTTCCCCAGACGATAATCGGAATGCTAAGCCCGATCCCGAGAATGATCACGCCGACCTCTCCCTTCGCTTTGGCCGCGATGGCCAATACGTTGTCGAGGCTCATGACGAAATCGGCCAAAATAATCGTGCTGACCGCTTTGCCGAGGGTAGCCGCCTGCTTCACATTGGAATGATCCTCCTCATCGATCAGCAGCTTGATGGCAATCCACAACAGCAGCACCGAGCCGAGCGCTTGAATGAACGGCACCTTCAAGATATAGACGGCAATGACGGTGAGCACGACCCGCAGGGCGATCGCCCCGAAGGCCCCCCACCAAATCGCCTGCTTTCGCTGATGCAAAGGCAGATTTTTACTCGCCAAAGCAATGACGACGGCATTGTCGCCGCTCAGCACGATATTGATCAGCATAATTTGGAGAAACAAAATGAACCAATCCAGCATTGTCGTTACCCTCCATCTCATTCAATTCGATCTGGAGTCCGGCGAACGATGGCATAGGATGAGCTTAGAAAAAAGAGGAGAATCGATCTTCTTGTTCCGTCCGACGGTCCGTATCTATCCATAGGGTTTCCGTATTACGCACCGCTTCATCCATTTCTTCCTGTAGCCAGGGCATCCCCGCTTCGATGCTTTCGACGACCTTCAAGTTCGGGTTGGTGCTTGGACTTGGCGGCAAAAACAACGTGCAGCAATCTTCATACGGCAAAATGGATACTTCGTACGAATCGATCGCCTCGGCGAGGCGGATAATTTCCTGCTTTTCCATACAAACGAGCGGACGGATCAGCGGAAGGTGCACCGCCCGGCCGATGGCATTCATGCTCGCCAGCGTTTGGCTGGCCACTTGTCCCAGGCTCTCCCCGGTCACGATCGCACCCGCCCCTTTCGCCTCGGCCAGCTTCTCTGCGATTCGCATCATGGCTCTGCGCAGCAGCGTGATCAGCAAATTTTCCCGGTACGCTTCGTGAATCTTGGTCTGCACGCCGGTGAACGGCACCATGTGCAGCTTGATCGGCCCGGCATAGACGGCCAGCTTCCGGACCAGTTCCTTCACTTTCTCTTGCGATCTTTCGCTGGTATAAGGATAGCTGTGAAAATGGACGGCTTCCACTGCCAGCCCTTGGCGCATGGCCAAATACCCCGCTACCGGACTGTCGATGCCCCCGGACAGCATAAGCACCGCTTTACCGTTCGAGCCGAGCGGGAACCCGCCGGCGCCCGGGTCCACTTGGCTGTATACGAGCGCCTGCCGTTCGCGAAGCTCGACTTTCAGCTCCGCTTCCGGCCGACGCACGTCCACTTTCAGGTCGGGCATCGCCCTTAAGACATAGCCTCCGACCAGCCGGTTCATCTCTTGCGAATCGTGCGGAAAGCTTTTGTTCACACGGCGCACGCTGACCTTGAACGTCCGCGGCTGCGGGTCCATGGCCCGCATCGCCAAGAGCGCCGTTTCCTGCACGCGCACCAACTCCAATTCAGTCGTAAGCACGGGACTGAACGATGCAACGCCGAATACCGTCTTGAGCGGCTCACGTACCGTTTCGTAAGGCGTGCCATTCAAATGCAACGTGATTCGCCCGAATTCTTTTTCATACTTGATGGCTCCCCAAGGACGCAATACCCGTTTCAGCTGCTGCAAAACCGCTTGCTCGAACCGATGGCGGTTGCGTCCTTTAAGCGTCAATTCCCCCAAACGGAGGACGACCTGTTGCGGTGTCATAAGTTACCTCCGTTCGTTCTTGCCGGTCATGGCCGGTTTTAACTCTTCTACAAGCTGTTTAAGCACACGACAAAAGCGGTCCGCATCGTCCTCGGTCTGCTGAAGCGAGTAGCTGAGCCGGATGCCGCTGACCGCGACCGCCGGGTCCGCACCCATGGCCGACAGCACGCGGCTGGGCTTCTCCGCACCCGAAGAGCAGGCCGAACGGGTCGACACATAGATACTATGCTGCTCCAAAGCATGCACGAGCACCTCGGAGTTCATACCGGGAAACGAAAAATGGACAATATGCGGCGCCATATCTTCCGGCCGCTTCGAGCCGTTCAATACAAGCTCCGGAATTTGGCGGATTCCCTCGGTCAAACGGGCACGCAGTCTGGCCGTATGCGCCGCAAATGCCGGCTGCTCCTGAACGGCCATCCGTACCGCCTTGGCCATCCCTACCACAGCCGGGACATTCTCCGTCCCCGAACGCAGCCCTTCCTCCTGCCCGCCTCCGAACAGCAGCGGCTGCAATTCGACCCCGCGCCCGCAGTATAAGAACCCGATGCCTTTCGGACCGCGAAGCTTATGGGCGGCACAGGACATCAGATCGATTCCATGCCGCTTCGGGTCGACCGGGAGCTTCCCGATAGCTTGTACGGCATCGACGTGAAACAAGGTCTTGGGGCGGCTGCGCAGCAGGGTGCCGATCGCTTCAATCGGTTGAATCCTGCCCATTTCATTGTTTACATGCATCACGCTGACCAAAATCGTTTCGTTGGTCAATGCTTGCTCAAGGTCTGTCAGTTTAATTTGACCTGTAGCATCCACCGGCAAATAGGTCACTTGAAAGCCCTCTTCTTCCAGTTTACGAAAGGTTTCGTAAACTGATGCATGCTCAATGGACGAAGTGATCAAATGATTCCCCCGGGACCGGTATCGGTAGGCCGCTCCGCGGATGGCCAGGTTGTTGCTCTCCGTTCCTCCGGACGTAAACCGGATCTCATTCGGGTCGCAGCGAAGCGCGTTCGCAATCGTTTCCCGCGAACGTCCTACAAGCTGCTCAGCTTCCAAACCTAGCTTATGCAAGGACGACGGATTCCCGAAGTGCGATTTCATCACTTCGGTCATGACGCCGATGACTTCGTCATACATAGGTGAGGTCGCCGCGTAATCCATATACAGCATTTGGTCATTCCCCTTTTTCGTAGTCTCTGCTTAGTCCGGGAAGAAAATAAGACCAATGGTCGGCCCCCGCAAACGGAGTGCCTACGATTGGTCTCGCTCATTTCATGCCTCGTAGTGCTCTTTCAACGCCAATACTTTGCGTACGTACTGCTGGGTTTCGGAAGGCAGCAGATGCAGCTTTTCGGCTAATTCCTGATCGTTTCGAATGCCGAGCCGATCCAGCCTTGTAGGCCCTGCATTGTAAGCGGCGAGCGCGGTGCCCAGACTGCCGCCGTATTTGGAGAGCAGGTTGGATAAATAACGGGTTCCGCCGTGAATGTTTTGCGCCGGGTCGAACGGATTGTCCACTCCCAGCCCTTGACCGGTTGCGTCCATCAATTGCATCAAGCCCTTGGCTCCCGCACCGGAAACGGCGTTGGCATTAAACGACGACTCTGCATCGATGACCGCTTTCACTACGCTGGGCTCGACGCCGAACCGGCGGCTGGCTTCTTGAATCAGCGGTTCGTAGGCCGACGGCTTCGCAGCCGGAGCGAACTTCCTCGTGAGCGCGCCTTCAGAAGCGGCGGATAACCCGCTTATCATAGCCGGGCCCCAAGCTTGTCCGGGGACGAGCCCGGCCCCTGCGGACATGCCGGCCGCACTCTGGGGCGAAGACGAATCCATGCCAGCCAACAGCCCGTTCAATATGGACGCAAATTCCGTATTATCGCTTTGCGCGGTAACGGAATTTCTGCCGGAGGTCAGCAAGCTTAATTGGTTCATCACCTGAAGCTGCAGCAGCTCTTTAATCGTATAGGGATCGATAGCTTTTGTCGATAAGTTCATCGGTTGCGGAAGTCTCCTTGTACCGGGATTCTTTTCCCATTGTACACTTTTTTGGGCGACTCAGCCACTATAAAATTCTAAAGAAAAACGGCAGACCGGTTGCCGGTCTGCCGTCTCCGTCTCAAGCGTACAGAGGAACCAAAATGAAATAACCGCCCAGCGCGATCAAACCGATAATGATCGACCATGTGCCCAGCGAACGCTCGCCCAGCATATAAGCAAACAGCCCTAACAGGGCTGACGTCGAGCCGAGCAGCGCCGGATAAAGAAACCACGCCAGAATAGACAGCACGAGCGCCGTGTATCCGAGCCAGCGGTAAGACGTGTCCGCCTTTTCCTCTGTACCGTTTTCCGTTACGGCCACAGGCTGCGTTATGCGGGATCTCTCCTGCCGTGAACCGCCGCCGGGATAAGTGATCTCCGCAGCGAATTCGTCGTGCGTTTTGCGACCGGGTTCCCTTCTCAGCTGCTCGTGCTTGAACTTCCGCAGCGACCTGTCATCCCGAACCGAACTGGGATGTCTTCCGAGCTTCCGTTTCATTCGGTCCCCTTCCCTTCCTGAGAGAAATGAACGCTTGACACTTCCGGAAAAAACGGTGCTTATTTCGATTTTCTCGGCTCGAAGGTGTGACAACAGGTGTTCTGCGAGCCCGCAGCCCGGTCTTGATGATCTTCGAACTCGGCTCCGAACTCGGCGTCATATTTCACGTCTGCATGTTTGTCGATCTCGATCATAATCGCGTTGGCGTTGCAATTGTTTCCCTGCGCCCAATATTCGCAGTTGGCGACGCTGCATTTGACATCTGGCATCGTAATCACCCCTTTCTCAGCTTTCCCGCATCGAAAAGGGGATATACTCTAGGCCCGGGCCCGCAGCTTGTAATATAGCACCATAAACATCGCATGCGACCACAGCAGCGGCGTTGCCGGAGGCCCCCAGCGGCGGACCCAATCGTCATAGGTTTCCTCGCTGCCATGCGGACGCCTCACCTGCTCCGGTAACCGGCCCAATTCGTCCGCCTGCGCTGCGATCCACTCCAGCGAGCGTACGGCTTCCTCCCGGTTACCTATCTTCAGTTGGACCCATCCGGACCAAGCCGCCAGCAGCAGCCACTCTCCCCCGTCGTAGTAGGTATCGCTTGCGTAACGGCGGACGCCTCCGGTCTCTGAACGCAGCTCATTCTCGATCGCTTCGATCGTTTTCCGCATAACCGGATGCTGCGGATCGAATACGCGGAACGGCTCCGCCAGCCACAGCAGACTCGCGTCTACTCCGGCATCGCCCGTTACGTAAGCTGCGGAATCCCCTTGGGGGACAGGCGTTATGTTTTTGACAAAATGACCGTTTTCTTCCGCATGTACGCCATGCTGCAGCAGGAACTCTTTTATTTCCGAGCATACGTGATGCAGCTCCGCATTGCCGTCCAGCCGGGCAACTCCTTCCAGCCCGCCATAAATGCAGGCCAGCGTCGAAGGGTGCACACGCTCGCCGTACTCCTCCCAGCAATCGAAGTTTGGATACCGCCAAAACGCGCGCAAATAATCGACCGCAGCATCAACGCTGTTCCGGTACGTATCCGGAATCCGGTCCGATCCGACCGCGCGAAGGTGTTCCGTCACCCCCCACAGCCACGCTCCGTAGCCGTCCAACTGGAAATGCCCCCATTCCGAGCTTGTATCGTCCCGGCCGTCCAGATGATAACGGGTATGTAAAAATTCGTGAAGCGACACGTGCTCCCCTCGGGCTTGCTTATCCGTCAAATAGCGGATATGACCTTGCTTGGAAGCGATAATCCGGTTGGCCCAGTCATAAAATAAAGCCGCGCTGTCGTGCTCTCCCGCCGTATCCATGGCGTATGCGACGAAGCTGCCGTCCCTTAACCAACCGTAGGCATAGTGCGCAAAAAGCGGACAGGCCACATATCCCCCTTCCGGGTGCTGGTTTAACCGAATCATCCGTATGGACGCTTGCACCAGCTCTTCCTCATTCATCTTTGGCCGCATCAGAGAACCTCTTCCTTTCATTTAATTAAACAAAAAGAGATGCCCGAATCGAAGCATCTCTTCACAATATGTCTCGGATCGGACGAATTATACTTTCTCGCCCTGCATCCGTTTTTGCGTAATATAGTCGGTTTCGTAATAAGCCAAATCTTCGCGCAGCGTCTCAAACATTTTGGACAGCTCAATCGTCAAATCGCGCACGTCGCGTACAGGCTTTTTACGGAAGCGGATGGCATCCTGACCGGTATAAGCATAACGGCCGTCTTCGGAATAGCATTCATTTTTCGGATAAAAGAAGCTGTTCACACAGCTATGGTAAACGTCGTAAAGCACTTTTTCGGCATAATCGACGTTAAAATTCGGACGGCGCAGCGCCACGCCGAGCTTCTCGTACGCCACCTCGCAGAACACTAACAAATGTCTCGTATCGGTCAAATAACCTTTATAAAATTCTTCCATCGCTTCGTCATTATCGGTATTCAGCTGCTGCAAAGAATGTCCGTTCAGGAATTGTTCCATTTTGGCGATTGCCTCGCTCAGCTTGGTCCTTGTCGTTTCACAAAGTGTTTTCACATGAAATACTGCCATCGCTTAAAAGACCTCCTCAACTTAAAAAAACAGAACGTATGGGCAAAACGACCTTCTCGATACCATCGTACCATAAAACGTATGTAAAAGTAATATGAAAAACATCCAGAAGTCCTTTGTTTCGGACTGCTCCTTTTTGGATAACTTTGCTGCTTTTTAAACTGTCCGCGAAGGGGATTCTATTGACGTACACACTGTTCCGATCAGGAGGCAACGGCCCATGTGGAAATACGCTTTATCGATCGCTCTTGTTATTGCCGGGGTAGCGCTTTTCTTCCCGCGCGGCGATCAGGCCCCCAAACCCGAGACGGTTACGCCTGCCGCCGAGCTGAAAATGAAGCAAACGATGCTGAATCAGGATGTGGCCCGCACGGACGAACTGTGCCGCAATCAGTGCAGCCTGGAATTGCACCGTGTCGTTCAGGACATGCATACGCAAGCGGACGGCAAAGCGCAGGAAACGCTTCAAGCGACCCAAGCCGAGCATCCGCATATGGAGCGTCTGGTTCGTACCAAACGGGACCAAACCTTGGACCAAGGCATCGCAGCAGGCACACTGAACGAGGCGGCGGCAAAAGCTTCGCACCCTTACATGGAAGAAGCGAAGCGGCAGGTTAACGATGGAAAGACGTATCAATCTCCGCCGTTTCAAGCGGACGGCAGCACGTATTTCGTTCTTGGCGTTCCTGCAGCGGATGGCGCATCCGGGATTGTCGGCGCTGTGCGCCAACAAATTCTCGCTCAGGTGGCCGATCACCAGAAGAAAAATTTAAGAATGGAGCCGTACCCGGCGGAAGGCCGCTACAAGATTGAATCGGTCGATTCGAAATCGCTTCAGAACGTGCAGGTTCGTCATCCTGAAGACAACCAGGGAACGAGCCATTATCACACGAATCAAGTCGTCGTCAAATTCAAGCAGCAGCCTTCCGAGAACGACCTTGCCCGTATCCGGCAAGAAATTGGCGGAGGCCATGTCAACACGCTTGGCTATACTTACGTCTTCGAATCGCCAGGCATGGAAGCAAAGCAGCTCATGGGGTATTTCGGGAAATGGGACATCGATTACGCCGAGCCGCATTTTCTTTACTTGACGAACGAAATTGCACCCGTTCAGCCCCCGAATTCGGCAGCGGTAATTACGCCGAACGATTCGCTATATCGGCGGTACCAATGGAATTTACCGCAGATCGAAACGGAGGCCGGCTGGAACGTCTCCAAAGGATCGACGGATGTCATCGTCGGAATCGTTGATACCGGGGTCGATGTGAACCATGCAGATTTGAAAGGCCATCTGATGGCCGGCTACAATGCGATCCAGCCCGGGGCCAGACCGGTCGACGACGTCGGACACGGCACACATGTGGCCGGAGTCATCGGGGCCATCGTGAACAACAACTTGGGCGTCGCCGGCATGAGCTGGTATAACCGCGTCTTGCCGGTCAAAGTGCTTGATTCCAGCGGCGCAGGCAGCACTTATGCTGTTGCGCAGGGCATTATTTGGGCAACTGATCACGGGGCCAGGGTCATCAACATGAGCCTCGGCAACTATGCCGACGCCCAGTTCCTGCACGACGCCATCAAGTATGCCTACGACCGCGACGTCGTCCTGATTGCCGCAAGCGGCAACGATAACACGGAACGTCCGGGTTATCCGGCGGCTTATCCGGAAGTGCTCGGCGTGGCCGCGGTGGATGCCAAAAAGCAGAAGGCGGCATTCTCCAACTACGGCGGCTATGTCGGCGTAGCCGCACCGGGCGTCAACATCGCCAGCACGTATCCGAACAACCAGTATGCGGCACTGTCCGGAACTTCGATGGCCAGCCCGCACGTTACCGCGCTGGCGGCGCTAATCCGTTCGGTCAATCCGAAGCTGAAAAATACGGAAGTGGTCCGGATTATCAAAGAAACGGCGATGGATCTGGGGCCACCCGGGAAAGACAAATATTTCGGTCACGGCCTGATCGACGTGGTCGCTGCGCTCAAGGCAGCGGAACCGAAAACTTCCGGCCAAGCCGCCGGCGCCCCAACCGAGACGGTACCGCAGCCGGGATGGCCGGACTGGATGCAGCGCTGGTTTAGACGGGAATAAATAATGGATGAAAAAGCAAAAAACCGCCTCCTGAGGCGGTTTTTTGCATGAAGCTCTATTGCGTAAGCGGCTGAAAGAAAGTTTGCCGTAAGCCGGGTTCTGTGCTTCCGGTGGTCGTAGCGGGTGCCACCCTGCCACCATTGAAGCGACAATCATCTATCTAGGCCGTCCATTGCTGAACGGCTCAAGCGACCAACCCGAACGCGTCTCGGGCAAAGACTGTCCCTTGCGGGACGTGCGTTCCTCTAGGTCTTGCTCCAAATGGGGTTTACCAGGAACGATGTCACCATAGCTCCTCGTGGTCTCTTACACCACGGTTCCACCCTTACCTGTGCCGGCGGCGATCGAAGATCGCATGCACGGCCATCGGCGGTCCGTTTCTGTGGCACTAGCCTTCAGCTCGCGCTGACTGGACGTTATCCAGCATCCTGCCCTATGGAGCCCGGACTTTCCTCTCGTGGCAAATGCCACCAGCGATTGTCTGTCAAACTTTCTTTTGCAATAGATGCATCTGCTAGTATACAAGGAATCGGATCAAAACTCAACTGCCGGATTCCGGCAAATTACACGAATCGGAACGGTTCCGTATCGATTTGCGAAGCAGTGACCGCCGTAGCCCACTTTCGCTCCTCCAGCTTCCGCCGCAAGTGGTCGGCGACGCCTCGCTTCATAATTTTCTCCACATTATGTCCCGGATCGACCAGCGCGATACCGGCAGCCAAGGCGTCATGCGCCGTATGATAATCGATATCGCCGGTGATCAGCACGTCCGCTCCGGCGAATTGCGCATGCTTCACGTAGCGGCTGCCCGATCCCCCGAGCACGGCCGCTTTACGCACGGTCCGCGTGAGATCGCCGACGACGCGTAGCATCGGCACGTCGAACGCCTGCTTGACCTGCTCGCACAGCTCCTGCAGCGTTACCGGCTGCGGAAGCTTTCCGGCGCGGCCGAGCCCGAACGTGCGCGTCTTCAAATCGAGCGAATACAGATCGTAAGCGACTTCCTCATACGGATGCGCCTTCAGCATCGCCTGCACGACTCTGCGTTCCACGCTCTGGGGGACGATCGTCTCGACGCGTATTTCCTGCGCCGTCTCCAGCTTCCCGGGCTGGCCGATAAACGGGTTCGTACCTTCTTCCGGCTTGAACGTTCCGACGCCTTCGATATTGAAGCTGCAATGACTGTAGCGGCCGATGCCGCCCGCTCCCGCTTCGAACATAGCCTGGCGTACCGCCTCGGCGTGCGTCGTCGGCACGAAGACGACGAGTTTTTTCAGCTTATCGGTATGTACTTCGTCAAGCGGCTGCGTATCGGTCAGGCCGATCGCTTCCGCCATCATATCGTTGATTCCCCCGTCGGCCACATCCAGATTCGTATGGGCGATATAGACGGCGATGTCGTGCTTGATCAGCCGTTCGTAAAGCCGGCCTGCTGGCGTATCCGTCTGAATGTGCGGCAGCGGACGGAAAATGACAGCATGATGCGCAATAATCAAATCGGCTTGCTCGCGAATCGCCTCGTCGACTACTTCTTCCGTCACGTCAAGCGCGACAAGCACCTTGCGGATTTCCTTTTGCAGCGTGCCGATTTGCAGCCCGATTTTATCGTTCTCCACGGCGTACGATTTGGGCGCGAGTTCTTCCATCAACTGAATTACGGCTTGGCCTTTGGCGTACATGCGGCTAATACCTCCTCGATTCGTTTCATCTCGGCGCGAAATTCCGCTTCCTTGCCGCGAGACGCTTCCGTTTCAGACCCGGCCAGATTATCGCATATTTTACGGAGCTTATCCAATTCATAAGTCCATTTCTTCGTCCAGACGGCGGAAGCCTCCCGCACCAAATACGGCCCCATGCTCAGAAGAACCGCACGATCTGCGGTCATTCCGTTTGCCAGGATCAGCGGTTCATACAGCGATTCCGGATCTGCCCCTGAATCCGAGGCGGGAACGGCGGTCAAAATTTCATAGATTTTTCCGTCCTCCTCCAAGATGTACTCTCCGGTCAACAACCAACCGTTCCCGAGCAGCCATTCCCGGACAGCCGCTTCGCCGACATTCGGCTGAAGCACCAAGCGGCGCACGCCTTCCAGCTTCGCCTTTCCCGCTTCCAGAATCGAAGCGATCAGCACTCCGCCCATCCCCGCAATCGTGATGACATCCGCCTCGCCCGGAGCGATGACGGCCAGACCGTCGCCCAGCCGGATGTCGATAATGTTCTCCAGCCCCGATGCGCGTACCTGCCTCACGGCTGCGTCATACGGACCGGGATTCACCTCGGCCGCAATCCCCCTTACGATCGTGCCTTGCTTTGCCAAATAAGCGGGGAGCAGCGCATGGTCCGAGCCGATATCAGCCAGACGGCTGCCCGCGGGAACCTCCTGTGCAATTCTACCCAATCGTTTTGATAATCGTATCATCTCAGACAACCCATTCTGTCCATTTTTTTCTCCATATAAACAACAAGGAAGCCTCAGTCACAATCTTAACCAACAGCATCCATTGCAGCGTCATTTCGCCGTACTGCTCGGCATACAGCATACCATATAATTCAGGCATATACCAAACGATCAAGCTGAGCAAAAAGAATACGAGTCCCATATGACGGCTCTTCTCGTGAACCATCCACCCCATCCAGCAGAAAAGAATGCTGAGCGGCACCCAGCTCAGCTCCAGCGTAACCCAACTGATCGAATCCAGCTGATAATGCAGCAGCCAGCCGTAACAAAACACCAGGCTCACCCAACCGCCGAGATGGAACGGCACGTGCCTTGCGAGCAGGCCCGTGACAATCCACACCAAGCTGCATAGAAACACGTACATAACGACGAAAACGGACGATTGCATCCCGTGGAGTTTCATAAGATAAACCCCGATAAAGAGCAAGAACAACGAAGCCATGCCGATCAAAATTTGCGAGCCCATCGGGTCCTTATCCCGCTTGTACCCCCCATAGCCGTAACAGCAAGCAAGAAACAAAAGCGAGACCCCTATTTGCATTGGTAATTGAAAAGCGTTAAAATGAAGAACAGTAAAAGAAAAAGCGCATGCGACAACCAAAACAAGAACCCATATTTTCCAATTGCTGTCGCTTATTTTGGACGCTGTAATTCCGAACAATCCACCGGAGCTTCCCGGTTTTTCTTGATTCTCTTCCAAGTAAATATTCAGCAAAAAGTCGCAGTACCGCTCAGGCAGCAGCTTGCTTCGCCGCCAATGCTCGATTTCGCGGATAATCATTTTCTTTTTATCATCCATAGCCCTAATGTTCCTCCGAAGCCCGTCGTCACTTAATTCATGGGATACATGATACATAATTCATTCATCGGCTTGGGACCAGCAAAAAATTAGACCTTCCCGCAGACGGCGGGAAGGTCATGGTGACAAGCTCATTATTCAAGAAAATCTTTCAACCGTTTGCTGCGGCTCGGATGGCGAAGCTTGCGCAGCGCCTTGGCTTCGATCTGGCGAATCCGTTCCCGGGTAACCCCGAATACTTTACCGACTTCCTCCAGCGTCCGCGTCCGGCCGTCATCGAGTCCGAATCGAAGTCGAAGCACGTTTTCCTCGCGCTCCGTCAACGTATCGAGAACATCTTCCAACTGCTCCTTGAGCAGTTCGTAAGCCGCAGCATCCGCCGGAGCCAGCGCTTCCTGATCTTCGATAAAATCTCCGAGGTGCGAATCGTCTTCCTCGCCGATCGGCGTTTCGAGCGATACGGGTTCTTGCGCGATTTTCATAATCTCACGCACTTTATCCGTACTGAGCTCCATTTCCTTCGCAATTTCCTCCGGCGTAGGTTCGCGCCCCAGTTCCTGCAGCAGTTGACGGGATACCCGGATCAGCTTGTTGATCGTTTCCACCATATGTACCGGAATCCGGATCGTACGCGCTTGGTCGGCAATCGCGCGCGTAATGGCTTGACGAATCCACCACGTGGCATACGTACTGAATTTGAAGCCCTTGATATGGTCGAACTTCTCAACTGCTTTGATCAAGCCCATATTGCCTTCCTGGATCAAGTCGAGGAACAGCATCCCCCGGCCGACATACCGCTTGGCGATACTGACGACCAGACGCAGGTTCGCTTCTGCCAAACGGCGTTTCGCTTCTTCATCGCCTTGTTCGATCCGTTTCGCCAAACCGATCTCGTCCTCTGCGGAAAGCAGCGGAACCCGGCCGATCTCCTTCAAATACATCCGTACCGGATCATTGATCTTAATGCCAGGCGGCAAGGACAAATCGTCGTCAAAGTGGAACTCGTCGTGTTCATTCTCCATCGGAGTCAGTTCATTGTCATCGTCCGATTCGTTTCCGACATCAATCCCCATCTCTTGAATTTGCTCAAAAAATTCATCGATTTGCTCCGGGTCTTGATCGAACGGCGCGAGCTTCTCCATAATTTCTTTGTACGTAATTGCCGAACGTTTCTTGCCTTGTTCGATCAACTGTTCTTTTACTTGTTCGAGCGTCAACTCTGTCTCTAGTTCCGTACGTTGATCGTTCGCCATAATCCAACTCCCTCCTCCCTGGAATACACCCCGGTACCGTGTCAAGACGAATCAGGATGATTTCAACTGCTTTTCCAAGGATATAATCTCACTGCCTAGTTGCAGGGCTTTGGGAATATCACCCAAACGTTCTGCTTGCTTGATTTCTTCTCTTTTTCGTTCCAATGTCTGCAAGAGCGGGTACTTCTTGATTTGCCGGATATAATCGTCGATCACGGCATCGTTAATACCGCTGCGATTGTCTATTAAGGTTAAGGAGCTAGCCAAGCTCTCAAGTTTGTCATCCTGCAGCATGCCGATGAACGTGCTGGCGTTGGGCTCGAATCCTTGTGCGTAGTAGGCGTACAAGTAAGCGGCGAGCGCCGCGTGAGCTTCCATGTTGAATCCGTCTCCCAGCTGACGCTCGACATAACCGGATATGTCCCGGTCCAGCATCATGACGGCAAGCAGTTGACGCTCTGCATTCTGATAGGCAGGGACCATCGAAGGGGGTTGCGCGCGAAGCCTTCCGTCATTCATAACATTATTCCACGAATTGTCTTTATTATCCCTGGAACGGTCCTTTTTTTCGGCTTGGAGCCTGATCTCGTTCAGATTTTGCATCGCGGATTCGAACGTTAGGTGAAATTCGGAACAAAGCTCTCTCACATAGTGCTCTCTCTCAATGGGTGAAGCCAGTCCTGCGATCAAGCGGAGCGCTTGTTGAATGTAGCGAAGCTTTTCTCCATCCTCCTGCAGTTTATAATTTTTACGATAATAAAAAAGTTTATATTTGATCGACGGTACGGCGGTTTCGATAACCTCCCGTACGAATCGTTCAGAACCGTGAGCGGAAATATATTCGTCCGGGTCCAGCCCGTTCGGCAGCATGGCAATTCTTACATGGCACCCTGCATTTTCCAGAAGCGGGATGCTTTTATAGGCTGCGGATTGTCCGGCATGGTCCCCGTCGTAAGCGACGACCACCCGTTCCGCAAGACGCCGAATCGCTTCCGTATGCTCCGGTGTCAACGCCGTTCCCATGGTCGCCACGCCGTTATGCACTCCAGCCTCCCAAGCGCGAATGACATCCATATAACCCTCGAACAAAACAAGTTCCTGGCTTTTCCGGATTTGGGGTCTGGCGGCATACAGATTGTACAGCGTACGGCTCTTATGGAAAAGCATCGATTCCGGACTGTTTAAATATTTGGGCTGTACGTCGCCCATCGCTCTTCCTCCGAAGGCGATGATCTGCCCCTTCCAATCACGAATCGGAAACATGACGCGGTCGCGAAATTTGTCGACATACCCGCTTCCGTCCTGCTTCGCCGAGATCAGCCCTCCTTGCTCCACCAGGGGCAGCGGAAACTGCTTCTTATCCAGCAGATTCGTCAGCGTATCCCAACGCGATGGCGCATAGCCGATGCCGAACGCTTCGATCAGCTTATCGGTCATTCCCCGGGCGTGCAAATACCGCTTCGCTTCTTTGCCCTGCTCGGTGTTGTGCAGAAGATATTCGTACAACTTGCCGGCAAGCTCATGAGCTTCGATCAGTTTCGCCCGGTCCGCGTGCTCCTTCGTTTCGACTTGGCCTTGCTGCGGCCCGAGTCCGATATCGAGCTTCGCTTCATCGGCTAATTTGCGGAGCGCCTGACCGAAAGACAACCCTTCGACTTCCGAAACGAATCGGATGGCGTTCCCGCCCGCCCCACAGCCGAAGCAGTGATAAATCTGCTTTTCGGGCGTGACGGTAAAGGAAGGTGTCTTCTCTGAATGAAAAGGACATAGACCTTTGAGGTAATGTCCCTGCTTCGTCAAATGAACATGTCTTCCGACGACTTCGACAATATCGTGGGCTTTCAAGACTGCGTCGATGACTTGCTCGGGAATGCGTCCGTTACTCATCCTATCCACCTTCATTCAAATTAACACGTATAGGTATTCGCTACTCTGCCTGATTCTCCTGCAAGCCCGACAAAACTTTTGTCAAAGTTTGTAGAAAGGCTTGGCGATCCTCGTCGGTAAACGCTTTAGGACCTTTCGTATGCTTGCCTCCACGGCGCTGTTTCGCTTGCTCGTGCCTTCGTTCCAGCAAAAAGTCAATCGTCCGTTCATTGTAGATCTGGCCGCGATTCGACAGAGCCAGCGCTTTTTTGCCAAGCGCCAAAGCGGCCAGTCCGAAATCCTGCGTGACCAGCACATCTCCGGGCGCGATGCAATTGACGATATACAGGTCTACCGACTGATCCGACCGGTCTACTTGAACGATATCGACGCCGTCCATCGGCTGCAGCCGATGATCGAACGAGGCGACCATCAGCACCGGGATTCCGAAATGTAAGGCCGTTTGCGCAATTTCCGTCTTCACCGGGCATGCGTCGGCATCTACTACAATTTTATACGTCATAGTTCCCCGCCGATTGTGAAATTCAAGACTGAAAGCATTACCGTAATATTATATACGATGAAAGGATAAAAAATCCTGCTTCCTTTTCTCAAAATAGACCGCTATCGCGAACGGTACATATCGATGATGATGCTGGCCGTTTCTTCGACCGCCTTGTTCGAGACGTCGATCACCGTACAGCCGATTTTTTTCATAATCTTATCCGCGTACTCCAATTCCACGTGAATCCGCTCCGTGTTTGCGTAAGTAGCATTGCCCGGCAGACCCAGCGTCTTAAGCCGTTCGGTACGGATGACATTCAGCTTGACCGGGTCGATCCGCAGACCGACGATCTTCTTCCCGGAAACCGTAAACAGCTGCTCGGGAGGCTGAATTTCCGGGACAAGCGGCACGTTGGCCACTTTGAATTTCTTGTGTGCAAGATACATGGACAGCGGGGTCTTCGACGTGCGGGATACCCCAACAAGCACGATGTCCGCCTGCAAAATCCCGTTAAAATCCCGGCCGTCGTCATATTTGACGGCAAACTCGACAGCTTCCACTTTCTTGAAATAGTCTTCGTCCAGCTTGTGAATCATGCCCGGCTGATGCCTTGCCTCCTGATGCAGCGTTTGCTCCAGTGTCCGTATGATCGGACCGAGCAGATCGATGTAAGGAATCCTGTAGCGCTCCGCCTGTTCGATCAAATAATCCCGCAGCTCGGGAATAACGAGCGTAAAAACGATCGCGCCGCTGCGCTCAATTACCGTCCGGATCATCCGATCGATATCCGACGGATCAGTCAGGAAAGGCATCCGGCGAATATCCACGTGCTGGGGATGAAACTGCACAGCTGCCGCCCGAACTACCGCTTCTCCCGTTTCCCCCGCCGAATCCGATGCTACAAACACTACCGGCTTAACCGCCCGTTCCATGCGAACCCGCCTTTCGTCCTGGTTTTTAACAGAGATGAGCTACTGCTGCAACAAAGGCCGATCATTAGGAAAAGATCGGCCTTTCAATTACACTACGTTGCAGTAGAAAATATGTTTCAATACTTCGGTTAAACACTCCGCCCGACAAAAAGAGCTTCTCTTCCCGGACAGCAAAAACCCCCGCTGACAAAGTCGTGCCCAGACTTCGTTAACAAGAGGTTTTCTAGCGGATATATCATATTATAATAGCATTCGGGTAAAAACATGTCAATTTTTTTAGCTATACTCCGTATTTGTCCATTTGATCCAAAAAATCTCGCGATTTCAGCTTCAGTCCGACATGCGTATCGAAGTAGGCCCGTAGAATCGTCTTTAGCAGCTGTTTCGTTTGCGGCTTCACGTCGATTTGACCAAGCCGGCGCACATCCGTTTGTATGAACAGCCGCAGCAGCTTGTATACCCCGGGCGTCAGCGGGATAGCCTGCGGGTCCCGCAGCTTGCAGCGCTCGCAGAGCATTCCGCCCATGCCGATGCTTATGGCAAACGGTTCCGCCTTCTCGCGGCAAACGACACATTGCTCAAGCTCAGGCGTATATCCGGCCAGGACGAACATTTTCATTTCGTACAGGTGGTCGATAATCTGCAGATCCTTGTCTTCCTGGATCGCTTGCAAGCTGGCTTTCAGCTGATCGTATAAAAAAGGCTGTCCCTCTTGATCGCCCAACATCCGGTCGGTCAGCTCCGACAAGTAGGAAGCATGGGCAGCCTTGTGCAGATCTTCCCTTATTTTATGAAAAGGCTCGATAATTTCCGCATGATTCAACGTGCCGAGCTGCCCGGATTTGAAAAACAAGTAGTCGCCGCACGTAAACAGCTGGGCGGAAGACCCGTAACGGCTCTTCACTTTTTTGGCGCCCCGGGCCACGACGCTCAGCTTTCCGTGTTCCCGGGTAAACAGCGTAATAATTTTGTTGCCTTCCCCATAGTCCATGCTTCGGATGACGATACCTTGAACTCTGTACTGCACCTTACAGCCTCTCCCTGCGTTACCGCACCGGTAACCTGATATTGGGCGAAACTTACTGTACCCAATCGGAAGCGTCCAAGGCGTCCTCTTCTTCCGGCTCCGCCTCGTCTCTGTCCCGAGTATTCACTTCTTTGTATAGCAGGTAAGCATCCACATCTCCGGTCATTGAAAAGTACTTCCACGAAAAGTCTTTCATGGTACATCCTCCCCTTGATGACATGACTACAACCTGTTTCTAGGATTAGGATGGATCGATCCGATGCGAAGTATGCTCTGCAAAAACTGCCATGTATTCTTTGCATAGTATGTTAATTAAACGCGGCAGAACCTGATTGAAACAGGCCGGAACGCCGGATTACTCGTGCCGGAAGCCGAGATCCCGCAGAACCCGGTCCTGATTGCGCCAGTCCTTCTTCACTTTGACCCACAACTCCAGGAACGTCTTCGAACCGAGAAGCGCTTCGATATCGACCCGCGCTTTTTGTCCGATTTCTTTCAGCAGCGCGCCCTTTTTGCCGATAATGATACCCTTCTGCGAGTCGCGTTCGACGTAAATGACAGCCGAGATATGAACAACATCATTGGGCTCCACGCGCATGTCTTCAATGGAAACCGCGATCGAGTGGGGAATTTCCTCCCGGGTCAGATGAAGGATTTTCTCCCGGATCAGCTCCGCGCACACAAATTGTTCCGGATGATCCGTCACTTGATCCGCCGGGTAATACTGCGGTCCTTCCGGCAAAAATTTGATGACCTGCTCCAAAAGCGTATTGACGTTATTGCCGTGCATCGCCGAGATCGGCACAATTTCGGCAAACGGGTACAAATCCTTATAGGTCATAATGACCGACAGGAGCGCTTCCGGGTGAATCTGGTCGATTTTGTTCATCACCAGAATGACCGGCGTTTTCACCTTTTTCAGCGTCTCGATAATGTACCGGTCCCCACCGCCCAAGCCTTCGGCCACATCGATCAAAAACAGGATCGCGTCGACTTCATTAAGCGCGCCTTCAGCCGCTCTGAGCATATAGTCGCCGAGCTTCGATTGCGGCTTATGAATGCCGGGCGTATCCAAAAAGACGATCTGCGCCTGGTCGGTCGTATAGACGCCGTGAATTTTGTTCCGAGTCGTCTGCGGCTTATCGGACATGATGGCGATTTTTTGGCCGATCACCTGGTTCATCAGCGTCGATTTGCCGACGTTCGGCCGTCCGATAATCGCCACAAACCCGGATTTGAATTTAGAGTCAACCTTGCTATTCGAAGACATTAATCAATCGTTCCTCCGTCCAAATCTAAAGATGTGAATGCGCCGGGAAGCAGCTCGGCTACGGTCGTCTCGCTGATATCCCCTTTCAGATTTGCCAGATATACCGGCATATCCGGCGGACATAGCTCGATCAGCACCTGCCGGCATACGCCGCAAGGCGAAATCGGCTGTAACGTATCCCCAATAATCGCAATGGCCTTGAACGACTTCGCCGGTTCACCGTCCGCGATCGCTCGGAATAACGCTGTGCGTTCGGCGCAGTTCGTCGGCCCGTAGGCGGCGTTTTCCACGTTGCAGCCGAGATGAACCCGCCCTTTGGAATCCAGCAAAGCGCTGCCGACTTTGAAATGGGAATAAGGTGTATATGCCTGCTCTCTCGCCGTTCTGGCCAATGCGATCAATTCCGTTTTTTCCAAGAGAAGCTCCCCTTTCGCAACCTACATGGGATATAAATAATAGGCCAGTACCGTAATGAATCCGCCAAGCAGCGCACCGAGCAGCAGCGAGCCGAAAGGCCGCTTGCGTTTGTCGTGAAGCGCCAGCAGCAGTACCGTAGCCAACAAAAAGCCCAGCAATGCGACAAGCGTATCTTGAACCCGGCAGGCGATCAGAGCGGCGACCGCAAAAGCGACGGCCGTCAGCAGACTCGGCTTCACCCCATTTCCTTTGGAGGAGAAGCGGGTCTGCACCGCAATCACTGTCAGGATGACCAAGCAAAGTAAAATCCATACCGCTCCCGCGGTGATGGGGTAGCCTCCCGCCCGGCCGGTTTGAATGAGCCGTTCGATCGGATCGTAAAATACGATCATTCCCGTTACGGCGGCAAAAGCTGCCGTGACCAGTACGGAAGCGGCGGCCACGTCCTTCGCGATTTTGGCCAATGGATGCAGGTCGGGCATCGCCAGATCGACCGCTTTTTCCACGGCGGTGTTGATCAATTCCGTGACGATCATGAGCGTCACGGCGAGTAAAATAAATAAAATATCCGTCTTCGGCAGGCCGAAGAACAAGGCAAGCGCCAAGATGACCAACGCGGCGAAAAAATGAAATTTCATGTTCCGCTGGGTCGCGAGGGCGTATTTGACGCCTTCGTAAGCGTACCGAAAGCTGCGCTGCCATTTGACCGGCTGCTTCACCGCGTCAATCCCGCCTGTTGTAAAATTTGCTCTTGCTTGCCGAACATGACCTTCTCTTCTTCCTCGTCCTGATGATCGTAACCGATCAAATGCAGAAAGCCGTGAACGAACAGAAACCCGAGCTCCCGCTCGACGGAATGGCCGTATTCGTCCGCCTGGGCGATCGCCCGCGGCACCGAGATGATAATATCGCCGAGCGGCTCTTCATAGCCGTCGTCGCTATCATCGTCCTCCGCCGTCCCGGACTTTTCTCCGCCCGTCTTGTCCGCGTACTCCACTTCCTCGAAGCCGTCGTCGCCATAAATGATCTCGATCTCGTCTTCGCCCATTTCCCGCATGGCGAACGAAAGCACGTCCGTCGGCTTATCCAGTCCCCGATACTGCTTGTTAAGCTCTTGAATGGCCGCGTCGTCGACGAACGTCAACGCCACTTCGCCATCCGGCACTTCTTCCTGCTTGCCGGCAAGGCGAAGCAGCGTTTCCAGCCTCTCGATGAGAGCCGGCGTTATCTCGTAAGCGATTTGATCGCTGTTCCATGAAAGCTTCAGGCTCATGGCTTCACCTCTTTCTTCGTTTCGGACATCTTCGCTTCGAGCTTCGTCTTTCCCTGTTTCTCCGCCGTCTTAGGCTCAGGCATATCGGCGGGATATTCGATTCGCGAATGGAAAATGCCAAGCAGCGTTTCGTTCAAAATCTTAACGATCTGATCCAGTTCCTTGATGGTCAGATCGCATTCGTTAAACTGGCCGTCGTCAACCCGGTTTTTGATAATTTTGCGCACCATCGAGTCGATCTGTTCGACGGTCGGATTGCGCAGGGAGCGGACGGCCGCCTCGACGCAATCGGCGATGCCGACAATGGCTGCTTCCTTCGTCTGGGCTTTCGGACCGGGATAGCGGTACTCCGTCTCCTCCGGCGGCTTCTCCTGACGTTCTTCGGCGAGCTTTTTCGCTTTATGATAAAAAAATTGCAGCAAGGTCGTGCCATGGTGCTGTTCCGCAATATCGCGGATCGGCTTCGGAATGTTATGATCCTTCAGCATTTCGACGCCGTCGCGCGCATGGGCCACAATGATCGATTTGCTCAGCGCCGGCTCGATTTTGTCGTGCGGGTTTTCCGAATGCGACTGATTCTCGATAAAATAACTCGGCCGCTTCGTCTTCCCGATATCGTGATAATAGGCTCCGACCCGACAGAGCAATCCGTCGGCGCCAATCGCGCCCGCCGCAGCTTCCGACAAGTTGCCGACCATGATGCTGTGATGGTAGGTTCCAGGAGTCTCGGTCAGCAGCTTGCGCAGCAGCGGATGGTTCGGGTTGGAAAGCTCGACCAGCTTGAGCGGCGACAAAATGCCGAAGGCGACTTCGAAAAACGGCAGCAGGCCCATAACGAACACGGCGGTCAGCAGTCCGCTCCCTAAGGCGAACGAAGCGGCAAACAGCACGTTCTTTCGCGTTTCGTGATCTTCGAGCAGCAGCAGCGCGGATACGAGCGCCACAGCGAATAGCGATACCATCATCCCCGCTTTCAGGATCGAGGAGCGCTGGCTTGCCCGCTGGATCGAGAAAATCGCCGCAAATGAGCTGGTCAGCGTCAGCAGGCTGTATTTGAATTCGAACGACTGCAGATGATCCGAGTTAAAAATGACGCTGGAAATGACGCTCAAAACGACCGCGGTCACAAATGCAAGATGCGAATTGAGCAAAATCGTCACCATCATGGCTGCCATCGCCGTAGGGGCCAAGTAGCCGATATACGGGTAATCCAAATTTTGCAGCAGTGAGAACAGCTTCATCCCGGCAATCGTCAAGACGACGATCAGCACGTACATGAACAACTGAGCGTTATTCTGATTGATCGGAAGCGAGCTTTGTCTGACATACATATACAAAAACAGGCAGCACAAGACGATAAATAAAAAGAGTCCGAGATTCGGCCAATAGCTGGCTTCGTCTTTCAGCAAATCGAGCGAAGCCAAACGTTGATACAGTTCTTCCGTTACTTTTTCGCCCTTGGGAACCAGCACTTCGTTTTTGTTGATCATCACCTGCTTGACATTGTCGCGCGCGTGTCCCTTGGCTTCCTCGGTTCCTTTTTGGTCGTAAAATTTGTTCGGTGAAAGCGCCGCGCGCACGAGCTCCTGAACCAGCTCGCGCGCATTGTTCTTGGTCAGCGTCGAAGAATTCACCAATTCCGGCACCTTGACTCTTGTCGTCTGCGCATCTGTAATCTGGTCGCTCACCAACTTGACGACGATCTCTTTCGCCACGGGCTCCATCGCGGTCAGGTCTTCTTTGGCGAGCCGTGGAATTTTGTAGAACGTTTCCTCCGGAATCCGGTACTGCTGCTCACGGATGTTTTTGCGCATTTCCGCCAGCAACAGGTCATTGTATTGACCGCTATCCGTGAAGCTCTTGGTCTGGCGGTCCAAATGATCCTGAATGATCGTCGGAATGACCGTTTTGTAAATATTGACTTTGTCCGCGACGGAAACCTCGGCATCGCTGTTGATCTGCTGCAGCTTCTCAAAAATCGCTTCGACCGCCGCTTCGTTGCGCAGCGAGGCGATCTTATATACCGGCTGCACCCGTGCGGCCGCTTCTTCCTTCGCTTTTTCCGTTGCTACTTCGTTCGCAATCGCCCTGGGGGCCAGAATATCCTTCTCCGTAACGCTTCCCAACTGAATGTCATACGTCTGCGGCACAATGCGGTACAGCAGAGCGACGTAAAACACGACGGCAAGCGCTAAAAACAGAAGAAAGCGCACGATGGCGCTGTATCTCCAGCCGGCAAGCCGGTATTGAAATTTGCCTTGAATGGAAACGCGGTTGTTCATGACGAAAGGTCAGCCCTTCCTCAGCCTTCTTTGTCCTCATTATAGGCCATGATGATTTTTTGCACCAATGAATGTCTGACAACGTCCTGCTCGGCAAACTGGATAAAACCAAGCTCTTCAATGTTCGCAAGGATGCGCTGCACCTCCACCAGCCCCGATGATTTGCCCCGCGGGAGGTCGATCTGCGTCACATCGCCGGTGATGACCATCTTCGATCCGAATCCGAGGCGCGTCAAAAACATCTTCATCTGTTCCGGCGTCGTATTTTGTGCTTCGTCCAAAATAATGAACGAATCGTCGAGCGTCCGGCCGCGCATATAGGCGAGCGGGGCGATCTCGATGAGGCCGCGCTCCAGCGATTTGAGCACCTGCTCCGGCCCGAGCACGTCGTTAAGAGCATCATACAATGGACGCAAATAAGGGTCAACCTTTTCCTGCAGGTCGCCGGGCAAAAAGCCGAGGCTCTCGCCCGCTTCGACCGCAGGTCTCGTCAGTACGATCCGCTTCACTTTGCCTTCCTTGAGCGCGGAGACGGCGAGCACGACGGCGATGTACGTTTTGCCCGTGCCGGCCGGTCCGATCCCGAAGACGATATCTTTTTTCTTAATTTCGTTGACATACTGCTTCTGCCCGATCGTCTTGATGCGAATCGGCTTGCCTTTGTGGGTATGGGCGATTTCGCCTTTAAACAAATCGAGCAGTTGATCGGCCTTCATCTCTTTGGCCAGGTCAATCGCGTAATGAATATCCCGCTCCGTCAGTGCATATTGGTTGCGGACCAGCTCCAGCAGCACGGTGAACAGCTGCTCAAGGCGCGCCGTATCGGCAGCTTGACCCTGGATGACGATCTCTTCCTCGCGGGTAAAGATGGCGGCCTGCGTATCCTGTTCGATCAGGTGCAGGAATTTGTCCTGCGGCCCAAAGAGCGCGAGGGCTTCGGCCGTATTTTTGAGTCTGACTTTTACGGTGGTCTCTTGATCCATGTACAGGGCTTAATCTCTCCTCCGGGTTTTCGGCGGGAAGGCGATTCATTCACCCAAGTGGCGCGAAGCTGCGAGCAAGACGTTGCTGCCTCCGGCCGCTCTTGAATTCGGATTCTATGAATATATAAATGATCGGGGAGAATCCGAATTCAAAGGCGGCACGTAAACTCCAAGTTTTCCGTAAGGAGAACTGCTTCGAAAGCATACGCTACGGCAGCAATGTGCAGCTCTTCGCCCGCACTGCTGTTGATGAATAAAAAACCTTCCGGCCGTAAACCGCTCCGTCAGTAGTCTTTATGGGACGATCGGTTGCTCGGTTGCGATCGGTTCTTCCACTTCCAAAAGTACTTCCATATAAACTTTACCATTCTCCGCCTTTTCATGCAAAATTTTTTCCGAAACGATACGCGAATCGCTGCCCGACGCCGACAAAATTTGCGCTTTGGCCTGCTCGATACCGAGCTCCGAGGCTTCCTTCGGGTCAACCGTCTGCTCGACGATCTGCACCTCCAGCAGCTTTTCGCTGAGCCATCCGATCGGGAGCGTGTAGCCCCGCCAGCTGAGCGTTTTCCGTTCGGGGACCGTTTCGTACTGCTCAAACGGAATTTCCCCGTAGCCGCTTAGCTGAAGGCCGCGGCTGCCAAAGACGAGGTACGAGCGGTTTTTCGTTTCGCCGGTATAGGTCTTGTACTGGAGCGTAAGCGGCACTTCGACGGTCGGCTTGTACCACACAATTCCCTTGACCTTTCCCGCGGCGACAACGCTCTGCTGGTTCGCCTCGACGCCGATGATGCCGGATATCAATACGTCTCCTTTGCGTACATACGTATTCGGCTTAACAAGCGGCCTGCCTTTTTCGGCGAAAATTTCGGTGACCAATGCGCTCTTGGAAGCGACCAGATGCCTCGGGCTAAGGAGCGGCGGTGTATCGGGCACGGTCGATTCGACGACCTTAATAATCACATGCGTCCCGCTTACCTCCACACCGACCCAAGCGGTGCCCGGCAGCTCCCGCTGCAGCGCCCGGGACAGCTCGGCGGGGTCTTTCAAGCGGAATTTCCACTGCAGCTTGTAAATGCCTTGCTGCTTCGCGGCTTGCAGGACCTGCCCCTGGCTCAGCTTCTCGTTGCCTTCTACGCGAACATGCCATACGAGCGAGGACAGCACATAGATTCCGATAACAAAAGCAAGTACGCCCAGAGCAAAAAATTTGCGTTTCTCCAGCTTGTTTATCCAAAAAGGAAATCCCTGTTTCTGGCGAATACGAGTGCGAGAGCCTGTCTCCTTCAATAGCGGGCGAAGCCGGAAAAAGTCGCGGATCGTGATCGACAGCTCGGCTTTATTTAGCGCCGCATACTGGATGTCCCAGATAGCCATCTGCCGCTCCGTCATACGGTTCAGCAGCTTCTCGAGCTGCCCGCCTTTTACTTCGACCCGAACAAAGCCTCGCAGGCGTTGGATATACGAAGATTTCACGATCGACTTCTCCTTTCCGGGCTACGGAATATATTTGATATCGTGGATCATGCCTTCGATGAACACTTCTTCCGTCAAGATGGCGCGGATCACAAGCTCCGAGCCGTACACCTCCACCCGCCCCGTCGCCAGCGCCAGCTTGAGCATCTCGTTGGAAAAATGCAATACGCCGCGGTGATTTTCGATATAAAGCTGCCTGTTTCCGATCATCGTTATACGGGGCAAGTCCATCACGACATCCTGCGGCAGGTCGAGTAATTTGGCGGTCAATTGATTGAATCGGCGGGTCAGCTTTCGCATAGGCAACCTCCTCCGCAGTCCAAAAAGCATAACACGGCTATTTACACCTTATGCCGGGAATTGGAAAATATGACCCGGAACACGGTATGCTCCTCTCGTGCCACAACAAAAAGCGCCTTCCCGCCAATCCCGGAAACCGGGACCGAAAGGAAGACGCTTCGTATGAACGATTAACGCCGGAACGGGCGTTTGGCCCGCGGAGGGCCGAGAATCTCGGCCCACAGCACACCGCGCGCCGCATCCTGCGGCGTTAGGCCGCCGAAGGCAGCGGCTGCGCTTTCGCCTGAGCTCCTTGGCTCGGCGGAAGGAAACGCTGCAGCGGCCGCAGATGGCTGCTCGGGCGCCGGTGAAGCCGCAGCGACATCCTCGGGCAGAGGCGCCAGCTGCGACCGGCGGGGCTCCATTTCGGCAGGCCGCGGACGGACGCTGCCCGAAGCAGCCGGCCGCGCTTGGACCGGCTGTGCCTTAGGCATCGGCTTCGCCGAGCCTGGCCAGCCAGAGCCGTCGCCACCGAAGGGCGGCATGCTGTCTTTCGGCGTTCTTCTCTGCGGCTGCGGAACGCCTTGCCCGCCCTTGCCGCCGGTCTTTAATTTTTTCACGATGCTGCTTAACACGATATACAAAATAACGACGACAAACCAGTTGCTCAATATCAGATCCAAGATGGTACGCATCGGTTATCCCGCCTTTCCGCCCGGCTGGAGGCTATCAGGCATTGTCGTCGTTTTTGCCCGGCTCGTTCATTTTGCCAAGGCTGGAGCGCATTTGCGTGTCCGCGTCGATGTTCTTAAGGTTCATGTAATCCATCACGCCGAGCTTGCCTTCACGCAGCGCTTCCGCCATCGCGAGCGGCACTTCGGATTCGGCTTCCACAACCTTCGCTTTCATCTCTACGACCTTCGCCTTCATCTCCTGCTCTTGGGCAACGGCCATTGCGCGGCGCTCTTCCGCTTTCGCCTGCGCAATCCGCTTGTCGGCTTCTGCTTGCTCCGTTTGCAGGTGCGCCCCGATGTTTTTGCCTACGTCCACATCGGCAATATCGATGGACAAAATCTCAAACGCCGTACCGGCATCAAGCCCTTTGCCCAGTACCGTGCGGGAAATCATATCCGGGTTTTCAAGCACGTCCTTGTGCGAGCTGCTGGAACCTACCGTGGTGACAATCCCTTCGCCGACACGGGCGATGATCGTTTCTTCCCCTGCGCCCCCAACCAGGCGGTCGAGGTTGGTGCGTACCGTCACCCGTGCGATAACCCTCACTTCGATCCCGTCTTTGGCGACGGCGGAGACGACCGGCGTTTCGATCACTCGCGGGTTGACGCTCATCTGTACAGCCTGAAGCACGTCGCGGCCGGCCAGATCGATCGCCGCCGCACGCTCGAATTCCAAGTGAATGTTGGCGCGGTGCGCCGCGATCAACGCATTGACTACCCGATCGACGTTACCGCCGGCTAAGAAGTGGCTTTCCAGCTGGTTAATGGTTAAATCCAGTCCGGCCTTGGTCGCTTTGATCATCGGATTGACGATCCGGCTCGGAATGACCCGGCGCAGCCGCATCGCCACGAGCGTAATGATGCCGACTCGCACCCCGGACGCCAGCGCGGAAATCCACAGCATGACCGGGACAAACGTAAAAAATACGGATAGCGCGATAATCACGACAGCTGCCAGCAAGAAAATTGAAATAAGGGATGTATCCATCGTACAAATTCCTCCTTTGTTGTAGGTCCATCGACGTACCGGCAAGGCGCGTTCAGCCTAGGTCCTTGACTTCCTGTACGACAACCCGGACGCCTTCGACATGAGTAACCTTGACCGTTCGGCCGGCTTCGACAAAATCCCCCACTGTGACGACATCGACGCGCTCGTCGCCGAACAGCGCGGTCCCGGCCGGTCGGAGCGGCGTCACCGCCTTGCCTGACTGACCAAGCAGATCGCTGCGGGACGACGCGGAAACGTAGCCTTTATCTTCGGTGAGCTTTTCCCGCAATATAAACCGGTTCCAGACGCCGCGATGCTTAAAATATTTCACGACAATGGCGACGACGACGACCGCAACGACGAAAGCAATACCCAAGTTCATCGCGGCCGCTTTCGTGCTGTACGCGGCAAGCACGACGCCGCTGATCAAGCAGGCAGCGCCGAGAAAACCCAAAATCCCGAAGCTCGATACGAACACCTCGATCAACAGCAGCAGGATACCGGCGATAAACAGAGCAATCTCCTCGAACCCGGCGAATCCGGCGATATAATGTCCGAAAAAGTATAGTCCGAAGCCGAGTACGCCGACGATTCCGGGCAGCCCGAAGCCGGGGACGAACAGCTCGATCGCGATACCGGCGATCCCGATGATCAACAGCAGCGTCGATACCAAAGGCTGGGTCACGTACCGTGCGAACGATTCCGCCAGACTCGGTTTCAGCGTGACGAGCGGATGCTCTTCCCCGCCGATGAACTGTACGACCTCCTGCAAGCTGGCGGCCACTTTCTCCGCATAACCGACTTTTAGCGCTTCCTCCGCAGTTAGCGTCAGGATTTCGCCCCTAGGCAACGTTCGGCCAATCTCCGGCATGGACACGCCGACGTTTTTGTCGACCATCGCTTCGGCGATTTGCGTCTTCCGTCCGCGCAGTTCCGCGGCAGCTTTCATCTGGCCGGACCAATACGATACTACTTTGACGCTTTCGATTTCATTCCCGGCCCCATCCACTACGGCTGCCGCGCCGAGCGAGCTTCCCGGCTCCATGGCGATTTTGCCGGCATTCAGCGCAATGTAGCTCCCTGCCGAGATGGCTTTGCCGTGCACGTAAGCAATCGTCGGAACCAGGCTGTTTTTGATCAGTTGACCGATTTCCTGCGCCGAATCGACGCGGCCGCCAAGCGTATCAACGTCCAGCACGATGTAATAGGCGCCCATCGATTGCGCTTCCTCCAGCGCCCGCTGCAAAAAGGTCTGCAGCCCGTTCTCCACCGTTTGATGCACCGGAATCACGACGACCGGGGCAGCTTTCGGCGGCGAGGACGACGATTCGGCGCTTGCGGGTTCCGCAGGCAGAAATCCGGTTAGAGCGGACAGCAGAAGCGCCGCTGCGAGAAAAAAGATAAGCGGAAGCCGAAAAAGCAGCGCTGAGCGCTTGTTCCCGAATGAATGCACAAGATGACCTCCTTTTCGCGCGTTTTTTGCAATGCTTCCAAGAGGTACTACGCAATAATTGCAAG
Organism: Paenibacillus tianmuensis; assembly: GCF_900100345.1. GTDB lineage: Bacteria > Bacillota > Bacilli > Paenibacillales > NBRC-103111 > Paenibacillus_G > Paenibacillus_G tianmuensis. The sequence continues at coordinate 49,719 of NZ_FMTT01000009.1, read as the reverse complement.
TTTGATTCACAGCACTGCGAACAAAAAAGAAAAACACTCCTACTATTCGGAGTGTTTCCCGCTGTTGTTAAGACAATAACTGTTGGACGAACTGATTGACGACTTTGCCGTCTGCTCGTCCTTTAACCTTTGGCATCAATGCGCCCATGACTTTGCCCATGTCCGCTTTGGAAGAAGCCCCCACTTCTTGGATGGTCTGCTGTACAATGGCTTTTACTTCTTCATCGGTAAATTGCTGCGGCATGTACTCCATCAATATGGCGACCTCGGCCTTCAGGTTTTCTGCCAAATCGTCACGACCGGCCTTTTCAAATTCTTGGAGGGAATCTTTGCGCTGTTTGATCTCGCGATTCAAGACGTCAAGTACTTCTTGTTCATCTAAGGTTTTACGCTGATCTATCTCAAGATTTTTGATAGCTGCACGAACCATACGGATTACGGAGAGTTTGAACTTGTCTTGACTCTTCATCGCAAGCTTCATGTCATCGTTTAGTCTGTCGCTTAAGCTCATCGATTAAGCCTCCTAGAACTTTCTCTTGCGAGCAGCCTCTGACTTCTTCTTGCGTTTCACGCTTGGCTTCTCATAATGCTTGCGTTTTTTGACCTCCGCCAAAACGCCATCTTTGGCGATGGAACGCTTAAAGCGACGAAGTGCAGCATCTATAGTTTCGTTCTTGCGAACTCGAGTTTCTGACACCAGTTTTCCCTCCCTCCGAACAGACCGTCCAAGACGAAAAAAGACATTCATCAAACCTCATTATAGGTGATAAGGAAACTGGGTGTCAACCTATCCGGAACAAAACTTCAAAAATGAGCCGCACCGGGTTTAGCGGGCATTGAGCGGCCCCAGTTTTTCTCCGCCAAGCAGGTGATAATGAATATGGAATACCTCCTGCCCGCTGTGCTTGCCGCAGTTGTTGATCAGACGGTAGCCGGATTCGGCAACGCCCTGTTCTTTGGCGATTTGCTGCGCCGAGCTGTGGATTTCTCCAAGCAGATGCCAGTCGTCCGCTCCGACGTCGTTCATCGATGCGATATGTTTTTTCGGAATGATTAAAATATGTACAGAAGCGGCCGGATGAATGTCGTGAAAGGCAACGACATGCTCGTTCTCGAACACTTTTTTCGAAGAGATCGACCCTTCGACGATTTTGCAAAAAATGCAGTCCACGTTCTCCCCTCCTTCCACTATCAGGTTCAGGTTTGTCTCCTTCCACTATACCCGAAAACTTGGCAAAAAGAAAACTCATCGCGGCAAAAAAACAAGAACACGATTTTTTTGCGCGGCACTGTCTATCGTGAGCTGATCGTTCTCAAAATGTGATCTATTTTAACGAAAATAAGCATCGATTTAGGCCCGAAAACAGGGATTCATTTATAGACTATCGGTCTAATATTATCTATAATACTAATTGGAACGATTCAATGCTTGGCAAACGGTGCTAACCAAAGGGGGTTTAGGGGTGGACCGGTTCATGAGAGCGTCGACGCGAAAAAAACGCGACTACCTGATGGATGTCGCCCTGAAGCTGTTTGTGGAACGCGGATACGAGCATGTGTCCGTGGACGATATCATCGCCGCGACTCAGACGTCCAAAGGAACGTTCTACCATTATTTTGAAGGCAAAGACGAAATTCTGCGAGAGATCCCGAGAAAACAGATGGAGCTTATTCAAGCCTGGTGCAGCCGCACGCCTTCGCAAGTGCGGTCACTGGAAAGCCACGTCAACCGGCTGATGCTGGATTTGACCGAAGCGCTGGGCGCCTCCAGGCGGCTGATCCGCAGCTGGATCGCCCTTTCGATGCAAAACGAAGGCCTGAAGGCGGCCATGGAAGAGCTGAAACGAACGCTGTACGAAAGCCTGCTGCGCTGGCTGCCCGAGTCGGGCAAAGCCAAAATGCTGACCACCGCTTATTTCGGCACGGTCATGCTGTGGTGCACGATCGAAGAAGAGACGGATTTGACCGAGCGGATGCGGGAGCAGCTCGCTTGGATTTGGACAGGGCTTCGCCATAACAAGGAAGCGGAACCGATTCTACTTGAAGCAGAACGGAAAGGAGAACACAACATGAAGGTTGCTATCATCGGAGGAGGGCTTGCGGGGTTGACCGCAGCCGCTTATTTATCGGAGCATCAAGGAATCGAAGGCGTCCTGTTTGAGCGCAGTCCGCAGCTGGGCGGACGGGCATTTACTTATGAAAAAGCGGGCTTTACGCTGAATTACGGCGCACACGCGATTTACGGCATCGACCGCCATACCATCGGCGATATGGAGCGCGAGCTGGGACTATCGTTCAGCTCGAAGCAGGTGGATAGACGGCGGGTCATGTATTGCAAGAACGACCAGCTGACGCCGGCCCCGCTCGACTTTGTCAACCTGATGCGGACGGAGCTGCTGAATCCGCTCCAAAAGATGCGCTTCGTCGGGGAAATTACGGCGACCATCGCCAACATTCACAACGTGCGCAATTACAATACGCTGGGCGATTATTTGGCACAGTCGGACGCAGACGAAGACGTGAAGGAGCTGTGGGAGCATCTTGTCTGTACGAACTTCTTCATCACGCCGGAAGAGGCGCGGAAGGTTTCGGGCGCGGTGATCAGCGAATATTACCAAAATCTCTTTTTGTCGAACCGTCCGGTTAACTATGTGCTCGGCAGTTGGGCCGTCATTACGAACCAACTCAAGCAAAAAATCGACTTGACCTCCCGCTGGGAAATCGCGCTGCGCGAAGGCGTAGACAGCATCCGGTACGCGGACCGCAAGTTTCGGCTGCAGACGAAAACCCGCGAGCTCGACTTCGATCGCGTCATCTTCGCCATGCCGGTACAGCAGGTGTGCAAGCTGCTCAAAGATACGCCGTGGGAGCCGTTCATGGCCCCTTACGAGGACAATACGTCGACGGAGGTCATGGTGTACGACATCGGCCTGAATCGTGTAGTAGCCCGCCCGTTCAGCTACATCAGTGACATGGACAACAAGCTGTTCATCAGCGACGTCTCGGCGACCGACCACACGCTCGTTCCAGAAGGCGGGCAGCTGCTGCAGGGCATCGCGTACCTGAACGACAACTTCGAGGGCGAGGATGAGCGTAAGGCGTATCTGGATAAAAAGACCGAGCAGATGGAAGCCTTGTTCGATCAGCACTATCCGGGCTGGCGCGAAGCGACGGAAGTGAAGCGCGTTTCGAAAAAAGCGATGGTATCGAGCGTCAAAAATATCGCAAGCAACCGGCTGCTGCCGAACCGGATCGAGAACGTGCCGTTCTACTTCTGCGGCGACGGCTGTCAAGGCAAAGGCGAGCTTGCGGAACGCGCCTTCTCCAGTGCGCGGCTGTCGGCCAAGGCGATCTTGGAGGAAACTCCGCAGCTTCAAAGAGCATAATCCGATTATAGACGTGCGAAATATAAAGCTCGAATGGCTCGGTTCTGTGAAAGGCGGAACCGGCCGTTCGAGCTTTTTTGGCAATTCAATCGTTATATCAGATCGTTCCAAAGCTTGGTTAGCTGCTGCACCACCCAGCCAAGCCATGCGCCGACCGCCTGAAGCGGCCCCGGTTTGGTATCGGACGGCGACTTTTGCTCCGTTGAGAGCACAGTGACGGTCGTCGAGCCTTTTTTCCCTATGGCCGTCCGGGTCGCCTCGTCCCATTCCACCTTCGCCCCCATCGCTTCAAAAATCGCGCGCAGCGGTGTCAACGTATTGCCCTCGATCAGAACCGGAGGCTGCTCGAACGGCACGGCTTTTCCGTCCACATCGACGGAAATTCTGGAGGTGATCGGAAACGAACGGGAGCCGCTCTTCTGTCCTTCGCGATTATAGACTGCGAGTTCAAGAACCGAGCCTTCCGGGATCGCGTCGGCCACTAGGTCGATCCCGAATGGCGGGGCTATCTGCGTCGCAAGCAAGCCGCGCGCGCTTCGGCGGTTCATGCCGTGCTCCCCGGACGGTCCGGCTTGCGATTGGTGATGGTCATTCCCTTGCGCTGCAGCTTGTTCTATTTATTCTATCATTAGCTATGACCGTCCGCGTAGAAGTATGCTACATCGTTTCCAGCGTCACCCGGCTGCCTCGTCCGTTCGGCTCGGCGGGGTGAACGACCAGCCTGCGCGGCAGCCGCGCTCGCAGCTCCGGCACGTGGCTGATGACGCCGACGGTCAGCTTGTCCAAATGCAGCTTTTCCAGCGCGGTGATAACCGTGTCGAGCAGCTCTTGGTCCAGCGTGCCGAACCCTTCGTCCAGGAAGAAAAATTCGAGCGGATGCTCTCCCTTCAGCTGGATTTGCGTCGAAAGGGCGAGCGATAGCGACAGCGAGGTCAGGAACGTTTCGCCGCCGGACAAGGTGGTCACTGGTCGCTTCACGCCGCCATTCGCGTTGTCGCGGATGACGAAGCCGCCGCCGGAGTCGACCTCGATCGCATATTTTTGCCGTGTCAGCTGACCGAGCCGTTCCGATGCCACACGGCTGACGTGTATGAGCTGCTCCTCCGCCAAAAATTCGACGAAGGCGTTGCCGCGCAGCACGCTTTGCAATTTGCCAAGCAGGGACAGCTCCTGCTGGCTTTTCTCCCGCTCCGCCTCCAGTTCGCTCCACCGGGCATGCTTCGCCTGCAGCTCCTCGTGGTCGCGCTCCGCTTTGGCCGTCGCCTGCAGCGCCGCTTCGTCCTCGGCTTTGCACCAGGCCAGCTCTTCCTCCAGCGCTATCCACTCTTCTTCGGTGACCTGCCGTCCCGCCAGCTCGGCGTCAAGCTCCGCTTGCCGCGCGGCGAGCTGGTGCTCCTGCTTTCCGTGGGCTTCCACTTCGGCAGCCCATGCCTGCTGCTGCTCCGGTTCGACCAGCGCTTGCATCACTTCGTCTGCCGTCGCGAAGCCTTCCGCGGACGCTTGCTGCGTCCATTCCGCTTCCGCTTCCTCGTAAGCGAGCCGAGCCGATTCGGCCGCTTGGCGCGCCGCGGCTTCCGCCTGCGATTCGGCCTGCTGGCGGGCCTGCGCTTTTTCGAGCAGTTGCACAGACCGTTGTGCTTCGGTGCGCAGCTTGTGCAGCTCCGCCTGCGCCTTGGCAGCCAATGCGGAAGCGTCTTCGTCTCCTACCCAAGCCCGCAGCCGCTCCGCCTGTTGTCCCGTCTGCTGCTCAAGCGCTTGCCGTTCCGCCGCTAACCGGACGGATTCTTTCTCGGCCTCGCTCAGCTCCTGCTGGAGCTGCTCCATCCGGTTCCGCTTCTCGTCCAAAAACTCCACGCTTTTGTCCAAGCGGCCCCGCAGTTCCTCCGCCAGTTGATCCTGACGCTTCAGCCGCTCCGCCAGCTCTTCCAGCTCGTCCGGCCGGAACTCCGGAAATTTGGCCTGCCAGCCGGCACGGACGGCGTTCAGCGCTTCGCGGGTCTCGCCCGCTTTGGCCGCATGGGCGTCGAACAGCGTTTGCGCCGTTTGCTTGCGCGCTTCTCCGTCATGCCGCTGCTTGTCCAACTGTCGCTTGCTTTGCAGCAGCTCTTGAAGCTTCACTTGCAGCCGCTGAATCTGGCGACCGACCTCCGCAGCAGATTCCGCCGCTGCCCACAGCGTTTCCGCAATCCGTTCGCCGGCGATGCCGGGCTGCGCGTTGTCCGCGGAAGATTCCGTTGCGGTAATAGCCGAGGAGACGGCCGCTTCGCCTAGCGCAGCGGGCAGCCCTTGCGGCTCTTCCTCCACCGCCTGCCGCCACTGTGTTTCCAGCGCTTGCAGCGACTGCAAATGGCCTTGGACCGCAAACCGGCTTTCACGGGCTTCGTTCTGCTGCCGCTCCAGCATTGCCGCTTCGTCTTGCCGCGCAGGCGAATTCCCGTTCGAGGCTCCCACGGCCTGCGGCAGCGCCGGATTTGGATGCGCCACGGAGCCGCAAACCAGGCAAGCTCCGCCGTGATGCAGGTGCGCCGCCAGCGCCTCGGCCATTGCCGACAGCTCCGCTTGCTGCTGAGCTTTGCGGCGGTGCGCCATCTCCTCCGCGATGCGGCTCTCCAGCCCCGTCAGCCGGCTTTCCGTCTCCCGCGACGCCCGATAAGCCGCGAGCAGTTCCTTCGCCCACTCCTCGGCGCGCAGCTCCCATTCCCGCTGCGCCGCTTGCAGCGACGCCTCCGCCTGACTCAGCCGCTGCAGCTCCGCCTGCAGGCGGCTCGTTTCCGCCTGCTGCTCCGCCTCCTGCTTCGCAAGCCGCTCCAGCTCGCGCTTGTCCTGCAGCGCCTCCTGCAGGCGCTCGCGGTGCGCGGCGGGCACCTCCGCCCGCTTCAGCTCGTCGCGCAGCTGCGCCTGCCGCTGCAGCGCCTTCTCGCGCAGCTCGCGCTCGCGCGTCTGCTCCGCGCACAGCGTCGCCAGCTGCACCTCGCGGCGCCCGCCTTCGGCGGCCAGCGCGGCCAGCCGCTCGCGCGCCGCGGCGAGCTCGGCCGCGAGCTGCGCGGCCTGGCGCAGCTGCTCGAGCCGCGCAGCCAGCGGCGCCTCCTGCGCGGCCAGCGCTTCGCGCGCGGCAGCGTGCGCCGCCTGCGCTGCGGCGAGCGCGCCCTGCGCGGCGCCGAGCGCCTCCGCGGCGGCGCGGGCAGCGCCGCGCTGCTGCGCGAGCTGCGCCTCTGCGGCGCTGCGCCGGCGCACGAGCGGGCGCAGCCGCTCGGCCTGCGCCGCGCGGGCGAGGCGCGCCGCGAGCTGCGCCACGCGCGGCGTCTGCGCGGCCAGCGCGGCCTGGCGCGCGGCCAGCGACGCGCGCTCGCGCTGCAGCTCGCGCACGGCGCGCAGCTCCGCGGCGCGGCGCTCGCAGGCGGCGAGCCGCTCGCGCAGTCCGCGGGCGGCTTCGCGCGTTTCCGCGAGCCGCTGCTCGGCCTGCGCCAGCGCCGCTTGCGAGGCGTCGCCGAGGCCCTGCTGCTCCGCTTGGAGCGCCCGGATCGCCACGTCCGTTTCCTTGAAACGGGCGGCAGTTTTCGCGCTCAGCCGGTCGCCGTACGGCTCCAGATGGAACAAACGCTGAAGCATCGCCCGCCGGTCTTTGCCCGTCAGCGTTAGAAACTCCGCAAACTTCCCTTGCGGCAGCACGACCGCCCGGGTAAAATCGGCCATCGACAAGCCCAAAATATCCTGAATCCGCTGATTGACCTCGCCCGCCTTGTCGGCCAACACGACCGCTTCGTCGTCCCGGTACTGAATCAGCCGGCACAGGCTGCCTAGCACCGAGACGTCGCCGCCCCGCTTGAATTGGCGGTCGACGCGGTAGCGCTTGACGCCGAGCGCATGCCCCAGCTCGAAGGTAAACGAGACGGACAACGTCTGCTCCGCCTGGTTCATGATCGCCTGCGTGCCGCCCTGCGCCCGCTCCACCTTCCCGAACAAGGCCAGCGTCATCGCATCGAGCAGCGTCGACTTGCCGCTGCCCGTCGGCCCGAAGATGCCGAAGACCCCCGCGCCCGTCAGCGCGCTGAAATCGATGTCCTGCGCTTCCCGGTAGCTTTGCAGCCCCGCGATTTGCATATGAATCGGCCGCATGAGCAAGCCCCCTCTCCAATCAACTCTATAACTATCCGGCTACACGGCCGGATCATCTTCCTCCGTATGTAACAGCTCCAGAAACAGCCGGAGCAGCTCCGGCTCGGGCTGCGCCCCGCCGGTCTGCCGCTCGTAAAAGCAGCGGAACAGCTCGTCCATCGGCAGCTTCGTCGCCGAGACGGCTTCCTGCAGCGACGTCTCCAGATCCGGGTACACCGGCCGGATATGAATAAACCCGTCCCGGGCCAGCCGCAGCCGGTGCAGCTGCTCCATCGACATCGTCTCCTGCAAGTGAACCTCCAGATCGATCCAAGCGTTGGCGTCCTTGCCTTCGTCCAGCCAACGATGCACCTCCGCGAGCCCGCCCTTGGCTTTCCATTCCACAAGCGGACGTCCGCTGGAGAGGAAGATTTCTTCCAATTGGGGAGCCGCGCCCGGCTTTAGATCGAGCACCGTGACCGATTTGGCCTGCCCGGCCTCCGAGAAGCTGTAGGCGAGCGGCGAGCCGCTGTAGCGAATCGTCGTCGTCTCTGACTTCAAAAATTGCGGCCGGTGCAAATGGCCGAGAGCAACGTACTGCGCCCCGGCTTCCAGCGCCGACGTATCTACCGTATAAGCGCCTCCGACTTGAATCGGCCGCTCCGATTCCGTTTCCTGCCCGCCTAGCACATACAGATGGCTCATGAGCAAATTGACCGTATCAGCGCGGTAATGCTTTGCCTGCTCCGCGACGATATGCCGCACCCGCTCGGAGTAGACGGTCCGCAGCAGCGTCTCGTCGGCCTCCTCCGACAGGAGCTCGCGCAGCCGCGACTCGGACGGATACGGCAGCGCGAACAGCACCGCCGTTTCGCCCGTGCGCCGGATGTCCACCGTATGCACCCGCGCTTCCGGCAGACCGACCAGCGTGACGCCAAGTTTGTGTGCCAGCGGGTCGGCGGCAGCCAGCCGGTCAGGGTGATCGTGGTTGCCCGCAATGACGTACACCGGCCGCTGGCCTTGATCCGACAGACGCGCCAGCGCATCGTAAAACAACTGCTCGGCGGCGGCCGGAGGATTCACCGAATCGTAAACGTCTCCTGCCAGCAGCACCAGATCGATCTGCTGGTCCTTCACAAGAAGGGCCAGCTCGTCGACGAACGCTTCCTGCTCGGCGAGCCGGCTTCTTCCTTCCAGCGTCCGGCCGAAATGCCAATCCGCCGTATGCAATATCCGCATAGCTTTTCCTTCCTTCCCTAATAGCGGCGCAATGGAGCGGCGCTTGGCTTAAGCCAAGCTCTATGTCTTGCTCCCGCTTCCATGGTCGACGCCCGCTCATATCGTGCGTCTGCTTCCACTCGTACTTTTATTCACAGCTGCACCACATGAGCGCCGTCGAATAAAAAGATATATTTTCCGGTTACCGGCCGCTTCCAGATTGTCTCGACGGCTCTGGCGTACAAGTCAAGCTGCAGCCTGTATTTTTCCGCCAGCCGGAGCGGAGAAGCGCCTTTTAACTGGTCCGTCTTGAAATCCACCAGCACGAGGCCGTCGCCTTCGTCGATCAGACAATCGATTACGCCCTGCAGCATCACCGTCTCATCCGATAAACCGCCCCGCTCTGGGCCGTAGACGTCTCGCGCAGGCAGCCCAAAGCTGAACGGCGTTTCCCGGTGCACCCGCTTGGCGTGAAGCAAACGCCGTCCCAGCTCGCTTTCAAAGAACGTCACGATCACCGCAGGGTCAACCAGACCGCACTGCTCCTCCGTCAGCAGCTCGCGCTGCACCAGAGAGGCCAACAGCTCGCGGACGTCGGATTCCGAAGGAAGGCGATCCATCGGCATATGCTGCATCACCGTATGAAACACCGTTCCGCGCTCGGCAGCATTCGGCCCGCTTCGCTCCATAAAGCGCGGCCTTCGGACAATCACTTTATGAAAAGCCCCGCTATCGGCCCCCCGCCCGGACCTTTCTTCCGTTACCGCTTCTCCGGAATCCGCCCCGATTCCCGGCCACAATGCTGCAGACGGCTCGTCCGACAGCAGCTCAAGCAGCTTCCGGTGCTCCGAATGCCGCTTCAGCTCCGTAACGGACGTTTTGGACAGCACCCGCGTCGCATCCTCCCGGGGATAGCTCCAAGACAAGCGCCGCCATACTTCGTGCTCCCACCGCTCCGTTTCGTCGACCGGCTCCAACCGGACCACCGACTGCCATCGGGTATCGGCGAAGCTCACCGCCGCCGCAGCCTGGGACATCCCGGCGAACAGCTCCGGCCTCAGCAGGCGCACCTGCCATTCAGAGGGCTCGCCATCCATAAACGACCAGAGCTGATAGTCCAAAGCACCCGCTTCCCGGAGCGGTTCCGCATCAGGATGCCGGATCAGCGCCGGACCGATCCAGTCCAAATAACAACGCGCGCCCGCCAGCACGTCGTCCGGCAGCGCAAGCCGATCGTGCAGGACAAACCGTCCCCACGCGTCCAACTGCTTCTGCAAATTTTTGACCGACGCAATCAGAATAAGCTTCTCCCGTGCCCGAGTCAGCGCCACATACAGCACGCGCATTTCTTCGGCCAGCATTTCCATTTCGATTTTGCGCCGGATCGCCAGCCACGGCAAGGTCGGATAACTGACCCGCGTGTCCGTCTCCATCAGCTTCGGTCCGAACCCAAGCTCCTTGTGCAGCAAAAAGCTGTCCGTCAAATCCCGCCGGTTGAACGCCTTGGCCATCCCGGCGACGAAGACGACAGGGAATTCCAAGCCTTTACTTTTATGGATCGTCATGATGCGAACGACATCTTCCTGCTCCCCAAGCGCCCTCGCCGTTCCCAGATCGCCGCCTCTGTCCTGCATCCGCTCGACAAAACGCAAAAACCGGAACAGCCCGCGAAACGACGTCTCTTCGTACTGTCGCGCCCGATCGTAAAGTGCGCGCAAATTGGCCTGCCGCTGCGGACCGCCGGGCATGGCGCCGACAAAATCGAAATAGCCGGTTTTCCGGTAAATATCCCAAATTAAATCGGCCAGCGAGCTTTGCTGCGACTGCAACCGCCACTGCCCGAGCCAGTCGAGAAATGTCCGCAGCTTGCGCCGCGTTTCCGGGTTCCGCTGAAATTCGTCCCTCGTCCCGCCGCTCTCGCAGGCCGGCTCCTCCTCGCCCGTTCCATATGCTGCGAACGTTTCGGCAGTCCCGTCTTCGCGGTCCGTTTCGGCACCTGCAGCCTCTCTCGGCGCGCAGGCCCTCACGGCGTCGAAGTATGCCCCGTGCGGCCGGCATATGCGGATATGCGCCAATTCCTCGGCGTCGAGCCCCACGATCGGAGAACGCAGCACGGCGGCAAGCGGAATGTCCTGATACGGATTATCGATCACTTTGAGCAGCGACAATACCATCTGCACTTCAACGGCTGTAAAATATCCGGTGCTCAGCTCCGCGTAAGCGGGAATGCCCTGCTGCCGCAGCTCCTCGATCATGACAGGCGCCCACTGCTGCGTCGCCCGAAGCAGCACGACGATGTCCCGGAACTGGGCGTCACGCATGCCTTTGGCGGATTTGTCGTATACCTGCCGACGGCTTCCGCCGTCCATTCCCATCATCTCGCGGATTTGCCGCGCGATATACCGCGCTTCGAGCTGTACCGTCTCCAGCTCGCGCACCTCGGCTGCCGCATCGTCCGCGGACTCCTCCGTCCCGGCGGCAAAGCCCTCCGGGGAATCTCCCGCGTTTTCTCCCGGCGCCCCGGCATCCTGCGGCGTCCGGTCGATCAGCACAAGCTCGGCCGCAAATGCGCCGCTTGCGTTCGGCGGCTCGGGATAGCCCGCGCCGTAGACGAGCTCCGCCCGCTCGTCGTAGTCGATCTCGCCGACATCTCCGTGCATCAGCTGGCGAAAAATAAAATTCGTGCCGTCCACCACTTGACGGCGGCTGCGAAAGTTGCGCGCCAGATCGATGCGCCGCCCCGGCCCGCCGCCGTCGGTACGGTAGCTTTTGTACTTCTCTTGAAACAAGCCCGGCTCCGCCAAACGAAACCGGTAAACACTTTGCTTGACGTCCCCAACCATAAACCGGTTGCCCGGCGTGTCCTTGGCGATCAGTTGGACTATCGCTTCCTGCACACGGTTCGTATCCTGATACTCGTCCAGCAGCACCTCGGCGAACTGCTCCCGGTATTCCAGTGCTGCGTCGGAAGGAGCGGGCTTCTCGGGAAGCGATTCATCGGCGCTGAGGATCTTCAGGCAAAAATGCTCCAAGTCCGCAAAATCGACGAGCCGCTTGCTCATTTTGGCCGTCCGGTAGCGCTCGCCGAAATCGATTACCAGACCGAAGAGCGCCTCCATAAGCGGTCCCATTGTCCGCAGCTCCGCCTCGTACTGTTCCGGCGTCCGTCCGAACAATTCTTCCTTCAGCTCGTTCAGCCGATCTTTGACCTCGCCCCGCATGTCCTTCACTTGCTCCTGAAGCGCTTTGTCGAAGCCGTCCCCCCGGCAAGCCTTCAGCTTGCCGAAAGCGGCGCCCTGAAACGCTTGATACAGCGGTTCCCACGAGCCTTCGGCAGCCAGCTCCAGCAGTTCGCCGACGACCACACCGTCATCTTGTAGATTCGTCAAATACGGCGCTGGTCCTTCGGGCTGCTCTGCGATCCGCACGGCTTCCCGAAGCCGCGACGCCATAGCCTGAAGCTCCAAGCGGACGTACGCTAGCAAGCTCGCCAGCCACGGGTTGTCGCCGGAAGCGACGGGCCGCTCGAACATGCGGACGCACTCGTTCAGCCAATGCTCCGGCCACGGGTGGCTCCGCGAATCGTCATACAGCCGCTGCACAAGCGAGAACAGCGCGTCGTCGTTTTTATCCCCGCTGAACGAATCCGCCAGCCGCCAGAACAAATTACCTTCATCGGCTTCGCCATACCTCTCCTCCAACAGCTCCTCCAGCAAATCCTGCCGCATCAGCGCGCTTTCCGTTTCATTGGCGATTCGGAAGTTCGGATCGAGTCCGATCCGCTGGTAATGCCGTTGAATGACCTCCATACAAAAAGAGTGCAGCGTCGTAATCGAAGCCTGCGGCATCAACGCAAGCTGCTTGCGCAGGTGATCCGAGCCCGGATTGTCCGCCAGCGCCTTCTCCAGCGCCTCGCTGATCCGGTGGCGCATTTCGGCGGCCGCCGCCTTGGTGAACGTAGCGACCAGCAGCCGGTCTACGTCAAGCGGCTCGCGCTCGTCCGAAATACGGCGGATAATCCGCTCGACCAGCACGGCCGTTTTCCCGGAGCCTGCAGCGGCAGCGACGAGCGTGGAACGGCCGCGGACGGCGATGGCCTGCCATTGTTCGTCCGTCCAAGTGCTGTTCTCAGGCTTCAGCATCGTTTCCGTCATTGTTCGTTCCCTCCATTCTCGTTATCCGGCTCTTCCAAGACGTTCTCTTCCTCCGGCTCCGCTATCCGGCTCTCTTCCGCAGTCGGCCGTTTTGCGGCGGCGCGCGGCCGATAAGCCGCTCCGGCGGAACGGGGAGCGGATGCAGCCTTCTGCTCCATCATTTCCCATATCCTGTCTTTGCCAATCGGCGTAAGCTGCTTGTACGCATTGCCGTCGAGCTGCGTGTCGAATTGGCATACGGAACGGTAAGCGCACATCGTGCAGGCCGTCGCTTGGCCCATCCGGTAAGGCGCAATCTCGATGGTACCGTCCGTCAGCGACGTCCCGATCTCGCGGATCGTCCGCTTGACGTACCGCCGAACGGTGTTCCACTGTTCTTCGGAGGCGACCGACGACGTTTTATAGAAGCTGCCGTCCGTCTTGAGCGCTACCGGCAGCAGGTCGGAATGCCCTCCGGCTTCCGCCAGCCCTCTGTCCATCAGCCGGATCGTATCCGCGTCGGCGCGAAGCAGCCCTCTCATTTTGAACCGCTTCTTCAACTCGCTGTCGATCTCTTGGGCGGAAAGCCCGTTTCTTGCGTTCAGCACCGGATTATGTACATGGAAGTACAACACGCCCGCCGGCTGCGCTTCGTGTCCGAGCCAAATCGGCGCATGCGTCAGAATGACGTCCAAATACGTGAGCATTTGCAGCGATAACCCGTAATATACTTCGGTCATGTTCAGCGACTTGGAACTCGACTTGTAGTCAATCACCCGCAACAGCGTTCCTTGCTCGGTATCCGCCCGGTCGATCCGATCGATTCTTCCCCGGAGCTCCATGCGCACGCCGTTGTCCAAATCGTAAAGCAGCGGCGGGATCGGCTGTCCGCTACCGAAGCCGACCTCCAGTCCGATCGGCCGGAACTGCCCCCGCCGGGCATGCTCGCCCAGCATCAGCGCCGCTCGTCCGATCACCTGCTTGAGCTTGCGCGCAATATAGGAATACCGCTTGGAGCTGAGCAAAATTTCGCCCTGCAGCTTCGGCGCAAGCGCGTCGACGACAAGCGCCGCACGCTGCTCGCATTCCGCGGCCGACAAGCCGCCCCAGTCGAATCCTTCGCGCTCCGCCTGCTCCGCAAACTTGGTCAATGCGGCGTGAAACAGCTGCCCGATATCGGGCGCTTCCAAGCGAAAAATACGGCGTTCCTTCAGCCGCAGTCCGTGAGAGACGAACTGGGAGAACGGACACGCGACGAAGCGCTCCATCCGGGATACGCTCGTCTGGATGCTTTCCCCGTACAGCTCGCGGCTCGTTTCGGCGCTCAATTCCTTCGCCCGGTTCGCATAGAGCAGCGCCTGCACCATCCGCGACAGCTTCAGAGCGTGTTCGGGTTGGCGGGCGAACCAGTTGTACACCGACCACCAGACGGCGTTCATCGGAGCCCCCCCCATCCACTGCTTCAACTGCACCATCAACAGGGACAACGCTTTATCCGGATGTGCGACATACTCCATTTGCTCCCCGGCATGGCCGTCCGGGGTCGGATCGTTCAACAGCAGCCGCTCCTGCAGCGACGGGTACATCCGCTTCACTTGACGGATCACGTCCGAGGGCAGAAGCGACCTCCCTTCCTCGTCGGCCAGCGGATAGCTGAGCCATAATCCGTGCGAAGGCGCGCAAAACGCGCAGTAGATCAGGAACGACTCGTCAAGCAGCCGCCTCCGGCTCCCTTCAGCGGTTTGCAGCCCGTTTCCAGCCAACTGCTCGCGCTCCGCTTCCGACAAGACGCCACTTTCGGGCATTTTGGCGGGCATGACCCCCTCGCTCACGCCGAGCACGAACATGTGCTTGACCTGGCCGGAACGGGTCCGGTCCATGCTGCCGACCAGCACCTGATCGAGAGTGGGCGGGACATGGCCGAGCTTGATGCTTTCAAGTCCCGTGTCCACCAGCTCCGCGAACGTTTCCGGCGTCATCGTCTCGTCTCCCATCAGCTCCGCGAGCTGATCGAACATATCCACGACCCGCTCCCATACTTGGGCGTGCTCCCGCGCTTTCTCCGCTTGTCCTTGCGCAAGGGCCGCCTGGCTCCAAGATTCCAGCCGCTCCGGCACCCGCAGCTGCTCCAGCAGGCCGTACAGCGCCTCCACCCGCTGAAGCACCGTCGCTTTCCGGCGCATGCGTTCCTGCAGCGCCCCGAGAGGTTCCGCCACCAGCCTGCGGCAGGCGTTGAGCTTTCGCAGAAACGCCTCGTCCGCCTCGCTGGCTAGCGTATCGTCCTGTTCGAGCGTGGTCCGGTACGAATACGTCCAGTCCTTCATCCATTTGTGTCCTTGAATGCCGAACGCCAGCGCATAGTTTTCGAGCTGGTCCATCGCATGCCGGTCGACGATTAAACCGTCCTCTCGCGCTCTTGCCTCGCCGAACGGCAGGAAAAATCCGGTTTTGACCGCGCGAAAAACCGCTTCGTATTTCCAATAACGGTTGACCGTTTCGAGCGCGGAACGAATCAATTCGACGAGTGGGTGATGAACGACCGGCCGCTTATGATCCAAAAAGTGCGGGATGCCGTAGTCGGCAAATGTGCCCGAGATCAGCTCGCCATATGATTCCATGTTGCGGACCGACACGGCGATGTCGCGCCATCTAAGCCCTTCGTCACGGACGAGCTTGACAACGTCCCGGGCCAACGCCTCCACCTCCGCCCTGCGGCTGGCCGCC
Organism: Paenibacillus tianmuensis; assembly: GCF_900100345.1. GTDB lineage: Bacteria > Bacillota > Bacilli > Paenibacillales > NBRC-103111 > Paenibacillus_G > Paenibacillus_G tianmuensis. The sequence continues at coordinate 34,163 of NZ_FMTT01000009.1, read as the reverse complement.
GCCGATATGCGAACGGCCGACAACCGGTTATCCCCCGGCTCGGATCGGTAAGGCTTTTTCACCCGTTCCTCCCATTGCGCCTCCAAAAATCCGAGCGACGGCGTATCCCGGAACCTTGCCGGAGGCGACGACGGCAGGATGATCGAGGCTTCGGTTTCCACCTCCAAGGCATCCAGGCGCTCCCGGAGCGTCTTCATCGTCCGGGCGGTCGGATGGAACAAGTCCAGCTCGTGCGGCTGCTCCCCGCCCGCATACGGACGGTTCAAAGAGAGCGTCATCGTGACCCGGCCGGCGTACAGCGCAAGCTGTTCCAGGACGGCAAGCTCCTGAGGGGTAAACCCGTGAAATCCGTCGACCCATAGTTCTGCGCCCCGTAAATACGCCGATTCGCCGACCTGACGGGCCAGCAGCGTCAAATAATCTTCCCCGTCCAGATACAGCTTGGACAATTCCGCCTCGAATTCAACGTACAGAAGCTGCAAATCGTGCAGCTTGTCCGGAAGCGTGCCGGAAACATTGCCGCCGTCGGATGCAAAGCGTGACGAATAAAACTGCTCAAGCTGATCGGGGCTGATACAGTACCGTTTCAGCTCCGCAAACAGCTCGTTCAATTTATCCAGAAAGCCCGTTTGTCCTGCCGACGCTTGAAAACGGCGCAGACGATCTTTTTGTTTATGTAAAATGCGGTGCAGCAGCAGTTTTTTACCTGTTTCATCGATCGGCAGGCGCGAGGCGCCGCCTACCTCCTGCATGACGCGCCAAGCAAGCCGCCGGAAGCTGAGCACTTGAGCGCGCAGCGTGCCTCCGAGCTCCGGGGATGACACCAACGCATATTCCGCCTGAAAGGTAGCCTGCTCCGGCACGAGCCAGATCAGCGGCGCACCATTCGGCTGATCCAGCAGCTTTTGCTTGATCGCGCTCAGGCAATACGTCGTTTTGCCACTGCCCGCACGGCCCAGCACAAATTGAAAAGCCATAGTCGCTCCTCCAAATTTCACTTCAATTCACGTAACTCTACTATTCTACCAAAATGTCGGACATTACGGAAAAGACAGGTTTTGGTATAGTATAGCACAATCGAATACACCGGAACACTCGTTCCGCCCCGACTTATCCTTTGGTTGCAGCATCGGCTCGGCAAAATAGGAAAAGCCGGGAAAAGGGCTGCCCTTTAAGACAGCGCGCTTTTCCCGGCTTTTTCCGTGTGATCGAAGCTTGAAGCTTGCTAGAGACGTTCCCGCTTTTGCTGAAATCGAGCGATCGCCTCGTATTCTTCCTCCATGCTTCGCGCAATTTTAATGTAGATGGGCAGAAGCTCATGATAGATTTCGGCATGCTCCCGTATCGGCTTATGCACATGCGTTGCACCGACCATCCGGGAAACGATATGCAGCGAATCCGCTCTCCCTGTCGCGTATAATCCAAGCACGACGGCTCCAAGACAAGAGCTTTCGAAGCTTTGGGGCACGACCACTTCCTGATCGAAAATATCCGCCATGATCTGACGCCAGAGAGAGGAGCGGGCAAAGCCGCCGGTGGCCTGAATTTTTTTGGGTCGCCCGATCCGCTCCCCCATCGCCAGCAAGACGGTGTACAGATTAAAAATAACCCCTTCCAGCACAGCGCGGATCATATGCTCCTTGCGATGGTGCATCGTCAAGCCGAAAAAGGAGCCTCTCGCATTCGCATTCCATAAAGGAGCGCGTTCCCCAGTCATATAAGGATGAAAAATCAAGCCGTCGGAGCCCGGGCTCACCTTCTCCACAATTTGCGTCAACAGATCGTAGGCGTCGATTCCAAGACGTTTGGCCGTTTCGACCTCCGATGCGGCAAACTCGTCCCTTGCCCACCGGAACAGCATGCCGCCATTGTTGACCGCTCCGCCGATGACCCAATGCTTTTCCGTCAGGGCATAGCAGAAGATTCTCCCCTTGGGATCCGTTGAAGGCCGGTCAATCACGGTGCGGATCGCGCCGCTGGTGCCGATGGTCGCCGCCACGACTCCGGGCTCAATCGCATTCATGCCAAGATTGGAAAGCACGCCGTCGCTCGCGCCGACAATAAACGGCGTCGATTCGGCAAGGCCCGTCTCTTCCGCAAAAACGGCTTTCATTCCTTGCAGCGCATACGTCGTCGGAACGAGTCTGGACAATTGATTTCTCGATACCCCGACAACGTCCAGCGCCTCTTCGTCCCAGTCCAGCTTCTGCAAATTCATCAGACCGGTCGCCGAGGCGATGGAATAGTCGACCACGTATTCGTCGAACAGCTTGGCAAACACATATTCCTTGATCGAGATGAATTTGCCGGCGTGTTGAAACAGCTCCTGATGATCATGGCGAAGCCACAGCAGCTTGGAAAGCGGCGACATCGGATGGATGGGCGTCCCCGTCCGCAAATAGATCTCATGGCCGTTCATGTCCCGCTTCAAACGTTCCGCCCAGGCGGCGCTTCGGTTATCCCCCCATGTGATGCAGCGCGTTAGTGGCTTGCCTTCGGCATCGACCACGATAACGCTGTGCATGGCCGAGCTGAAGGAGACAAACAGGACCTGCTCCGGCCTCGCGGCGCTCTGCGTCATTACGCGCTTCAGCGTTTGGATCACCGCGCGGAATATGCGGTCCGGGTCCTGCTCGGCTATAGACGAAGTAGGCGTATACAAAGGATATTCCTCGTCCGCCTTGGTCACGATTTTCCCGTCTTCCTCGAATAAGACGGCTTTCGTGCTGGTCGTTCCGATGTCAACGCCAATCATATAGGCAGGCTGGCTCAATGAAATAACCCTCTTTCTTAAACCACGACGCTAAGGAGAAGAATGAAGATCAGTCCCACCACGGATAAAATCGTCTCCATCGCCGTCCATGATTTTAAAGTTTGCGATACGCTCATATTAAAAAATTCCTTGACCATCCAAAAGCCCGCATCGTTTACGTGGGACAGTACAAGCGATCCTGCGCCCGTAGCCAGCACGACCAGCTCTACATTCACGCCCGGACTCAGCGCAAGGACAGGAGCAATGATGCCTGCGGCCGTCGTCATGGCAACCGTGGCCGACCCTGTCGCGACACGGATGAGAGCCGCGACAAACCACGCGAAAAAGATAATGTTTACATGCGACTGGGTGGCCATCGCAGCTATAGCGCCGCCTACCCCGCTGTTAATCAATACTTGTTTAAAGGCTCCGCCTGCCCCGATGATCAGAATGATCGTCGCGGTCGGAGCCAAGCATTCGCTGGCAAAGCGGGAAATATCCTCTTTCTTAAAGCCCCTCGCAAAGCCGAGCGAAAAGAAGGAGAAGACGACCGCGATAAGCAGAGCGATAATTTCATGGCCAATAAATGCGCTGAACCGGGTAAGGCCGCTCGTCGCTTTCGGGTCGACGATGGTGGCGATCGATCCGATCAGCATGAGAAGGACGGGCAATAAAATCGTGAGCAGCGTGATCCCGAACCCCGGAAGGCCGCGGTTATCCTTCGCCGCGAATTGCTCTGCCAGATCGGCCGGCGGCTCTACCGCCAAGCGTTTGCCGATAAATTTGCCGAACAGAGGACCGGCAATAATGGCCGTCGGCAGCCCGATCAGAATGGAATACAGAATCGTCTTCCCCAGATCGGCATTATAAGCGGCAATGGCGATCATCGGCGCCGGATGAGGCGGAACAAGCCCGTGCACGGTGGAAAGCCCGGCCAGCAGCGGAATTCCGATTTGCAAGAGCGACATTTTCGTCTTGCGCGCCACGATAAATACGATAGGAATTAAGAGGATGACCCCCACCTCGAAAAACACGGGAATCCCTACAATGAATCCGACAACCATCATCGCCCAGTGAACGCGTTTTTCGCCGAACCGGTCGATCAGCGTGGTCGCGATCCGCTCCGCGCCTCCGGACTCCGCCATCATTTTGCCCAGCATCGTCCCCAGCCCGATGACAATGGCGATCGTCCCAAGCGTGCTGCCAAGCCCTCCTGTAACCGCTTTAATGATGTCCGCAGAATTCATGCCGGCCAAAAAGCCTAAAAGCAACGAAGAAATCAAAAGCGCCACAAAAGGGTTCCATTTGAATCGAGCAATCAGAACAACAAGAAAAATAATGGAAAGTAACGCCCAAATGATCAAGGTCAAGTTGGGATCGAGACCAAAAATACGGTTCATAAGCACTCTCCTTATTATTCATGCGAGCATGATTTGTATCCAGAGTATGCCCTTTTTATAGTGTGGCAATGAATTTATACATGTGTACTTGTCGACAAGTATGGTGATAAAAAAGCCTGCATAGCAGCGGCCTTTTAAGGAAACCTGCTATGCAGCGTTTTATGCGAGTCGGCAAAATATTGCTGAACGACAGATTGAATGACGGTGACGTCCTTCGACTCGAGCCCGGCGACAATCGACCGGTGCTTATCGACGACGGACTTGAGTTTGTTCTCGCCTTTGGAGAATATCTCCGACGTCGTAAGGTACATGACGGTCAACACGATTTGGCGGATGCTTTTCCACAAATGCAAGATCCTTGCATGCTTGGCCTCCACGATGATCGATTCGTGAAAGGAAAAGTCCAGATACGAAAATTCCGCGATATCGCGATGCTTCATCGCCAATTCCATCTTATCGATGTTCCGTTTCAGATTGGGGAGCAGCGACTCGTGGTTTCCTTCGGCCAATCGCTGCTGCGCAAAGCTCTCGATCAAAAACCGGACGTCATACAGCTCTTCGACATCCTGTGAGCTGAGACCGTTCACGACGGCGCCCATTCTCTCTAGGCGAATGAGACCTTCGTTTGACAATGTTTTCAAGGCTTCTCTGACGGGTGACCGGCTTGTTCCGAATTCCGCGGCCACCTTGTTTTCGGATATGACTTCGCCTAGTTTTATGTTCCCAGCGATAATTTGCAATCTTAATTCGCAAGCCATCCTTTCTCCCAGAGACAACCCTTGCAACCATGCAGCAGGATAACGCATGAACAACTCCCCCATACAGACCGTTTTTCGATAACCGCGATAAAGTATCGTAGACAAGTATTTCTAGATTTTATCACATAGTTACGAAACGAATCCATCAGGAAAAATCGATCTTACGAATTTCTTACGACTTCATGACCGCCAAATTCATTGCGCAAAGCGGCCACCACCTTGCCGTGGAACGTATCGTCTTCCATAGACCGGTATCGCATCAGCAGGGACAACGCGATGACAGGCGTGCTGATTTCCATATCGAGTGCCGTTTGAACCGTCCATTTTCCTTCTCCGGAGCTTTTCATAATTCCCCGAATCCCGTCCAGCTTGGGATCTTTGGAAAACGCGTTTTGGGTCAGCTCCATCAGCCATCCCCGAATCACCGAACCGTTCGCCCACACCCGCGCAACCTCTTCGTAATTGAAATCAAACTGACTTTTCGATAAAATTTCAAAGCCTTCTGCAATCGATTGCATCATGCCGTACTCAATGCCGTTATGGACCATCTTGAGAAAATGCCCGCTTCCGTGCCCGCCGGCATACAAATAGCCTTTGTCGACCGCGATGTCTTGAAAGAGCGGTTCAATGGTTCCAAACGCGTCTTGGTCGCCGCCGATCATGAAGCAGCCGCCGCGGGCAGCGCCCTCCGTGCCTCCCGATGTTCCCACGTCGAAAAAATGGACGCCCCGCTCCTTCAGCTTATCCGCACGAGCCACCGATTGCTTGTAGTGGGAGTTCCCGCCGTCAATCACGATATCCCCTTGCTCCAGCAGCGGACCAAGCGTGTCCAGCACCTGATCCACAATCGGACCGGCCGGAACCATGATCCAAACGATGCGGGGAGTTTCCAGCTTCTCTACCAGCTCGTTAACGGAAGCGGAAAGCTCTGCGCCACATTCTTGCAGTTTCTTTCCCGGTTCGGGATTGACGTCATACACCACCACCTCATGCTGCTGCTGAAGCAAATTTCGCACGAGGTTAAACCCCATTTTTCCAAGTCCGATCATCCCTAGCTTCATAATTATCACCCCAACAAATATTGTGTACTTGTATACAAGTATTCATGTGTTTAAAAATAATATACCTCGATCCCGCTTGTCTGTAAACTACGAATTGTTCTCCTCCTCTGTCTTGAGAGCATTGGATTTCGGAACACCTCCGTCTTGCGCCGGAACAAATGCCTTGCCCGTAGAACGTATGTTTGGTAAACTCGTGGTAAGATATAACAACGTAACGTTTGAAACGGAGGAATTTATTATGATGCCGCTTGCCGAACAAGACTGGAGGCGCGATGCGGCGGACGCCGCCTCCAGCGGCTCAGCTTCCGCCTTAACGGCTGTCCTGGGCCCGGTCCTCGGTACGCTGCCCGATAAACAAGCGCGCGCTGTCAAGCATCAAGCGCTGCAAGTGATCGAAGCCGCGCTGCCCGATCCGAAGCGGCTCGTCCGCTTGGCTTCCGGACTAGCGCAATCCGGGGACGAAACGGCGCAGGAGCTCGCCGTGTTTCTATTGTCCGGCCATTACACAGCCGCTCCCGACGAGACGGCCGAACGGCTGCGCATCTTGGCCGAAAGCCCGCACGCCACCGTCCGGCGCTGGACGGGCGAAGCCTGCGGAACGCTGCTGGTCAAGCAATTTCAGGCGTTTTATCCGCAGCTAGCCGCATGGTCTGCCTCGCCTATGCCGCACGAGGTCACAGCCGTCGCTCACGCCGTCCGGATCGCGGCAAAAACCCGTAACCCAGCATGGAGCCGGCCGCTGCTGGATTTGATCGAGCTGCTGATGTCGGGCACCCCGGTCTCCGCCGGAAAACCAATAAGCCCGCTCACGCTCGGTGAGGGGCTTCTCGCTTCGTACCCGGAGGAAACGGCTGCACGGCTTGACGTATGGATCGCCAGTGCGAAAGAGGCAGTCCGCATCCACGCGACGAATATGTATGCCTCAACCGCAGCGGCTGAGCATTGGGACCTTCTCGCGCCCGCCTTCGCCAAGCTGGAGCAGGATGTATCGCCGGCGGTCCGCAGAGCCGTTGTCCGGGCCCGCAAGCAGCTGCTGAAACGACTGCCTCCGGATCGGTCCGCCCCATCCGTTCAAGTCCGAAGTCAGACGGATTCGGAATAGCCCCTGCCAAGGTATGGGAAGCGGGTTACAGCTTGCTGTCGGCATCACCGGTCATCCATACCGTTTTGTCCGCTGCCGGACGGCGCTTGCCCTCGGATGGCGTCGACTCCGGAATGCCGACGTACACTAACCCTACGATGGCATCGGCTTCGCCGAGACTGAACGCCTGCTTCATCCGAGGGTGATAGGCCGTCTCCCCGGTCCGCCAGATCGCTCCAAGTCCGAGCGAGTGCGCCATGAGCAGCATATTTTGCACGGCGGCGTGCGCTGCGGCAAACTCCTCGATGCGGCTGACCCCTTTCGCCGTGGACGGAGACACGGCAACGGCGATCACCACCGGCGCACGGAATGCTTTTGCGCCCTGCTTCTCCCGCAGCTCCTCCAGCTCTTGCCCGGACACGCCAGCGGCCCCTTCGGCTGCAATATCCGCATACGCATCAGCCAACGCTTGCCGGCCGCTGCCGGTCATTACATAAAAGCGCCAGGGCTCAGTCGCATGGTGGCTGGGCGCCCAGTTGCCTGCTTTCAGCAGCTGCTCGATCAGCTCCCGCGCAATCGGATCGCTCTTGACGCGCCCTACGCTTCTCCGACCGCGAATCGCCTCGGTTAATGACATGTTCGAATTCATCTGACCAGCACCTCCGAAATCATCTTATGAAGAAGCTACCGCAAGGATCATAATACAACGGTCTCTCCGACGTCAAATCTATCGTTCAAAGAATCAAAAAACCTTAATTCGGGCGTGTACCGAACTAAGGCTTGTTCCATGGCGATTCTGTTATCGTTTGCTGCGGACCTCAAAAATAGCGAACTTCAAATAGTTGCCTTCCTCCACACCGAGAATACGGGGATGGTCCTTGCCGGCATTGCGGAATTCGATCAAGCGCAGCGTTTTGCCCGCATCGTAGGCGGCCGCGTGGATCGTTTCGAGGAACAGCTCCGGCTTCATATGGTAAGAGCAGCTAGCCGTCACCAAATACCCGCCTTCGTTTACCAGCTTCATGCCGTGCAGGTTAATATCCTTGTAGCCGCGGCAAGCCCCTTCGACCGCGCTCCGCGACTTGGCGAAAGCCGGTGGGTCCAAAATGACCACGTCCCACGTTCTGCCTTTCGCGGCAAGAGGCACCGACGTATCGACCTTTCGTTCGCCCGGTTTTCCCCGCTCCTGTCGCAGCTCCAAGCCGCGAGCCTGCTCGCGTAGATAATCGAACGCGTCGGCGACAACGAACTCCACCCGGTCGCTGAAACTGTTCAGCTCCACGTTCCGCTTGGCCGTCTCGATGGCATGCTCGGAAATGTCGAGGCACGTTACTTTTTTAGCGCCGAATTGGCATGCATGAAGCGTAAAGCTGCCGGTATGTGAGAAACATTCCAGCACCGTCGCACCATCCCAATAAGGAAACGTCACTTCGCTGCCGTTCCGGTTGATCGGCACGCGCTTTACCGTCCCGTCGTCCAGCACCCGCTCTTGCAGTTCAATGCCGCCCCGATGGCCCCAGCCCTTCATGAGCGGTTCCAAGGCGGCCCGGTTTTCCCGCTGGTCGAAAAAATAACCGGTCTTCTGCCCCTGCGCAATATCCACTTCCAGAACGATCCCGTTCTCGCGGATCGTGACATGCTGGGGGCATTCGCCGTACAGCACGCCGGTACGCTGCTCCAAACCTTCGAGCTCCCGCACGGAGACGTCGCTGCGCTCGTAAATGCCGGCCGGCTGCATGACCTCCACCAACGCGGAGACAATCGCCTCCCGCACCCGCTCCATGCCAAGCGTTAAAATCTGGACCACCAGCACGTCCTCAAACTTGTCCACGATCAGGCCCGGCAGGAAATCTGCCTCGCCGTATACGAGCCGGTACGACCCTGCGTTCGGCAAAAACCGTTCCCGGTGCTCCTTGCATTCTTGAATCCGGCGGACAAAATAGGCGTGCGTCATTTCTTCCATCGGTTCGTAGGAAACAATCCGCACGGTCAATTGCGAAGCCGGATTATAATACCCGGTCGCTAAATATTGACCGGCGTACGTATGTACGGATACGAGCCCTCCCGCCGGCGCTTCGCCCTCCACGCGTTCGATTTCCGAGCGGTACACCCATGGGTGGCCTTCTTCCAATCGTTTTTTTCTTTTTTTCTGCAATACGACGACAGCCATGCCGAAGTCCTCCCAATGTTTAGTACGATTAGGTGCCGCTGAGCCCCCGCTTCAGGTCAAATCCGGTCATTGCCCGTTCACTTCATAGCCCAGCGCATTCAGCGCCTTTTGCAAAACGGAATCGTTGTTCCCGTATCCGGAATGCGTCTGCTGATGCCATGCCTCAAGCGGATGAAGCCATTCGACGCCGCGAATTTCCTCGACCTGCGCCTGCAAGGTGCCTCCGGTCGCTTCCACAAGAAAATAGTGGACCTCTTTGTCGATGACCCCGCCGTTCATGGCGAATTGGTACGTGATCGTCTCCAGCGGACGCACGATGGTTCCCGTAATTCCCGTTTCTTCGAGAATTTCGCGCAGCGCCGTTTGCTCTATCGTTTCCCCGGCTTCCATCTTGCCTTTCGGCAGCGTAATTTTGCCGTACCGGTCCTGGATCATTTGCACCTGCACGTCGTTTCCGATTTTGCGAAACACTACGCCTCCCGCCGAAATTTCCTTCATCGACATCACCCTTTCCTATTGGAAATCGAAAGGACTTCACCCGGCGGACGCAGGCGGTCTTACCGGCGGCTTGAATCATGGATGCCGCAGGAAAACGCGCCTGCTTATCGTCGAATGAAATCCTTCGTTCTTCAGCTTATACGATCGCTTTAGCCGCTTGTCCCGGAATCGTCTCTACCGAAACGTCCGTGCCCGTCGCTCTGGACGACAGGTGAACGGCTCCCGCTTCGGGGGCGCGGACAAGCTGGCCGCGGCACTCGTTGACTCCGGCTTCGGTGACCTTCACCCGGCACACTTGGCCGATCCAGTCCTCGCTGCCTTCGAACACAAGCTGCAGGTAGTTGTCCGAATAGCCCATGAGCAGGCCGCTTCCCGGCTGACCCTTGTAGTCCCGCTCCGGAATGACCTCCAGCACTTGGCCAACAAACGTCTCCGCGTAGCTGAGCTGCATCCTTTCGGACAAATCGATCAGTTCGTGCACGCGGGCGTTTTTGATTTCCTCGTCAATCTGATCCTCCATCCGCGCGGCCGGCGTACCAGTCCGCTTGGAATACGGGAATACGTGCATTTCCGAAAATTTCATCTGTTCCATAAATTGGTAGCTGCGGCGGAACATCTCATCCGTCTCCCCTGGGAAACCGACAATAACGTCCGTCGTAATCGCGACGCCCGGCATAATCCGGTGAATATGCTCGATTTTGGAAGCAAATTGCTCCGTCGTATATTTCCGCCGCATCCGCTTAAGCACCTCGTCGTCTCCAGCCTGCAGCGGAATATGCAAGTGACGGCACATTTTGTCCGAGGCTTGCAGCACCTCGAGCACCTCGTCCGTAATTTGGCTCGCTTCGATCGAGCTGATGCGAATCCGCTTCAGGCCGTCGACCTTGTCCAGATCCCACAGCAGCTTGGCGAGGCTGTAATCCTCCATATCTTCCCCGTAGCCGCCGGTATGAATCCCCGTCAGCACGATTTCCTGATAACCGGCGTCCACGAGCATGCGGGCTTGATTCAGCACGCTTTGCGGCTCGCGGCTGCGCATGAGGCCCCGCGACCACGGAATGATACAGAAGGTGCAAAAGTTGTTGCAGCCCTCCTGAATTTTCAGGAAAGCGCGTGTACGATCCGAAAAATCCGGCACGTCCAGTTCCTCGAACGCGCGTGTTTTCATAATATTGCGCACCGCGTTAATCGGCTGACGTTCCTGCTCCAGCTGTTTCACGTAAGGCATGATTTTGTCCCGGTCCTGCGTTCCGATGACCAGATCGACGCCCGGAATCGCCAAGATTTCGGCCGGCGACGTCTGCGCGTAGCAGCCGGTCACCGCGACGATCGCTTCCGGGTTTCTACGAATGGCGCGCCGAATCATCTGGCGGCTTTTTTTATCCCCCGTGTTGGTCACCGTACAGGTATTGACGACATAGACGTCGGCTGCCGATTCGAAATCAACCTGCTCGTAGCCTTCCTGTTTAAACAGCTGCCAGATCGCTTCCGTATCGTAGAAGTTGACTTTGCATCCAAGCGTATGAAAAGCGACGGTTGCCATTTATTGTTCTCCCCCCATCTCTCCGGATTCGTATAAAATGCATGTGAGTCCGACCAAGGCGGCCGTCTCTGTCCGTAAAATTCGTTTGCCCAAGCCGACCGCCACGCAGCCGGCCGCCTCCGCCTCCGAGACTTCCCGCTCGCTGAACCCGCCCTCGGGTCCTACGATAAGCATCAGCTTGACGCGGCTTCCTTCGGCCCGGTCACTTCTCCACGAAACCGCTTCTCGTATCGCCCGGCGAAGCTGCTGCGCGTCCTGCTTCTCATAGCAGATCCAGGCGGCATCCGCCTCCGAAGCCGTCCGCAGCAGCTCCTTCCACGAGAGCACGGACTCAACCGCGGGAACGCGGTTGCGGTGCGCCTGCTCGGCTGCTTCTTTAGCAATTTTCTGCCAGCGTTCAAGCCGCTTGCCTTCCTTTTTGCCGTCCAATTGAACGACCGTGCGCTCTGAAACGAACGGCAAAAAACGGACTGCGCCGATTTCCGTCCCTTTCTGGATGACAAGCTCCATCTTGTCCCCTTTGGGCAGGCTTTGAGCAATCCATACGTCAACCACCGCTTCGTTCTCCATCGGCAGACGGTCCACAATATCCGCCGTCACCTGCCGGTCCTCCAAAGAACGAATGCGCACAAGCGCCTCCCGGCTTAGGCCGTCGCTTACAATGCACGTATCTCCCGGCTTCGCCCGCATCACGCGAATCAAATGATGCGCATCGTCCCCGGTTATCGTAACCACAGCATCCGCAAATTCGTCCGGATGAATGAAATATCGCTGCATTCCGTATCCTTCGCTTCCACAAAAATAGGTTGACCGCTTATACGAGACGTAGAAACGGTCATCCTCCATCATACACTTTTTTCGTTCCAAACGCCAGTTTCTGATGAAAATTAACCAATTCTACCGAAAACGGTCACACCCGGATGCCTACCCCGAAAATCAGCTGCGCTACGGAATCGAACGCCTTAAAAATCGGCCCTTGCAGGGCAAAGATCGGCCCGAGCGTAACTTGCCGGATCGGCGGAATAAAGAACATCAGTAAAATCGCGTAAAACAGCCACTGCTCGTAAGGCTTGATCTTCATCATGATTCTTCGCGGCAGCAGATCCTCCACGATGCGGTAGCCGTCCAACGGTGGGAATGGAATCAGGTTGAGTATGAACAAGAAAATATTCATCAGGACCATCTGAGTGAAAAACAGTTGAATTGCCAGGCTTACCCCTTGCGACGTTCCGGTTAACGCGCCCATACGGATCAACGCATAGAACAGGATCAAGCTAACGAAAGCAAGCACCAGATTGCTGAGCGGCCCGGCTAACGACACGATAATGCCCATCAGCCGAGGCTTTTTGAAATGGCTGCGGTTAACCAGAACCGGCTTCGCCCATCCGATGCCGACGACCAGAAAAAAGATCATCCCCAGCAGATCGAGATGTACGCGCGGATTCAGAGTAAGCCGCCCCATCGACCGCGGCGTCGAATCGCCGAACCGGTCGGCGAAATAAGCGTGCGCGAATTCGTGCACGGTAAAGCTGATCAACAGCACAAGGAAAACAAACGGCATTTGCTCCAGCGGGTACGCGAAAAAATTCCAATTCATGTCCGCTTACCTACGGCTTTCTGACGACGAGCACAACCCAATCCTGCTCCTCGGTTTGCTCGATCAACTCGAAGCCGGCTGAGGTCAACGCTTCTTCCACCGCCTGCTGCTTGCTCTTGATCACGCCGGATACGATATAGCGTCCGCCCGGCTCCAGCACCTCGTACACGTCTTGGACGAACAGCAATATAATTTCGGCCAAAATGTTCGCTACAACGACCTGCACGGGCAGTTTGACGCCGAGCGCGCCGCTTCCGGTCGCTTCCGCTTTGTGCTCGTTAAGCACCTGCAGCAAGTCGCTCAGCTTCACGGTGATCTGCTGATCCAGCCCGTTCAGATGCGCGTTCTCCGTCGCGCTGGACACGGCCACCGGATCGAGGTCAAGCGCCAGCACATGCTTCGCGCCCAGTTTGGCGGCCGCAATGGCCAAAATGCCCGAGCCGGTGCCGACATCGATCACGTCCTCGCCGCCTTGGATCACACGTTCGAGAGTGCGCAAGCAAAGCGAGGTCGTCGCATGCGTGCCCGTGCCGAAGGCCATTCCGGGGTCCAGCTCCAAAATCAGCTCGGCCGCTTCCGGCGTATACTCTTCCCAGGTCGGCTTAATCGTCAGCCGGTCCGTTACGCGCAGCGGCTTGAAGTACTGCTTCCAAGCGTTCGCCCAATCCTCGTCGTCCACATCCTTCAATTCGTAGACAGGATTCCCGGTATCGATATCGTATTCCGCAAGCTGATCGACGGACCGCTTCAGTTCCTCCAGAATCGCTTCCATGTCGGTCCCTTCGGCGAAATAGCCTTTAATGACGGCCCGGCCTTCCGGGATATCGTTCAGCGGCAGATCATACCATTGCCCGAGCGACGTATCCCTCTGCTTGTTAAGCGTTCCGGACTCCTCAATCGATACCCCGCCCGCGCCAAACTCGTGTATAAAATTCGAAATCATCTCGATTGCTTCTTCTGTCGTATGTACCGTTAATTCATGCCAACGCACCGGGTATTCCCTCCCATATTTTGCTTATGCAAGCACACGTAAGTCCTAGTATACAACAATTACGGGCGCGGGTAAAACGGCTCGGCCGCATACGAAAAACGGTTCCCTGCATGTCGGACATGCAAAGAACCGTTATCACTGGCTGCGAATGCCGCCTTTGCCGGGCTTCAAATGTTACCGCCCGCCTCGCGGATGACTCGCAGCGCTTGGTCGTAGGTCGCTTCATCCAGAACGACCGTCAGCAGAATGTCCCGGCGCGTCATATCCTCCGGGTCCGCTGCCAACAGCTCTCTACTGCCGTCGGCCATGCCGCTGGCATCCACATCGACGGCGGTCAATATCCGCGCATCCTGACTCATACCGGACCCGCCGAGCGTTAAATAGGCCAATCCCGGAAAATCGCTGTTGCTTAAAGGATTGAACGTTTCCTCCACGCCATGTCCCGGATACTCCCCGAATTGATCGATTTGAATATCGGCGGCACGCAAGGCTTTCAGCTTCGGCAAGCAGCTCTCCGCTTGCTGTCTGGATTGGAAATAAGCCAAGATGCTTTTTTCAGCCATAAAAAAAATTACCCCGCTTCCCTACGCTTGCCCTTGTTGTCTCTCATCGGCATCCGCCGCACGCTCGCGCGCTTCGACGTCCGCTTGATCCGCCAATTCGGAAGCAAATTCGACGTCTTCGTTTTTGGCGATGGGAAGCTGCCGATTCGCTTGATTGGCCTGACGTTCATTTTCGCTCATGTCTGTATCCTCCTTCACGTTGTACATTCGGTTTGGATAACCACCTCCTGTATTATCCGCCAATGGAACGGAAAATATGCAAAAAAGCACAGCAGCGAAAAAAAATCGCCGCCGTGCCTGCGTATGCCTGTTGAACTGCTTATTCGCCTAAAAAGGCCTTTTTCATCCGGTCGAAAATCGATTCATTTTGCTCGTGCGTATGCTCACCGCTGAGCCGTGCGAATTCGCGCAGCAGCTCCCGCTGCTCGTCGTTCATGTTGGTTGGCGTGACGACGACCACCTTCACGTGCTGATCGCCTTGACCGTACCCGCGAAGCCGCGGAACGCCTTTGCCTTTCAGACGGAAATACGTATCCGTCTGCGTACCGGCCGGAATTTTCAGCTTCACTTTCTCGGTCAGCGTCGGAATTTCGATTTCGTCCCCAAGCGCCGCTTGCGCGAACGTCAGAGGCACTTCGCAATAAATGTCGTCGCCTTCCCGCTCGAAAAATTCATGCGATTTGACGCGAATCACGACGTACAGGTCTCCCGGAGGACCTCCCCGCGTCCCTGCTTCGCCTTCTCCCGTTACGCGAAGCTGTGCCCCATCGTCCACGCCCGCCGGAATGTTCAGGCTGATCGTGCGCTGCTTCTTGATTTTCCCCGAGCCATGGCACGTTCCGCATTTGTCTTTGACGGTTCTTCCCTGTCCTTGACAAGCGGAACACACCCGGCGGTTGACGATTCGCCCGAAAGCCGTATTTTGTACGACTTCCTGCTGCCCCGACCCGTGACAGACGCCGCACGTTTCAGGCTTCGTTCCCGGCTTCGCGCCGCTGCCGTGACACGTATCGCACGTTTCCGTGCGAGGAATATTGATTTCGGTTTTTTTGCCGAATACCGCTTCCTTGAATTCGACGGTCAGCGTATATTGCAGGTCGCTGCCCCGCTGCGGCGCGTTCGGGTTGCGCCGCTGGCCGCCGCCGAAGAACATGTCGAAAATATCGCCAAATCCGCCGAAGTCGGCGCCGTTAAAGCCACCGCCCATGCCCTGATTCGGGTCAACATGGCCGAAGCGGTCGTACTGCGCTTTCTTCTGATCGTCGCTCAGCACGTCGTACGCTTCCTTCGATTCTTTGAACTTGGCCTCCGCATCGTCCGCCTTGTTCACGTCCGGGTGGTATTGGCGGGCGAGCTTACGGTAAGCTTTCTTGATATCCTCTTGGGAAGCGTCTTTGCCTACGCCAAGCACTTCATAGTAATCGCGTTTACTCATCGTTCCACTCCCACTCCCCGGGCGACAAACGGAAAGTCAAAGCCGAATGCCGGCTTTGACTTCCTGCTAACCGCAAGGGTTATTACTTCTTCTTCTCGTCGACCACTTCGTAATCCGCGTCTACCACGTTGTCTTTGCCTTTGGCCGCGCCTTGCGCGCCTTCGGCATCTGCGCCGCCGGCCGCTTGAGCCTGCTGCGCCGTCTGTTCGTACAGCTTCGTGGAAAGCTGCTGAACGATCTGCGTCAGCTCCTCGGTCGCTGTTTTGATCTCGAAAAGGTTGTCGCCTTCAAGCGCTTTTTTCACTTTGTCTTTCGCCGCGTTCGCCTTGTCGATTTCAGCCTGATCGACTTTGTCGCCCAGATCTTTAATCGTCTTGTCAACGGAATAAACGAGCTGATCCGCCTGGTTGCGGGTTTCAACAATGTCCTTGCGCTTGCGGTCTTCGTCGGCATGCGATTCCGCGTCCTTCATCATGCGGTCAACTTCCTCATCGGACAGACCGCTGGAAGACGTGATCGTAATTTTTTGGCTTTTGCCTGTGCCTTTATCCAGTGCGCTAACGTTGACGATACCGTTGGCATCGATGTCGAACGTAACTTCGACTTGCGGCACGCCGCGCGGCGCGAGCGGAATATCGCCTAAGATGAAGCGGCCCAGCGTTTTGTTGTCGGCCGCCATCGCGCGCTCCCCTTGCAGAACGTGGATTTCCACGCTCGGCTGGTTGTCCGCGTAAGTGGAGAACACCTGCGATTTCGTTGTCGGAATCGTCGTGTTGCGGTCGATCATTTTTGTAAATACGCCGCCTGCGGTTTCGATCCCCAAGGACAGCGGAGTCACATCGAGCAGCACGACGTCTTTAACGTCGCCCGTCAGTACGCCCGCTTGCACGGCAGCGCCGAGCGCGACGACTTCGTCCGGGTTAACGCCTTTGTGCGGCTCTTTGCCCGTCAGCCGTTTCACGGCTTCTTGAACGGCCGGAATCCGCGTGGAACCGCCGACCAATACGATTTTGTCGATTTGGTTCGCGCTAAGGCCCGCATCGCTCAGAGCTTGACGAGTCGGTCCCAGCGTTCTTTCCACCAACTCAGCAGAAAGCTCTTCGAATTTGGCGCGGGTCAGGTTCATCTCCAAGTGCTGCGGCACGCCGTCCACAACCGTAATAAACGGAAGGGAGATTGTCGTCGTCATAACGCCGGACAGCTCTTTTTTCGCTTTTTCGGCAGCGTCTTTCAGACGTTGAACGGCCGCTTTGTCTTTGCTCAAATCAATGCCTTGCTCTTTTTTGAACTCAGCCACGAGGTGGTCGATGACCACTTGGTCGAAATCGTCGCCGCCCAGACGGTTGTCCCCGCTGGTCGCTTTAACTTCGAAGAAGCCGTCGCCAAGCTCCAGAATGGAGACGTCGAACGTACCGCCGCCAAGGTCGTATACGAGAATCGTTTGGTCTTCGCTTTTCTCCATCCCGTACGCGAGAGCGGCTGCCGTCGGCTCGTTCACGATCCGCAGCACTTCGAGGCCCGCAATTTTACCTGCGTCCTTCGTCGCTTGACGTTGGCTGTCGTTGAAATAGGCCGGAACGGTAATAACGGCTTGGGTGACCGGCTGGCCGAGGTAAGCTTCCGCATCGGCTTTCAGCTTTTGCAGAATGATCGCCGAAATTTCTTGCGGCGTGAACTCTTTGCCGTCGATTACTTCTTTGTGGTTTGTCCCCATATGACGCTTGATGGAGATGATCGTACGGTCAGGGTTCGTAATGGCTTGGCGCTTCGCCGTTTCGCCGACGACGCGCTCGCCGTCTTTCTTGAAGCCTACGACGGAAGGAGTCGTACGGTTGCCTTCCGGATTCGGGATAACGACGGCCTCGCCGCCCTCCATGACGGCTACGCAGGAGTTCGTCGTCCCAAGGTCGATACCGATTACTTTACTCATGAGGGTTAGCCTCCTTAATTTCGCTGTGCTTTGTATGGGTATACGCTTATCGCGTTCATAATTTATGCTTTATGAGCTCACTTTGACCATTGCAGGTCGGATGACTTTATCTTTCAGCAGGTAGCCTTTTTGCACTTCTTCCGCGACGATGCCTTCCTCGTACTCATCGGATTCCACCTGCATGATGGCTTGATGGTACTCGGGATTGAAAGGTTGACCTACCGCTTCCATCTTTTGCAAGCCTTCGCTCGTCAGCACTTGCTCCAGCTGGCGGAAAATCATATCGATCCCTTTCGCCAAAGCTTCGTAATCGCTGCTGTCCTTGCTGACGGCAAGCGCCCGGTCGAAGTTGTCGACCACCGGAAGCAGCTGCTCGATCAGCTTGAACGAAGCGTATTTGGCAAACTCTTCTTTTTCCTTTTGCGTGCGGCGTCTGAAGTTGTCAAAATCAGCCTGCGCCCTCAAAAAACGCTGGTGATTTTCCTCCGCTTGTTTTTTGAGCTCTTCCACTTCCGGATGGACTGCCTCCTGAGCCTCCGATTGGCTGGTTGCCTGTTCTGTGTCGGCAGCGCCTTCGGCCGATGCTCCGGCGTCATATGTAGCTCCGGCTTCTTGCTCCTTGGTTTCGACGTCCGTCTCCGGGCGTCCGTTCGCTTGATCTTTTTGTTCCGCGTTCAATTGTGTCACCTCCTTAACCGAATCTGCCGTCCGGCCTCTCTATCTCTACTTATTGTAACCATCCCTCGCGGCCGGGAAACGCTCGGCATGCTTGGGCCCTACTCTTCCGTGCGCGGGCGCATCTTAATGACCGTGTGGATGCGAAGAACCGCGCATGCCACCTCGCCGGCAGCCCGCAGCGCATGCAGCTTCACCTCCGCCGGGTCGACGACGCCGGCGGCCATCATATCCGCGACGCTTCCGGTATCGCAGTCGATACCGAGCGCATCGTTGCTGGAAGCGATCTGCGCCGCTTTCACCTCTTCGACTTTCTCCAGAGGGTTGTAGCCCGCGTTCACGACGATTTGGGCCAGCGGCTTGCGCAGCGCCTGTGCGACGGCGGCAATGCCGAAGCCTTCCATGCCCTGCACCGTCTCCCGGTGGCGGTCAAGCTCGTGGGCGACGGCCATTTCGGACGCCCCGCCGCCGGGCAGGCAGCCGCCGCGCAGCGCGGCCTGCACGCTTGAAGCCGCGTCGCGGGCGATGCGCAGCCGCTCGCCGACCACCTCGCTCGTGCTGGCGCCCACGACGATGGATACTTGCGTACGGCCTTTGCCTTCGGCCATCCGCACGCTCTCCAGCCGCTCGTCATAAGCGACGTGCCCGGCGAAGCCGAGATAGCCCGCCAGCTCCGAGGCGGGCTTGCGCAATCCGCTGCGGCGGATCGGCCGCGCACCGGTGTATTCGGCGATGCGGCGCAGCTCCGCCCGCGGCAGGCGCTGCAGCACCATGATCCCATGGTCGGTGCAAAACTGCTCCGCATCGGGGTCGACGCCCCGTTCCGAGGCCACGAAGCCGACGCGCAGCTCGACGAGCTTCTCCAAGAGGGCGCGGAACTGCTCCCGCAGCTGCGTCTGCTTGTGGAAGCCTGCATCGGTCATGAGCGCTTCTTCATCGACCGTCTCCGGCTCGAACGCATCCTGGAACAGCAGCACCTGCGCCGTATCCGGAGGAAAATCAAGCTGGGCATTGGCCGGCTTTTTGTTAATCAACAGGCCTGGCCACACTTCGTTCGCCGCTTTTCCGTGCGACATCACGACGTCGGAGAAGCGGAAGTGCGGCTCCCGCAGCTTCGCCGGGCCGAGACGCTTCGCTCCTTCGACAATCAGCTTGGCGAGGTCGGCGTGCTCCCGCCCGGCAACGTACGCGATCCGGTACAGCAGAGGATCGCTCATTCCTTCCAGCGGGCGCGCCCGGCGGGCCAGCGACTCCAGCGCCGCGGCCACGCCGTCCTGCACCCCGCGGACGACCTTCGCCACCGGTACGCCCCGCGTGACCTGCGCCACGCCTTCGGCGACCAATGCGCCAGCCAGCACGGTAGCCGTCGTCGTGCCGTCCCCGACTTGATGCTGCTGGGAACGGGCGACTTGAATGAGCAATCTCGCGGCGGGGTGGGTGACGTCCATCTTTTCCAAAATAGTCACGCCGTCATTCGTAATGACGACTTCCCCCTGCGTCCCGACCAGCATCGTATCGAGCCCCTTCGGTCCGAGGGTCCCTTCCACCGCGGAGCAAATGGCGCGGATCGCATTCGCGTTGTTCCGCAGCGTGGCAAACGCCTCTTCGCCTTCCTGGCCTGTCGGCTTGATTTGGCTCATTTGTACCAACGCCCCATCAACTGATTCAAATCTTTCGTCAAATGCTCGAGCAGCTTGATGACTTTACCGTAATCCATCCGCGTCGGTCCAAGGATGCCGATCGTCCCGAGCAGTTGCCCGTCTATCGAATACGAAGCGGTGATCAGACTGCAATCGTTCACGGCTTCCAGCTTGTTCTCGCTGCCGATCCGCACCTGTATCCCGTTCGTTTCGCCGGTTCCGTCAAACAGCTGCACCAGCTTTGGCCCTTCGGCGAGCAAGTCCAGAATGCTTTTTACTTTATCGACATCCTTGAACTCGGGCTGCGTCAGCATGTTCGTCGTGCCGCCAAGGAAAATCCGCTCTTCCTCTCCGCGGTCCATCACATGATCCAGCATGAGCAGCAGCTCTTCGTAACCGGAGACGTAGCTGCTCAGCTCCGAGGCGATCTCCGTGTACAGCTTCGACTTGAAATGAAGCAACGGCACGTTTTTGAGCCGGGCATTGAGCAGGTTGACGAACTTCTCGATCTCCGACATCGGAACGCCTTCGGGAATCGTGACGGTCTTGTTCTCCACCTGTCCGGTATTGGTCACGATAATCGCGACAGCCGTCCGCTCGTTGAGCGGAACGATTTGCAAATGCTTCATCGTCGTGCCCAGCATCTCCGGTCCCATGACGATGGACGTATAGTTCGTCAGTTGAGACAAAATTTGCGCCACATGCTGGATGGTACGTTCCATCTCCTGCATTTTTTCGGAAAAAAACTGCTTGAGCATGTCGACATCCTGAACAGGAAGCTGGATATAATGCATCAGATGATCGACGTAATATCGGTAGCCCTTGTGGGAAGGAATCCGGCCAGCCGACGTGTGCGGCTGCTCCAGAAAGCCCATTTCCTCCAGGTCGGACATTTCGTTGCGGATGGTGGCGGGGCTGAATCCCACGTTGCCGCGCTTGGATATGCTGCGGGAGCCGACCGGCTCCGCAGAACGGATGTAATCATCGACGATGGCGCTTAAAATATGACGTTGTCGTTCGGTTAGCACACCAAGTCCCCCTTGCTTTGGAGGTTTTTCGGGAGAAAAGGGAATTGACTGCGTGAAAGGAACTGCAGCCTCCGGCCGCTGTTGAACTCGGGTTCCAATTGAACTTACCTGTCGGTAAGAACCCGAGTTCAAAGGCGGCACGTAGACTCTCCGACTGCAGTTCTTTCCTCCGTCAAAAGCTTTTTACCGAAAAACAAATATATTTAAAAGAAATAAACCAGGGCATACCTCGCTCGCCTTGTATCTTAACATTCAAACCGCTCTTTCGTTAGCACTCCGTGTTAGTGAGTGCTAAGCTAATACAAAAATAACAGACCCATAGGGTCTGTGTCAAGTCAGTCGAGCCGTTTCAAGACGGCGATTTCGTCGCAGCAATGCTGCTTTTTGCAGTGGATGCAGTCGCGCCATACCTTCTCGGGGAAGATATCCTTCTCGACAACGGCAAAGCCGTTTCTTTCGAAGAACGCCACCTCGTAGGTCAGCGCCATCACTTTCGGAATGCCCTGCTTCTTCGCTTCGTGCAGCAGCGAGTTGACGAGCGCCTTGCCAATGCCTTGACCTTTGTATCCGTCTGAAACACCGAGCGACCGGATCTCGACCAGATCCTGCCCGAGTCTTGTGAGCGAGCCGCAGCCTACAAGCTGACCATCAATCTCCGCTACGACGAACGTATCGAGCTGCACAGACAGCGTCTCCTTGGTACGCGGGAGCATAATTCCTTGTTCAGCATAGCCTTGAATAATGTCGTATAATGTGTCAATGTCCTGCGCGGTCGCTTTTCTGCAGGTCAAGGTCGTCGTCATAGCGGTTCCCACCTATCGCCTAGTAATATCTCATGGAGAAAATGATATGAATAAATATACAACAAGACGTATAAAGGATCAACCTATTTTTGACGTATTTTTTATGGCTCCCAAAAATTCGCCGAACACTTCGTTTCCGAGCAGCACGCCGCGCTCACTCAGCTTGTAGCCCTCGGCGCTCGCCTCCAGCAACCCGAGGCTGCATTGCCGCTGGAGCACGTGTCCGAACACGTCGTCCAGCTCCATGCCGAACTGCTCGTTAAAATCCGCCTTGCGCACGCCGCCGAGCATCCGCAGCCCGACCATCATGAAATCTTCCATCGCTTCATGAACTTCCACCGCGTTCTTCTCCAGCAGCGGCAGCCCGCTGCGCGTCGCGTCGATATAAGGCTGTACGCCTTTAATATTCACGTGCCGCTGACCGTGGACATAACCGTGAGCCCCGGCTCCAAGGCCGTAATAGCTCTGATTGCGCCAGTACATCGCGTTATGCCGGCTCTCGTGCCCGGGTCTGGCGAAGTTGCTGATTTCATACTGGCCGTAGCCGGCCGAGCGCAGCCGCTCCATGATCAGCAGAAACATGCCGATTTCCTCATCTTCTTCGGGCAGCGGCAGCTGTCCGCGCTCATAGAGCGTGTGGAACAACGTATTCTCTTCTACCTTTAAGCTATAGATCGAGTAGTGCGGCAGATCCAGCGCGAGCGCTTCCTTCAGCGTCGCTTCCATCACTGCCTTGGTCTGCTTCGGAAGCCCGAACATCAGATCGATGGACAGATTCGTAAATCCGGCCTTCCGCGCGTTCTCCAAGCTCCGGTACACGTCATCGGTATTGTGGATGCGCCCGATGCCTTCGAGCAGTCCGTTATCAAACGACTGCACCCCGAAACTGATCCGGTTGACGCCACCTTCTTTCATGGCTTGAAGCTTCTCCAGGTCGGTTGTGCCCGGATTCGCCTCCATCGTAAATTCCAACTGCGGCGACCAGTCCGGGAAATAAGCGCGGACGCGGCGCAAAAACAGTTCCATCTGCTCCGGCGTCAATACCGTCGGCGTTCCGCCCCCGACGAAGATCGTCTCGATCTCCCCCGGCGGGACCGCCTGCACCGTCCGTTCCATTTCGCGCTCAAGCGCATCCAAGTAATCCATGACGGGCTGGCCTTTCAGCACGTAGGAATTGAAATCACAGTAGTGGCATTTGTTCGTGCAAAAAGGGATATGAATATACACCGCTTGGGGTGTCTGGGTTCGCTGCAGCATTTAGGTTCCCCCTAATGGCAAAAGCAGGCGTTCGGAACTCCGAAGCACCTGCCTGCTTTTTTCTTAGTTATCGTCGATCTTCAATACGGCCATAAACGCTTCCTGCGGCACTTCCACGCTGCCGACCTGCTTCATGCGCTTTTTGCCTTCCTTCTGCTTCTCCAGCAGCTTACGCTTCCGCGAAATGTCGCCGCCATAGCATTTGGCGAGGACGTTCTTACGCATCGCCTTCACCGTCTCGCGCGCGACGACCTTCTGGCCGATCGCCGCCTGTACCGGCACCTCGAACATTTGGCGTGGAATGAGCTCCTTCAGCTTCTCACAAATGATGCGGCCGCGGTGGAACGCCCGATCGCGGTGCACGATGAACGAGAGCGCATCCACCTGCTCCCCGTTCAGCAGAATGTCCATTTTCACCAGATTGGAATGCTTGTAGCCCGACAGTTCATAATCGAACGAAGCGTAGCCTTTGGTGCTCGATTTCAATTGGTCGAAGAAGTCGTAGACGATCTCCGACAGCGGAATATCGTAAGTGAGCGTCACGCGGGTCGTGTCGAGATATTCCATATTGATATATTCGCCGCGCTTGGATTGGCACAGCTCCATGATGGCGCCGACATAATCGTTCGGGACGATGACGGACGCCTTGACGTAAGGCTCCTCAACGAAGTCGATTTTACCCGGCTCCGGGAACAGCGACGGGTTCTCGATGTTCAGCACTGTACCGTTCGTCTGCGTCACGCGGAACACCACGCTCGGCGCGGTCGTAATCAGCGGAATGTTGAATTCGCGCTCGATCCGCTCCTGAATGATCTCCATGTGGAGCAGCCCCAAAAATCCGCAGCGGAAGCCGAAGCCGAGCGCCGTGGACGTCTCCGGCTCGAAGCTGAGCGACGCGTCGTTCAATTGCAGCTTCTCCAGCGCTTCACGCAGATCGTTGTAATCGCTCGTTTCGATCGGATACAGCCCGCAGAATACCATCGGGTTGATTTTGCGGTAGCCCGGCAGCGGCTCGAGCGTCGGATTTTTGGCGTCCGTTACCGTATCCCCGACCCGGGTGTCGCCGACGTTCTTGATCCCCGCGACGACGAAGCCGACATCGCCGACCTCCAGCGAAGGAACCGAGCCCATGCGCGGCTTGAATGCGCCGACCTCGATGACCTCGAACGCTTTGTCCGTCGCCATGAATTTGATTTTCGAGCCCGCTTTGATCGAGCCGTCGAGAACACGGACGTACACGATAACGCCCTTGTACGGGTCGTAGTGCGAGTCGAAAATGAGCGCCTTGAGCGGGTTGTCCGGATTGCCTGTCGGTGCGGGAACCTTCTGTACGACCTGCTCGAGAATTTCCTTAATGCCGATTCCGGCTTTGGCGGAAGCCAGCACCGCATCGCTTGCATCAAGCCCGATCACGTCCTCGACCTCCTGCTTCACCCGTTCCGGCTCCGCGCTTGGGAGGTCGATTTTGTTGATGACCGGCAAAATTTCCAGATTGTTGTCCAAAGCCAAGTAGACGTTGGCGAGCGTCTGCGCTTCAATCCCCTGCGCCGCGTCCACGACGAGCAGCGCGCCTTCACAGGCGGCAAGACTGCGGGAAACCTCGTACGTAAAGTCGACGTGTCCCGGCGTATCGATCAAATTCAATATATAATCTTCACCATCGTCGGCCCGGTAGTTTAGACGCACCGCCTGCAGCTTGATCGTGATGCCCCGCTCGCGCTCCAGATCCATCTGGTCGAGCACCTGGTCCTGCATTTCACGCGACGTTAGCGCGCCGGTATATTCGAGGATGCGGTCTGCAAGCGTCGATTTCCCGTGGTCGATATGGGCGATGATACAAAAATTTCTTATTTTCTTTTGTCTGGCTTGGATATCCATCGGCAGCTTTACCCTCACTAACCTGCAAATTTACAATACTTCTAATTATAGCAGTTGTGACGGCGGGCATCAATGGACACCCCTAAAACTTCCATGTCCGTCCCGTTGCAGAAGACGGCACTTATGGACTTAACGCTTCAAATAGAGATACGACAAGACGAATGCTGTGATACGCCGCAATCTGCAGCAGCTCTCCCGTCTTGTTCCCGACACGGTTGATGCCCGTGTTCGCAGCCGGATCTTCCGGCATGGCCGGCTTTGCTTTGGCCTCCGCAGGTCGCTGCGCATGCGGCTTGGGCACCGGCCCCGCTGCATTCGCTCCGGCCGGAGGCGCGACAGCCTGCTTCCCTGCTGGCGCGGCGGTATACGCGTGCTGCTTCGCTTCCCCGGCCCCGGCCTGCGGCTTGGTCAGCGGGCCGTGAATCCGCTCGGTTCCCTGCGTGGCAAGCGTGACTCCGAAAAAGATGCAGAAGGCCATCGCCAATCCTACGACGCCGACTTTGACGAACGTATTTCCTCTCACCGCGCTCTCCTCTCTTTCTCCCCGGGGGCCCGGTACCGGCTGTTACTTATTCCCGTCTTTCCCGTCCGTAACCGGCGCATCAACCTTCTCCGCATTCAGGATTATTTCGGAAACCGCCTTGGCCAACGCATCCACGGTGCGATAGCATTCCTCCAGGCTGTTGTCCACCCCGCCAACTTCGATCAGCACGTTGTTCGGGGAGAAGGTCTGGTTGTAGACGCCGTTGCCTTCTCCGTTTTTGGCATGAATCCCCTTGGAGAGGCCGGGATACTTCGCTTCGAGTACCCGGTCGATTTGTTCGGCGAACTGGTAGTTTTGCTTCCAATTCGGATTTTTGCCGCCGATGATAAAGTAGATTTGCGCGTAATTTTTTCCGTTGATCGTCGCCGTCGTCTTGTCGCGGCGCTGCGAATCGCGGTGAATGTCAAAATAAAATTTCAAATCCGGATGCCCGGATACGGCCTCTTCCAGCGTTTTGAACGAATATTTGTAGGAGTAGTAATAGTTGAAGCTTTTTTCGATAGCCGGATAGTTTTTATCCGAGTGCACGGCACCGATGCCTTCCTTTTCCAGCATTTGGGCGAGCCGCCGCCCGACCAGCGTTACGTTCCGTTTCGGGTCGTACGCCTTGTCCGGATCTCTGACGCCGGGCAGCTCCGGCAAATACGATTCCTGATTGTGCGATTGATAGACGAAAGCGACATTTTTGCCGGCCATTTTCGGTCCTTCGGCCGCAGGCAGCGGGATGGCCGGTCCCTGCACCTTCCCTTCATCGACCGATCTCGCTCCGGGATTAGCCGTAATCGAACCCGCTTCCCCCAGGTCCCCGCGCTGGAACACGTCCGATTTGGGGCCGTAGTCCTCGGGAGAATCGACGACGAAGCCGTCGGCTCCGCTCAGCAGCACAGAGCGCTCCTGCGATAGTCCGGGCACCTCCCGGGAAATGAGCGTCTTCGGGTCCTTCGGATTCAGATCGGTGAACAGCGAGAACAGGAAGCCCGACACGTTCGATTGCGAAAACGTAAACGACTTGCGGTCCTGTTGAAGACCCGGCACCTCCATCCCCATCATATCCATGAAAAAACGGCTGGATACGGAAGCTGCAAGTCCCTTCATCGACGTGGAAGGGGAAGGGTTCGAGACGGTCGAATGCACATACCCTAGCAATCCGATGGATATAAAAAACAACAGACATCCTGTCATCAGGATGGTCAACGTCCTTGAGTACATGCCGATGGCTTGTCCTATTTTCCGGTACTTGCTTAAATTGACGGTGACGGCCGGCCACTTCATGATCTATTCCTCCTTGTTCGGCTTCTGGTGCATCTTCGGCTGAGCAGGCACCTTCCGACGCTTTTATTACCGCCAGAATTCCCGCTTCTCTATTACCTACTCTATGAAGCCGCGCTAGAAGATAGAACCTGAAAATCATAGCCATAAGGAAATTTACCGGCATAATCAAAAGCGTCCGGGGCGGAGGATCGTCATCCTGCCGTGCCCGGACGTTCGTTCGGCTTAATGCGTATACGCAGACACGTTGCTCTTATCGACCGCCTCATGCAGCGCGGCATTCAGCCCGCTGGCAATCATATTGGCGATGTCTTCGATGAACTGGTCGATTTCCTTCGGTGTGACGAGCAGATCGTGGCCGAGCGGGTTCAGCACTTCCTTCACCAACTGCAGCCGCTCCTGCTCCTGCATATTGTCGAGAAGACCGAGAATATGTCCGGTGTTCGTCGTCTGCTTTCGGAAATGGTTATGCATCATGTCGAACGCATTGTTCACGATCGTTGACGCATAGACGACGGTCGGCACGCCGATGGCGATGACAGGCACTCCAAGCGTATCCAGCGTCAAGCCTCTGCGCTTGTTGCCAATGCCCGACCCGGGATGAATGCCCGTATCCGCAATCTGGATCGTTGTGTTGACGCGCTCAAGCGAACGGGACGCAAGCGCGTCGATGGCGATGACCAGATCGGGCTTCGCCTGCTCCACGATTCCCTCCACGATTTGGCTCGTTTCGATCCCGGTCGTCCCAAGCACGCCCGGCGCCACGGAGCTGACCGGACGATAGCCCGGACTGACCTGATCCGGCATCAGCTCGAAATAATGGCGGGTCACCATGACGTTCTCCACGACCATCGGTCCCAGCGCATCGGGCGTTACGTTCCAGTTGCCGAGTCCGATGATCAGTACGCTCGCCTTCGGCCCGATATTCAGCTTGTGCAGAAATTTCTCGAACTCCTGGGCGAATATCGTGGCTACCCGGTCCTGCAGATCGCTGTCTTTTTGACGCAGCGCCGGCACGTCCAAGGTTATATAATGACCCGGAAGCTTCCCGACCGCCTGGGAGCCCTCCTGGGAAGTAATATCGATCACGCTGACCCGGACGCCTTCCTCCTCGTACTGCGTCCGCTCAATGCCCGGTATCGTCATTCCGCCGGCCGATGCCAAATCGTGCGCCTCAAGGGCGAGATCCGTCCGCACGGAGTAAGCGCTCAAATCCAATCCCATGCTCTCGTCTCCTTTCATTCTGGCTCGCCACGTTATTGTGTGAAAAAGCCAAATTCGTTATGCAAAAGTTTTACAGGCTCGGTCCGGCGTTTCTATTGCATTTTCATATCGCCCATGTTAGAATATCTAGAGTTGTCAACAAAACATGATCTATGTTTTTTTGCAAGTTGTGGTAGGAGGTGAACGTCATGCCAAACATTAAATCCGCGATTAAACGCGTGAAAGTAAGCGAGAAGCGCCGTCTTCGCAACGCTTCGCACAAATCCGCGCTCCGCACGGCTGTAAAAACAGCTGAAACTGCAATCGCAGGCACCAACGTGGAAACGGCTAAAGCCGCTCTGATCGCTGCCAGCAAAAAGTTGGACAAAGCAGTGACCAAAGGATTAATCCATAAAAATGCCGCTGCCCGCAAAAAGTCCCGCCTCGCGAAAAGACTTAACGTGCTTTCCGCACAATCGTAAGGTACTTCTAGCGGCGTTGCAGCAGGTACGAGACTTTGTTTCTGTACCCGTTGTCAACAACATACACGCATAAAGAAAGACCTTCAGGCCATTCGTCCTGTCGGTCTTTTTTATTTACAATAAGGAGATCATATGAAAAAGGTCCTTATCATTGGCATTGTAGCTAGCGGTAAGACAACCTTGGCAAAGCGGTTATCCCAAAAGATGAATGTCCCTTGGTATGAGTTGGATGATATCGTTCATCATCAAACGCCGACCAGGCGGTATAAACGTACAGCGGATGAGCAGGTCGAGGTTATTATGGATATCGATAAAAACGGAGCTTGGATATTCGAAGGAACGGACCGGGAATCGTATCAATGTTTATTTGACATGGCGGACACCATTATTTTTCTCGATACGCCGCTATGGAAACGCAGAATCCGAATAGTTACCCGGTTTCTTAAGCAAAAGCTGGGGATTGAAAAGTGCCATTATAAATCGGATCTTACGATGTTAAAGATGATGTATAAATGGACGCGGGATTTTGAAAGCAACAGAGTAAGCTTTGAATCCAAGCTGCAGTTATATCAACACAAAGTAATTCGATTATATGATAATAAAGACTTGAGTTTTGTTAAGTAAAAGAGCATGCCGTCCCTTCCCGGAACGATCATGCTCTCCAATTATATCCTCAAGATGCCAGCCGCAGCAGAAACATTTCCAAGCCCAGCACCTTGTCGATTTTCCCGCTCTTCATCCGGTAATCGAGATCCGCCAGCTGCCGCAAAATGTCAGCAAGCTGGTTCAATTCAAACTTGTTCGCCTGACCGGCCGCAACCTTCACGCCGTACGGATGGAGACCGAGCTGACCGGCGATTTGCTGCTGTGAATAGCCCTGCTGCATTAAATCCTTCACTTGGAACATGATTCGGAACTGCCGGGCGATCAGCATCACAATTTTGATCGGCTCCTCCTTGCGGCGGATGAGCTCGCTCAGCATCGTAAATGCCTGATCCAGCTTGACCTGAACAATATGCTCAATCAGCAGAAAGATGTTCTGCTCGATGCTCCTCGTGACGAGCTGCTCCAAATCTTCGGCTTGAAGCGTCCCGCCCTGACCGACGTAGAGGGCGCATTTCTCCACTTCCTTTACGAGCGCCTGAAGGCTGGTGCCCGTGTACTGAATGAGCTGCTCCGCAACCCCGGGACCGAACGAAAACCCGGCTTTCCCCGCTTCCTGATTGACCCATCCCGTCAGTTCGTCTGCAGACAGCATAGCGCACGGGACGAGCGCATCGGCTTCCTTCAGCGCCTTGACGATCTTTTTGCGCTCGTCCAGCTTGTCCGCCTCGACCGTAAAGACGATGATGGAGAAATCCGCCGGGTCTTTCAAATAGTTCGCAAGCCGTTCGAGTGAATGCTCCACTTTGCCGCTTTCCTTGGCGCCTGTCAGAAAAAGCGCATTCGTCGCGACGACCAGCTTGCTCGGTACCATAAAAGGCAGCGTTTCCGCCTCCTCGATGACGACACCGACCGGCGTCTCCGTCAGATCGTACCGCGAAACGGCAAACGCTTTATGCTCCGGCTCGATCAGCTTGTCCGTCAGCCGGGCAATCAGCTCCTGAATCAAATAGCTTTCCGCCCCATAGGCTATATATACGGGTTTAAACTGCCCCTTGTTGATGTGCCTCATCGCCGTTTTGTAATCCATTGTGCTGCCCACCGTTCCTTCCCGCTCTGCTTACGTCCTTCATGATACCAACAACAAAGGGATTACGTCAAAGCCCTAAGGCCCGACCTAATCCCTTTGTCCGAAACGCATCTATATAAACACCTGCCGGCAGGCTCTAGAAACCGGCTGGCAGATGGTCATACGACGTGAATCGTCTTCCGTCTTCATCTATTGTATATATACGTGAATGGACGCCGTGGGGTGCAACAGTTCCCTTTACCAATATGTTAAACTTTCATGAATTTGTTGAAAATCCGATTTCGGTTATGGCTTGCTCGGCTTGACTTCCGTTTCGGTCTTGGCTTTGAGGTCGATGATGAACGTCTTGGACTGTTCGGCCATCATGACCCGGTACGTCAATTTCCCATCGCCGGACCATTCCACAAGGTCGATGCGATCCGCACCCTTCCAATTGTAGCCGGACGCATACACTTCTTTGCCGTCTTTGTCAACAATAACGATTTTCTCTTCCCGGACCGATGCCTTATACTTCTCGTCCGGGGATGCAAGCTCGTGAACTGCGGGCTTCGAGTCCGGCTTCGCGGAAATGCCCATAGACGAGCCACCATTCTTCTTAGCGGTGCTTTCCGGCCGCGGCTGATTGTCCGTCGCTCCTTCGCCCGTGTCAGCCGACTCAGAGGCTACCGCTTCTTCCGAAGGCTGGGACGGCTCCGAGGCGATGAAGCCCTTAGCTTGCTCGTGATTGCCATTCTCTGGAGAAATCCCTTTGTCCTCTCCCGGAGGAGACGCAGGCTGCTGAGAAGGCACCGCTGCACTAAAGCGTTTCTCTACCGGAGCCTTCGGCTGCTTCTCCCGAACGAGCTGCTCCGTTTCCACCGTCTTGCCTCCGGGCGTCTGCTGCCGCGGTACGGCCGTTTGACTTGTGCTACGGTCCGCATCCGCTGCATCGGAGCTTCTCGATTGAACAGAAACTTCTTTGTTGGTGTCGCCGCTTCCTGCCGATGAATTTTGGGGCTTGTGCTCCTGGGAGGCCGCTTTGTTATCGGAGCCGCCAGCGGGAAGAGACTGCTCCGCCTTGCCTCCCGTCTGCGCCGCTGGCTTGCTTTTTACCGCTTCAGTCGCTTGGCCAGCCGCCGGCAGACCCTCGCTTTCCGCTTTCTTATCCGTCATCGAGAGCAGCAATCTTCCCGCATCCGACTCGGGATTGGACTGCTGGCTCTGGAACAGGAAAAATCCAAGCACGAGCCCGACCGCTACGACGCCGCCGAACACGGGGAAGGAAATCCATTCCCGCACATTTTTACGCCAGCTTCCCCAGGCTGGACGTTCGTCCGACGGATCGGCGGCGGCCGCTGCCCGCAGCGCTTCCGTCTCGCGCTCTATCTTTCCGGAAGCGGCATCCGGTGCGGTTCCTGCCGCCTCAAGCTGTTCCAGCTTCGGCAATATGGCGTCGACCAAGCTAAATGGCGGCGTTACCTTGGGCAAGCACTCCAGCTCGTTCGATAAATTAACAAGACGTTCGAACAATCCCGTGCAATCCGGACACTGCTGCAGATGCTGAAGCATCCGGCCGTACTCCGTTTCATCGAGATCCCGGTCCAGGTGTCTCTGCATCAGTTCGATCACCTCTTGACACATCATCCCCGTACACTACCTTTCCGTAACGATTCGTATATCCTCTTCATGCTGCCCACTTACCCTCGAACCGCGTCTCCGCTTGGCTTTTTGTACTCCCTCAGGATGGTTTGGAGCTGCTGTCTTGCCCGGAACAAATAAGATTTCACCGTGTTAATCGGCAAATCAAGCGATTCCGCTATTTCATTATAGGAAAAATCCTGCAAGTATCGAAGCACCACAACGGACCGATGGTGCTCGGGGAGCTTGTAAATTGCATCTCGGATGTCCTGAGCAATATACGTAGACATCACTTCGTCTTCCACCGTTTTATGGTCGGTAAAGCTCAAATCGTGCTGCTCGATCGAAACCGTAGGCTTGGCCCGGCGGAATTTATCGATGCACAAGTTGGTCACGATGCGCTGCACCCACGTTTTAAACTGTGCCTTTTCTTCGTAGGAGTTGATCTTTGTATAAATTCGGATTAACGCTTCCTGAGCCGCGTCCATCGCATCCTGCTCATTGTTCAAAATGTAATAAGCGGTACGGTAGACGTGGTTTTCAATTTCGCGCAATAGGGTAATTAGAGCGTCGCGATCGCCCGACTGGGCAGCCTTGATAACTTCAGGCGCTACCACTGGGATCCCCCTCTCTTGCAACCTTATAAACGAGTGCGTGGGGCGAAATGTTGCAGCCCGGGACACAATTCTATCAGCATATCAAATTTTGACTTCGAGGTACATAGAAGTTTTTAGCCTTGACCAGCCGACTTATGTCGTTCAATTATACGTGAAAGGGACTTTTTTGTTTCGCAGCAAAAAAAGACCGGATTCCCCGCGGTTCCCCGGCTGACGATGTCCCGTTTAACGGCTCGTTCCCGGAGATTCGCTGAGAATCCGATGATCAAATGGTACATGTTACCGTTTGGCTCCCGACGTTCGGGCTGTCTTTGCGAAAGCGCCTTTCCGTCCGGCTGGAAAGATCGTGGCGAGCGCTCCGGCGCACACGATCGAGGCTGCGCCGATTAGCGCCCCTTGGTAGTTCCCTGTGCCCGATACCATCCAGCCTGCAACAATCGGACCGATCACCTGCCCGGCGCCGTAAACGGCGGTGAGAACGCCGACAAATCTTCCGGCATCGGCCGGCATCCGCTGCCGCGTCCACGAGATGGTCAGCGTCGTGACGCCCATGAACGTCAAGCCGAACAACACGGCTCCCAGCAGTACGCCCGGCCAGGCCGGATAAACGACGGGAAGCGCGATCCCGGCCGCTTGGAGCGCCAAGGCCGCGAATAAAGCCGACCTGCTGCCGAGCCGGCCCGCGAGCAGGGACCACAGCCAGCAGGAAGGAATGGCCGTCGCGCCGACCAACATCCAGATCCAGGCTGAAAAAGACTGCATCGCCGGAAGCTGCTGCACGTAAGCGACCAGAAACGTACCGGTTACAATGTAGCCGAGCCCTTCCAGCCCGTAGACGATCAACAGCCGGATTTTGAAGCTTGTCAGCGAGCTGCGGTCCTCGGGGACGGATGAACCGGTACGGGCCCCCGTAGCCGCTGAATCCGTCGGTTCCCGGAGTTTCGTCCACGCCAGCGCCAGCAAAACGGCGCATACAAGCGCCATGCCAAGCCACGTGCCGCGCCAGCCGTACTGCACATCCAGCCACGGAACCGCAAAGCCGGTCGCGGTAATGCCAAGGCCAACGCCGCTGTAAAAGAGCCCCACCGCATGATGAGACTTCGACAGCCCCGCCAATCCGTCCATAACCAATCCGGAAACGTAGACGAAGATCACGGCGCTTGCGAAGCCGGAGACGAAGCGCAGCGCAAGCCACAACGCATAGTTATCCGCGACCCCCATCCATGCCGTCATCGCCACGCTGACGACGAGCGCGAGCTTCAGCCTGCTTAATCTGCTCTCCTTTCGGGCTCTCAAGGCGGTCATAATCGCGCCGGCCAAGTAACCCGCATAATTCGACGATGCCAGCGCGCCCGCGCCCGCCTCTGTAAACAGCTGCTGCTTCAGCATTAGCGGAAGAATCGGCGTATATGCGAACCGCCCGACACCCATTGCGATAAAAAGAGAAGCGATTCCCGCGCCGACCAATAATAGCGAACGCTTTTCTCGTTCGTTCATCCTCATCCCTCCGATATCTCGTTAAACAGAACGGTATTGTCTTGTTTATACTATATAAGTTGAACTAAAGACCTTAGAAATCTATGGTAAGGAAATTCATACCTACTTGTCGAATAAGTAATGAAACATGAACAGACAGGCAGGGAATGAAGATGGAAAACGCACAAAAATTAGAAGAAGT
>NZ_FMTT01000001.1 GCF_900100345.1 Paenibacillus tianmuensis | reverse complement strand
CCACTGCGAATCGGATGCTTGGCAAGCGATTCAGAGATTCAATAGCGAACAGCGAAGCGCATGGTTTCAGTGGAAGTTGGGTGTCCAAACGGTGACGCGGCCAGCCAAGCGAACCGGCCGAGGACGTCCGAAAAAGGAAGAGCCTTTGTCTATGGAAACCGTATATGTGCCGAAGCTTGAACAGTTTTTTCGAGACGAAGCCGCGGTGGAAGCGGAGAAACGTCTGCTCAGCACCTTCGTCCTGATCAGCAATGCCGAAACATCGGGCTATTCGGATACGGACCTGCTTCGCGCGTACAAGGGACAGGATGCCGCCGAGACGCGCTTTCGTCTGTTGAAAGACCCGCAGCTCGTGGATGGCATCTATCTTAAAACACCGGATCGAATCGCCGCGCTCGGGATCGTACTGGTGATGGCCCTGCTGCTATACGGCATTTTGGAGTACCGCATCCGTCAAGAGCTGGACAAGCAAGACAAGCCATTCCGAATCCCCGGCCGAAGCCGGGATTACAAGCCGACAGGTCAAGTCTTGCTTGTCATGCTGCAGCAAATCAAAGTGCTGCTAATTCGATATGCAGACCGAACAGAACGCGTGCTGACGGACAATGCAGATGATCTTGCCTGCCGGGTGGTGGAAATGGCGGGGTACGACATGACCATCTACACCGCGAATCGTGTCGAAATCACATGCCGCTAAGTCCATACAGACACCGTATGATAATCCGCTGTCGAAAGAAGGGGAATGATGTCGAATTTAGGCAACCATTCTCCCTCCAAGCCCAAAACAGTTTCTCTTGAACCGCATCAGCGGTTGTTA
Organism: Paenibacillus tianmuensis; assembly: GCF_900100345.1. Classification (GTDB taxonomy): domain Bacteria; phylum Bacillota; class Bacilli; order Paenibacillales; family NBRC-103111; genus Paenibacillus_G; species Paenibacillus_G tianmuensis. The sequence goes on along the minus strand of NZ_FMTT01000001.1, from coordinate 334,687 downwards.
TTATTCATTTTCATTTACTGACATGCGAAATGCGGGTTGTAAAAAATAAAAGAATTGAATTTTTATTCATTTATATGTATATTTATAATAAAATTCCTTGTAAAAGGAGGCCCGAGGACAAATGAAGGCACTACAAGATCGATCGATGTTCCGCCTCCTTGAACGATTGGCTTTGCGGACATGGCCGGCTCAATTGGAACAGCCTTGCAAAGGCTGGATTCTGCGGGCATCTGATGGGGTGACGAAGCGTGCGAACAGCGTATGGACCATTGACGGTAGGGAGCAATGGACCGGAGATGAAAAGGCGATCGCCGATGCGGAAGCATTCTATATGAGCCATCGCTTGACTCCGCGCTTTCATATCAGCGAAGCTTCGCCCTCCGGGCTGGACGCATGCCTTGAACGCCGGGGATATGTAAAAGAAACGCCGAGCCTCATGTTGACGACGGACGTGAGTCAAGCGATACGGCGAACGGAGCCCGTGTACGGAAATTCGCTGCGCGCCGTTGTCCAACCGTCGCCTGACGCCTCTTGGCTGGAGCAGTTTTCGACATTGGAGGGCTTCGCCCCGAACTCTTGGAATTTTACAATATCCTCTTCTCCCGAATTGAGGCCCCGACCGCCTATGTAAGCATTATGGAATGCGACCAATACGTCGGGATGGGAACGGCCGTCGCTGAAGACGGATGGTCCGGCTTCATCAATATCGTCGTTCATCCGCACCATCGCGGTCAAGGCATCGGCAAGCGCATCGTTCACGAGTTGGCGCGTTGGAGCCGGGATCAAGGAGCGGACCGCTTATATTTGCAGGTGATCGCAGACAATGCCCCGGCCATCCGGCTTTACTCGGGAGCAGGCTATGAGAAGCTTTTCGCCTATCATTATCGTACCAAGCCAACGAATAGCCTTTAGCCGTAAAAACGGGCTGCGAAAAAAACTCCCTCTATTTTTAGCTCATAACGAGCATATGGTAGAGGGAGTTTGCGCGAGCGATCAGGCCTTCTTATCGTCCTGCGGCTTGCTATCGTCTTTATCCCCGGACACGAGGCCGCGGGTCGATTCCTTGAATTCACTGAGCGTACGACCGAAGGCTCTTCCGAGCTCCGGCAGCTTGGACGGGCCGAAAAGCAGCAGCAGCACGATGACAATCAGAAGAAGTCCTCCGATACCGATGTTTCCGAAAGGCAATGCAATCAACTCCTTCGCACCTGGAGATCGTAGCTTACATTATACCAGCTTGTCCCCGGAAAATAAACCGCTTCCGCCTTACATTACCCGCCAGATTCAGGTTAACGGTCGGTATCCGAATACGGACCGCATCTTGTCCCACTGCCATTTCGTGAACGCGAGCGTTTCCCTGCTCTTGTGCCAAGCCATCGTAAGCACACTGGAGTCCATCGGCGATACGGAAGGGGACTCGTACCCCAGGAAGCGCGCCATATCGAGCGCACGTACCGCATGATAGCGGTGCGTGACGATAACCGCCGAAGTCCAGCCGTGATCCTGCATGATCTTTTGACTGAAAAGCATATTTTGCAACGTGCTGCGCGCTTCGTTTTCCAAATAAATGGATGCGCTCGGCACTCCTTTCTCCACCAAATAGTTGCGCATCCCCTCCGCCTCCGTCAGCTGCGAATCCGCGCGGTCGTAGCCGCCGGATACGATGATGCGGGGGATAACACCGGCTTGGTACAGCTCGACCGCACGGTCCAGCCGTTCCTTTAACGCCGGACTCGGCGTCGTTTGCCATAAGGCCGCTCCCAGCACGATTCCAACGTCGTGCGGCGGCAGTTTCTCGTCCGGCAGCGTAGCCATCCGCCATTGAATGAAACCGACCCATAAAAGCGCCACAGCGCCCACAGCGAGCATGAATCGGAACAGCTTGCTGACGGTACGGCGAAGCCCCGGAGCAATCGGTTTTACGCGGTTTACCCCGGTCATCAAGACCACCCCTTCATACGTTCCGCTAAACTGCCTGTAAACAGCTCCAGCTCGGTACCGTCCGGATCGAGAAAGTTGATGCTGTACCCGCCTCCCCGCTCCAGCGGTCCCCTGACGATGGGAACCCCTGCCCGCTGCAGCTCGGCTGCCGCGTCGTGGAAATCTTCTTCCGTTATAGAAAATGCAATATGGTCGACGCCATAACTCAACCTCTCCGAATAATCATAGCTTCGTTCGACCAAACATACCCATGCGCTTCCCCATTCCAAATAAACGTCGAACCGGCTGCGATGAACAAGCTTCATTCCCAGCAAAGATTCGTAAAATAACAACGATTTGGACAAATCAGATACGCGAATCGTCACATGATTGAACCCTGTAGCTTTCAACTCAAACTCCCCTATGCTGTTCATTCGATGAGTCCAAAAAGCGCGCAACGGCCGCGAATAGCTGAGGAGCTTCGGGCTCCAAGCAAATCATATGGCGGGAATGCGGCATATAGAGCAGTTCCTTCTCGCCCCGGAGCCTGTCATAAATATACCGGGCACTATAGGGGTGAATGACTTGGTCTTGTTTCCCTTGGACGACGAGCGTCGGCACCATAATTCGCGGCAGCTCCTGCTGCTTCACAAATCGGACCAGCTTCGTGAACTGAACGAGCGCCGAAAGCGGTACGCTTTTCGGACGTTCCCACGGCTCACGCAGCCAGATGCGGACACGCTGCGCCAAATTGCGGACAAACCTTCCCGGACTCACATAAATAACCGCCGCATTAAGCAGCACGAGTCGGCGGACCGGAAAACGGTTAGCCACATAAGCGGACAGTAGACCGCCCATTGAAAAACCGACCACGTCGATCATACCGTACTGCCTGCTTAGCCGGTCCGCTTCCTCTGCAACGGCATTCAGCCAGTCCTGCCAATGAACGCCGCGCATCATCCGCAGTCCTGCGTCATGACCCGGAAGTGTAGGAAGCACGCAAACATAGCCCTGCAGCCGCAAATAATCCGCAAGCGGCTCCAGTTCAAACGGTCCGCCGGTAAATCCATGCAGCAGCAAGCAAACACGCGGTTCATGATTCGGCATGATCGATACTTCTCCTTAGGCGAGCGAGCTTTCAAACTCTGCTTGATCATTTGGACTCTCTTCTTAGTAGACGTGAGACAAGGGAGTTTCGTTTCAAATTTCAACGGCGTTTCCGAAATTTTAAACCGGCCGCCCAAACGAATGCCGGTCAACGCAAAAGCAGCGTGGCATGCCACGCTGCTGTCAATTTATTTCTCGGTAATCGCGACCGATTGGATCGTCACTTTCTCGGTCGGAACGCTCGGAGACGCTTCACTGCCCTGCTTAACGGGGGTCTCGGCGATCTTTTGGATAACATCCATGCCTTCAATCACTTTACCGAAAATGGTGTAGTTCGGGCGCTGGTTCAACGATTTGCAGTCCTCGCCGGAGCAGATGAAGAATTGGCTGCCGTTCGTATTTTTCCCGGAATTGGCCATCGCGACGATTCCCGGCTCGTATTTGTGCGTCGTTTTCAGCTCATCCTCAAATTTATAGCCGGGGCCGCCAGTACCATTGCCGAGCGGGTCGCCCGTCTGGATCATAAATGTCTTGATGATCCGGTGGAACGAAATGTTGTCGTAGAAGCCTTCCTTGGATAAAAATACGAAGTTGTTTACGGTCTTCGGCGCTTCCTTGGCGTACAGCTCAATCGTAAATGCGCCTTTGGACGTCGTGACCGTCGCCTTGTACGATTTGCTCGGATCGATGGACATCGCGGGCGGAGACGACCAAGATTTTTTGGCGGCCTGCCCGGTGCCGGTTTTCCCTCCGGATTCACCGTTCGTCTGCTCGGCAGTCTGGTTGCTGTTCGTCGCGGGCTCTTTCTGGGCTTCTGGAGCGGGCTTCGTGCCGCAGCCCGTCGTAATCATAGCGAGCAGCGCGGCGGCGCATGCCCATTTTGCCGTTTTTCTTACCATTTCTGCATTCATCGGATCGATTTCAACTCCATTTAAGTCAAAATTTATACAAACCAGCCTTAACCATGCTTTATTATACTACGAGCTTCCGGAAAAATGAAAATCCTTCCACACAGCGGGACAACACGATCGCATTATCGTCCCGTCTGTGTCGTTGATCCTGCCGGAGCGGAATCGGCGCCGGCTCTATCCGTCGTTCCTGTCGAAGCGCCGGAACCGGTCGTGCCTCCCGCTGCTCCGCCGCCTCTGGAAGAGCCCTCAGTTGCCGCGTCCGTGCCTTTGATGGTTCCTGGACCGCTTTTTCCGCCTCCCGTTCCGGAGGCTCCTTGGCCCTTGTTGCCGTTCGTCTGCGCGCCGGAGTTCGCGCCTCCGGTAGCGTTGGCGCCTCCCGTTCCTGTCCTTGTATCGGTTCCGGCTTCGCTCGTTGCTGGGCGTCCCGTCCCCGCTCCTGCTCCGGCACTTCCTCCCGGCTGCGTAGTCTCGCCACCGGGTCGTGTACTTCCGCCCTGCCCTGTTCCGGGCTTCGTACCTTGTTCCGTTCCGGGGCGAGCGTCCGTCCCATTTCCGCCATCCTGGTCAGGACGCTGTCCTTGGCCCGGCAGATCGGTTCCCGTGCCGTCGTTCCCCGGTTGTCCGGTTCCCGACGGATTCGTTCCAGGTTTGCCTCCCGGCGAATTCGGGTCAAGCTTGCCGTTCGGATCGGTTCCCGGGTGCAGCGGGTCGAGCGGATTCCCGCCGACCACATCGACCTTGACCGTCGCCACGTTCGAGCGCCCACCGGTCGTATTATTCTCGGCGTTGTAAGGCACTACGACATATTCATACGTATCCGGTTGAGAAATGTACTCCGAAAAGTCCGTCATCGTCGTACTCTCTAATGGCTCTGCCGGGAAGTCGGACATCTTGCTGTCTTTGCGGAAGATCTGGTACGTAATATTGTCGCCAACGCCGCTCCAACGGAGCTGTACCTTCGAATTCCCGCCCATCACAACATGCTCGGCCTTCAAATCGGCGATTCCTTTCGGAGGCGCGGTTAGATCCTTGACGTCATCCGGCCGCTTGAAGGAGGTCATCGGGCGTTTGGCCAGTGCTTTTTGCATGACCTCCTTGAAAATAACCCCAGCGCTGCCGCTGCTCATCGAAACATAATGCTTCGAATCCGTTTTATCGAAGCCCATCCACACGGCCGCCGTCCATTCCGGCGTATAACCGACGAACCACAGGTCACGGTTGTATTTTTCCAGCCCTTTAATATCGAGCTGCGTGGAACCCGTCTTGCCTGCCACCGGGCGATTGAACTTCGCCGCTGTTCCGGTACCGCCCGGTTCGACGACGCCCTGCATGAGCTGGGTCATATACCAAGCCGTCTTGGCGCTCATGACGGACTTGGTTTCTCCTTTAAACGGGGTAACCTTGCCGTCGCCTGCGACAATTTTGGTAATGGCGTGCGCGGTTGACAAATTTCCGTTGTTCGGGAAGGCAGTGTAGGCCCGCGCCATTTGGAGCGTCGTTACGCCTTTATTCAATCCGCCAAGCGCAATCGCCAGATTTCGGTCGTTTTTCTCATCGAGCTCAATTCCCAATTTTTTGACGAAATCTATTCCTGTCTTGACACCGATCTGGTTCAAAAGGTCGACGGCCGGAAGGTTCATCGACTTCTTGACCGCATCGAACATGCTCACTTCGCCGCGGTATACCCCGTCGTAGTTGCGGGGCGAATAACCGTTATACGATTTCTGCACGTCGGGCAGCCTGCTGTAAGGATTGTACTTGCCCGATTCGATGGCCGGCGCAAAAGCGACAAGCGTCTTGAACGACGAGCCCGGCTGCCGCGGCTGAGCGACTGCGCGATTCAATCCGCGGGCAACGTAGTCCCGGCCTCCGATCATCGCGACAATACCGCCGTCCTCATTGTTCAGGATGACCATGCTGCTCTGCATTTTCTGCTCTGGTCCATCCTTTTGAAATAGCTTGTCGTTCGCATACGTCTGCTCCATAATTTGCTGGGCGTTCGGGTCAAGCGTCGTATAAATTTTGTACCCGCCCCGCAGCAAATCGTCTTCCTCGATCTTATACATATCCCGCGCTTCCTTAAGGACGTAATCGATGTACGTCTGGTACTGCGATTTGGCCGTATTCGCCTGAGGCGCGTACTCTGCGGCAGCGGCTTCGGCGCGCTGGGCCTCCGTAATGTAGCCCTGCTCCTCCATCAGCTTAAGTACAACTGCCCGGCGATCCTTCGATTTATCCGGGTTCGAGATTGGATTATACGTGTTCGGCGCTTTCGGCATGGCCGCGAGCGTAGCCATTTGCCACAGCTTCAAGTCATTCAGATTGGAAACCCCGAAATACGCTTTGGAAGCGGCTTTCACGCCATACGCCCGGTTGCCGAAATAAATCCGGTTCAAGTAATACGTTATGATTTCGTCCTTCGTTTTTTCTCTCTCAAGCGCAAGCGCAATGGACATTTCCGTCGCTTTACGGAAAAACGTTTTGTCCGAGCTTAAAAATACGTTTTTGGCGAGCTGCTGCGTGATTGTACTCCCGCCCTCAACCATGCTTCGCGCGACAACATCCTTCACGAGAGCGCGTCCGACGGAAAACAAATCGACGCCTTGGTGCTGCTCAAAGCGTTGGTCTTCCGTGGCAATGAACGCCTGCTTCAACAACTCGGGAATCTCGGCCTTGTCGACATTTTCCCGGTTCTCCACCTTCAAAATGCCAGCTTCCTTTTCGTTCACGTCGTAAATAATCGATGCTTCGCTGAAATTCAATTTGTCGAGATTGGCTTTTAAGATATTGGCTCCATTCACCAAGACGAAGATGTATACCCCCATCCCGCAAATGGCGGCCAGCGCGCCGACAACAAACGTCCATGCCAGAACTTTGCCTAAGGTAATCTTCTTCTTCTTTTTCTTCGGTTTTGCGGATGATGTCGGTTTCTTCTCCTTCGGTGCTTGGCCCGGTGTTCTGCTGTTTCTTCCCGTCATGCCCCGACTTCCTTTCTGTGTCTGTGTACAATGCACAGCCTGTTTAACCTGCATCAAGGCTTACTAAACAAAGAACAACCCTAACGAGACGGGTTGCTCTTATGCTTCGTATCCATAGACGTACGGGAAGCCGAAAAAGTTGCTCCTTCCGCTTCCAAGTTATGCCGCCAACCAAAAATCCGCTATTCGGCGCTGCTTTCCTGCTGCATGAGCGATACCGAACGCTGCGGCGTAAAGGTCGAAATCGCATGCTTGTACACCATCTGTTGTCGTCCTTCGCTGTCGATAATGATCGTAAAGTTATCGAACGCGCGAATCACGCCGCGAATTTGAAATCCATTGGTCAAATAAACGGTAACCGGAATGTTCTCCTTGCGCAATTGGTTCAAAAACGTGTCCTGAATGTTGATTGACTTGTTCATCAATGGGCCCCCTCAAAAATGGTTAACGCCAAATGTTAGCTTGTCTGCTAGTATAGCACGAATCTGGTCCAGTTGGGTAGTAAATTCTTCCATTTCACTCATATCCACCCAAACGATGTCCTTCATATGCCGGAACCAGGAAAGCTGACGTTTTGCAAAATGACGCGTGTTCTTCTTCAGTAAATCGACGGCACCTTCCAAAGAATACTCTCCCTGCAAGTACGCCGTAATCTCCTTATAGCCGAGCCCCTGCATGGAAACGAGCGATGGTCCGTAACCTTTCGCCAGAAGCCCCCGAACCTCCTCGACCAGCCCTTGCTCCAGCATGAGATCGATTCGCTCTTCAATACGTTTATATAGTAAAGCTCTATCCATTGTCAACCCGACGATACACAATTCGTACGGGGTCTGTTTTTTTTGCGTTTTAAGCTGGTCGGAAAGCCGGTCTCCGGTCATATGAAAAATCTCAAGGGCCCGGATAATGCGCCGCCTGTCGTTCGGATGCAGACGCTGCGCCGACTCCGGATCGATCTGGCGCAGCCGCTCGTGCAGCGCTTCCGCGCCGTGAGCTTCAGCGTAAGCCTCCTGCTCCGCGCGAAAAGCCTCGTCCGATCCACCTTCGCTGAACCGGAAGTCGTAGCAAACCGATTCGACATAAAGGCCCGTTCCTCCAACAATAAACGGCAGCTTTCCGCAGGAATCGATATCCCGGATCAGCGATACGCACCCTTCTTGAAATTCCGCAACCGAAAACGGATGATCCGGGTCGTGAATGTCGATCATATGATGCTTGACCCGGGCAAGCTCCTCCGGCGAAGCCTTGGCCGTACCGATATCCATCCCCCGGTATACCTGCATCGAATCTCCGGAAATAATTTCCGCGTTGTATTCTTCGGCCAGCGTCAAGCTCAGCTTGGTTTTGCCGACGGCGGTCGGGCCGACCAGCACAAGCAGCTTCGGCCGATGCCGGTCCGTCTCTGTCAGCATCTTATCACTCCGTAAGCTATTTTGGTGGAAGACCGGTGCACCTCCGTGAAGCCCAGCCGGTCGAATTCCTGACTGTCCCGGTGCTCCTTCATCACGACCGCCCGCCGGGCGACCCGCCGCGCTTCCGCCACCGCTTCTTCCGTCAGCGCCCGGTCGTCGGCTATGCCGCGGATCGCCTTGATCGAGGTCGATTCCGTGATCGGCTTGCGAAACATCGGATCGAAGTACACCAGATCGGCGCTGTTCGGCGGCAGCGCACGCAAATACTCGGTATGATCCTGACGGATCACCTCTATGCGGCGCATCGCTTCGTTCAATCCGGGCACCTCCGAATGGTAGGTCTTAAGACCTTGTTCCAATAAAAAGCACGGTACCCGCGCCGTTTCCAGCGCCGTCACCGCTCCTTCGGGTCCCGCCGCAAACGAGAAAACGATGGCGTCCGAGCCGAGCCCCGCCGTACAATCGATAATCCGGTCCCCTGGGCGAACGCCGGCCAGCGCCAGCAACGGGTCTGTCTCGCCGTTCAGCAGCCTTTTGATCCGGACCGCCGCCGTGCTGGGATGAAAAAACAGCGGCAGCCGCTGTTCGTGATGGTATTCGATCCGCTGTTTCGAGATCAGCAAAATATCCTCGTCCCCGTACCGCTCCCGCAGCTGGGCCAGCGTCATCCGCCGCCGCCGGATACAGCGCCCGCCAAGCGCGCGCGCCAGCGCCTCCGCCTCGCTCAGCTGCGCAGGATTCGGGTCATAGGAGGTGGTAACGAACAACTACATCACCCTTTTAAACATTTTTTCCAGCTCGTAGGTCGAAAAGCTCACGACAATAGGTCTTCCATGCGGACACGTATACGGATTGCGGCAGGCTGCCAGCCGGTCGAGCAGCGTCTCGATTTCCAGCAGACCGATGCTTTGGTTCGCCTTGATCGAAGCTTTGCAGGAGCACATGATCGCCGCTTTTTCGCGCAGCTTGCCGATGTCTATCTGCTTCTTCTCGCCGAGCAGCCATTCGATCATTTCTTCGATAAGCGCTTGCTCCTCACCCGAAGGCAACCAATGTGGATACGCGCGAACGAGGAACGAAGCCCCGCCGAACGGCTCCAGATAGACGCCCGCCTGCTCCAGCTGCGGCAAGCGGTCGGCCAGCTTCGCCGCTTCGATCGCGGTGAATTCCAATGTCAGCGGCACAAGCAGCTCCTGGCTCGCTTCCGCGGGATTGCCGAATTTTTCGTAATAATGCTCATAATTGATCCGCTCATGCGCCGCATGCTGGTCGATCAGGAACAGTCCTTCCTCGTTCTGTGCGACGATGTACGTGCCGTGAAGCTGCCCGATCGGGTGCAGCTTCGGAAAATCCGGCAGCGCCGGAGGCTGCTCCGCCTGCGGCGTCATCGCGCGCAGCAGTGCCTCCGAGGCCGCCGCCGACTCGCTCGGCGCTCCGCCAGCGTCTGCGTCGCTGCCGCTGCGCTCGGGCGCTCCGCCGGGCGGCTGCGCCCACGGCGAGGCGCTGGCGGCGCCTGTGCCCGCGGCCGGGGCCGATGCGCTCCAGCGCTCCGCGGGAGCGGCTGCGCCCGGCATCCGCGCCCCGGCGGGCTGCCCGGCAGCCGACGCCTGCGCTTGCGGCGCCTGCGGCCGGTACAGCTCCAGCTGCTCCTGCACGACCGCCTCCTGCAGCCGTTTGGCCGCCGGCATGCTTGCGGCCGGGATCAGCCGCTGCTTCCCGAGCGTCTCGCGCACCTCGCGCTCAACGAGCTGCATCAGCTCCGCTTCCTTGCTGAAGCGTACCTCCAGCTTCGCCGGATGGACGTTGACGTCGATCAGCGTCGGGTCCATCTGCACATGCAGCACCGCAACCGGGAACCGGTTGATCGGCAGCAGCGTATGGTACCCCTGCAGCAGCGCCTGTACCATCGGATAGTTGCGGATGTAGCGGCCGTTGATCACCGTCGAGATGCCGGCGCGGTTCGCCCGGGTCAGCTCCGGCTTGGCGATATAGCCGTCCAGCCGGTAGTCGAGCGTTTCCTCGCGGATCGGCAACATGCCTTTTGCAACGGTTGTGCCGTATATCGCAGCGATCGCCTGAAGCAAATCGCCGTTGCCGAGCGTTTGCACCAGTGTATGACCGTTATGCTTCAGCGTAAAGGCGATCCCGGGATGCGCGAGCGCGAGCCGGTAAATAAAATCGGTCACGTGTCCGAGCTCCGTCTGGATCGTCTTCATATATTTTAGACGCGCAGGCGTATTGTAAAACAGCTCCCGCACCGCAATATCCGTTCCCCGGGGAGCCGTCGCTTCCGTCTTCGTCCGGACGATGCCGCCTTCAATAACAAAACGGCAGCCGAGCCCGCTCGTATCCGGCGCGGTCAGGCACTCTACCTTCGACACCGCGGCAATACTCGGCAGCGCCTCGCCCCGGAAGCCGAGCGTGCGGATCGCGAACAAATCCTGCGTGCTCGCAATTTTGCTTGTCGCATGACGGAAGAAAGACGTCTCGCAATCGTCCGGGTCCATGCCGGAGCCATTATCGGTCACGCGGATCAGCTCCAGCCCGCCTTCCTCGATCGCAACGTCGATTCTCGTGCTTCCTGCGTCGATCGCGTTTTCCACCAATTCCTTCACAACGGAGGACGGACGTTCGACCACCTCGCCCGCCGCGATCTGGTTCGCAATATGCTCTTCTAAAATGTTTATTTTACCCATAAACAGGTCTCCTTAAAAGTCCGGCCAATCAAAGTAGATACGTGCACGGCATGATTCCGGACGCTACCTTCTCCGCATAGCGGAGTCCTGCCAAGGAAACGGAATCCGGTTGCTTTACAGGGCCCGTTCTGACATTCAGTTAGCGCCCAGCGTCAACGTTTTGCCGTCGTCCTTCCAGCTCAGACCGCTAAAGGCTGCGGCCGTCTTCGCTGCGTTAATGTAGCCTGTGCCGTTCTTGAGCACGAAATCGGCCGCAGCCGGTGTGTACGAAGTTTTGGCATCTCCCGCTACAAGCTGAACCGATCTTGCGGCTTCGTTCCACTCAACGCTCGCGCCCAGAAGAGCTGCCAGCACACGGGCCGGAACATAGGTTTGCCCATTCTCGCGAATAACGTCGAACGTTTCCTGTACTTCCGTGCCGTTCACCGTCGCGCTGCGCCGGTCGAGCGTCAAGTCGATCCGGCTGGCGCCTGCGGCGCGAATCGCCGTCAGCAGCTGCGCCATCGCGCCTTCGACTTTTTTATCCGGCTCAAGGCCGACCTGGTTCACCTTGCGCAGCTTGGGCGTCAAGTATTCCTCGAACGTCACTTTGATTGCGCCGCCCGATTTCAAAGGAATGACGTTTTGTACGCTGCCTTTACCGTACGTTTTCGTGCCGATCGCCGTAATCGCGCCGTAGTCCTGCAGCGCTCCCGTCAGCACCTCCGAGGCGCTCGCGCTGTTCCCGTTCACCATGAAAAAGACGGGGAACGGCTGCGTCGTCCCGTTCGCGAACTCAACCGGCTGATCGACGCCGTTGCGGTCGCGCGTATGAATAAGCGTTCCCTGCTTCACGAACAGGCGGGCAAGCTGCTGCGCGGTTTCGAGCAAACCGCCCGGATTGTCGCGAAAATCGACGATCAGACTTTGGATGCCTTGCGCTTTTAGTGCGCTCAGCTCCTTGCTGGCCAGCTCGGCGGCATCGCTGGAGAAGCTGGCGATGCTGATATATCCAACGTTCTGGAACCGCTTGGCAACGACCGTCGGAATCTGTACCTTTTTCCGTTTGACGGTCAGCTCTTTCGTTTGCCCGTCGCGCAATACCTGCAAGCGGACTTCCGTATCGACCGGGCCCATAATTTTGGACGTCACATCGTCGATCTTTTTCCCTGACGTCGCATCGTCACCGACCTTCACGATGATGTCGCCCCGGAGCATCCCGGCTTCCTTCGCCGGAGAACCGGCGAATACGTCCGCCACGTATACGCCTTCCTTCTCCATGCCTACCCGTACGCCAATGCCGACATATTGATTTTGGACCGCATCCTCGAACGATTGCAGCTGCTCCGCCGTGAAATACTGCGTATAAGGATCGCCCAGCGACTCAACCATCGCCCGAATGCCCGTTTCGGAGAGCTTGTCCGCCTTCGGTCCGCTTACATGGTTTTTCTCCAGCGCGTCCAGCACTTCGGCCATCCGTTCGGCAGCCGGCAACTTGGCATCTGCCGCGAACACCGGCGAAGCGGCAGGAATCAGCAGAGTTAACGCCAGCATCGTCGAGACGGTTTGTCTGCGCCATTTTGGAAATTTTTTGGAAGTATTCATCAACGGTTCCTCTTCTCGAAGTATTGGATAAGACTTAATTAGGCAGCTGTTTCTTCAACTCGTACAAGAAATTCATCGCCGTCATCGGCGTCATGTTCATTAAATCGGCCGAGCGCAGCTGCTCCAGTACTTTGTCCGCTTTGGAGTCGCGCTTGGTCAGCTTCTCCGGCTTTGCTTCGTGAACGGCGAACAAGCTGAGCTGCACGATGTCCCCTACTTCAGGCTCCTTCGTTGCCGCATCCAGCCGCTCCGCTTGAAGCTGCGCGACCGGGACGGTGGCTTCCACGGTGTAACGGACGCCCGCTTGCGCATCCGAAGCGGAAGCTTCTGCAATCGTCTCCGCTCCGTTCGGAGCCTCCGGCTTGGGTTCTCCTGCATCTTGTCCATTCGCGTCACATGCCGCCGGTTGAAGCTGGCCTTGCAGCAGCTCCGTACGCGCTTCGAACGTATGCAGCAGCTCGTAAGAGCGCTCGATAATGCTGGCGGGCAGGCCGGCGCTTTGCGCGCAATAGATGCCGTAGCTCGTGCTTGCGGCCCCGCGGATCAGGCGGCGCAGGAACGTGACCTGCTTGCCGCTTTCCTTGACCGCCATGCAGTAATTGCGCAAGCCGCCGAGGCTTTCTTCCAGATGCGCCAACTCGTGAAAATGCGTCGAGACGAGCGTTTTGCAGCCGATTTTATCGTGCAGAAATTCAATGACCGCCTGCGCGATCGACATTCCTTCTCCCGTTGAGGTGCCCCGGCCCAGCTCGTCGATGATGACCAAGCTTCGTTCCGTCGCTTTTTCGGTCATCACTTGAATGTCCATCATCTCGACCATGAACGTGCTTTGGCCGCCGATCAGATCGTCCGCCGCCCCGATGCGCGTGAAAATGCGGTCGATCACCGGCACTTTCGCCCGCTTCGCCGGAACGAAGCAGCCGATCTGCGCCATCAGGCATATCATCGCCACCTGACGCATGTACGTGCTTTTCCCGGCCATGTTCGGACCGGTGATCAGCAGCATGTTGCCGTCTTCGCGGGTCAGCTTCGTCTCGTTGGCGATAAACACGCCGTCCTCCAGCACGGCTTCCACAACCGGGTGACGCCCCTCCTCGATTTCCAGCGCGTAAAAGTCACCGATTTCCGGGCGGGTGAACCGGTTCGAAGCGCTCACGTGAGCGAGCGACTGGTACACGTCCACGGTCGCGATCAGCTCGGCCAGCTGCTGCAAACGTGGAATATACGAAGCGATCTGGTCCCGCAGACCCACGAACAGCTCGTACTCAAGATCGACCATGCTTTCCTGCGCTTCGAGGATCAACGCTTCCTTCTCTTTCAACTCCGGCGTCACGAACCGCTCAGCGTTGGTCAGCGTCTGCTTCCGCTCGTACCGGCCTTCTTCAAGCTGGGCTAAATTCGATTTGGTCACTTCGATAAAATAACCGAACACTTTGTTGTAACCGATCTTCAGCGATTTGATGCCCGTCCGCTCCCGCTCCTGCTTCTCCAGCTCGGCAAGCCACTGCTTGCCGTTCGCGCTCGCTTCGCGCAATTGGTCGAGGCGCCCGCTGAGCCCGGCCCGGATCATCCCCCCGTCGCGGACGGAGACGGGCGGCTCGTCCACAATCGCTTCCGCAATCGACGTCATCAAGTCCTGGCACGGGTCGATCCGCGCCGCCAAAGCCGCAAGCGTGCGGGAGCCGCTTGCTTCACATTGCTGACGGAGCGCAGGCACCTGCTGCAGCGACACCTTGAGCGCGACCAAGTCGCGCGCGTTGGCGCTGCCGTACGCGATGCGCGCCGTAAGGCGCTCTAGGTCGTACACTTCCTTGAGCGCCTGCTTCAGCTCATCCCGGACGATTAACTGGTTATACAACCGGTCCACCGCTTCCAGGCGATCGTTGATGTGCGCCGCGTTCATCAGCGGCTTCTCGATCCAGCGGCGGAGCAGCCGCCCGCCCATCGCTGTGACGGTATTGTCCAGCAGCCAGAGCAACGTCCCTTTCTTAGAGCGGTCGCGCACCGTCTCCACCAGCTCCAGATTGCGGCGGGTGAACGGGTCCATCACCATATACTGATTCGGCTCGTAGACCCGGATATGCTTGATATGCGATAGCGAACGCTTTTGCGTTTCCTGCAAGTAGCCCATCAGAAGCGCGAGCGTTTCCCGGCCGCTTTCCGGCAAGGACGCCAGCTGTTGCTCCAGGAACAGTCCTTCCGGCGAAAAGCCGCCTCCGGATGCAGGCTCGCGCGGCGTCATGACCGCGGTTTTCAGCCAAGCGGACGAACTGCCGCGGATTTGCTCCAGCACCGCCTCGCTTCCGAGCAGCTCCGATGGATTGTAAGCATTAAGCTCGTCGAGCAGCAGCTCGAACGAACCCGAAAGCCGCGTCACATACAGCTCGCCGGTGGAAATGTCGCAAGCGGCAAAGCCGTACCCGCCGCCGGAAAAGACGACCGCGACGATATAGTTGTTCACCGTCTCGCTGAGCAAGCGGGCATCCATCACCGTCCCCGGCGTCACGATCCGGACAATTTCCCGGCGCACGACGCCTTTGGCTTCCGCAGGGTCCTCGACCTGCTCGCAAATGGCGACTTTGAACCCTTTTTCAATCAAGCGCGCAATATAATTTTCCGCCGAATGGTAGGGCACCCCGCACATCGGGATGCGCTCTTCCCCACCGCCTTCGCGGCCGGTCAGCGTAATTTCGAGCTCCCGCGCGGCCAGAACCGCGTCATCGAAAAACATTTCATAGAAATCGCCCAAACGGAAAAACAAAAAGGCGTCCGGCACCTGCGCCTTTACAGAAAGATATTGTTCGATCATTGGCGTATATTTGGCCATGCTTCATCCTCCAACTGCCTGCTTGCGTCTTCACGTTTCGCTGCCATATGTATCATGCTACTCTAGCATTTCATCATTATAGCATGAATTGCTAGAGAACTCCCAGCCTCTATCGGAAGGGAGAGATTTTCCACTTGGGCCGGATATCCTCGCGCTCGTTCCACGATTTCATCCGGAGCATCATGCGCCGAAGCGGCAATAAATAGCTTTCATATCGCCCATACTCCGGCATTCTCTCCAAATCTCTCCAGAGCGAGGGCAGGAGCAGCCGGATACGCTCCTTGTCGCCGCGGTAATATGCCTTGACAACCTCCGGGTCGGACAAAGGCCGCTGCTTCAGCGCGCGGTCGTTCCCAGCCACAAGCTTGGCCAGCGCCAGCACGCCCTTCGTCACCGCAGGCGATACCATCCAGCTTGGCAGCACACGGTATTCGAAGCCGCCGTGCTTCTGACGGCGGAAGTCGCCGGGAAATCCGTACCGTGGCTTGCGCGCTCCCGTCGTCTCCCCCTCCAGCAGCGTCAGCGGCAGCGCCACATAGTTGTCCAATGCGCGCAGCAGTCGGCTGCACAGCTCTACGCCGCTGAAATGAATATGTCCGCCCAGCGGAAAACCGCGGACCGGCATGCCGCCCGCCACCCAGATCAGTTCGGTATCGGAGATGCGTTTGGCCGCAAGCTGCATCGTCCGGTGCAAATGAATGACCAGCTCGCGTACATCCGTGCTTGGCTGCGGACGCAGCTCGGCGAGCGCGAATAGTTTTCTTCGGCCGGGCAGGACGATCGAATCGCAGCCGAACGGTCCGTCCTTCTCTGCAAACCGGGAGGCGAGCGCCACCTTCCCCTGCCGGTTAAGCAGCAGAAACTCCGGGTCCGCGCCCAGCATGACGTCCCCGCGTTTCACGGGCGTCTCTTCTTCCGTCAGCTCGCCATATCGGTTCATCGCTTCCGCGAACAGCTCGGCCAGCCGCGGAGTCAAGAGCGGCGCTGCCTCCACGCCGCGCACCGCGAAGCTGCCGTCCGGCTTGACCCCGACGCTTACAACGCCGTAATCAAGTCCGAGCGCATAGATCGCTTTTACCGCTTCGCGCATCGCTTTGGTGCCGTAATAGCTCGGCTGCTCCCGCCCGATTTCCGTATAATCGTCTTCATTCTCTTCACGTGCCGCAAGGCTCTCCCTTGCCTGGCTTCCGTAAAATACAGTCTGCGGCTTATGGAACAGGGAGAGCGCCTGCAGATGAAACACTGGTACGACGAACCGGTGCGACCAGCGGCTGTCTTGACGACGCACTCCGCTGTCTGCCTCTTGTTTTTCCAGGACACAATCGATCCCGTGCAGCTTCAACAGCTCCGCAGCGCGGCGCATGTTCGCCGCCAGCAGCATGCTTTTCACCGGTTGCAGCACCTCTCTGTCTCCGCGGTCCGGATGATAGGTGCCCCAATGAATCGTAACGTCCGGCTTTTCGCCTCCTTCCGGCGCTTTCGTTCCGTGCGGAATGCGAAGCCGCTCCAGCAGCAGACCGAGCGTCGGCTCGCCGGAGTGCAGCAAAAATGCGCGCATGCTGATTCCTCCATTCGGATTTAAGCATCATTCGTGGCTTATGCCTGCCTATTCTTGAGGCAAAAATAATTGGGTTCGATCAACAAAAAAGAGGGCAAACGCCCTCTCCAACCTGCAACCGTTCGGCATATATTAACAACATATCAGTTCAATTCCTCATCAAGCAGATCGGGATCGAGATCCTCGAAATCGCCATCGTCCACCCCGCCGAAGTCCACATGCTTGTCGTCGTATTCGTCGCAGCCGTTCGGGCAGACAACGACACACACCTTCGTTTCGGCGAACATTTCAACCTTGAACTCCCGCTCGACGCGGATCAGCACGTTATCTCCGTGCGAGGAGATGCTGGCTTCCACGCAGTTCGGTTCTTGCGTTGCGACCGCCGCCACTTCGGCCGTCGACGATTTATGCTTCTTATCGAGGTAGTGGAGCGGCACCACTTCCACATAAGAAACGGTTTCTTTCGCGACATCCGTCTTGGTATTCCGGTCGTACGAATACCAAATGTTGATGTCGTAAGTACCTACCACTTCCACATTTTCCCCCGACTTTACCGCATCGTATTGGTTGTTGATAATCCAAGCACCCAGAATACTGGTCGGAGCATGAGGCGGAGTGACCGTGTTAGTTACTTGCGAAAATTTGCGTCCTTTGCCACAGACAGCCTTCGTATAGATCTCTCTGCACTGCAAATCTTTATCTAATGACATCCTTCTAACCTCCTCCATACAATCATTCATTAGAATTGTATGCAGGACATTGGCCTAGTGTGATAACTTTTTTATCATATTTTACGTTTGTCGGAAGGTTAACAGAATCAGGCTCTCCCCAGCGGTTCCTCCATGGGCCGCTTTTCTTTTTTGGCGACGGACAAGTACACTTTCAGCTCTTCTACCAGCTGCAGCAGCGCGGCGCGAACCTCGAATTCCTCCCGCGTGGCCGGCAGCGGCATGGATCGGAATTGCTGCTCCAGCTCGTTCAGCTTTTTCTCGCTCCGCCCCGTATAATAAGGTACTTTGACATCCTCCGTCAGCCCGTTGAACACCAGAGCCAATAGCTCGCCGTGCGGCAGCGTCTGGTAGATGCGGGCGACGAGCTGCACCATTCGCTGGATCGCGTCCAACTGCCGTTCCCTCATATAAAAGTAAACCGACCAGTTGGGTCCCCCAGCGAACAAATTGTTCTCGTTCGCGCGCTGGGCGGCCTGAGTCGCCTTGCGGATCGTATCGTCCGCCTCCAGCAGCTCCGCACCGCTCCATATGTAGTCGTTGTCTCGCAGATGGTGCGAGAGTTCCAAAAATATTTGCGAGAAAAGCTGCTCCACCCGCTGCTTGTATTCCTGCAGCAGCTTGTCCTCTCTGGGCATATAGCCAATGTTGATCAGCGTCGCCGTGCCGAGCCCGACAAGGAGCAGGGCGATCTCGTTCAGCAGCAGCTCTGCGCTGACCCGGCCGGAGGCAAACACATGGAACATGACGACCGAGCCGGTAACAATGCCTTCCTTCAGCTTTAACCGGCTCAAAATCGGGTACAGCACCAAAATAAATACGCCGATCACCCACACGTGAAAGCCAAGCGCCCAAAACAGCCCGGCGCCGAAAAACAACCCGACAATCGAGGCCGCAATGCGCTGAAACGACGTCTGAAGTCCTCTCTTTTTCGTTACGTCGACGCCTAACACCGCGAGCAGCCCCGCCGAAAGGGGGGACTGCAATCCGAGCGTCTGCGCCAAAAAAATGGATACGATAACCGCCAGCGCGGTTTTGATGACTCGAAATCCCATGGGCTGCGTTCCTCGCTTCGACAACGATCATAGTCGCTAAAAATTATTATACAGAT
Organism: Paenibacillus tianmuensis; assembly: GCF_900100345.1. Lineage (GTDB taxonomy): Bacteria > Bacillota > Bacilli > Paenibacillales > NBRC-103111 > Paenibacillus_G > Paenibacillus_G tianmuensis. Next base: position 315,858 of record NZ_FMTT01000001.1, on the reverse strand, counting down.
AATGTACCCACATCTTACCGTTTTTCGACAAAATCCTCAACGAGTGAAACTCGTTTGTCGATAATCTTTTGTTTTTGGGAACCTTTTCACGATTGTACCGTCAGCTTCCCTTCCAAATAGACAACAGTTTGATACATGAGGGTCGCGACCACGGCAATAAGAAGAACGCTGCCAATCACAAGCGTAAAGTTGAACACCTGAAAACCATAGATGATCAAATAGCCGAGCCCTTCCTTGGAAACGAGAAACTCGCCGACGATGACCCCGACCCAGGAGAGCCCCACGTTTACTTTGAGCGTGGATACGATGGTCGGATACGAGGCGGGCAAAATTACCTTTCGGAAAACCGTGCTCCGATTTCCCCCGAAAATCCGTACTACCTTGAGCAGATTCGGGTCCACCTCGCGGAAGCTGTTATACACGACCAAAATTGTGATGATTACGGTAATCGAGAGCGTTGTCGCGATGATCGACAGCATGCCCGGGCCGAGCGCAACGATAAACAAAGGTCCGAGCGCCACCTTAGGCAGGCTGTTCAGGACGACGATATACGGATCGAGCACGCGGGAGAGAAACGGCGAATACCAGATGAGTGCAGCGATTGCGGTACCGAGAAGCGTGCCGAGCACGAAGCCGACGATCGTCTCCCACACGGTAGTCCATGTATGCACGAGCAGCGTACCGTCCGCCGTTTTCTCAACCAGCAGCCCCCACACGCGCGTCGGAGAGCTGAAGAGAAGCCCGTCAATCCACTGCAATCGGCTTGCCGTTTCCCAGCCCACGAAAAACAAGATCAGCAGCGCCAACTGGGTCAGGCGCACGGATGTCGTCAGCTTGCGCTCGCTCCGACGAAATTGCGCGTACACTTGCCCGGCCAAGCTTTCGGATCGTACTGCTCCTGACGTTAAGCCGTCGGCCTTTGCAGCCCCATCCTCCGGACGTTCGGACGGTTCGCCGGCTCCTTTAACAGCCGCATACGATAAACTCCCGCTTGCCTTCGCCTCCTCAGATTTCCGCCGGTCCATGTCCCCCGCCTCCTTTCCCATCCATCTGCTCGAACCGCCCCCACAGCTCGCGGAACAATTCGTGAAAGCCCACAACCTCGCGGGCATGCAGCGGCTGGGCTTCCCGAATAGCCTCCGGCACAATGGCCTCGGTCAGCACACGTCCGGGATTCGGCTGGAGCACGACAATCCTGTCGCTCATTGCAATCGCTTCGGTGATGTCATGGGTGACAAGCACGGCGGTCTTGCCGCGTGCCTTCAATGTCGCAGAGATCAAATCCTCCAGTTGGAGCTTGGTCTGGTAATCCAGAGCCGAGAACGGCTCATCCAGCAGCAGGATGTCCGGTTCCGCCGCAAGCGTCCGCACCAGCGCGACCCGTTGGCGCATGCCGCCGGACAACTGGTGCGGATAACGGTCAGCATAGCCGCCAAGCCCCATTTCGTCCAGCAAATCCAGCACATATTGACGGGTGGCGGCATTCAAGCGTCCGAGCAATTCGAGACCGATGGAGGCGTTCTCGAAGATCGTTCGCCAAGGGAATAAATAATCCTGCTGGAGCATATATCCGACTTGCGGAGTTGGTTTTTGAATCCGTTCGCCGAACACCCGCACCGTTCCCGAAGTCGGCGTCAGCAAGCCGCTGATTAGCGACAGCACGGTCGTCTTCCCGCAGCCGCTCGGGCCGATGAGACTGACGAATTCGCCCGGCGCGATCGCGAGCTGCACATCCTGCAGCGCGACGAACGCGCCTTTGCGGTTGACATATACTTGTGAAACGCCGTCCAGCTCCACGGCATACATACGGCCTTCCCTCCTTGTGCGCTTAGCCTGTGAGACAGTGGGAGGACGCCTGACAGCTCTTCAAAGTGACGTATCCGCAGCGAGCCCTCAAGCCCCTGCAACGGCAATCCCGAAGCGCTGTCGCGCCCTCGTCGACCATGACGGCTACAGGCACTACTTCATGTTTTGTTTCGCTTTTTCCGCAAGTTGATTGTTAACGAGCGTGTTGAAATCGGCGCGCTTCTTGAGCTCCCCGGCCGCTTCCATCACATCCTGCAGGTTGTTCCACTCCTGTTCGTCGACGATGCCGTCGGCGGCAAACGAGCCTTGGTCCTTGTAGCGCTTGATTACGCTGCGAACGATATCTTTATCCGTTTCCTGGAAGTAAGGAGCGATGGCCGTCGCAATGTCGTCCACGCTGCTTTGCTGCACCCAATTTTGCGCTTTTTGCACGGCATTGGCGAATTTTTGGATCGCATCCGTGTTCTTATCGATGTAGCTCTTTTTCGCCATGAACACCGTATAAGGCAGCTTGCCGCTCTCTACCCCGAAGGAAGCGACGACGTAGCCTTTCCCCTGCTTCTCGAACATCGAGGCCTGCGGCTCGAACAGCTGCACGTAGTCCCCCGTGCCCGATGCGAAAGCGGTCGGAATGTTGGCGAACTCCACGTTCTGGAGCAGGTTCAAATCGTTCTGGAGATCGATACCGTGCTTCTTCAGCGTAAATTCGCCTGCCATCTGTGGCATCCCGCCCTTGCGCTGGCCGAGGAAGGTTGAGCCCTTCAGCTTGTTCCAGTCGAATGAGCCTTCGGGCGGCTTGCGCGCCACGAGAAACGTTCCGTCGGTTTGCGTCAATTGCGAGAAGTTGACGACCGGGTCGCCCGTACCTTGCTGATGCACGTAGATCGAAGTCTCGGAGCCGACCAGCGCGACGTCGATCCCGCCTGACAGCAGCGTCGTCATCGTTTTATCGCCGCCGAACGTCGTCGTCAGCTCGATATCGAGCCCCTGTTCTTTGAAAAATCCTTTCTCCAACGCCACGTATTCCGGCGCATAGAAGATTGACCGGGTCACCTCGCCGATCCGCACCTTCACCCGCTCCCCGCTTTTCTTCGGACCGCAGCCTGCGAGCGTCGCGCACGCCGCAAGCGCCAACACAAGTATAAGTGCCGCCGCTCTCCTCAGACGCCTTGTTTTCATAGGCCAGTCCCTCCCTGTCAGCGTCTTAACGCATGACGAACTTTAGATATGACAGCATATGAACGCGCCTAGAAAATGGTGAGAGCAGATGTCTGCAGAAGCCAAAAAAAGGCCGCTTCCACGGAAGATCCGCAGAAACAGCCTCGAAGCAGCATTCGATTCGTATCAAGTTCGTTAAACGGCGGTTATTTTCGGCCATGCCAATTCAAAGCCTTGATTGACAAGCGCTTTCTGGAACACTTCGAGCTTGGCCGGCGTATTCCGCACTTCGCGGGGCTGGTAGCCGTTTTGCAGGCAAAAAGCGGCCAGCGCCCCCGCAGCCTCCCCGATGTTCCATTCCACGGGATGCAGCCGAAAGCAGCCGTTCGTAATATGCGTCGTGCCGAGATTTTTGCAGGCCGGCAGCAGGTTTTCCAGCCGGACCGGAATCAGACTGCCAAGCGGGATTTGAAACGGCAGCGACGAGATGTCGAGATAATTGCGGCCCGTCATGCTGGGATGCAGGTCGATCCGGTAGCAGCCGACTCCTACGGAATCCGGGAACGGCGCCGCCCCCTGCTCGCCGCGCACCGCTGCGCTCACATGCTGCTCCAGCACGGTGAACTCCGCGCGGATGCGTCTGGACTCCCGGATATACGGATATTTCGCCAATCCGTCCTCCGTACCGACCACATCCGGCCGCAGCCGCAGACCGGGATAACCTGCCCCTCCGTCCGGGCGGGGAGCTTCCGTTTGCAGCCAGTACAGGAGCGACAAGCTGAGCTGCTTCGCCTGCCGCGCATGCTTCTGCGCTTCCTCCGGTTTCACGTCGTACACGTTGCCGAGCCAATAATCGTTCTGCGACCAATTCACTACCGTGATGTTGCTCGGAAACGTGCCGAGCGCGAAATTTGCTTTGTCGACGATTTGCCGGTAGTAAAACAGCGGATATTTATTCGTACCCCAAAACAACGTGTCCTCCACAGGCTTCAATGTGCGCGGATCGGGCGAAACCCAGCTAAGCTGCTTGTCCGGCCAAAAATCTGCCCGGTAGTTTCGCCAGAAGTTGTAATCCTTCGGTTTATCGATTACATGGTTCTCGCCTTCCTTGTAATCCATGGCGAAGCAGTGGGTAAACGCCTGAATGTCCCGCGGATCGGGCGCACCGTCCAGCGCATGGGGCTCGCCCGTCTGCTGCTTCGATTCGGCGCCCGTCACATATTCCGCGCAGGTCAGCGGGAGCAGCTCGCCCGTCTCGGTCGCATCCAAAATATATGCGGCGCGAATCGTATGCCGGTGACCCGTCTCCCCGATTACGGTAACCGACCGGACACGGTCGCCGTCCGTCTCGGCCGCAACGGGCCGGTGCCGGGTCATGATAATGAGCCTGCCGCTGTGTACGTAGGGGGCCAGCATGTCTTGCAGAACGGCCAAATAGGCTCTCGGCTCCGCACCAAGTCGGCTCACGCCGCCGTTGCCGGGGTTTAAGTAATAGACCGCGCGCGCCTCTGCGGTCAGCGGAAACTTTGTCTTATAATAGGTGCGCACCCCGTCGCGAAATTCTCGATAGCTGCGGGTGCAGCCGAATTGTTCGATCCATAGGTGCTCGTCGGGCGGAACGGCCTGACTGGTCAACTGCCCGCCGATCCACTCCGTCTCCTCGGTCATGATGACCTGTCTTCCCATTCGGGCGGCCGCCAACGCGGCCGCGCAGCCTCCGACACCTCCGCCGATAATGGCAATGTCCGCTTGAAGTTCCTTGTGCATACCCTGTCGCCTCCTTGTCGTCTGTTCCCTTCGGAGAAACAAAAAATCGTCTTACTAAGAATAGACTGGTAAAATACCCCAAAAGTTACACTCAAGGAAATAAAAAAGCGGGGACCGTGTCCCCGCAGTTGGATTAAAGCTTATAAATATCGGAATATTTCACGCGCAAATAATCGACCAAGTAGGACGGGTCCAACTCCTCGCCTGTCACCCGGGTAATGATTTCCGTCGGCGTCTGGCTTTTGCCGTATTGATATATTTTATCCGCCAGCCAAGACTTGATCGGAATCAGATTGCCCTCGCGAACCAGCTCGTCCACGTTGCCGAGCTCCAGCTCCAGCGTGCGTTTAATTTGCGCGGCGTACATATTACCCAGTGCGTACGACGGGAAGTAGCCGAACGAGCCGCCCGACCAATGCACGTCCTGCAGCACCCCTTCGCCGTTATGGGAAGGCACGATGCCGAGGTACTCCCGGTATTTCTCGTTCCATACCTCCGGCAGGTCGGCAACCTTCACCGCCCCGCTGAACAGCGCCTTCTCGATCTCATACCTTACCATAATATGCAGGTTGTACGTCAGCTCGTCGGCTTCGATCCGGATGAGCGACGTCTTCACCTCGTTCGTGGCGCGGTAAAAATCTTCTACGCTTACCTTGTCGAACTGGCCGGCGTAATTTTTTTGCAGCTCGGGGAAGTAACGGTTCCAGAACGGGCGGCCGCGTCCGATCATATTTTCCCAGAAGCGCGACTGCGATTCGTGAATGCCCATCGACGTTCCCGTGCACAGCGGCGTACCGAGCAAGTCCATCGAAATGTTCTGCTCATAGAGCGCATGCCCGCCCTCGTGAATCGTTCCGAACAGCGCGCTGTTCACATCGTTCAGCAGGTAGCGCGTCGTAATCCGCACGTCGCCCGGGTTCAGGCCGGTCGCAAACGGATGGACGGTTTCGTCCAGGCGTCCCGCTTCGAAATCGTAGCCCATCTGCTCCAATATGTATAAGCTGAACTTCTTTTGCTTGTCCTTGTCGAACGTCTGCTTCAAGAAGCCGGTTTCCGGCTTGTGAGCCGACTCCTGAATCGCCGACAGCAAGGGAACGACCTGCTCGCGCAGTGCACCGAACACTTGATCGAGCTTCTCTACGGTCATGCCCGGCTCGTAAGCATCAAGCAGCGTGTTGTACTTGTGTCCTTCATAGCCCCACAGGTCGATGAACTGCAGGTTCATATCGACGATTTTTTCCAAGTATGGCTGGAAGCCCGGAAAATCGGCCTGATGCTTCGCATCTTCCCAAGCCGATTCCGCCCGCGAGGTGAGCACCACATATTCCTGATACAGCTTCGGCGGAATTTTTTTGCTGCGATCGTAATCCTTCTTGCATTCGCTTACAATTCTGCGGTCGATATTCGACAGCTCCGACTGTACCCCGGACGAAGTGAAGTAGTCCAAAAACGAGCCCATTTCGTCCGACACCGACATTTTGAACATCTCGCCGGACAGCTCGCCGACGACTTCGGACCTTGCCGCAATTCCTTTTTTCGGCGCGCCGGTGCGCATGTCCCAATAAATGAGTCCGACGGCTTCCTCGTAGCTTTTCATCTTTTTCAGATATTGTTTGAATTCCGTCAATTTAGCTTCCAGATTTCCTGTCGACAACGGGCATTCCCCTTTCCAAAGATATACATTGATCATACTGCGTTCGCAGAGCAGAAGCAAATATCGCCGAAATGAGGTATGATAAAAAGGAAAGGAGTGTGACGTGAGATGCGAATCATCTTTACGGAAAGTGCGGTAGCGGAAATCCGGCGCATTCTGGACCGGCAAGCGAGCGGACGGCTGAAGCTTGTCTACGATGCGGAGGGCTGCGGGTGCGCGGTCAGCGGCGTGCCGACGCTGTGGATCACGGACGAGCCGGACCGGAACGATTTTATTGTGCCGGGGGAGCCGTTCGAAGTGCTGATGGACCGGAAGCACGAGGTGTTTTTCGAGGAAAATATGACGGTAGACTATCAAGTGAGCGGCTACTGCTTTATCTTGAAAAGCAGCGGACAAATCTACAATGCGAGCATGCGGCTGATTGATAAACGCAATGCCGTCGCGAACCGGTGAGAAGGCGGGTGGCCTTCTCACCTTTTTCGTTCCGGGAACGGCTTAATAGCCGCCGACGATGACATCCAGCTTGCCGGTCGAAGGGTCGATGACAAGCCCGTGAATCGGGATGTTCGGCACGAGCGGATGGTTCTTGATCAGATTTACACTGCTTTTGACGCTTTCGTTGACATCTTCGAAGCCCCGCAGCCACCGTTCGAGGTTCATGCCCGAATATTCCAGCGTTTTGAGCGTCTCCTCTTTAATTCCCCGCGCCACAAACTTCTCCTTCACGCGATCCGGGTTCATGTGGCTCATCCCGCAATCGTGATGGCCGATGACAAGCACTTCGTCCGCACCCAGCTCATAGATCGCCACGATAATACTGCGCATGATGCCGCCGAACGGAGTCGAGACGACGCCTCCGGCCGTTTTAATCATCTTCACATCGCCGTTCTTAATATTCATGCTGGCCGGAAGAAGTTCGATCAGACGCGTATCCATGCAAGTAAGAATGACGAATTTCCGATCCGGAAACTTTGAGGTTAAGTAGGGCTCGTACTTTTGCTGCTCGACAAACGAGCGGTTGTACTCCATGATCTGGGATAGTAAATTCGGCATTCGCACTTCGTCCTTCCTGTTCTACCTTCTTATTTCTCTATTTAGCCGGTTCCAAGTTGGTTAGGCTGACGTTTTTAAATCTTAGCTTGTTTTTCGCTATTTCACAAGGCGCATCATTTCCAGCAGTCCCATCAGCTCCCAAAGCGATCCGGGGGGAGAAGCGGGAAAGCGATCCGGAACTCCGTTCCTTTCCCGAGCTCGCTTGCTGCCGCAATCGACCCTTTCATCCCCGTGACGAGATGCTTGACGATGGTCAGACCGAGCCCGGTGCCGTCCGAATCGCCGGAGCGCGACGGCTCCGCCTTGTAGAACCGGTCCCAGATCCGAAGCAGCTCGCTTTCACTCATGCCAATCCCCGTATCGCGCACGACGATGACGGCCTCCTCTCCTTCGGCGGCAAGCTCGACGGTAATCGTTCCCCCGGAAGGCGTGAACCGGATCGCGTTATATAGCAGGTTGAGCAAAATTTGCGCAAAGCGGTCCGGATCAAGCTCGCACCGTAGCGGCGGCGTTCCCGGCATGGGGGCGATCAAGCGTATATGCAGCCGTTTGTCAGAAGCGGCACTCTGTACCAGTTCCAGCACCTCGCTCACCTTGGCCGGCAGCGCAACGGGTCGCGTCCGGAAGACGTCAGTTCCGTTCTGAATGCGGGCCAAGTCGAGCAGGTCGTCTACGAGCCGCTGCAGCCGCTGCACCTCATGATCGCATATTTTCAAATAATGCGAGAATTTCTCGGGCGGAATGACCCGGTCGTTCATCGCGACGATCAGCCCACGCAGCGACGTCAGCGGCGACCGCAGCTCATGCGATACGTTGGCCAGGAACTCCTGGCGGTTGTCGTCCCACTGCTCCAGCTGACCGACCATGAAGTTAAAGCTGCGCGCTAGCTCGCCGACCTCGTCGTTGGACGAGACTGGTGCTCTCGTTGAAAAGTCGCCGTTCGCCACTTCAAGCGCCGCATGGTTCATTTGCTGAAGGGGACCGGCCAGCTTGCGCGACAAGATGAAAAGGATAACCCCTACGGCAACCAAAGAGAATAGCAGCGGAACGAAAATATTCCAGCGGATGGCCTTTAGCGCTTCGCTGCTTTCCAGCGCAGGGACGAGCATCATGATGACGATCGGCTGGCCGTTGAGCTCTTCGGGCGTGTAATAGGCCAGCTGCCCTTCCCCGCCGTACGGATCGACTTTGTAATGCCCTGCCGAATACCCGCTCCTACCTTTAAGTCCTTCAGCGAGCAACGGTTCAAGCAGCTTCGGAATCGTCGTTCCCTCCCGGTCCGACGAACCGTTCAACACCGTGCCTTTCGCATCGACCAGCCATACCGAGCCGTTCATGCTGCGGCCGATGATGCGGCTGCCGAGCCGCAGTTCTCTTGTGGAAAGCGTCCCCTCCTGAAACGTGGGCAACAGCTTGACGACTTCGGCGGCACGTGAGCGCAGCAGCTCTTTTTTGTCCTTATAGAAAAAATCGGTAAAATAAGAATTCCAAAACACGGCCAGACCTACGAACACAAGCACGCACGTGGCGAGAAAGGAAAGAAAGATTTGAATATACAGGCTACGCAGCCACTGCTTGATCATGTCCCGCGCACCTCGAACGAGTACCCGATGCCCCACAGCGTTTGAATCGTCCAGGCCTCATGGGAGCCGAGCTTCTTGCGCAAATTTTTCACGTGGGCATCCACGGTTCGGGTTCCACCGCTGAAATCGAAGTTCCACACGTACCCGAGCAGATCCTCGCGGGTGTATACCCTGCCGGGGCTGGCGGCCAAAAAGTGCAGCAGCTCGATCTCTTTGGGTGTCAAGTCGACTCTGCTTCCGTTTAAGCTTACCTTGTACTGATCCAGATCAATGGTTAAATTGCCGACCTCCAACGGCTTCGAGGCATGCTCTTCGGGTACCGGCAGAGCGGTTCCCAGCTGCCCGGCGCGCCGCAGGACGGCCTTGATCCGCGCAACCATTTCGTTCGGGTCGAATGGCTTGACGATATAATCGTCCACCCCGAGGCTAAAGCCGCGCAGCTTATCGATCGACTCGCCCTTGGCGGTCAGGAAAATAATCGGTGTAGCGCCTTGCGCTCCCGGCAGCTTGCGGATCTGGCTGCACAGCTCGAAGCCCGATACGTCAGGCAGCATGACGTCCAGCAGCACAAGGTCGGGCGCTTCGGCCTTCACCCGCTCCAGCACCTCTCCGCCCCGAAAGTGCGGAAGGGGAACATAACCCGCGTGCTCCAGATAAAGCCGTATGACTTCGACGATATGCGGCTCGTCGTCCACAACCATAATTTTCTGTGGATCGCCGCTTAGGGGCATCCGGCTCATACGCCGTCCCCCATCGTCCTGCGCTCCATTCTGAGCTGCTTCTGCATCTCCCGCTCCGCTACGACGTCGCTGCGGTCGCGCAGCGTATGCTTATGGATGAGATACGTATCGTTCAAGTTGCTCGGCTGTCCCCATTCGACTTGCGCTTGAGCGGCAGCATCCCGGCATAAGACGTTCAGCGCCTCGTCCTGCAGCGGAATATCCAGATCGGTATAGACAAAACCGACCTGTTCCAGCTCACGCAGACGCGCCTGCAGACGCAGCCGGAATTCGGCCGCGTCGATGCCGAGCTGCTCCAACTGCTCGTCTTTGAGCCGTCGGAGCGAGCTCGCAAGCATTTTGACCGCCCCAGCCCGATTACCCCGCCGCTGATGGTATAGCGATACAGCCACTTGAATCAGCCCGACGCAAGCCTCGCTGCAAGGATCTTCCGGATGCTCCTTCCAGTATTCTTCCATCACCTCGTGGCATTCGAAAAAATCGCGCTCCGCATGGAAGTGGACCAAATATTGAATATACGCTTCGGTATAATTAGGCATTGCAACATCCCTCTGTTCATAGAAATGATCTTTTCCTCTTCTTATTGTAGCAAGTTCGTTTAAATTCTGAAACCATCGCCCACATTATACGTAGTAACCTAATGCAAGGAGTCTAATATATTTAATGGAGGATGCAAAAAGATGTTGAAGAAGTTGTCTCTCATTTTGATGGCTTGCATGCTGGTGTTTTCATTCACCGCGCCCGGTATGGTCGATGCCAAGGGGTACAAGTCCTCGAAAAAAAGCTACACGCCAAGCAGTTCCAATACCACGCAAACGCCGAACAACGGTGTCAATAAAACCGAGCCGGCCGCTTCCAAATCGCCAGCTGGCACGCCGGCGACGCCGGCAACGAAACCGGGCTTTTTCAGCGGTGGTCTAATGAAAGGCTTGATGATCGGCGGTCTGGCGGGTCTTCTCTTCGGAGGTCTGTTCGGCGGCATGGGCTTCCTCGGCGACTTGCTCGGCATGATGGTAAACGTGCTTGCGGTTGTTGTGCTGTTCGTCGTCATCCGCAAAATTTTCGTCTACTTCCGCGACCGTAAGAAGTTGAAGGAAGAACCGAAGCAACTTTAATAAAGGGTAAAGAGGTTATTAGTATGCGACTATCGGAACAAGAAATTATCAATGCGATATGCCTGAATATCGCCGAACGAAAGCAGATTCATCCGTCGCAAGTCGAAGTGGAGCTCATGTGGGACGAGGACCATGGCTTCTCCGCAGAAGTAAACGCCGAAGGCCGCAGCCAGATCCTGATCGCCGCCAATATGCTGGAAGCGATCGAGCGCTACCTGCTCAAGGAGCAAAATATCCGCGTGTTCCGGGATCAAATCCAGCTCGTGCTGGAAGACGAAATCGTCGCCGATATCAGTTGAACCTTCCGAACGACCCTTCAAGCCATGGCTTGGAGGGTTGTTTTTTTTCTCCAATGGCCGCCTAATCAGGATTCTATTATTTTCCTTGCAACTTCGAGCCTCTTCCAACGTTTAATAGAGTAGACTGACCAGAAAGAGGCTGATGCATGTTGAAGCGCAACACCCTGCTGACGTTGTCTGTTATAACGCTCTTCCTCTCCTCCGCGGACTCTGTTTTGGCAGCCGACAAGACATCCAAGTTCCGCGTCTATCAGGATACCACCATGCTGCTGGAGACGTCCGATTACAAGTCCGCCGAAAATTACGCCAGGCAGTTCGCGGACAGCCACGTCGAAGAGATCGGCAACCGTAAATGGGTATGGCACAACTACCCCCGCTACAAGGTATACCAGAACGGCAACAGCTCTTCCAAATGGGAATATGCCAGCTTGGATCAGGCGATACGCGAAGCGTCCAATTGGGGACATGCCAGCGTACGCGACCTGCAATCCGGCGGCTGGGTATGGAACAATTACCCGAAGTACCGCGTCTACCAAGGCGACGATATTACGAAGGATTCCTGGATCTTTGAAACGTTGAACCAAGCGATCGCCGAAGCAAAAAAATGGGGCAATGCCCATATCGTCGAGCTTGGCACGCACCGCTGGGTATGGGACAACATTCCGGCCAGCCGCAAGACGGAGCTGCGCAGCGGCAGCAAAATTTATCAAATCTATCAAGGTACATACTCCGCTGAGAATTGGAAGTTTGCTTACATAGAGGATGCCATAAACGAATCGCTTCGCTTGAGCGATTCGAAGATTGTGAACACGGAAACGGGCAAGGTCGTATACTCCAACGTCAGACCGTATAAAGTGTACCAGTTCGAAAAGCTGCTGAATTCGTTCCTAAGCATTGACGAGGCGATCGCATACGCCAAGCAGTTCGATCATACCCGAATCACCGATGACGAAGCGGCAGGACTTGACGGCACCGCACGCGTCATATGGAATAATTATCCGTATTATCAAGTGTTTCAAAAAGACAAATGGGTTGCGGACTTCTCTACGATTGGCGGCGCTCTATCCTACGCCATGGGCTATTCCAACGCCTCTATTCGACTGTACGACGATGGGTCCAGCATTTGGAAAAACCTTCGCGATCTGCAGTTCTGGGGCTGGAACGGAAGCTCCAGCGACGCCACGATCCGCAGCCAGGTGAGCAACACCTCGGGGCTGGATGTTATCTCCCCCACCTACTTTCAGCTTGCCGACGGTTCAGGCAATTTGACCGACAGCTCGAACAAAGAAACCGTCGCTTGGCTGAAGAAGCAGGGGTATTCCGTGCATCCGCTTGTCAACAACCAGTTCGATACGGCGATGACGACGCAATTTCTTGCCTCCGCGCAGGCCCGCAGCAAGTTCATTTCCGCGTTGGTCGATAAAGCCGTCGCCATCGGAGCGGACGGACTGAACATCGACTTCGAAAGCGTCGCAGGCACGGACCGCTCTGCCTTCACGACGTTCATGAAGGAAATCGCGGATGCGACCCATCAGAAAGGACTTGTCATCTCGGTCGACCTGCCCAGGGGCAGCGCCGCATGGAATGCAAAAGCCGCGTTCGAGCACGAGAAGCTCGGTCAGATCGTCGACTACGTCATCACGATGACCTACGACCATTATTGGAAAGGCAGCACCGAACCGGGTTCCGTGGCCGGTCTGCCTTGGGTCGAACAAGGCGTGCAGGAATTCCTGTCCTACGGCATTCCGCGTGACAAGCTGATCATGGGAATTCCGTTCTATGTACGGGAGTGGAAGGTCGACAAATCCGGCAAGCTGGACAGCAATCGCGCGCTGCTGATGAAGGACTTGACCGGCCTCATCAATTCCAAGCAAGCGAAGCTCAGCTGGGACAACCGCTTCAATCAGTACAAGGTCGAGTACGAGCAGGACGGCTTCAATAACGTCTTCTGGCTGGAAAACGAAGGGACCGTCAAAGCGCGGATCGACATCGCCAAAAAATACGAATTGGCCGGCGTGGCCGCTTGGCGCCTCGGCTACGATTCGAAGGAATTATGGAATATGATGATCCAGCAGAAATAATAGCAAATACGCAAAAGACCGCCGGACTCGGCGGTCTTTCCTATGAATTAGACTTACGACTTTTTGATCAGAGACACAATCTCCTGCAGCTGCTTCTCGATATCATGCGGTGTGTAACCGAACCATGTATCGAGATTCAACATGTATACCCGGTTGTTTTTGACGGCAGGCAGATTCGCCCATAGTGCGGTTTTCGAAATTTCATCCAGCCGCTTCTTGGAATCGTCATCGCCAAATGTCGACACAAACAAATAATCGGAGGCATACTCCGGAAGCTGCTCCAAGGATACCGGAACAGCCCAGAAGTTCGGGTCCTTCTCGATTTCTTTCTTCACCGGTGGCGGAGGCGTCAGCTCCAGCGCCTTGTAGATGGTGAAGCCGAAATTCCGTACACCGTACACGTAGATTTCCTTCGGGCGAATGTTATAGATCGCCGCCGTTTTTCCCGGTTCGATAATGCTCTGAAGCTGCTCGCGCACCGCTTGGAACTTAGCACGAAACGCCGTGCTCCAAGCTTCGGCTTCACTCTGGCGGTTCATGATATCGCCCATAACCTTGACATGACCGAACACGTCGTGATTCATCCACGGAACGACGACCGTCGGAGCGATTTTGGACAATTTATCGTACGTCTCCTGTTCGACGTCCCCGGTGATGATTAACTCCGGCTGGAGCTCCAATATTTTTTCGAAATTGTACTTCCCGCCTTCGCCGATATTTTCAATTACCGCCGCTTTCTCTCCGAGATCCTTAAGGAGATTGGCCGGGCCGCCAAGAGGCTTGACGCCAATGGACAGGAGCTGGCTGACATATTGGAGCGTGACGACCTTTTCCGGCTTAACGGGAATTTTCGCCTCGCCCATCGCGTGCTTGTAGACGCGCTCCGCCGCCGGTTTCGCGCCGGAACTATCGGTGGAAGCGGCCTGCTTGGCATCGGGTGAATTGGACCCGCAGCCTGCGATCACGATCAGGATTAGTAAAAACACGGCGATGCAGGTAAACTTTGATTTTCTCATCGGAACGACTCTCCTCCAAACCACTACTTGGGTACATTCGATTTATCTTGCTCTCGCAAGCAAGTAAAGAAAATACGGTGCACCGATGATCGCGACGACAATTCCGGTAGGAATCTCCGTAGGCTGAATAATGACTCGTGCAATCGTATCGGCGACGATCATCAGCAGGCCGCCGACCAAGGCCGAGGCCGGAAGCAGTATTTCGTGCCTCGGACCGATCAGACGCCGGGCCAGATGCGGACCAAGCAAGCCTACAAAGCCGATGCCTCCCCCTACCGCGACGCAAGCGCCGGCAATCCCGACGGAAGCGGCAAGCAGGCCGAGCCGTTCCTTCTCAACGGGAGCGCCCAAGCCGGTCGCCATCTGTTCCCCGAGATTGATCACATTAAGTACTCTGGCTTTGTAAAACACATAAGGCAGCAGCACGATCAGCCACGGCAGAAGAGAGGTGACAAACTTCCAGTTCGAACCCCAGATGCTTCCCGCCAGCCAGACGGCGACGAATTGGTAATTTTGCGGGTTCAACCGCAGCGTCAGCACCACCATTAAGGCGCTGATGCCTGCTGCGACGGCAATCCCGGTAAGAACCATTCTTGTCGGCGACAAGCCTTCGTGCTTCTTGTAGGCCAGTCCGTAAATGATGGCCGCGGTGATGCCTGCCCCGACGAAAGCAAGAATCGGCAGTAATAAAACCGGCGCTGCCGTCTTCGACGGGAAAAACGAAATAAAGAGCACGACCATCAAGCCTGCGCCGGCATTGATCCCCAGAATGCCCGGATCGGCCAGCGCATTGCGGGACAGCCCCTGTAAAATACACCCCGAAACGGCAAGGCCCGCGCCGATCAGCACCGAGATGACGATGCGGGGAAGCCGGAAATCAAACAAAATGAGCTCCTGCTTCGCCGTACCCGCACCGAACAGCGTTCGGATGACATCGAGCGGCGACAGCCGGGTGTATCCGGTGTTCATGCTGACAAGAAAAGCAAGCACAATCAGCACGCCCAGAACAGATAAAACCGTAATGGCCTGAATTTTTTTGCGGCGTTCCGTCGCTCCCATTTTCACTGCTTCCATCTACAGTTCCCTCCTCTGCTTGCGCGCCAAGTAAAGGAAGAACGGAACCCCGATCAAGGCGATCAATGTGCCGATCGGCGTCTCATAGGGCGGATTGATCATTCTCGCCCCGATGTCGGCAATGACCATGAGCAAGCTACCGAGCACCGCCGAGCAAGGAATAATCCAGCGGTAGTCGACGCCGACCAGCGACCGGGCAATATGCGGAATGACGAGCCCGACAAAGCCGACTGCGCCGACTGCGGAGACGGCCGTGCCTGCAAGCACCAGCACGACAATAGCGCAAGCCAGCTTCACCCAACCTGTACGCTGGCCCAGCCCCGTTGCCACTTCATCGCCAAGACTCAGCAGCGTAATGGACCGGGAGAGCAGCAAGGCAGCGATCAGAGCGGCAATGATCCATGGAGTCATGATTTTGAGCTGGAACCACTTCGTCCCGGCCACCCCGCCGGCATGCCAGAAAGCGAGATCCTGTCCGATGTTGAAATAAATCGCGATCCCCTCACTGATCGCAACAAGAAGGGCCGTGACCGCAGCGCCAGCCAGAGCGAGCCGGACCGGCGTCAGGCCGTTTTTCGACATGGAACCGACCCCATACACCATAATCGCCCCGATGGCAGCGCCGAGGAACGAGTACAATATTAACTGCATGAACGGCATACCCGGAAAAAAGGCGAAGCAGAGAGCAAGCACGAACCCCGCTCCCGCATTCAAACCGAGCAGCCCCGAATCGGCAAGCGGATTGCGGGTCATCCCCTGCATAATCGCTCCCGCAACGGCGAAGCAGGCGCCGACGAGCGCCCCGGCGAGCGCCCGCGGAAGACGCAGCTCTTGAATGATCTGATGCTGGGTAATGTCCGGATTAAACTGAAACACGGCTTCCCATACGGTGGAAAGCTGGATATCCGCCGCACCGACGGAAACCGAAAAGGCCAGCCCCAGTAGCAAGACAGCAAGTCCCGTAAACAAAACAATCGTTGCCGTTACCGGCCGGGACCGCAGCTTCGGTGTGGATTGGGGCGCAGCCTCCGTATGTACGTTCATGACAACCATCCTTATCTTTGCTGGAGTGAAGAGTATTTTGTCTCGTAAATCATGATACTGATAATCATTATCAGTAAATGATTATACATGCAATATGCATTTCCGTCCATACTTTCAAGCAAGTTTTAGATAATCATGCCAGCAAAGTAAAAGCTCAGCCGTACCCATGCATCTCCCTTATAAATTTCATAGGCATGATCAGCAAATTACAAATTTCCTTCGATCGCAATTTCATCCACCTGCTCCAGCGTTGCGATCACCCATCGACTTACATAATCAATAAATTCAGCGCTGGAAGGGTTACTGATCGCTAGTTTAGACCAATGGTTCAGAATCACTTTCCATTCCGACTTACGAATGAAATTCATGCCAGTATCATCAAAATTCTCAAAGTCTTTCTCCTTACGCGGATATACCTCCTTGATTCCTTCATATAATAGATGAAAGTCCTCACGATATATCCATAAGCCAACACCCAAATTTTCACGCCAATGCCCCTTCTCATCTTCAGCATAAGGGTACAAACCATAGCCAATTTTCCCATCAGCACGATGATGAAATTGCCGTACATCGATGATCTTTTCTTTTTGGGTGATACGAAGTGTCGAAGCGGGATGCTCCATATGAGCTTTCATTTGTAAGACGATTTTCTCGAATTGCTTCTGTCTGCCGTTATCTTCCAATCGATTATAAAAGCTACATTTCAATAAGAAATGTCCACTCCGTTTCTGTTGCTCCATCCATTTAAAATGAAACAATTCTTTAGTCGTTCGATCTGGTTTACCTGCATTGATCCATTCGAAAAAAGCTGTTTCCTCTTGTACAGCTGTGATAGAAAAACCCGTCTCAACAAGAAAGAAGTGAGCTGCGCCGAAATACTCTATCAAAAACGATTTGATCCGTCGTTTTTGTTCGTGAAGTGTCAAATAAGATGTGCAAGCAATTTCAGTGTCATACCGCAATAATGTAACTCCCTTCTGAATGTGGTAATCAGAATTCCAGCTGATCAAAAGTCTTTACAAAAATCTTTGCAATATTCCGGGCATCATCTATTCCCCGATGGTGTGTGCCGTCTAGCGGCAGCTTAAGCATATCAAGCGCCCTTGCCATACCCACACCCCGCTCTTTGCCAATCAACTTGCCGTGTTGATGTTTGATACTAATATGATTAGCAAGCCATTTTGTACTTATCGTATGTAGTTCACAATCCTTCGTTAGTTGACTTTTATCATAAAAACCCCAAGAACATAAGATATAATCTTCTTTGCCAATCCAATCTTGAAATTGTTGAATGGCTTGCGGAAAATATTCCGCTTGATTCACATCATCTTGTGTAATGGAGGTTAGTTGTTTGCAAAAATCAGATAACCAAGGATTTAATATCGGCTTAATGAACGTTTGAAATTCATCGACAATCTCAAGTTTATCATTGATTTTAACGGCACCAATTTCAATGATTTCGTTTTGTTTCGTTCGATCATTTTCCCAACAAGTAGCCTCTAAATCCAATACGATGTAATTCACTTGTATCAGTCCATTTCATTTAAATAAGTACATTCCATAGTATAGAGTGCTATGTCGCCATTTTCCGTATACTTATTGGGTATAACTAAACTTTCTTTTCGATCTTAGGATTGATCATAATCCCCAATCATTGTACGTGTAATATTCGGTATGGGCCATAATCTTGTAATCATTGCAAAAATCAAGAAGTTTTCGGCTTCTTGATTTCATAGATTTATCCTGTGTTGAGAATAGTTCAACGACATCCCCTTTACTGTTAGGTTTCTTATCTTTTAGGCAGTAGACTTCATCATCATCATCGCCATACGGACAGAAGTTGCCATGTCTGCAAGATTGGCAGCAAGCGATGCTAATATTGGTTGGAAGTTCTTTCTGTAAGTTTTTAATTGCGAATTCGGTTACATCGGATGCCTTAGATCTAAAGCGCTGATTATTCAGTTGAACTTCATAATGAATGCTCCGCATTTCGTCTTTATTTCGTTGTTCATAAAACATTTTCGTTGATGTAACGGATAGTTTCCCGTCAATAATATAATTCACATCCAAAATTCTCACTTTCAATGACTCCTCCCCCTTCGCCATTCGTTGCTCCTCACTCTTGCCCCCAGCCTTTATTATAGAACTGCCAAGAATGAAACGCCAAATCCCCCCTGCCTTGGATCGGAGGGGGGATTCAATTTAAATCACGCCTCTGTGTTGTTGACATTCAACCGCCTGTACACAATGGCGGCCAGCACCGCTCCGATAAGAGGAGCCACAATAAATACCCATAGTTCCGCTAAGGCTTCCCCGCCCAATATGACTGCCGGTCCGAAGCTTCTAGCCGGATTAACGGAAGTGCCCGTAAGGCCGATGCCCAAAATGTGAACCAGCACTAACGACAAGCCGATAACAAGACCTGCAACATGACTATTGGCAGCATCGGACGTGACTCCCAGAATGGTGTAAATGAAGATGAACGTCAAAACGATTTCCACGATGAATGCCATCGTCCCCGTTATCCCGATCCCGTACCCTTCGCCGAATCCGTTCTGCCCCAGGCTGGATACGGACTTGCCTGTTGATTGGATAATCGCGTACAGCAGCGCCGAACCCGTAACGGCTCCGGCTGTCTGAGCAATCACATAACCCAGGAAATCCTTACCGGGCATTTTCCCGCATATGAGCATTGCCAACGAAACCGCAGGATTAATATGGCATCCTGAGATCGGACCGATCACATAAGCCATCGCAACGATGGACAGACCAAATGCGAAGGCGATTCCAAGATAACCCAACTCGCCACCTGCCGTAGCTGCACTTCCGCAGCCGATCAGTACGAGTACCAAAGTACCGATGAATTCGGCCGCATATTTCTTCCATGATGGATACATCTTTTTCCTCCTCTCCCGTATAATTAAGACCTAAGTTAATATACAAGGGCGATCTAAACAAAAAATGAACATTAATCGGCCGCAGAAGGTAGGTTTACTACTTGGGGTACGATAATTCGGAGGAGATCCTTAATTAGGCGGCTTGTTTGTTACAATGCCCCAAAAAAATCGTCTTTTTTTCGTAAAATGATGAATTTATTGCGTACTAATGTAATAATCATCAAAATGTCTAATGACCAATTCCAAAAATTGTGATATACTCTTTCTGTTTTCATTTCTTACCGCAAAAAACAAATTGCTTATTGATTGGAGCGAGTGAGTAAAAATGCATAAGATTATTGAGCAAAGCGTGAATTATTTACTGTATCATCCTGATCGAGGCTACCTATTTGTTGACCCGGTTCATGCCATATTCGAGCTAATGCGCAATCTTAAACACACCGACAATCCTGTAGAAGCATATAAGTTTACATTTGAAGAAGGCTCCGAAGTAAAATTTAACGATAGTATTGTTCAGTTTATGTTGAATGGTTACTCTATTCATAAGTTAACAAACACAACAGCGATTAGCAAAATAAATGAATAGTAAGAGCCTGCTATTCATTTGTTTCTTTTGTGCGGGTGCCAATGGACTTGAGCCATTGGCACTTTCGCCATACATGAGCAGATACATGGAAGTACTTCATTTCACAACAATCTTCACTCGCGTCCCATCCGGATACTTATCTAGTTGATTGCTCACCCAAGCTCCCGCTCCTCGATTGTCGGAAGGGCTTATATACATGATATCGGCTCCCTTGCCGCCTTCTGCGCACATGGCCATGGGGAACTCGTCTCGATCCAAATTAGGCTTTACGGGTACGCCTCTCAGAGATTCCTTTCGATTGGCTTCTGCGCCTTTTCTATCGATTGTACAGATGGAGGATTTCCCATGCTCAATCGCCGCTTTTATGTGGGCGGCAGTTTCCGGATAACGATCGGATGGGAAATTGAGTATAGCTGCGCTTTCAGTTTCGTTGCTTGCCGGTGATGAAAGATTCGTTAGAATCCAACCTTTGTTAAAATATAAAATGAATAGGATGAATAGTATAGTAGCTATAGAAATTGTTTTATTTTTCATTTTGTATATGTCCTTGAAGTAGATTTTTATTGTTCTAATCGCATGTTGGGATAAGTGCTAAAATCGGCCATTCTGCTTATATCGTTTCCTTCACTCATTATAAATTTGCTGGATGGCTCACTCTTGTTATGTAAACCCAACATTATACAACAATATCGCCACCTCCTATACCGTAAGAATCATATTTTGATACTAGAAAGTCGTCGTCAAATTGTATATCCATTAAGCTTAGTCAATAGGCAATAAATAATGAATTTCCATCATTTTCTTCATCTCTTGTTATACTCTAACTCCCCCAATGAAATCTGGCAAGGAAACCAATAAAAAAATCCGAATCACCTCTATCTGCGAGACGGCAAGACAAAGAGAAACCCACATCGGATAGACATGGGTTTCCAAAAGTGATCTTGATGCTCCCGCTGGTTTGCCGATTGATCATTTGGGGAGCACCTGAATATCTGAATCAGTCCGATAAAACATGTTCCTGCGGCTTACTTGTTTTTCTTGACTCCTCTCTTATCCATGAAAATAATAAAAACGAGGCCATGACTGCAATCGCTACACCGATCGTCCCGAACCACGTGATGGATGATAAGGATACCCGATCCACGGCGAGGCCGCCAATTCCCGCTCCTGCTGCCATCGATAATTGCATCGTGGATTGGTTGAGTCCGAGCATGACTCCCGAATAATTCGGCTCGATTCGGATCAAATTATATTGCTGCGTAGGACCGGATGACCACGCTGCAAATGACCATAATACAAGTACGGCGACAACGAACAACCAAGAATTCGTTAGAGTGACAGCAACAGATAGTAAAATGAGAGCCGCAATGTGCATGAGCATGCCCCCGGTTAACGTGGAAGAAACTCCCCATTTATCCGTACTGTAGCCGCCGAATTTGGAGCCGATTAAGCTGGCCACGCCGAACGCCAATAAGACTCCGCTCAGCACTTCTTCATTCAAGCCAGCAACCTTGAGAAGATAAGGAGAAATGTAGGTATACGCTATAGAGTAACCACCGAGCCAGAAGAAAGTGATTGAGAGTCCAAGCGCCACTTTTCTGCTTTTTAGAAGAGCAAGCTGCTTGGATAAAGGTACGGGGGCATCCCCTTTCACTCGCGGGATCGTTTTGTATAGAACAAAGATAGCCAGAAGCCCCGTTATGGCGATGAAACCGAACACCGATTTCCAGCCATATGCCGCAGCGATCATGCGTCCGAGAGGAACACCGATAATTAATGACGTAGTGAACCCCATTACCACGGTTGCAATGGAACTGGCCTGTTTACCTTCGGGTGCGATTTTCGCTGCTATATCCAGGGCGGTTACAACAACCATTCCTGCGCCTAAAGCCATTATAACGCGCGCAAGGACAAAAAGTCCGAATCCCGGCAGAACAAAAGACAAAATATTGGCTAATACGAAGATTCCTAGCGCACCAACGAGCAGCTTTTTTCTCTCCATTTTTGCCGTCAGTGCCATCAGGATGGGAGTGCAAATCGCATATACAAATGAAAAAACGGTAACAAGCTGCCCAGCCGAAGTAATCGAGATCCCCATCGTATCCGATATCTTATCTAAAATACCTGAAATGACATACTCGGATGTCCCGACTAAAAAACTGACAATTGCCAAAAAATAAACTTTCCAAGGGTTCGCCATCAATTACTACACCTTATCCTTTCACATCTATATATTATAATTTATCGATGTATTGTACATAAAAAAATCTACATATTATGATATATCGATATGTAGGCTTGAAACAAACCAAATCCTCATTAGAGCATTCGGTTTGTCGTGGTTAGATTTCATTGTTAAAAAATAAACCGATTTCGCGTATCGTTTCCTCGTTTCTTTTATAGTACGTGTACTTGCCGATACGTTCCGTCTTTAAAAGCCCTGCTCGTTGGAGAATCGATAAATATTGAGAAGCTGTAGACTGAGTCATTTTCAACTTTTCAGTGACTTGACAGACGCATACCCCAATGTTTCTCATATCAATCCCTTCGTGGGGCGTAAAATGTATTTCAGGATCTTTCAACCAATGCAAAATTTGCAGTCTTGACTCATTGGACAGTGCTTTAAAAATTTCAATCGGCTCCATACACATTATAATATCGCAATTTATCGATATGTCAAGTTTCTTTATACAATAAAAAAAGTCGAATAAAATTCGACTCTCCAGAGTGTTGAGAACGTGGTCTTCACTAATACAGAGTGACATACGGAGGTGTATACCCCCTCGTACTACCTAGTGTTCCCTGACCACGTTCTCGACAAGCAAATTCGACTCTCGAATGGGAACTAGCGACCGTTAGGAGAAAAATGGTTCTTATCGTTATTTACAGGAGTAAAATGGACCAAGCCATACGTTTTGGCTACGGAAATCAATGTTGCGTTTGTACTATTTTTTTCGCCGGAATTGATCGTTACTTTTTTGCCGTTCGCATCCTTGATCACAACGCTGGACTTCGACCAAGACGTAGCAAGATCTATCGCGTTTCTTGCGGTATGGTTGGAGTTCAGCGCCGGTGCGACTTTCAATTCAGAAATCCCGTAGCCGTTTACCATCGCTCTTGCTCCGGCGATCGATTTGCTGTAATTTGCATCATCATTATCATGTACCCATTTGATATTAACGCCGGCTTTGGCAGGCGCATCCTTCGGGCTTGCCTTTTTATTCGCAATCATCCATGACCAATGCATCAAATAGGCCCGTTCTAGCGGTCTGTAAGTAGATTTGACGCTCGTTGAAATGCCCGCCTCATGAAGTGCGGCTATGAATCTTTTGACATCGCTTTTAAACGGGTCGTTGAGGTCATCGACACTTGTGGAGCCGGGAAATTTCGCAACCCAAGCGGAGCCGCTGTTTTCAGCTGCCGCAAGGGAAGCAACAGAATCGATGGGAGCTGCAAAAATGTTTGTAGGAGTCATCAAGGTGAGTGTAACCATAGCGGAAATCAAAAGCTTTTTCATAAAGTCACTCCTTAATGATAGTTTAGTATAACGTGCACAATATACTAAACTCAAAATATCATAATATTACCATTTATACAATAATATTTTACAAATTTATATTTATTTTTCTTTAATTCTATTATTTTCATGGTTTCAAAAAGTGAAAAATCCCCTCCAAGCGCACTCTTTTTCAAGAATGCTGCTTAGAGGGGATTTACTTTGAAAACAAATTTCGACCAAACCCAAAAGGTTAGTCCGTAATATTACTCGTATAGTACTCGATGATATCTTTGCGGCGGATCATTCCGATGAAGATTCGGTTATCGTCTACGACGGGAACGAAGTTCTGATCGGTAGCCAGATGAAGCATATCCTCCAGGTGCGCTTTGATTGACACGCACTCATTATGAATACGGCGTTTAATTTCATGAACTTTGATGGTATCCAAGTTTTGAAAGCTCAATCCGGGGGCACTCTTCATCTTCCAGAATAGGTCCCCTTCCGAAAGGGTGCCAATATATTTCCCCTCACCGTCAATAACGGGAATTGCCGTGTATTGACTTTGCTCTAGCTTGTCCAAGGCCTCCTGCATCGTCGCAGACGAGTTAATATAGACCACATTGTCCTTGGGGAACAGAAAATCGGATATTTGCATCGGTGAAAACTCCTTTCTTCTGAGTTGGACGCTATCCTTTCAGTTTAGCACACCTCGCAGAAAGAAAAAACAGCTGTTGGTATATCACTGTGAAGCGCTGTACCATTTTATTTTTACGGCGATCAGCAGGAAAGCCAGCAAGGCAAACCCGACCCCGCTCCAAATCAGCTGATGGATTCCCCATTGCCCGATAAACCAGCCGCCGACCGACGCTCCGATCGTTATGCCGAGATTCGTAAACGAGACAAACAGGCTGTTGCCGAACTCGGGAGCCGTCTGCGCCTCGGTCATGAGCCAGCTTTGGCTGACAACAAGCCCGCCGGAATGCACGATTCCCCACAGCAAGATCATCACGATCATGGGAAGGAAGTATCCTCCCGCAAAATAAATCAGCAGATAAGCAGCAGCATAAGCTACAGGAAAGAGGACCGTCGTTCGAAGAACGTTCTTTTGCAAAAAGCTTCCGAATAAGAAATTACCCAAAATCATAATCACTCCAAAGATCATCAGCATCATACTGATCCAAGAGCCGTTTATATGGGAAACTTGTCCGATATTCGGCGAAGTAGCTGTATACCGAGAACATCGCGGCGAATATACTCGTTACTGCGGCGATATTTAGCCACAATGCGGGCTTACGTAAAATACTTAACTGTGCGCCGGAAGACAGCTTTGCTTGAACCGGCATCGAGGGAAGCCAAGCCCAAATACCGATAAAGGCCACGAGGCTGACGACAGCCCCGAACAGGAAAGCGGCTTCCAGCGAGACCCGCTCCGCCAGATAGGAAGTCAATGGCACGCCGAAGGCAAACCCGACCGTAATGCCGGCAAAAACCTTGGTAACCGCCTGGCCGCTTTTTTCCAGAGAAACGAGCGATGCCGCCGTGACAAGCGCAACTGAAAAGAAAGCGGGATGAACCATAGCCGGAATAATGCGGAAAGCCAGCATGACGTCAAATCTTGTCGTAAAAGCATACACGATATTGGAAATCGCAAACAACAGCACTGCGGTCAATAAAATAAATTTGCGGTTCATTCCGGAGGCGAGCAGCGTCAGGAACGGGCCTGAGACCGCAACGACTAAAGCAAATATACTGACCAGCCATCCGGCTTGCGAGGCGGAGATGTTGAACTTCTGCGTAACCTGCGGCAAAACCCCGATAATTCCCATTTCCGTCGTTATAATTCCGAATACGCCTAATGCTAAAACAATGATAAGCAAAGGGTTGATCTTGTTCATCTCTCGATATATCTCCTATCTCATTCTAATCTTCAAATACATATATATAGATATGAATATGCAAAAAAATAAAAAAAAAGGGTCTCTCCTTTCATACTAAAGTTCGGTCCGAGTATACTCGGCAAATTGTTGGATCGTCTTTTCGTTCCGACGATAGAACGTCCACTTTCCATACCGCTCCGCTTCCAACAAGCCGGCTTTTTGCATCGTTAACAAATAGTTGGAAACGACCGACTGGGCAAGCTCCGCCTTCGCTTGAATATCCGAAACACACACCCCGACGCGGAAATCGATCCCGTGCTCCATATAGGGGGTTTTATCGAAATATTGCTCCGGATCTTTTAACCACACCATAATTTGACGGCGGGTCTCGTTAGACAATGCTTTATAAATCAATGAAGGATCCATACGCATCATTATATCTAATTTTGTAGATTTGTAAAGCTGACCTATAAGGGAACATATTAGACTTCGTTAAGCAATTCTTGTAGTATTATTAAAAGATTAAATAAATGATCAAAATTACCGATATATGTATAGGCTATACCTATGTGGGATGGCAATCCAAAACTATTTAAGGCGGTGCGTCATGTATCAAAACAAGCGAAGCGATGCTTTTAGATTTAGTTTAAATACTCCGTTAGTTTGCTATTTCGAAGTCACGAATATTAACGGCACTTCAACGTCGAGCACACCAGTCAAAGCAAATTTGATGGATATCAGCAACTCGGGGTGCAAAATCGTGACTCCCTTAAATTTGAATGCTGCCAGCAACAAGCTGAAGATCATTTTACATGTGCAGCTGCAAGAAGAGCTTTTGAAGCTCAACGGTTCGATTCGCTGGCAGTTGCAATCAACGAACACGCTCAATCACTACGGCGTGAACTTTATAATGAACGAGTCTGAAAAAAGACATCTACACGCAAGACTGCGAACCTTAACGGCGCTAAGAAAAATTACGGTAAATTAAAATAAGGCTTGATTCGCTCTCCTTATTATAGGGTTATAGCTCTGATACGATAAACATGCCGTTCTGCGAGATCACTTTATACAATTCGTCGAATCCTTCATCTGCGTCGGGCAGGGTCAATTTCTTAAGTACGCTTTTTATGCCGATCTCGGGAATCTTTTCTGTCCCTGCCCTGCGTTCATTGCGCTTCATGGATTCTGCAAAATCCGGCTCAAAATAATAGCCGGTAACCTTGAACCTCCCCCGCTTCGCGGCCTCAATATACTTTTTTCGATCCTCAGCTGTGGGATTCGTGTTATCGACGACGAAAGGCTGCTTCGCTTCGATGGAAGCAGCCACATAGATGTCTTCTCTGTGTCTTGTTTTCAGCATGTCCAAGTTAATTCTGATGTGCGTATTAAAAAACTTTTCTTTGAAGAAGGTCGATTTGCCGGAAGCCTGAATTCCAATGAGCAGGACGCACTCCAAGCCTACTCCCCCTTGTCCACATAAACATACTGATTCAAGTATGATAAACGATCTTACATCCCATGATATTTTGCGCAAGGTACTTGCACGTTTCCCACAAAGCATGGGTCAATGTCTCGTCAAAAGGCTTCTTCATACCACGCGTAAATGAATGAAAATGACATCCGTCGATTCTGACAATAATCGGGAGACGGCGCGACAAGCTATGCCGGAACGCATGCTCATACTCCTTCATCCGGTTTCCAAACTCATCTTTTTTCATAGATTTCCGCCCTTCCCGTGTTTCTATGCTCCGACGCTTTTTACCCCGACATAGACGGCCAGCAAAATGATGGCTATGCCCATAAGCATTTTGATCCGCTTTTTCTTTTTTCGCTCTTGGCGCTCTTTCTTAATCGCCTTCTCCACAGCTTCGCCAAGCAGCTCGAATTTCTCTTCGGCCGTATGCTGCAGAATGGTTCCACAATGGGAACAGTGCCTCTGAAACGCCGTAGGCTTCGCGCAGTTCGGACATTCCACCATAATCTATGACCACCTTTGGCAAGCTTTATTCATAAACTTCGCAGCCGCTATCCAGCGTTTCTTCCGCCACAACCCGCTACAGGGATTTAAACAAATAATAAGACAGCCGATCGTCAATCAGGCTCATATTTTCTTGCCCGATATAATCCGGAAGTTCATTATAGTGAACAGAGATGTTCTCCAGTTGCCTGACCACGGTCATTTCAAAGGTGTCATAATGATAAGTGGCCTTCGCAATCAAGAAATAGGTGTCCGGTTTAATAAAGATCTCGATTCCCGTATGATCGCCTTTATTCACGACGGTAAGATAAAAGCACTTCACTCGCAGCTTCGGATCGTTGGCATTTTTTTGAATCGTGGTTCCTTCCGCCAGCGGATAGGAAAAAGGAACGTTCATTACAATTTTTTTTAGCAATTTCTCTTCCATTCATGTTCTCCTTTGGGCAAAACCAATGTAGGGCTTCCCCTCCTATCATAACCAATTCAAAATTTCATTTCCACAATAGGATAGGATTCATCGTTATAATCTAGCGGTTTGACTCCATAGTGGTTATATGATATGGTCAATTGGTAAGGCATTCCACTCTATTGGGCGGGATGCCTTACTGCATGAAAGCGGTTTTTACATTTAATGTATGGCGGGTTATCATCATAAGCCAAGAAAGGTGAAAAGCATGATTCAAGTGAAAGAGTTCATTGATTCCGACGTTAGGCTTGCCGAGAAAAGCTGCAATGAATTTCTGTCCACATTAGCGGAAGATCAAATTGTAAGTATAAGCTACGGATCGATTATCAAAAGCAAACCGGACAAAGGGGAATATCAAAGAAGCACGATCCTGGTTGTCTACCGGACACAGGATAAGTAAGCCGCCATGCTTGGCGGTCTTTTTTATGTAGAATAATTTTGCCGCATGCTGTAAATGATATCCATTGTGAAGGAGATGAAGCCATGCCGCAAGATAAGCTGGAAAAAGAAACGGATGGAAATCCCGAAACGGTCTATGAGGATCTTACGTCACATGAACGTGATGGATTTCGAACGGACGATACCCAGGAAATCGGAGATCGTGAAAAATTAGATGGATATTCGATGGAATAACTACAGGAGGTAACGATGGATAAAGAAACCCAAACAGGCATTGAAAATCTTGAGACAACGGCGGAAGCGGCAGATTTATTGACGGTTCCCGAAGGCGCCAAAGATTATGTCGATATCATTGGAGACGAAAATCTCGATCCCTATGGCAAGCCATCTTCAAATGCGGATCAGCTATAAAGCAAATGAAAAACAAGCCTGGAGTGCAACCGAAATTGCGCTCCGGCTTGTTTTTTTAGTTATGCAAGTGCATAGAGGCTCACGCAGCCATAATCCGTATAGACGGCGAGGTAATCCTGTGTAAAGGCTAGGGTGCAGTTTTTCACGACATGCTCGACCTCAAATGCCATCGTCGGTTTCATCGTCTGGAGGTCGAACAGCTGAATCTTGCCGTAATTGTACACGGCGAGCAGTCTTCTGCGTTCATGGATCGCAAAGCTTTTTATATCCGTCGTCATCCAGTCCCTACATCCGGTCATTGTGCTCAGGTCATAGCACTTAAGCGACCATGAACCGTACTGCTCCTGCGTGAACAACAATCGGTCGTCCGGCGAAAAAGCCATGCTCGACGTCATCGCATTTTTGTCTTTTGCGATCATATGTTCCTGCATGGTCGTCATATCGACGATTACGATTTCGTCGGTTTGCGTACAATACGCCATCAGGCGGCCGTCGTGCGACACGGCTGCGCAAAGCTGCGTACTATGTCCGCCGTACTTCTCGCATTCCACTTGTCTCGTATAGCGGACGGTATTCGTCCCCAGATCATAGACGACAAGGCTGGACTTATCGTACCAGAGCGCCGTCGAGCCGGATACCGATAGCGTACTCGCCGGCATTTTGGGAGTGTATCGCTCCATCTCGCCATTGCCCAGAGAAAGTCCCGCAATATGATGGTCAATATTCAACAGCAGTACGTTCTGTTCGGCACAGTGCCGCATATCCAAGATTAACTGCTTTCCCAGAAGCTCGTAGGTTGTTTGTTTCTCCCCTTGATCGTCCATGAGATAAATCTCTTCTTTTTCAAACTGGCCCACCACATAGCTGCAAAAGAACGTGTTCGTATCCTCCATCGCAGCCAGCGGCATAAAGCCAGTGTAGCCGCCTCCGATGTAACGGTGCAGAACCGGCTGTCCGGCTCCTGCCTGCGGGTTATGCAGCACAAACCCTTTTTTCAGCCTGCTCCACGTTTCCTTTTGTACATACTTTGCCGCTTGCCCCGGCTCATCAAAGACTTTTTCTTTCGCCTTGCCTCCGTTGCTTGAGATGAGAACTTGATTCCCGGTTTGCTGAATCGACCATGTTTTGTTGCTGATTCTGTCCGTTAACGTTCTTTCCATAGCACCCTCGCCTTGTCTATATCACTTATCCTTCTTCTAACGTTGCCTAGCGCTGGCTTCTCTTGGAGGATGCAGCCTGCACTAGCTCCGATAGCAATACCGCCTTCTCCCCTTTGGCTTTGGCGCCGGCAGTCTTAAGCTTCTCCACACTGCCCCAAATCGGATAGACGATACGCTGCACTTCATAAGGCTGAAGTCCGCTAACGTGATCAAGCAGCAATCTTGCATTGGCTTCCTCTTCCATCGCCGGCTTGATCTTCAGCTTGATCGAGTCGGTGCTGTGCAGCAAGCACGTCACTAGCGTGGGGATGGTCTCCGCATTCACGCCATACCGTTCAACGAAAGCAACCGTGAAGTCATTTTGCACGGACTGGTGCTCGTCATCCACCTGCTTCATATACTCCTCTACCAGCGCAAAATAGCTCCGGTCAGCCAATCCGAGGCCGAAGACGGCATAGCTGCCCGGCATGCAGTTCTTCTCGCCTTCCGTATCCGCATACCATTCGAACTCTTCCATCGCTTCGCGGGCATATTCCTCCAACAGGGGGTACAGCTTCGGGTATTCCATAGCGTTGGCGAAGAAACGATGTGTCCCTGACTTCGCTAAGCCTTTGATGGGCAAAAACTGCTTGACGCCGGATTTTAGCTTAATCTGATAGCTTTTGGGGAATCCTTGCTGCAGCAAGCGGCAAATAAACCGGAGCGCACGCGCGTAGCTCTCCTCGGCTTCCTGCTTCATCGTAATCGTTACGGTAGCGAATACGTCATTGGCCGTGCATTCCACAAACTCGTCGCGGAAATATACATCTTCCTTGGCAAACGTTCCGCTGCCTTCCTTCATGTAGCGGGATGCCCGGGCGCTTCCCAGCTCGACGGCCCGTTCCAAAAAGGCAAGCCCCATGCTTTTGCTGTAAGAAGGCTCATATTTAATAATGGACACCGCCGTATATAACAGCAGCTCAATCGGCCCTTGCTCGGTATCTTCGAGTTGAATATCTCTTTTTCTCGTATACTCTGCTTGATGATACGGCTCTTTCCGAATCTCGAAATAACGAGGAAGAAACGTTTCCTCCACCCATTTCCGCAGCGCATACACGATATTCGAACGATGCTCGGCAAGCCGCTCTTTCTTCCCTTTATTCAGCTCCAAAATGTTCTCGAACACGGAAATGATCCGACCTGCATCCGGCTCGGGAAATAATTTCTCGTCGAGCAGGTGTCTGGAGAGAAAGAATGTCTCCAGCGGCTTGGTAGGGTACTTCCCGTCATCGAGCTTCGTTTGGATATAAGACGCAATGGAATTCAGCAGCCGCTCCTTCTTCGCCTCGTCGATATGCTGAAGGATAGGGAGCGTCACTTCGCCTTCCCGCACGCGAAACTTTCCCCAGAACGTAAATTTATAATCGATTAACGCCGGGGACGGAAGGCTGTCCAATTGCTGCTGCATGAATACAGCCAAGGACGGGATGATCTGCTCCCGGACTTGCTCCTCCGACAATAGCTCGGCAGGCTCGCCCAGCCGGGTCTTGACTTTTGGCGACACGAAATCTAGCTCCGAGTCCGTCACGCTGACTCTGCCCTTGGCGTACTCCAGTAGGCCGAAGTCATGAATCCCGACCTGTAGCGGGGTGCGCTTCACAATTTGTTCCGCATCTTTGTCGCCAATGAATTCGAACCATCGCTCAATTTCTTGCTTTATTTCAGTTATGAGTTCTTCCAGCATGCTATCCATACGACAGCCCCGCCTCCTGCATTATTGGTTTTCGTCGTGATGCTGTCTGCCGGCATAGTAAGGCTCGCCCGGGTCCAAGTCCAGCACGTACCGGCGCGGCGCCGCCAATGCGTATTGATGCTCGCAGCGCCAGCGCTGCTGTTCCGTTACGCCGACCGTCTCGCCATCCTGAATGATGTCTCCCTGGTTATATACGTAATAACCGAGATTGCCCAGAACGGAATCGACTTCCCCCGGCTCCATATCGTAAAAATGACACTGCAGATCCGGCAGTCCCAGTGCGGCAAGACCGATCGTATCCATCAAAAACTCCTGGCGCTCCGTCCCTCTGCCCTGGACGTTATAAAATCTGACGCTCATCGCCCCGTACAGCGTCTGCCCTTCTGCCAGAGCGCCCAAATACTGCTCCGGATCTACGATATTGTCGCTTGCTCTCCAATAGAGGGCGTCGCACGGGGCAACCTCCAGCAAAGCCCGCAGCGCATTCTGGAACAGCTCCAGCCGTTCTTTATAAGGAAGGCTTGCGGCGCAGAAATCGGTAAACAGCAAGGAATGCTGGCATGCTTCCACCGTCTCGCGGGCTTCGGGCCAATGCCATGCTTGCTGCAAAGCCGTTTCATACTTTTCCGGATTCGTCTCCTCGTTGGCCGGTAAAACGCACGTTTGCGCCGGCAATTCGCCTTCCTCATAAGCGACTTTATAGTTAAGATGGAAAAACATCAACGTATCGTCGCTTTGGGCCGAATCTTCCGCTTCCCAGACGGCAAGACCGGAAGCATCCGTCTTTTCGCCCGCGGCGGCCTCGTCCTCGGCATCCTCCTCACCCGGAACGGCAACCTGCCCCGTGTAAGCTTCCATCTTCGCATACAGCGCCTCGCGGGACAGCTCCGGCTTCGTCTTGTAAAGCAACTCCACCATATAAACCCGGGCAAAACCGGAATCGTCCTGCTCCTCTTGCTCGTATTCGTCCTCTTCGAATCGGTCATCCCGCTCTGTCATTTCATTCGCTCCTCTTGTTTGTTATCCATGCCAACTGGTCATACATGCAAAACCGTTCCGTCCTCCACCAGAAGAAGGTAATCGCCGATGACGCCTTGGCGGAATGCCGCTTTCCTCCTGTTTCCGTTGCCCATAGGCGGCAGCCTGCCGTCTTTCTTCGTATATTCCAGCGTCCGCGGCTGATTCCGGGACCGGATGCGGATGGACAGCGTATCCTCCGCAACGACGGCCGACTCGATCTTGGCGCCGATCAGCTCTCCGGTGAGCTCGTCCCAATTCGGGATGTCCCCGTTGGCATAGTCCGACAGCCACGGATGAAAGCGGCCGTAATGGCTGGGATGGCAGGAGAGAACCCGATCGTCCAGCAAAATATATTCCGCCGATTCCCAAACCGCATACACCAGCGTCCGTTCTTCCCCCTCAGGCGTTACTAAGGTCAGCCCGAAAAATCCGGGGCCGCCCATCCCGTACGTTCCGTAATTCGCGCCGAAATCGACGATCTCCGCGCCAATCAGCCGCTCCGGACCGCCGTCCGTCAACCGCTGGGGAATGCCCAGCAGCATCGTCTCATGGTCTTCGGCTTCGTACAGAAAACCGGCATACCCCGGCGCTTCGAGCCATCCCTTATCCAGCCATTGCTGCAGCTCTGAACGGGGAACGATTTTGGAATATTGCTCCACGATGCCGATGTTCAACTTTTCATAAGGATGTTTGTTTCGCTTCGCCACGATTCCCCTCCGCGCATAAACTTTCCATATTGTTGTACGTTCGGACGCATATGTCTTAAGTCACACCTTCCCCCTGAGACGAAGCTTCCGCGCCCGATATGGCCCTTTCATTATTCCATTCAAACGATTCCGTTGGCAAGGAATGCCATCTTTTTTGAACCGATAGACTTATAAGTCGATTTACTTTCTGCCTATTGTCCTGTTTTTTTCATAGAGGTAATGAAACTAAAGACTCATATTTTGTCTAAAAAAGTTGTGGCGCTCTCCAGCTTCTCCACCTGTACCCGTCCCGAGAAAAAGACGGCCCCGCCGCCCATATCCGCCAGCCGGTCCGGGGTCAGAGCATTCACCAAGCGGCTGCTTCCTTCCGCGTCCGCCCATAAGCCCTGACTGACGACAGTGCCGGGAACGACGTCATCGCCCACCGACGCGGTTAGCTCGCACGAGCCGCGCGTGTTCCAGATCCGGACACGTTCGCCGTTCCGGATATCCAAGCTCGCAGCGTCCTCCGCATGCATGTAGAGCTTCGGCTCGCCTTCCAGCCGGATATGCTTGGCATTGTGCGAGAACGTCGAGTTTAAGAAATTGTGATTGGGCGCCGGAATAAATTGAAACGGCAGATCCTCGTCCGTTTGCAACGGCGTGTACGTAGGCAGCGGCGGAAGGCCTTTAAGCTCCATCGCTCTGGAGTAGAGCTCGATCTTTCCACTTGGCGTAGGCAGCTTGCCCGGAAACAACGGCCGGACGTTCGCTCTGACGTACTGCTCCTCCAGAAGCCGCTCATACGTAATGCCTTCCAGATTCGGATTGGCCGGATTGTTCAGCGCTTGCCGGATCATGTCCTCGTCGGAATCGCGAAAAGCTTCTTCTTCGAAACCCATGCCTTGGGCCAACAGCCGGAAGATGTCCGGATTGGACTTGCTTTCGCCGTAAGGTGCAATGGCTGGCTGTTGAATCTGGACGTAATGATGCCAGTAGGAACGGTAAATATCATGGTTTTCGAAGGAAGACGTCGCCGGGAGCACCAGATCGGCGTACCGCGCGGTCTCCGTAAGAAACAAGTCATGTACCACCGTGAACAAATCTTCGCGCATCAGCCCTTGCCGTACTTTGCCGGCATGCGGGGCGACGACCGCCGGATTCGAATTGTACACGTATAGCGAACGGATAGGCGGATCAAGCTCCAGCAGCGCATTTCCCAGCAGATTCATATTGATGTAGCGAGCCGGCTGCTTGCGCAATTGCGGACGCTGCAGGGCCGCTTTATTGAATTCCAAATAGCTGCCGTTGCCTTTGATCGCCCCGCCGCCGCGGTGCAGCCATTGGCCTGTCAGCGCCGGAAGACAGGCGATCGTTCGAACGCACATCCCTCCGTTGTCATGGTGCTGAATTCCGTTGCCGATCCGAATGAAGGATGGAGTCGTACGGCCGTAGAGCCGGGCAAGCTCATAAATGTCTTCCACGGGCACGCCCGTAACGGAGGATACGAATTCCGGGTCATACGACTTCACATGCTGACGGAGCTTTTCGTGTCCTACCGTATACGTTTGTAAGAACGTTTCGTCCGTCATGTCCTCTTCGAACAAAATATGCATTAGGCCAAGCGCAAGAGCGGCATCCGTTCCCGGGCGAATCGGAATAAACCAGTCCGCCCATTTGGCCGTCCGGTTGCGGTGAACGTCGATCGCCACAATACGTGCGCCGTTCTTGCGCGCCTTCTCCGCAAGCACGATCTGATGCAGGTTGGTGCTTACCGCATTAATGCCCCACATCACAATTAGCTTGGCATGGACCGTATCCTCCGGGGACGTTCCGTAGCTCCCGCCCATCGTATAGCGGTACCCTTCCGTCCCGGCGGCTTCGCATATCGTATGTTCAAGTCGGCTGGCGCCCAAGCGGTGGAAGAAACGCCGGTCCATGCCTTCCGCTCCGATTCTCCCCATATTCCCGTAAAAGCTGTACGGCAGGATGCTTTCCGCCCCTTCCGTCGCTATAAGCGTCTTCCACTTGGACACGATCGTCTCGATCGCTTCCTCCCACGAGATACGCTTGAACGTGCCGTCTCCCTTCATCCCCGTTCGTTTCATCGGATAACGAAGACGGGACGGGTCATACAGGCGCTCGGCCATATGGCGCACTTTGTTGCAGATGGCGCCCTGCGTCATCGGATGCTCGGGATCTCCCTCAACCTTCACGATTCGTCCCGCTTCTTTGTGCAGCAGCAAGCCGCACTGATCGGGACAGTCCAATGAGCAGACGCCCCGCACGATTTCTCTCGCTTTATCCTCTTTCGAGTTCATTGCCTTGCCTCCTTGCGAATCAACTTCATTTCTTACTTTTTCTCCATTCCATGTTCATCTCCTGCCGCATCCGGTGCAACTGCTTTATTAGCTCAACAATAGAATTTTCCCGTGGATGCCTGACTCCGCGGCATGGATCGCGCTTATGGCGTCCGTCAATTCAAATTTAGCCCCGATCTGCATCATGGTCAGCTTTTTCTCCTGCACGAGACGCAGCACGTGCTCAAAAACCTCCTCCCATTCCGCCTGCGACGAATTCCGTACCCATTGCCGGAGATAAAACGGCAGGACGCGGACCTGCGTTCCCCGAACCGCTTCATGCCACACCGCTGGAATACCTGAAAGCAACCCGATGCTTATAACCGTTCCGTCCTTCTTTAAGCAGCGCACCAGCTTTTCGCCTTCGGGTCCTCCGATACTGTCGATGGCCGCCGTGGCGCCTTGGCCTGCTGTGGCTTCTAAAATTCGATCCCGGACGGAGTCTTCCGCCGTATTAAACACATAGGCCGCCCCAAGACGCTGCAGCTCGGAGGTATGACGGTCGCTGCGCGTCAGAGCAATCATCCTGTATCCGAAAACAGGCGACAATTGGGCAAACATTCTCCCGATAGCAGAACCCGCCGCATTGACAACCAACACATCCCCGTGCGTTAACCGGAGCGCCGTGCGGCAGATCAGCCAGGCGGTAACCGGGTTAATGTATAGCTGGCAAGCCGTGTCGTCGTCGATGTGTTCCGGTACGGGAACGGCAAATTTGGCGGGGGCTGTCACATAGTCCTGCCACGTGCCGTCGCCTTGCAAAGGCAGTACACGCATCCCCAACATTTGCTTCGGAACCCCCGGCCCTATGGCTTCCACAACCCCTACCCCCTCATAACCCGGGACCGCGGGCAACGTAATCCGGTGAGGATACGCTCCCCGAATCGGGATCACATCCGACGGATTAATGGGCCGTGCCCGCATTTTGACAGAGATTTCACCCGGTCCCGGCAAAAGCGGCGGCTTCTTTTCGACTCGCAGCACCTCGCCAGGTTCACCGAAACGATAATAACGAACAACATTGGCTTCCATGAAAGCTACTACCCCTGTTCTTTTAAATTCAGCCTGAAAAATTTTGATTGTTCTATTATAATTTCTGAAA
The DNA here is from genome assembly GCF_900100345.1 of Paenibacillus tianmuensis. Classification (GTDB taxonomy): domain Bacteria; phylum Bacillota; class Bacilli; order Paenibacillales; family NBRC-103111; genus Paenibacillus_G; species Paenibacillus_G tianmuensis. Next base: position 279,295 of record NZ_FMTT01000001.1, on the reverse strand, counting down.
ACCATAGTACACAAGGAAAAGTCGTACTCGCAACGCCGCAGCCCATCTTAAAAGAAAAAAGGCTATCCGGTAAAAAATCGGGATAACCTTCCGTTACTTATTAAAAAGATTGGGGAACTGCTTTACGATTCCGTCGGTAAACGCATCGGCCATTTCCAGCGCCTGTTTCTCAATCTGATCGAAGGTCTCAATATCGGATTTGAATTTGTGGGACAACCTGAAAACGGCTTCCTCTTTGGTCATGTGCAAATGTTCATACAGCATCTTCGTCAAAACCGGCTTCGGCCAGTTCGGATTGAAACTGCTTAAGAAAGCTGCAATGTCATCCGCATTCGCATACCATCTTTTCTCCGCTTCCGCAGCTGCCTGGTTATTTCCAGCCTTCGCCGCTTTGACAAGCTGCGCTGCAATCACAAGATGATCTCTAAATAAGCTGCTGAACTGCGAGGCTATCTTATCACCATAGTAACGTCTAAACACGGCACCCATATCGGGAGCATTCCGAAGGAGACGTTCCGTAACCAGCGCCTCATCCGGCAAATCCGCAGCGATGCTTATAATCAGCATCCTCGTCCAAGCGACGTGTTGTTCCCAGAGCGTCCGGAACGTCCGGTTTAATTCCACTTCTGCTTTACTAATACACCCGGAATGTTGCAGCGGAACGGGTTCGTTTCTTAAGTACGGTATAGACGTTTTCGCATAAGGAAAATAGTTCATCTGTCCTCTGTACGAGTTATATGGGTACGCTACCGGATAGACAGCATTTATTGCATCATACGAAGGCTGATACCATGAATTCGATGGAACCTGACTTGAATAAAACATGCATGTTTCCTCCCCGACATAGGTATTCACCTACTACAATATGTTAGGGGAGGCCTGTTGGTATGGGCGTTTGGCTGGTATAAGATTTGATCAACTCCAAATCTTACGGATGACGCTGTTTAAAATGGCTCCGGTTCGAGGTATACTGGTAGGGGCAAGGCTAAATAATGCAGACCATCCTATTCGAACGAAGGAGCGAAATTAATGGCTATCAATGTGTATCTGAACTTCAACGGAAATAGTCGTGAAGCGGTCGAATTTTACGCGGAGGCTTTCGGAACGGAGAAACCGCAAATCATGACCTTCGGCGATGCGCCGCCTAACCCGGAGTACACGCTGCCGGAGGAAGCCAAGCATTTGGTCATGCATGCCCGCATTACCGTTAACGGGAGCGACGTGATGTTTTCCGACGTTTTCCCTGGTATGCCATTTACCGCCGGAAACAACATCAGCCTTTCCGTAATCAGCAAAAACATCGATGAAATTAAAACGTATTTCAATAAGCTCAAAGAAGGCGGCAAGGTTGGCATGGAACTGCAAGAGACGTTCTGGAGCAAATGCTACGGCCAATTAACCGATAAATTCGGTATCCAGTGGCAGTTCAACCACGAAGAATAGAAGCGGTTCGCCCGTTTGGCCGCACAACGGCCTACAAACAAAAGACTCATATCCGGCATGCGCGGGTATGAGTCTTTGACATTTTCCGCTAATGAAGCCCCATCTTCCGCGCTTTCTCCACCGCCTCGATCCGTCCGGATACGCCCAGCTTCGAATGATGTGCGTTTTGATGGTATACCCCGGCGGTATACCCCAGTATCGAATCCGCCCCCGATCCTTCCGATGAACCTGGCATCACCCTTACACTTCTTACCTATTATGGAATTAACCCTCCCAACAATGGCGATACTATGGGGCAGTTGAGGATTAGCTTTGCAGATAAGGAGATAGGGCATGGCACATATTATCGATACGTTAATGAGGTCTACCGGGGCTTTCATCGTCATGATGTTCGTTACCCGCATTCTTGGAAAATCGACGATTTCCCGGATGACGTATCATGATTTTGTCGCAACAATTACCTTGGGCGCTATGACCGCGAATTTATCTATTAATACATCCATGAACGTATGGCAGGTGCTGGTCGCCATCGTCACGTTCAGCGGCATAGCCTATTTACTGATGGCTCTGGCACTTAAGAGCCGGGCGATTCGCAAATGGGTCTCCGGTCAACCAACCGTCATAATGGAAGACGGCAAAATTCTGGAAAGCAATATGCGCAAGCTGAAAATGACGATGGATACCTTAAACCAGGAGCTCAGGGAAAAAAATATTTTTAATATCGAAGAAGTCCAATATGCCGTGCTCGAACTAAACGGGAAGATCACCGTGCTGCGCAAACCGGAGTACCTGCCTGTGACACGTAAAGATATGAATCTGCAGATGAACAAACAATCGTTTCCGGTTGAGCTCATTATGGACGGACAGATCATTTCCGACACCTGCATCAAAAACCATATCAGTGAAGAATGGCTTATTTCGCAAGCCAAATCGAGGAGCCTTACCATCGGGGACATCTGTTACGCCGTAAAAAGCTCGAACGGACAGTTGTATTTCGACCGGTACGATGACCGGATACATCAGCCCGTCGACAAAGAATAAGCGTCTGCGTGCGTAACGGGCTTTCTCGGCTCCTTATATTCCGCGACATTGAGCTCCCAGCTTCAGAAGGTTCCAGATACCCTTGTGCTGTACAAGCCGTTCGTCAAGCACGAATATGCAGTGCATTACGCCGCTCCGCTACGGATGGAGCTGTTGGACAAGAGCCATGCGGCCAAAAAGAACAAATATCGGATCTTTCTGAGCGGCGACCAGCCTTGGGGCCTCGTTAAGACCGAAGCCGAGAGCGACCGCCGGGTCGCTGTCGTCAAAGATTCGTACGGCAATGCGCTGATTCCTTTTTTGCTGCCGCACTATAAGGAAATTTACGTCATCGATCCGCGCCAGTTCGACCAGCCGCTCGTTCCTTTTTTGAAAAAGCGACAAGTCCGCGAGCTGCTGTTCCTTAACAATACGGAAGTCGCGATGTACGACAGATTTTTGCAGCAAATCGGCAAGCTGCTGACGCCTCCTCGGGCGGCGGCAAAATAACGCCCCGGAGCATGCCTTTGGTCCCTCAATAGCGTTCAACGAGTTGATGCCCGGCTTCGTTGTACTATATAATAAGCTGACATCAAATCAAACAGCGTACGATTGGGGGAAATCGGCAATGTGGAGCAACGTGTTTGAGAGGCAATATCATAAGCTGGAAGGAGCGACCCAAGACGAGCTTGACCGCTTGGTAAAGACATGGAACGAGAAGCTTTCGCCGCAAGAAATCGCCGGGATTGCGGAGCGTCAGAAAAATCCTTTTCCTGTGAATGATCCGCTTCATGAGGAGTACAAGCCCTTTGATCCGTCGTTGTGGGACCTGCCGCAGAAGAAGCTGCCGGACAGCTACTTGGACTTTTTGCGCTATTCGAACGGCGGGGAGTTTACAACCGGCGACCGCTATTTTCAATTTTTCGGCACGAAGGAATTGAGAGAATACAACTTGGCATACGAATTCCCCGAATACATGGCCGGCTCCGTCTCTATCGGGATGGACGGCTGCGGGAATCATTATATTTTGGATATGAGAGATGACATGATCGAGGACGAGTATCCGATCTTGGCGGCGCATTCCGGCAATCTGGGCTATGAGGATGAGGAAGGCTTTACTACATGCAAGCAAGTAGCCCTCTCGTTCCCGGAGCTGTGCAAGGGAACCACGTCGATAGATGAGGAGCTGAATGAAGATTAGGTGCCGGAAAAGCTGCAGGCCGCTATACCTTGAGTTCAAGGCCTCGGGCCGCAGCTTGGAGAGCATCGATCGGGCGGAGACAGGAGCTTATTGTTATCCGTCCGCGCTTAAGATTGGCGTCAAGGCTCGGACGTATTGTTCGTGCCATGTTTTCCATTCCTCTTCCCGGAACCCGGTTGCTTTGCCGGACAAAATCGCGTCGATGACATCCAAACATACGTGCCAGCCTGCAAGGTCTTTGCAGCTGTGGCCGGTAATCTTGTTAAGCTGCTTACTCTCCGATTTTTATTGACGATTGAGAATCATTTTTGATATTATCTTTTGTGATAATGATTCTCATTTTCATTTTTGAATTGACGGAGGGAAACGATGTTTAAGAACAAACCGTTTTGGGCCGCAGGCCTCATTTATTTGCTTCTCGTTACGCTGCTCTCCGCTTGCGGCAGTAAGGCAACGACCGCCGGCGATTCCACCCCGGCCAAGCAGGCTGCCAAGGAGCCGTCCACGGAAGCATCGTTGGCCGCAACCCGCAGCTTCTCCACAGTCAAAGGCAATATCAACATCCCGGTAAAACCTAAACGGATCGTCACAGATTATTACGGCGGCGAACTGCTGTCCGTAGGCGCGAACGTCGTCGGCGTCGAACCCACCACCTTCGACAATCCGTTTCTGAAAAAGCTGCTCACAGGAACCGTCGACGTAGGCACGCCGGTGAATGCGGAGAAAACGCTGGAGCTTACTCCCGACCTAATTGTCGTTATGTACGACAAAAATTATGAGGAGCTGTCCAAAATCGCTCCTACGCTACATATCCCTTACGGCACGACTTCCAACATTTACGAAACGGTGAAACAGTTCGGCGATATTGTCGGCGAACCGCAAAAAGCAGAGCAATTTATCGCGGCATTCGATCAAAAGGCGGCGCAAGGCCGCGAGAAATTGAAAGGGGTCATCGATCCGAACGCCACCGTCGGTCTCTATGAGTTGACTGATAAAGGCACCCTGTGGGTATTCGGGGACAATGCCGGACGTGGCGGCCAGACGGTGTATAATGCGCTGGGGTTGAAGATGCCGGATTTGGTCCGTTCCGAGGTGAAAGGCAACACCGGCTCCGTGCAGCTGTCGATGGAGACGCTGCCGAAATATGCGGCCGACTACATGTTTCTGACGACCTACGATCCGGAGAAAAAAGGCGAGGCTTTGAAGCAGCTGCAAGCTTCGTCGGTGTGGCAAGGTCTGAATGCGGCTAAGAACAATACGTTGTTTATGAATGACTTTGATACGTTTTACCGGTACGATCCGATTGCCATTACGGAACAGATCGACCTCTTTGTGAACATGCTGCTTGCAAGAACCGCAGAGAACAAGGCGAAAAAGAACTGAGACAGCCTGTTCGTCACAAAAATAGACCGTTTCCTTTGCCGGAATGGTCTATTTGCTTATTTTTTGAGCCCTTTCACCAATAAGGCAATGACCGTCATTGTCTCCTCCAGCGCTTGCCGCTGATCCGGCATCTGCGCAATCCACAGCGCCGATTCGTTCAGTGCGCCAGACAACTTTTGCCCACTAACAACTTGAAAACGACATCCATGTCGTTTATAATAGCCTTGCAGACAAAAACGACACTCATGTCTTTTTTATTATCAGGAGGAGCTGAGCCCCTTGTCTCCCAAAGTGAGCGAACAGTACAAAAAGGATAAAAAGCATGAGCTGCTGCAAGCGGCAAGACGCGTGTTTATCCGGGAAGGCTACACGCAGGCGACGATGCAATCGATTTTGAACGAAGCCGGAGTATCCAGAGGCGCGCTGTATTCCTACTTCGACAATATCGAGCACGCGTTTATCGAAGTGCTGCAATTTGACGATCGGCAGGACATCCTCTTCTTCGAGTTGGCCGATTCCTCGCCGCTCTGGCCCCAGCTAACCGACTGGGTCAACCGTCAGCGGCACAGCCTAAAGACAGTCGGGCAAACGCTGCTGCTGGCCAAGGCGGAGTTTTTTCTGTCCCCCGGATACAGGCGGAATAAAGAAAGCTTCCCGTACATCGCGCAGCGTTACTTGCGAATTAAGGAGGCTATCGAGTCGGTCGTCGTCAAAGGTACGGAGCGGGGAGAATTCCGGCCCCGACTTTCTCCGGAAGCGGTCGCCTTATATTTTGTTTCGTTTATGGACGGCTTGATGCTGGATACGTTCCAACTCGGAGCGGAAACAACCCTTGTCGAGGATCAGTTAACCGTCTTCCTCTTCTCGCTGAAAGAAATGCTTTGCCCGATTGACAGGATTTAGATTTCACTATCCATCCTACCTTAAAGGAGTGCTTGCCATGTTGTTCGAATCCGACAGAATCATCTTTAGAAAAGCTACGGCGGACGATGCGGAGCTGTATCATGCGTGGAGAAACGATCTGGAGGTTATGCGTTCTACCAGTCCTTCGCTCGATATTTACGATCTCGAAGAGACGCGACAATTCGTGCATCAAGTCATCCTGGGCTCCGCCTCCTCCAAAAGCTACATTCTGGTCGACAAAACCTCGGCAACGCCGTTCGGGATTACATCATTAATCCATATCGATCCCAAAAACCGGAATGCCGAATGCATCATCGATATCGGCAACAAAACTTATTGGGGGAAAGGCTACGGAACCGAGGCCATAAAGCTGCTGCTGGACTATGCGTTCCTGGAGCTGAACCTGCACCGGGTCTCGTTGAGAGTATTTTCCTTCAACGATAGAGCGATCAAGCTTTATGAAAAATTAGGCTTCCGGCGGGAGGGAATCTCCCGGCAAAGCTTGTTCAGGGAAGGCGCTTGGCACGACATTATTCATATGGGGCTGCTTCAGCATGAGTATGGCAACGACTGCCCCGATGATTTAGGAGCAGCCGTAAAGAATGCTTGACCGGACCGGTCATTTTTTGCACTGAATTTAAGCTTTCGGTTCGCTATGTAGTTTAATGAAAAAAAGACCGATCCTCTCGAATCGGTCGTGCATGGGCAAACAGTCTATTCCTGCTGTTCCAGATCGTTCTTCCATTGCTCCAGCTGTTCCCTAAGCTGAACGTCAATGGAAGTAAGCCGCAGCCAGCTGCAAACCAGCGCATAAGTAAAGAAGCAGTGGCCTTCTTTCGGAATCCGCTCCGAGAGCTGGAAAAACAGTTCTGATACCGCTTTTTCCAGCTCGGGACTGCCTTGCGCTTCATAAGCCAATACATTCACCGCCGCATTGACCGGCCAATCGGATTGACCGTAGCATAGAGACAACAAGGCTTCGGAAGGCTTGGACGGGCTAAGCCGCGCCATAAGGAATACCGCCGCATATTGAATGTGCTGGAGCCAGCGCCAGCTCGATACCGATTCGGGCGGCTCCGGCGGATGAGTCAGGACGGCGAATAAGTCCGGCAGGTGCGCAGGGGTGAGACTTCCGGCCAGTTCGCCGGCTGTGCGGTACCAATCCTCGATTTGGTACGGAGTCATCGCCAATCGGCGTACGGCATTGGTCGCTTGACCCGACGGTTTGGGCATGGCCGGCTGTGCGATGGCCCCCTCATAACTCCATAATATGGCGCCGTTCTCGGCGATCGGCTGCCTCGGGTCCGGCTCTTGGACGTTGTCGATGGTCAAATCCAGCTTGGGCGGATGAGCGCTTCTGCCGAAGTTGTTCAAGTAAAGCTCCAGCGCACGGATCGCGCTCGGCGCCTCCAGATAATTAATGGTCAGGCTGATCGTCCCGCCGCTTTCCAGGTCCATGTTTTCTTCCGCGACTTGGCGCAGCACGTTGATGGAGGCTTCCTGCGGCCCCGGGATATAGTCGACAAAAGGAAGTTCGGAGCCCGGCAATAACGGTTTCAGCAGTTCCCTCGCTCTGCCGTTCGAAGCGTTCGATTTATAATAGGCTTCGATTTTCCCCAAGCGCTCGGCGTCTTGTTTGATCATATACTCGCAATAAAGGATAGACGGAATCGCCCATTCGTGATCGGGCTGGATATTTGCGGCCTGGCTGTAAGCTTTCAGCGCTTTTTTGTATAAGCCGTGTTCCAGATACAGATCGCCCAGATCCAGATAGCCCGCTTCATTGCCGGGATCGAGCCTGCCTGCTTTCTTGTAAAAGTCAGCCGCCTTGCGAATGTTGCCCTGGAGTTTGAAGCAAAGCGCCATCCCAATAGCCGTATCCCAGCATTTATTCAGCTTGTAGGCCGTTTTGGCTGCCGCAAAAGCGGCCAGAACATCCTCCTGTCTCCGATGCATTGAGGAAAGCAGCCAGAACATCATATAAACTTTAGGATACGCCTGGCACATCTTTCGGAGCACGGACACTAAAGCGGCAAGCACCTTATGCCGTTCGTTTCCTTGCATCAGATCGAGGGATCGCATCACTCCGCGGATGAATCCAATGATCGTATCCACTTCGATATGATCTGCGCCCGCGATTCGCGGCTCCCATTCGTATACCCACACCAAATAAGGGACCTCGGGCTTTACTCTGATCACCTGCCCCAAGAGTCCGAAAGCTTCGTTAAAGCTGTTCACCCGGGCGTAAATGTAAGCTCGTACCGCCATAACAGCGAAATAATTGTTTTCCTCGACCGGCACAAAAGGCAGCAGGTCCTCGCCCGAATCAATCCAATCGTTCAAGGATCGGAGCCATTCGGCGTTAGCCGGATCGGTCGACAAGGCGCTGGCCAGATGGTATAAAGCGTGCTGGAAATCCCCGTCGCTTCGGGCCGCTTTATAAATGTCGAAATCCTGCTCAGGTGAAGGAAAACGGTGTTCTCCTTCGGTATGTGCGTGTTCCAATGCTCTCACCCCTACTTAAAAATATTGTTTCGGCAGCAGCGTTTCCAATTCCTTCAGCAGCCGTTTGCTTTCCTCCGTACGGAATTGCTTCAGCGCGAAGATCGCCGCCATCCTTCCGTTATGCATCCCGTGCTGGGCAACCTCGAACAAAGCATGGGCCGCCGCCGTGTAGTTTCTTTTTCTTAGGAGGATAACAGCTTTTTCCTGGATAAACATATCATCCGAAGTCACATAGCGGCAAATCTGTTCCGATTCCGCATAAGGCATGATCGTCAGTTTGGAAAAAACAAGCTGCCGCGTGTAATCCTCGTCAAGATCTTCCTGCAAGAGGAGTCGATCAATCTCTTGAATGACCTTCAGATCAAGCACACTGTGCTCATGCTGCTCGTCCCGGTCGGACACGACAGGGTAATCCCGCTCCAACTGATCCCACTCCGCTCCGGGATGTTGCAAGCACTTCGCGATGAATCGTTCCATATGCCGGAATCCTGGCGACAAATCGGTCTCTTCGTGATCCAAGTAGCATATTTTATCTCGCAGCGGGCCTTCGGTATACAAGCCTATGTTATTGGACTGGTCGTCCGTAAGCAGCGGACAGATGCCCCGGTGACACGCCAAGTCCCGCAAAAAGTCCAGCATTTCCCCGATTTCTTCCGTAGTCAAAATACGATATACATATTCGTCCATATTCCAGCATTCCTGATATTGACTTAAGCCTATAAGCGTCTGATCGTCGATATCGATGGCATACTCCTGTTTTAAAAGCCCGGGGTCGAACGGCAGCCTGCTGTTGAATTTGAATCGCTCAGAAGTTCCCATGCCCTCTCCTCCTAAAGTTAAATTTGTCCGAACTCGAACTCTACCTTTTATCGGCCGATCCCCGGTAAAATCTAATGGATTGAAAGTTCCATCGCAAAAAAACAGGCACCCGACGGCAGAGGCAATTTTTACTCCACCGGCCTCCGCCCTATCTTGTAAAAATGCACACCTTGGCATCGACGTTCAAGACTTGCGTTCCGCCGGGCAGGCAAGCCAGCGGGTCATTCCAATGGGAATGGCCGCAAAATACGAGCGCTTCCGGCCCGCTCTCTAATAAAGCACGAATTTCGGGACTGCCTGCGCATCCCCGCTCCGGCACATCCGGGCTTTGGTGAAGCAGCAGCGCATGGGGCTGCTTGTTAAGCAGCTTGCGCAACGCTTGCAGGTAGTCCGCTTCCGCCATCCGGTTCGGCTTGTCCGGTCTGCCGATCACGCCTCCGAGACCGCCCCAGGCCGCGCCACCGAATTCGACGATTCCCGGCCGATCGATCTGACAGATGTTGCTTCGACCGGAAAGCTGCCGCTTCTTCGCATCGTCCATCAGATCGTGATTGCCAGCCACTCCGACGACCCAGCGAAACGTTTCGCCGAATGTAAGCCATACGCCGGACGGATCGCCGCTGCCCCCTCGCCGGAGGTCGCCATACAGATCGCCGCATAGCAGAACGCCGACTCGATCGGGAGCAATACCGGGCCGCTCGATGCCGATCAGCAGCGACAAATAATCGGGAAGTCCTTCGCCGAGCATGACGTCCTTCCCGTCCGTGGTCCGCATCATCCCCTGCAAATCGGAGGTCACGATCAGCGCGTCAATCGATGACGGCAAAGCGGTCATCCGTCCCACGTACACAGGCAGCTGCGCTTCCGCGATACCGCCCGAGACGGTCGCGTTCCGGTAGGCGAAGTATTCTACAGGCTCCGCGCCAAGCGATTCGATCCTCATAATCATGATAACCTGCCTCGGTCCGTCACCGTAATCCCTAAAGCTTCAAGCTCCGGAAGAACTTCCTCTACGTTTCGTTCCGGATTCAGGGAACGGATCGCCTCGACGCTAATCGCGGGGGCCGCATACAAAGCTTTGACGGGCTCGACCAGTATCGGCATGTCGAAGTAGCCTTCCGCCCAGTCCACATAGTTCTCCGGCGTTTCGCAGATCGTTCCAAGCAAAAAATCCGATCCGTCGTCTGCGCCTTTCGGCATCCGCACTTCCCCCGTTCTCCATTGCGAGTCGCCGGTTTCGCGCCATATACAGAAGGTTACGTCTTCTTTCTCCAACGCTTCATCCTCAAGGAAAGCCAGCAAAGCTTCCGGCGCCCCGTCGTAAATTCCCGGCCATACCGCATACTCGTCTTGAGCGTGCGGGCTGAGCTCAGATTCGTGGTCGAATCCTTTCAAAATAACGCCCTCCAGTGCAAACAAAACGAACAAACAGTCTCCGGCGCCGTTGTCGATTTTCGCAAGCGAGACGTTTGGCGTCCAATTCGGAACAAACGTATGATACCGGAGCCATTCTTCCGGGCATAAGATCATGTCCAAGGCCGCGAGAGTTAACAAGCGCCGCTTTAAATCGTCCGGTTCCGGCAAAACAGTCCGTGATGCCATCCTCGATCCCCTTTCTTTGTGCAGAAGTTCGGTACGTGCGGAACATGTATCATTTTAACAAAAATGTTGCCGCAAACCTACACGCCGAATAATTTGGTTTATCCCGCTTTAACAATTCTTCAGAATTCCTTTGGAAATTTCTGTGCTCGTTCTGAAGATTTATTCGATAGGATAAAGAAAAAAAATGGAGAAGGGAGAGTATTGGCATGAGCACGCTTCAGGAAAAGCTGCTGTTCTTGTATAAGTTCTCGCGCGCGCCTCAACAAATCGGCAGCGTGACGCCAAGCTCCGCGTTTTTGGCAAAAAAGATGGTCGAATCGGTAGCCTGGGAGAACGTGAACGCTGTCGCAGAGCTTGGCGCCGGTACAGGCGCGATTACGGAATATATTCGGAAGGCCAAAAAGGACAATACCCGCGTTCTTTTGTTCGAGAAAGACGCGGAGCTGCGCGGTCGGTTGCAAGAAAGATTTGCCGACTTCGCCTGTTACGACGATGCTCGATGCTTGCAATCCGTTGTACGGGCAGAAGGAATCGATTCGCTCGACTGCGTGATCAGCGGACTTCCGTATTTTAATTTCCCGCAAAGCTTGCGCGATCGGCTTCTCAGCGAAATTACGGCCTCCCTCAGACCGGGTGGACAGTTTGTCGCATTTCAATATTCGCAGCAAATGCGCAAGCAGTTCAGCAGACAATTTGCCATGGAAGAGATTCATTTCGTTCCGTTCAATGTTCCTCCGGCATTTGTATATGTTTGCCGCAAGGAGAATTTCACGACTTCATGACAAGGCAAGCAGCGATGAAAGATAACGGAACAGCATCGTCGCCGCAATGCCCATCACAACCGTGCCCAACAAGCTCCGCGTGAAATAAGCTACGGCAAAGGCGGGAATGGCGGACAGCAGTGCGACGGGCTGCGGCGAGAAAGCGCCTTTCGAAACGAGCAGCTCTTGCGCCAGCAAAGCGGACATCACGGCAATCGGGATATGACCGAGCCAGCGAAGCCCCCAATCCGGCAATCGGATGCGGCTCAGCACGATAAGCGGCAAAATTCTCGGGAGCAGCGTCACAAGCGACGCTCCCAGAAGCATCCATAGAAAGCTCGGCCTTATTTCCATTTTTCAATCCACACTCCTATACTTGCAGCGAACAAGATTGCGATCAGCACGCCTGCGCTTTCGGTTATAAAGACACTTCCGGCAATGGCCATCACGACGGCGCTACATGCAACAAGAAGATCTACGGCGGCCTTCGACCGCTCCATCAGTTGAAGCATGAACAGCCCGATGAACATGGCAGGCAACGCGTAGTCCAGCCCGAATTTTTCCGGGTCGGGGATCCATTGACCGAAAATCTACGAGCGCAAATTCGGCGACAGCACAGCGGTCGTCGCCATCAACCGCAGCCTGACCTCCCCCGCCTCGATCAGCGGACTCGTTACTTCGCTGCCGGCGGGCAATTACGCCGATGCGCTGGAAGGATTGCTTAACGGTGGCGGCCTGACGGTAGGCAGCGGCGGCGCCGCATCCTCGTTTACGCTGGCCACCGGCGGCGTATCGGTCTGGCAGTACACGACTGCGCAAACGGCTCCGGTGATCGGACATGTCGGCCCGATGATGGCCAAAGCCGGCAATACCGTCGCCATTGACGGCAGAGGCTTCGGCTCAACGAAAGGCACGGTCTATTTCGGCTCGACGGCCGTAACCGGCGCCAATATCGTCTCTTGGGAGGATACCGAGATCAAAGTCGTCGTACCGGCGGCCGCAGCGGGCAAATACGGCATCAAAGTCAGAACGGCCGGCGCTGCGGACAGCAGCGTGTACGGCAACTTCAACCTCCTGACCAATGAGCAGGTCAACGTTCGCTTCGTGGTGAACAATGCCTCGACGACGCTGGGGGAAAACGTTTATCTGACGGGCAGCGTGAGCGAGCTCGGCCATTGGGAACCGGCCAAAGCGATCGGTCCGCTGTTTAATAAAGTGATGTATGCTTATCCGACTTGGTATTACGATGTCAGCGTTCCTGCGGGGACGGCCATCGAATTCAAATTTCTTAAGAAAAACGGCAACTCCGTCACCTGGGAAGGCAGCTCCAACCATACGTTCACCACGCCTTCCAGCGGTACGGCAACCGTAACGGTGAACTGGCAGCCGTAATGCTGCCACATTGCACCGGCAAAAAAACAGGTCGAGAAGGTCGAATCTGTCTTGAGTTTTTGCCGAAGTGGTGCTATAGTATAGCTAAATTCAAAGGCAATGCTACCAACCAAAGGTACAACCTCGTATTCGCATCGGGGCTGTACCTTTTTTTATTGCCAAGGAGGATAACATCATGTTACTGGAAGCCATTTACCATCGTCCGAAATCCAACTGGGCCTATGCCTACGATGAGCGCACGATCCATCTGCGCCTGCGCACCAAGCGGGATGACGTGGAGCGGGTCACCTTGATCGTCGGCGACAAATACGCGTGGGACCGGACCGTCGAAGAGCTCCCCATGACCAAGTGGGTCAGCGACACGCTGTTCGATTATTGGCATGTAGCGGTCCAGCCGCTCATGCGCCGTATGAGGTACGCCTTCCGGCTGGAAACGGACGAAGACACCGTCTGGTTTGTCGAGACCGGCATTGTGAACGAAGCGCCGAAAGACAGCATCAAAATGTTCGATTTCCCTTTCCTGAATCCGGCGGACGTGTTCACGCCCCCGGCTTGGGTCAAAGATGCTATTTTCTACCAAATCTTCCCGGAACGCTTCGCCAACGGAGACCCGGATATCAATCCGAAAGGCGTGGAACCGTGGGGCGGCGAGCCGACGCCCAAAAACTATTTCGGGGGCGATCTGCAAGGCGTTATCGACCACTTGGATCACCTGAGCGCGCTTGGCGTCAACGCCATTTATTTCAATCCGCTCTTCAAAGCGACCACCAATCATAAATATGATACCGCCGATTATATGACGGTGGACCCTCACTTCGGCACGAACGAGACGCTGAAGAAGCTGGTTAAGGCTTGTCACGAGCGCGGCATCCGCGTGCTGCTGGACGCCGTCTTCAACCATTGCGGGCACACATTCCCTCCCTTCCTCGACGTCATGGAAAAGGGAGCGGATTCCCGGTACGCCGGCTGGTTCCATGTACGGGAATGGCCTCTCGACGTCAAGGATGGCATGCCGACCTTCGACACGTTCGCCTACGAGCCGATCATGCCGAAGCTGAATACCGAGCATCCCGAAGTCAAGGAATATCTGCTGAATGTAGCCAAGTACTGGATCGAAGAAGTGGACATCGACGGCTGGCGTCTCGACGTTGCCAATGAGGTCGATCACCGCTTCTGGCGCGAATTCCGCGACGTCGTGAAGAAGGCTAAGCCCGACGCCTACATCCTCGGCGAAATATTTCACGACTCCATGCCCTGGCTCATGGGAGATCAGTTCGATGCGGTGATGAATTATCCGCTGACGAATATCATTATCGAATTCGCCGCCAAGAAGGAACAGGACGGCGCAAGCTTTGCCAACGCCTTGGGCACCCTTCTGGCAAGCTATCCGCAGCAAGCGAATGAAGTCGCCTTCAACCTGCTCGGAAGCCACGATACGGTGCGTCTGCTGACCCTTTGCGACGAAGACAAGCAGCGGATGAAGCTGGCCACGCTGCTTCAATTCACGCTAGCCGGTACGCCTTGCGTTTATTACGGCGACGAAATCGGCCTGACCGGAGACCACGATCCTGGCTGCCGCAAATGCATGGAATGGGACGAGGCGAAGCAGGACCGCGAGCTGTTCGCGTTCTTCCGGCAAGTCATCGCGCTGCGCAAACAATACGAAGCGCTGCGCACGGGCGATTTGACCTTCCGATTTGCACAGGAAAACGATTTGCGCCTTGCCTACGAACGTTCGCTGGGCAGCGACTGTTTGATCGTCGCCGTGAATGCAGGTTCCGAGGCCGATACGCTGGTTTTGCCGGTCGATCGCGATCGTTGGAAGGATCTCTTGACCGAAGAAGAGCTGAGCGCGGACAGCGGAGATTTGCGTCTGCACTTGCCCGCGAACGGCTTCCGTCTTCTGCTCGCGCAATAAAGGGCGTCCGCCCAAAGCCAATGTCCGTACAAAAAAAGGACAAGCTCCGCATCACCTGCGGGACTTGTCCCTTTTCCCTTTTGTTATTTCCATTTGTCTTCAAACGTGCGACTTAACCTTTGCTTGCTCCTGCCGTCAGCCCCTCCACCAGGAAACGCTGCAAATAAATGAACAGGATCGAAATCGGAACCGCAATCAGCACGGCGGCCGCAGCAAACAGCGTAAAGTTGCTGTTCTGGTTGCTGCTGATCTGGTCGTACAGACCGACGGCAAGCGTCCAATTGTCTCTTGACCGCAGCACCATCCGCGCGAAAATAAAATCGACCCAAGGGCCGACGAACTGCGTCAGCGCGGTATATGCGAGCATCGGCTTGGAGAGCGGAAGCATGATTTTGACGAAGATCGTAATGTTGTTCGCGCCATCGATTCTTGCCGCCTCATCCAGACTGCGCGGGACCGTATCGAAAAAGCCCTTGGTAATAAAGCTTCCGAGCAGCGGAGCGCCGAAGGAATAGACGATGACCATCGCCAGATGCGTATCCAGCAAGTTCAATTCCTTCAGCAGAATATAAATGGCGATCAAGCTCATGAAGCCGGGGAACATCCCGAGAATCAACACGGTGGACAACGCGGTTTTGCGCCCTTTGAACCGGAACCGGGACAGCGCGTAGCCGCACAGCAGCACCATCAAGGTGCCGAAAATCATCGATAAGGTGGCGATTTTGAGCGTATTCCAGTACCAAGTACCGAACAGGAAGCTTTTGGACGTGAACAGCTCCGCATAATGCTCAAAAACGAATTTCTCCGGAAGCAAGGTTTTGCTGTACAAGGAACGACCCGGTCTGAAGGAAGCCAAAATGACCCACAGTGCCGGATATAAGCATAATATGGCTGCCACGATCAGAAACAGATAGCTGAACGTCAGCCGAATCGCATTGCTTAATTTTCTCCCTATCATTGGATCATATCCTCCTCCCGGAACGAACGGGTCCTGCGGTAATTATAGATCGAGAACGAAGCGATGATCAGGAAAATGATAATGCCAACGGCCGAGGCCATGTTAAACTGGCTTTGATTCAGCGTCAGCTTATATAACCAGGTGACAAGAAGATCGGTTGCGCCTGCATACTGATACTCCCCTTCGACCGGATTTCCGTCCGTCATCAGGAAAATCGCATTGAAGTTGTTGATATTCCCCGCAAATTGCGTAATGAGAATCGGGGCCGTCGTGAACATAACCATCGGCAGTGTAATGATTCTGAACTTTTGAAACGCGGTCGCCCCATCCACTTCCGCCGCCTCGTACATATCGCGCGGGATCGTCGTCAGCACACCCATGATCAACAGCATGGAAACGGGAATGCCGACCCACATGTTCACGATGATAACCGTCGCTTTGGCCCACATCGGGTCTGTCAGCCACGGCAATTTCTCCAGCCCGAAAAACGATAAATATTGGTTGATCGGTCCGAACTGTCCGTTGAACAGATTTCGCATCACCAGCAAAGAGATCAGCGCCGGAATGGCGTAAGGGATGATCATGATCGTCCGCCAAACCCCCTTGAAACGGATATCCTTTTGCTGAATGATCAGCGCCACCAGAAACCCTCCGAAATAGGTCGTTACGGTCGACAATACCGCCCAAATGATCGTCCAGCGCAAGACGCCGAAAAACGTATGGCTCCATGTCTTCAGCCCGATAAGGTCCTTAAACGTCTGAAACCCTACCCAGTCGACCAATTTGGCCGGAGGCATATGATTGGGAGAAGAATAGTTCGTGAAGGACAGCAGAATCATAAAAATAATCGGCATGACCGTAAAAAACAAAATGCCCGCCGCCGGCAGCATCAGAAACGCTTCCGCAAATTTTCTGTCCCGGATATAGGCAAGCGACTGAATGAAATTATTTGGTCTTCCCCCCGCCTCCCGCAGCTTTCCGACGAGATACGCATCCTTGACGACAAGCACGTACAGCAGGATGAACAAGGCAAGCACAAGCAGGGTAATGACACCCTTAATCAACAAAAAGATGGAATGGTCGCCGGGGACCATTTTGGCGATGCCATTGACTTTCTCCAAATGCATCGCCTGTTCGCCAAGCGTTACAATGCCCCACAGCGCCTGGCCTAAATTTTGGACGAAATACTTCACCGCCGCCACTTCGATGAGCAGCAGCACCAGCCCTTTGAGCCATTGCCGGTTATACCATTGTCCTAAGCCAAGTCCGATGAATGACAGCACCGCTGCGGTAATCCGATGTTGAGACATAGTATGACGATGCTCCTCTCCCAAAAAAATGTGGAATCACCCGCCGTATTCCGCGACGGGTGAACCCTGGCCCGGCCTCCCGGTCCGTTATTACTTCTTACCGCTGTTGATGAGCTCTTTCAGACGGGCAGCCGCCGTATTGAGCGCCTCTTTCGGATCTTTGCCGTTGTTCCATACTTCCGTCAGCGCAGAGTCAAGCGGATTCCAGACGCTGTCCATTTCCGGGATCGACGGCATCGGCTGCGAGTTTTTGAACTGCGTGACAAAGCCGGAGATGATCGGATCGTTCTTGATTTGCGGGTCCTCTTGCGCCTCTTTGTTCGTCGGGATGGCTCCGACTTTCTTGTGCAGCAGAAGCTGAGCTTCTTTGCTGGAAGCGAATTTGGCGAACAGCTTGGCCGCGTTCGGATATTTCGAGAAGGAGTTGACATACCATGCTTTTACCCCGGAGAACGATACCGCCGGCTTGCCTGCGATCGTCGGGATCGGAACGACGGCGAGCTTGTCGCCCAGCGCCTTCTTGTAGCCGGCCAGCTCCCACGGACCGGTTATGTCCATCGCCACATCGCCCGTCGTGAACAGTCCCCTCTTGATGTCCGGGTTAATATCGCCGGATTTCACGGGCAAAATTTCTTTTAAGCTTGTATACACTTTCATTCCTGCTAATGCGCCTTCGTTGTTCAAGCCGATATCGGTCTTGTCCGTGCCGTTTTTGCCGAACAGGTACCCGCCCGTCGAAGCGATGAACGGATAGTTGAAGTAGGTATTGGCGGGTTCCCACATGATGCCGAATTTATTTTTGTCTTTGTTCGTGAACGTTTTGCTGAACGCAATGACGTCCTCGAACGATTTCGGAGCTTCCTTTACCAGCTCTTTATTGTAATACAGCGCGTAGGTTTCGGCGGCCCGCGGAAAACCGTACAGCGTATCGTTGAAGGTAACGGCTTGAATCGCGTTGTCCGCATTGTTCTTCTTCGTTTCCTCGGCATACGAGTCGTTCGGCAAAATCAATTGCGCCGTTGCGGCCCGGCCCAAGTGGTCATGCGGAAACACCACCACGTCGGCGCCTACGCCGGCCGGGCCGTCGTTGGTCAGTCGGGTGACCTGGTCCGTCGAAGCGATTTCGTCAACCTGAACCGGAATATTGTATTTTTCCGTAAACAGCTTCGCAATTTCATCTGTGAACACGCGTTCTTCTTTGCTCTCCCAAATCAACAGCTTTGCGCCCGCCTCCGGTGCCAAAGCGCCCGCATCCCCTGCTGCTGACGACTGCGCATTGTTGTTCGCGGCCGGAGTCTCTGCTTCCGGTTTGTTCGTGGCGGAGCAAGCTGCCATCGAAACGGATAAGGAGGATACGGCAACCAGCGCCAAGAGCTTCTTCTTGAATTCCATGTTAGTAAGTACCCCTTTCAGTTTCTAAAATATAGTTGTCCTGCCTTCTCGTTTGCGAACATGAATTTGTGCAAACCTTTGCACAAAAACCGCAATATTTGTCAGAAACAACTTACATCCAGTGAATTCCCCGCTTGGAAACGCTTCATACACGACATATCATATCTCATTTATGGAAAATTGTAAAAACGTTTGCACTTGCCATTTAAGCCGATTTTAGCGGAAAATCATAATTCAGTCCCCATTATTCTTCCATTTTCTCAACTTTCCTAATTCCCAAGCCATATTTCGGGAAAAATTAGCCGTTTTGTGATCATTTTGAAAACGCATATTTACATTATCCCGGCTTTTGCGCTAACATTAAAACAAAGTAGCATGCATTTGTGCACGATTTCTTGTCCAAACGTTTGCACATATCGTGTTTTACATTTGTCGCCTCTGTTATGTTAACATGGGAGAATCACACATCTTCATTCCTACAAGACAGCTACTGTACTACGTCCCGCAAGAAAGCGGCTCTCATATCAACAGAACATCCGGAGGTTATGCATCCATGGCAATCACAATCGTCGATGTCGCCAAAAAAGCCGGCGTTTCCCCTTCCACTGTATCGCGCGTTCTTTCCAATCATCCCCGGATCAGTCCGGCGACCGCAGCCAAGGTGAGGGAAGTGCTGAAGGAACTCGGCTATCACCCCAATATCATGGCGAAGAGCCTCGTCTCCAAAACGACGAATACCATCGGTTTAATCTTGCCCAGACCGGCCGAGGAGCTGTTCCAGAACCTGTTCTTCTCCGAGGTGATCCGCGGTATCGTAACCCAAGCGGCACGTACGGGGTACGATCTCATGATGACGACGGGGACAACGGAACGCGAAGAGCTTGAAGCCATTACCCGGCTTGTCAAGGGCCGGCGGGTCGACGGCGTGATTTTGCTGTATTCGCGTCAAAGCGACCCGCTCATTTCGTTCATGCTTGAGCACGGCTTTCCTTTTGTCCTGATCGGGCGAAGCGATGAGTTTCCCGATATTTTGTCGGTGGACAACGACAACGTGCAGGCGGCTTACGACGCCACCCGTCATTTGATCGCCCAAGGGCATAAGCGCATCGGTTTAGTGAGCGGCCCGCCGAATCTGATCGTTTCGGGCGACCGGATGAAGGGATATTTGCAAGCGCTTAAGGACGCCGGGATCGAAGCTCGCCCCGAATGGATCGTCGAAGGAGATTTTTTGCAGGAAAGCGGCTACCGGGCGATGTCGTTTTTCATGTGTCTCCCCGAACGGCCGACGGCGCTTGTGACGATTGACGACGTCGTCGCTTTCGGCGTGCTGCGCGGTCTGACGGAGCTCGGTTACAAGGTTCCGGACGATCTCAGTCTGGTCGGCTTCAACAACATCTCGTTGTCCGAGCTGTCGACGCCGCCGATCAGTTCCATGGATATCGGGATTTACCAGATCGGCTACACCGCTTCGCAAACGCTCATCCGGGCCGTCAAGGGCGAAGCCATGCCCCAAAAGCGCGTGATCATTCCCCACCGCCTGATCGTGCGGGAATCGTCCCTCATTCAAGTTAAAAACTAGGAGAGTGCAGCACATGTACACAACGAAAAAGCCTTACTTGATCGACGCAATCGTCGGAAATTCCCGTTTTCTCGCCTCTCTGGGCCGCACCGGCCGGATGTACCGCCTGTGGTGGCCGCATATCGACTACCCGCAGCATGTGGACGAAATCCGCAGCGGCCTGCACATCGAAGGGACCTCGGCGGGGACGACCTGGTTTGACGGAGAGGAGGACGGCTGGCGGCACGAAGCCTCCTACGTACCCCGGACGAATATGTTTAAAACGACGGCCGTTTCCGAGCGCTGCCCGCTGTCCGCGGAGACGGTAGATTACGCCGTACCGGGCGAAAATTTCCTCGTCCGCCAATATACGTTCACGAACCGCGGCGAGGCGCCAGTATCGTTCCGCTTTATGTATTACTCGTCGTTCCGCTCGATGGAAACGCCTTTTTACCACACGACCCAATTCGACGAAACACACGATTCGCTCATGCACCTGCGGCACGAGTATATTTTTTCCATCTCCAGTTCAAACGTTTGCACAGGATACCAAGCCGGAGCCGCCGTATGGGAAAACGCGCAGACCGGCCATTTAAACGGGAACGGGATCGACATGAAGCCGGACGGCGCGCTGTGCTGGCATATTGAAAAGCTGGCGCCAGGCGCGGCTGTCGAAGTGCCCGTATACATTGCCGCGGGCCAGACGCGCGCGTCCTCCCAGCAATCGCTGGCAAAAGCCAAGAGCCGTCCGCATACCTACTGGTACGACTTCACGGAGAGCTACTGGCACCGATTCCTGAACGATGCCGAGCCAGCCCCCGGATCGCGAAGCGAAATCCGCGAGCTGTACGAACGTTCGCTGCTGGCGATGAAGCTGATGAGCGATGAGAAGTCCGGTTGTGTCGTGGCCGCTCCCGAATTCGACGAGCAATTTTCCCGCTGCGGGGGCTATTCTTATTGCTGGGGCCGCGACGCCGCGTTTATTACGACGGCGCTGGACCGCGTCGGCTTGACGGATTTGTCCGCGAAGTTTTACGAATGGACCCTCACGGCTCAGGACCCGGACGGCTCCTGGCAGCAGCGGCATTACCACGACGGCCGGCTGGCTCCATCCTGGGGCTTGCAGATCGACGAGGGCGCCTCGATTATTTGGGGCATGTGGCAGCATTATCTGCAAGTTCAAGATGAAGCTTTCCTGCATAACGTATGGCCGGCCGTCGAACGGGGCGCCCGCTTCCTTACCGGCTATATCGATGCGGAAACCGGATTGCCCGCTTGCAGCATGGATCTATGGGAAGAGCGATTCGCCGAGCACACGTATTCGGCGGGTGCCGTTTTTGGCGGCTTGACGGCGGCAACCTCTTTTGCCGAACGGCTCGGCAAGCCGGAGCTGGCAAGCGAATGGAGCCTCGCGGCGGAGCGCATCCGCCAGTCGATCGGCGAGCTGTGCTGGAACGAGGAAAAAGGCGCCTTCTACCGCGCTTTAAAGCTTGCGGTGCCGGAGGCAGTATATCACGAGGCCCGGCAGCAAGGACTCGGCACCTCCGTAAGCGTCAATGCGAAAGGATATACGACCTACTTCCTGGAGAACGACCCGATCGTTGACATCAGCCTGATCGGCATTTCGGTTCCGTTCGGCGTCTTCCCTGCCGATGATCCGCGCATCGTCCGCACGGCCGATACGATCGAGCAGTACTTGACGTCTCCCGTCGTCGGCGGTATCAGGCGGTACGAGAATGACCACTACATTGGCGGCAATCCGTGGATTTTAACAACGCTGTGGCTGTGCCATTACCGCATTCATCGCGGACAATACGCCGAAGCCAAGTCGCTCCTGCAGTGGGCGATAGATCACCGGACGGCGGCAGGGCTGCTGCCCGAACAGGTGGACAAGCAAACGGGAGAAACCGCTTGGGTCGTTCCGTTGACTTGGTCGCACGCGATGTTTATTTTAGCCGTTACCCTGCTTGCAGAGCATGGTCAGTTGGATTAAAACATTCAAGCCCTTGGTTCTCCCGACGGGAGCAGCCAAGGGCTTGATTTGTGTTTCGGTACAACCGATGTTTTTTCCCGCGTGACTTGCTTTCCGGCTCACAACATAAAATAAAAACTGACGCCCTTTTCGGTATTCGTTACCCCGTAACGGCTTTCGTGCAGCTCCAAAATATGCTTGACGATCGCCAATCCCAGCCCCGTGCCTCCGGTTTTCCGGTTGCGGGAGCGTTCCGCACGGTAAAACCTTTCCCAAATGTCATCCAATTGGTCCTCGGGAATGTTCTCCCCCTCGTTATCGAT
Source organism: Paenibacillus tianmuensis (assembly GCF_900100345.1). GTDB lineage: Bacteria > Bacillota > Bacilli > Paenibacillales > NBRC-103111 > Paenibacillus_G > Paenibacillus_G tianmuensis. The sequence continues at coordinate 256,835 of NZ_FMTT01000001.1, read as the reverse complement.
GGCGACTCGGAGCCGCTCCCCATTACTTTCGATGCGTATGGTAATTTCGCTGCCGGGCACAGCATGACGGATCGCATTTACCAATATGTTGAACAACACCTGTTCGATTTTGGTTTGATCGGCATAGACGGGATGCTCGCCCGCAGCCATATGAACGACCTTCAATCCCTTTTCGTTCAAATGATGCGACAGCTTGTCGACAATGTCCTCGATCAGCTCGCTCACCATAAACCGGCTCTTCTTCAGCTTGATGGTCTTCGATTCCAGCTTCGTCAGCTCCAACATATCTTTAACAAGTTCTTCCATTTTTTCTGTTTCGTCCAGTATCACTTCCAGATATCTCTCGCGCTTGCTTTCGCTGATACCGTCCCGCAGCCCTTCGGCGAAGCCCTTGACAATGCTGAGCGGCGTTTTCAATTCATGAGAGGCGTTGGAGACGAATTCCTTCTGCCGCTGCTCCATCCGCTGCTTCTCCTCCATATCCGCCCGAAGCTGCTCGTTGGCCTCATGCAGCTCCTTGAGCGTATGATCCAGCGATTCGGACAAGCTGTTCAAGCTGTGGGACAAGCTGCCGAACTCGTCGTTGCTCCGGATGGGCGATTTGGCGGAGAAGTCCAATTTGGCCATGCGCAGCGCGAATTTGTTAAGTGTAAGGAGCGGTTTGGTAACGAATTTGGAAAAAATCAGCGAGAGCAGCAGGATCAGCACAATGCCTCCGACCCCGATATAAAGGTAGAACAGCCGCAGCGCGCCGTAAGCCTCACTAATCTGCTGCAGCGACGTGGTCGCGAAGAGCAGCTCGCTGACTTTGCCTTCCCGCATTACGGGCTGAATCGCAATGAAGCTGCGCACGCCGGTAATCGACTCCGTCCATTCTCGTTCGATCATCTTGCCGCTCTGCAAATCGGCTTTCTGCTCGTTGGTAAGCGGGAACGATTCACCAATGGCAAAGTACAATAAGCCCTGGCGCAAGTTCCATAGATTCGGGCTGGGCAACAGCGCGTCGGTGATGACGCCGGAAACCTGCTCCAACGGACCTTCAACGTCGCTCGTTGCCGCGCTGTCGATGTCCTTCATTCCGGCTTTTTTTATGACGAGCGCGTAGATCAATTCTTTAGCCGGATCATCCTCGTCGTATGCGCCCTCCACCTGAATCCGGTCGCCGCGCTGCAAATGGGCCGCCAGCAAATCCTTCTGATCGGAATCGGACAACAGAATCAAGGAAACCTTGACCGAAGCGCCTTTGTCGTCACGGATGACAATGCGAAAAAAATTGTCGTATTTCAGTTTTCCTTCCGGATTCAGGATCGCGAGCTGGGCTTTATTTTGGCTGATAAATTGTCCCATCTCGCGGGTAATGCGCGGCTCGTCCCAACGGTTCGACGCATACTGCTCGCTGAAGGACCGCAGCTTTTTTTCCAATCCATCCAACCGCTGATTCTGGTAAAATCTCTCAAAAAACAGCAACTGCCCGAGCAGAACGATCGCGTAAAATAACATGAAAAAAGACGCTGTGATCGCGAACAGCTTGAAGGTAACGCCGCCTCTTTTCATCGGTCCTCCTCAAATTTATAGCCGGCGCGGATGACAGTGCGGATATGCCGCGCCTCGTCACCTAGTTTTCCGCGCAATTTCTTAATATGGGTGTCGACGACTCTCGGATCGCCGAAATAATCGAACCCCCATACCTGATTCAGGATCGCTTCGCGGGACAGCACGATCCCTTCGTTTTTGACCAAATAAAGCAGCAGTTCATATTCTTTGGGCGTGAGCTCGACTTCCAGCCCTTCGATTTCGACGCGGTGCGATCGTTTGTTGACGGTGACCCGGCCAAAGCTGAGCATATGATCTTCTTTTCCGACTGTCCCCTCGACGCGTTTCATCAGCGTTTTGGCGCGGGCAACGAGCACCTTCGGGCTGAACGGCTTGGTGACGTAATCGTCGGCGCCCAGCTCGAAGCCGAGCATTTTGTCGTCGTCCTCCGACTTCGCGGTGAGAAAGATGATCGGAATCGCCGATTTGGCGCGGATTCGCTTGCATACGGCCCATCCGTCCAGCTCCGGCATCAAAATATCCAGAATGACGAGGTCCGCATTCAGACCATCCAGCATGTCCAGCGCTTGCCTGCCGTTCTCCGCCTCGTAGACGGTCCACTGCTCCCTTTCGAAATAATCCGCCACAATCTCACGAATGAGGCTCTCATCTTCGATGAGAAGAACTTTTCGTTCCATAGCAATGACAACTCCTGTTTATCCGGTAACGTGCCTACCTGTTCTATTATACATGAGTCTTGTGTTTTTCGTGTGTCCCAAGGAGTAATTAAAACAAGAGCCTTCTTCGAAGATAGGACACATGAAGTACACAACGGCGCGTTATAATGTTGGCAGACAAACTTGGCTCGTTCCCATCGAAAGGATGTTCGTATGAATATGATGGCCTTTCTTCAAAGAAAAGATGTGCAGCGCTTCGGCATTCTGGCGCTCTTCTGCCTGCTATTGTTCTGGCTGAGAGGCATGCTGAACCTCATCTTATTGACATTCTTGATGACGTTCCTTATGGATCGTCTTCATCACTTGGTCCATCGCTGGATTAAACCGATCATTCCTATCGATTCCAAGCTGCTGCTCTCCATTCTGTACGCTTTGCTTGTCGCTCTGCTGGTGGCCTGGGGCTTCAAAGTTTTTCCAACTATAGCTCACGAAGCAGGCCAGTTGGCTGTGATGGTAAAGGAGGTCTACGCGCATCCGCAGAACGAAATCGTGAGCTACCTCGTATCCGTCGTTCATCAGCTCGATCTTCGCAGCATCATCAAGCCGGGTTTGGATATGATCACGAAAGTCGGCCATTGGGGCTTCGAAGGTTTTCTGTCCGTCATTATGAGCTTGATTTTACTGCTCAGCAAGTCGAGCGTTGTACAGTTTACGCACAAGCTTCAGGCGAGCAAAATCGGATGGCTGGTGCAAGAAATCGAATACTTCGGCCAAAAATTCGTCCTCACCTTTGGCAAAGTGATCGAAACCCAGCTGATGATTGCGCTGATCAACTGTGCGCTCACAACGATCGCCTTATGGGTGATGGGCTTTCCCAACCTGTTCGGCCTGACGCTCTTGGTCTTCGTTCTTGGCTTGATTCCGGTCGCCGGCGTATTCATCTCGCTGATTCCGTTGTGCGCTATTGCATTCAGCCTTGGCGGCTTCATCTATGTCATCTATTTGGTCGTGATAATTACCTTGATTCACGCATTGGAAGCCTATGTGCTCAACCCGCGGCTGATGGCTTCCAAGACGCACCTGCCGATCTTTTACACCTTTATCGTGCTCCTGTTCTCCGAACATTTCTTCGGCATCTGGGGCCTGATCGTCGGAATTCCGACATTTGTATTTTTACTTGATTTGTTAGAGGTTCAAACGGTGGGGCAGCCGATTCGCCTCGCGCTTCCCCTATCTCCTAAGGAGGAATAATCACAATGTTGAAAAAATCGATCCCGTTTGTGTTCGTAGCAGCGGGGCTGGGTATCGGCATGATTTCGCTCCTGCTGGCGTTCCACCGGGAGGTGGCCGCAGCGGTGCTGTTTGTCGCGATTGCGGCCTTGCTGGACTTGTTCGGCGGCTATTTTGCGGAAAAGCTGAAGCTGTCGGGCGGATTCGCCAAGGAGCTTCGTTCCTTATCGGAGCTGATTTCCTTCGGCGCCGCGCCGGCCATCATTATTTATGTCGTCGCCCTGCGCGAGCTGCCGGTATACGGTACGCTGCTGACCGCGTTGTTCATGGTATGCGGCGCGCTGCGGCTGGCCCGTTTCAACGTAATAACCTGTCACAATCGCTGTCATATCGGTCTGCCCATTACCGGAGCAGGCTGTCTGTTATCCGCATTTGCCTTGTGGAACCCGCCCGCGCATCTTATAGCAGTGACAGTGCTGGTCATTGTCGGTCTTTCTTTCCTGATGATCAGCAAGATCAAGATTCCGGCATTTCGTCCAAGCAAAGCCGTATACGATACCAAGAACGTCTAGCACCTACGGCTGGAGAGGAGCTGTGTCCGCGTGCAATTTATACAGGAGATGATCTTACAGTACGGATATATCGCTTTATTCTTCAGCTTGGCGCTTGGCATTGTGGGCTTGCCTATCCCCGACGAGCTGCTTATGACCTTTATCGGCTATCTGGCGTCGGTCGGTATGCTGAATTATTCGCTCTCGGTCGCCGTCAGTCTGGCAGGAGCGATGACCGGCATGCTCTGCAGCTACGCGCTTGGCCGCAAGTTCGGCAAGCCGCTGCTGTGGAAGCACGGCAAATGGATTAAGCTGACCCCGGAACGGCTGGAAAAAGTGGAAGCTTGGTTCCAGCGCTACGGGCCTTGGACGATCAGCTTCGGCTATTTCATTCCCGGTATCCGTCACTTAACCTGCTACTTGTCCGGCGTTATCGGAATGGGCAAGCGCAAATATTTGCTGTTCTCGGCTATCGGAGCGTTCAGCTGGTGCGTTTTTTTTATCTCCATCGGCTATTTTGTCGGGGCGCAGATCGACTTCTCGCATTTTCATGCGTCGCTGATGCACCGCTTTTTCTCGAATTAACAGCTCGTACAAGCTATCACGGAAACGAAAAAGGCACGCTTTTGAAGGCGTGCCTTTTTGCCGTTCTTTATCGTTTGCGCAGCGTCCGGCCGAACACGGCCAGAATCGGCAGCAGGAGCACCGCGGCTGTCACAAGGGACGCCCGAAGCGAAAGACGGCTGCCGATCCATCCTACGAACGGGCCGCCCCCCGTCTGGCCGAGCGCGTCCGACTGATTGATCATCGAAAGCACGGTCGCCCGGACTTTACCTTCGATGTTCAGATTAAGCCACGTATCGTAGATCGGCCCGCTGAGCGCTCCGATGATACCAAGCGCAAGTACGGAGCCTAGCGCCCAAGTAAAGCCGGGAGCGAAGGCAAATGACAAGATAGCGATAACCCGCAAGCCGGTCAAAACAAACATCGCCACGACGACCACCCGTTCACTGCCCATATCCAGCCGCTTCTCGGCCAGCCGTACGGCAATCAGACTGAGGAACGTCGCAAGGACGGAGATCAGCCCGAACCACATTGCCATCGAGAACGGCAGTCCTGCAGGAAAGCCGATCTCCTTGATCAGATGCGCTTCCCAGAGCCGGTCGTAGCCTTCCGACGCTGCGCCGCTGAACAGCGTGACGACGAGAATCATCAGCAGCACCGGCTGGCGGCGTATTACCCGTGCTCCGGACAGCCACGTCGCCTTCATCTCCTGCCAATAGGAGAACTTGTCCACCCGCTCCGGACGGACGAATCGGGTCTCCTTCATGAAAAGAAGCAAAAATGCCCCAAGGCTGAGAAACATCAGACCGCTTATGATAAACGGCAGATTGGGCGCAAGCGTGGACAACCCAACGCTGAGCGCAATACCGATCAGTGTAGCGACCAGCGACAAGCGCTTGCCTTCCAGGAAGAGGCGCCCCACATGCTGCTCCCCGACTTCGTCAACGATCCAAGCCGTGTCGGCTCCGCTGATCAGCGTCTCGCCGACGCCGCGGATACATTCCGCAATCAGAATCCACACGAACAGCGAAAGCAAAGGACTAACGCCCCCAAGCCACGGCGCGCTGCCTTCCAGCACAAATGCGCCCCCGATCACCAGCATCCCGGCAATAACCGACAGCCGCCGGCCATACGTATCAGCGACCACCCCCGTAATTCCTTCGAAAATCAATACCGTTGCTTCCAGAACCGTACCAACGAGCAGCAGCTCGAACGGACTTAACCCGAGTTGACTTATGTAGTATACCGCATAGGTTGTAAAGGCCGTCGCATTGGCGAGCGACGTCATAAAAACTTTAATCTTATATACTTGTGACGCGCGAAATTTCATGCAGACAGATCCGCCTTTCCGGCAGACCGCACATCACACAGGGCAGTACGGTTTCTTGCGCTTCCGCCTCTTGCACACCGATGGACGGGTCATGCCGTTAGTTGTTTTAACGTTCCTGTAATCCTTAGGTTGAGTGAATAGGCCAAGCTTTTTTGCATGGTGAAGCACCTCCGTTGGGAATTAGCGCCTCTCGGGACGAATCATTCGGGAAAGGTCGCTTTAAAATCGTATTATACATCAAAATCGAGCCGGCTGCCGCCTATTCATTTCATTGTCAATTGAATTTCCAGCTGTCGGCTTCTTCCGAAAATTACGACCTGAAAAATAGTTGATAGTATGGCAAGCCTGCTTCAAGTAGCTTGACATGAAGAAGCTATTCATTTATATTATATGAATAAATGATCATATATTGTAATTATATATAAAGGTTTTAAGCGAAGGAGTTTGATGGAGATGAAACAAGTTGACGTACTAGTGATCGGAGCCGGCCAAGCCGGTCTCGCGATGGGATATTATTTGAAACAACAAGGGGTGTCGTTTACCTTGCTGGAAGCAAACGACCGCATCGGGGACAGCTGGAGGAACCGGTATGACTCCTTGGTGCTGTTCACGCCTCGAAGATTTTCGCTGCCGGGCATGCCCATGTCTGGTAATCCAAATGGTATGCCGAACAAGGACGAAGTTGCTGACTACCTCGAAGCTTACGCGAAACGTTTTTCCCTGCCGGTAAAATTGAAGACGCAGGTCGTGTCGATGACCAAGACGAGCCAGGGCTTCCTCCTCGAAACGAATCGGGGAAGCTATCGAGCGGGCAAAGTCATCGTGTCAACCGGTCCGTTCCACACGCCTTACATTCCCGGCTTTGCCTCCGGGATTCCGGACGAAATCTATCAAACGCACAGCAGCGCATACCGGAATCCCGGCGAGCTGCGGGACGGACCTGTGCTTGTCGTCGGTGCCGGCAATTCGGGCGCGCAGATCGCCGTAGAGTTATCCCGGGAGCGGCTAGTCTATTTGTCCGCGGGAAGCGAGTTGCACTTTAATCCGCTGTATGCGCTGGGCAAAAGCATTTTTTGGTATTTGGACCTGTTCGGGATTATCTATGCAGGTACCGACTCCTTGGCCGGCTCGTGGCTGAAGAAGCAGCCCGAGAAAATTTACGGACTCGAACTGAAATCGCTTCTAGCGGATCAAAAAGTGCTGCTCAAGCCAAGAGCCGTCGAAATCCGCAGAAACCGCATTGTATTCGAAAACGGAACCGAAGCGGAAGTCAGCAATATTGTGTGGTCGACCGGCTACCGCAGCGACTACCGGTGGATACAGATCGACGGCGCCACCGATTCACAGGGAAACCCTATTCACCACGGCGGCGTCAGCCCGGTGTCCGGGCTGTATTATCTCGGCCTGCCGTGGCAGTCGTCCCGAGGGTCGGCGCTGCTCGGCTGGGTAGGCCGCGATGCGTCCAAGCTGGCGGAAAAAATCCGGATTTACTAGATTCGCAGCCCGGTTTTGGTATACAATAAGCTGTGACGGAGGTGCGTTTATGAGCAATGGGTCATTCGCCTTGAAATCGGTTACCCCGATTCTTCGAATATTCGACGAAACCAAAGCGAGAGCGTTTTATTTGGACTATCTCGGCTTTCAGGTCGATTGGGAGCACCGGTTTGAGGAAAACTTCCCCTTATACATGCAAATCTCGCTTGGAGCGTGTACGCTCCATTTAAGCGAGCATCATGGGGATTGCTCCCCGGGGGCCGCGGTCCGCATCGAAGTCGAGAACCTCGAAGCGTTCCATGCGAAGCTTGAAGCTAAAGACTATAAGTACGCCAAGCCCGGCCTGGAAACTACTCCTTGGGAAACCCAGGAGCTTACCGTGACGGACCCGTTCGGGAACCGCCTCATTTTTTTCGAAGCTGCATAACGAATCTCAACCGCACATCAGGAGGGAACACAGAACGATGCCGGATATGTTAGTGAAGCTGTACGAGCTTCCGGATGACGCCCCGCTCCGAGCCAAACTGGAGAACGCGGGCTTTACGATCCGCAGGGCGCTCGTGCCGGAGAAGCATGTGATTCGAAGCTGGGTTAAGGAAAAATTCAATCCCCATTGGGAGAGCGAATGCGACGTCGCGATTAGCGGACATCCGACCTCGTGCTTTATCGCTACCTTGGAGGACAAAGTGGTCGGCTTCGCGTGTTACGACGCGACTTCCAAAGGCTTTTTCGGCCCGACCGGCGTAGACGAAGTGTGCCGCGGCAAAGGCGTCGGCGCCGCTCTGCTGTTGGCCTGCTTGCACGACATGCGAGCCCAGGGATACGGCTATGCCGTGATCGGCGGCGCGGGGCCGGTCGCTTTTTACGAAAAGACGGTCGGCGCGATAGAAATTCCGGATTCCGTGCCGGGGATCTACAAAGGAATGCTCCGGTAATGGGCCTCGTATATTGACCTGAGACCGAATACAAGCTACACTAGAAAGTACAAGCAGGGGAATTTCCAGCGGCAGCGCCGCATGGAAAGGCTTCTGCTTTTCTATTTTCCCACCCACTCTAACACACCGGGAGGAACCCGTGAATCATCGTTCGTTACGCACTCATCTGACGCTGGCCTTTGCGGTTATGGCGATCGTGCCGGTGCTGATCCTTGGCACCATTCAAGTGCAGCAAATCAACAAGCTGACGCAGGAGTACAACAAGACGCAGGAACATGCGACGAAGCGTCTCGCCGACGCCGTCGAGACGTACGTTTATTATTACCGCAACGCCGTGGATACGCTCGCTACAACGATCAGCGCATCCGGTCCCGGGTTTCGCGACCGGGCCGGCTTGACGCGCAAAATCCAGTCGGTGAAAAATAACCTGCCTGGCTTCTCCCAGCTCTATGTGACGGATGAGAACGGCGCGATAAAAGCTCTCTCGCCGGATGCGGAAAGCGGCAATGCGCAGCATGCGCTGCCGGTCGGCACCGATCTAAGCTCGCGGGAGTATTGGAAAAAAGTGAAGCTGACGCTGCAGCCCACGATCTCCGTACCGATGCATGGCGCCGAGGGCGGATCTGCGCCGTTCGTCGCGATCGCCGCCCCGCTTTACAGCGAAAGCCGGGCTTTTGAAGGCGTTGTGATCGGAATACTCGACATGGGCCAAATCGCAAGACTCGTCACCCAATACGATTACGGACCGGGCGCCTATCCCGCCGTGCTCGGTCCGGAAGGCAGGGTCATCTATCACCCTCGGAGCGAGCTGGTGCAGTCCATCGCGGATTTGTCCGGCGAACCGGCGGTCCAAGCGGCGGCCTCCCTCAAGGAAGGGATGGACAAGTTCGTCTCCGGCGCCAACGGACAGAAAGAGCTCGTTTCCTTCAAAACGATCGACAGTCTGGGCTGGACGGTGTGGGTCGGCCGCTCTTACGCTGCCGTACAGGAAGCTTTCTTCGCCTCGCTCAAATCGACCTTTCTGCTGCTCTTGCTTACGCTTGGCTTGACCGTGCTTCTGGGCTCCTATTTGGCCAAACGGCTGAACCGTACGATCCATGCGCTGGTTCGCTACACGCAGTCGCTCGCGGCCGACCGCTATACCGTGCCGAGCGAGCCGCTGTCTTCACCGGGCGCGCCGTACGAGATGCACTATTTGGCAAGCCAATTTGCGCAGATGGCCGAGCAGATTCATGACAACCGGCAGGCTTTGCTGGAGCTGAACAGCGAGTTGGAGCAGCGGGTCGAGGAGCGGACGCTCAGCCTGCAGCAGCAGCATGCGACGCTCGCCGCCATCCTGGAGAGCTACTCCGACGGCATCGTCCTTATCGACGTGAATCAGCAGGTTGTGCTTGCCAACCGCCGGATGGCCGAGCTGTTCAGATTCGACGGCAAGGAACTCCTAAGCTTGACGGAGGAGGAACTGCTGAGCCGGATCGCTCGCAAAATGCCACAACCGGACGAGGACTTCGTCCGAATCGGCCGCAAGCCGAATCCAACCGGCAAATTTACGCTGGTCCGCTCCCCCGGCGACGAACGGGTCGTCCAGTTGGCCTCGTTTCAAGTGTCGGACGGCGGCAAGGAATTCGGACGTGGCTACGTCTTCCGGGACATGACGAAGGAGCATGAGATCGACTCGCTGAAGAACGACTTGATCTCGCTCGCCTCTCATGAGTTCAAGACTCCGATTACGAGCATCAAAGGAAGCGTTGAGACGCTGCTGCGCAAGCATGCCGGATGGGACGAGGAGTTCAAGCAGGAGCTGCTGGAAGGCATTCACGAGGATATCGGCCGGATTCAGGAGCTGATCGACGAATGGCTCGACATTTCCAAGATCGAAGCCGGGGCGCTGAGCATTCATCCCGCGCCTGTCCGGGTCCGCTCCGTCGTTGAAGGAGCTTGGCAGAGACTGCCCCACTCCCTTTCGGCCGATGCGCAGCTTCATATCGACTTGTACGAGGAACTGCCGTTTCTCTATGCGGACAAACGGAGGATGGAGCAAATTTTTATCAATCTGTTCACCAACTCCATCCGTTACAACGAATCGAAGCCTCATATTCGGGTCACAGCGGAGCCGAACGGGCTGAACGTGCGAATTTTCGTCAAGGACAACGGCATTGGCATTCCCGAAGCCCATCTGCCCCACATTTTCGACCGGTTCTACCGGGTCGACGTTTCGTCCAGCCGCCGTACCGGAGGAACGGGACTGGGACTTGCGATCTGCAAAGGCATCATTGACGCACACGGCGGCTCGATCGAAGTACACAGCACGGAAGGCGCAGGAACGACGATGATCGTCTCGGTGCCTATCTATTACGGCCAAACGGAGGACGACAATGAAGAAGCATAAAATTATGATCGTAGACGACGAGCCGAAAATTTTACGGTTTATCGCTGCCAATTTGAAATCGGCCGGCTATGAAACCGCCACGTGCGCAAGCGGCGCGGAAGCGCTGGAGGCGCTTGACCTGTTCGATCCCGATCTAATTCTGCTCGACGTCATGATGCCGGGAATGGATGGCTTCGAGGTGTTGACCCGGCTCCGAACTTATACGGACGTGGCGGTCATCATCCTGACGGCGCGGAGCAATTCCAGCGACAAGGTGCAGGGACTGAATCTGGGGGCCGACGATTATTTGACCAAGCCGTTCTCGCTGGATGAGCTGTTTGCCCGCGTCAGCGCCGTGCTGCGGCGCTTTGACCGCGGTAGCGGACAAATACCCGCCGCCAAGGAGCTGCGCCTCGGCCCCGTTATCGTCAATCTGGCCCAGCGCCGGGCGTGGCACGGTGACAGCGAAATCAAATTTACGGACACGGAATACAAGCTGCTTGTCCAATTGCTTCAGCACGAAGGCAAGGTGCTGACCCACGAGCAGCTGCTGACCGAAATCTGGGGCAGCGAATACCGCGACGATGTGGAATATTTGCGAGTGACCATCGCGCGCATCCGGCAGAAGCTGAAAGCCGTCCTTCCGGAAGGTCAATGGATCGTAACCTACCCCGGCGTAGGCTATATGATCCAAAACGGCGGTTAAACGTCAAAAATCCATCGGCCTTTACCAAGGACCGATGGATTTTTATATGGGATGATTATGTTACTACGTCTCCTGCCGCTCTTATTTCGCGGTGAGCGTCACGTTCGCAGCCGTAGCCCAGTTTCCGAGCGGCGCAACCGTATACGTCGTTCCCGGCGTCAGCTTGCTACCGTTCTGCAGATCGAACGTCCCGACGGCGCCTTTGCGCGAGGTCAGCTTGTAAGTCGCGTTCAGCTTAGTGCCGTCGGCGGCTGTCAGCACGATGCTGCGGAGAGCGAACAGCTCGTCTTTCGGGTCCGCCGACAAGGTCACGTTCAACGAAGCGGCATCGGCTTGTTCGACGGATTGAATTTGAAGCGGCGCGATTTCTTTCGTCGTAAACGTCGGATTGGCAATGGTCGACCAATCGGAAGTGACCGTATACTTGACGCCCGGCTTCAGTGTCTGCCCTTCCGGCAGGCGGAATTTCGGAGCTTGTCGCCCGTCCGTCGCTTGCGTGAACGGTACGTACGAAGCGACAATCGGCTCTCCGTTCTCCGGCGTAATCGTAACTTGCTTGCCTCTCATGGACGAAATCAGCTGATACGTTTTGCCGTTGTACATGTTGTTGTCGTCCAGACTAAACTCAAGGCCGCCGCGCTTCCCTTGGTAAGCCACGACTACGTTGCCGTAGTCGGTAACGCCGTCTTCCAGCTTCGATTCAATTTCGAACGTATCGGAAGCAACTTGCTGCACGGAGCTCATCGAAATTTTGTTCGTCATCGCTTCGAAGGTGCCAATTTTTTTGCCTTTGTAGGAGAACGTATAAGTCGTGCCCGCTTTTTGCGGAGAAACCGGTAAAATATAGGTCGATTTCGAGCCCGATTTCAGCTGCGGAATGTTAAGCGGCGTCAAGCCGTTGTCGAACATAAAGTTCGCTTTGGCTTTCTCCACGTCGATCTCTTCCTTCGGCAGCGGCGCGGAGAACGTAATTTGAAGCGTGATCGGGTTCACGGCTTTCCACTCCGTCACTTGAAAAGAAGCGACCTGCAACGCGGCATGGACCACGATAGCGGCTTCGCCGCGGGTCATGGCGCTGCTTCCCGAATAAGCCGTACCTAGCGCATTTTTCAGCGTGGCCGCATCGGCTTTGGATGCCTTGGCAATAATCGCGATCAATTGATCTTGCGATAACGAATCGTTCGGTTTAAAACTGCCGTTCTCCCCGTTCATGGCGCCTTGGTCAACAACCGCGTTCACGTATTCGTAGAACCAGTCGGACGCCTTCACATCGCTCCATGCGGATGCCTGTCCTGCAGCTTGAAGCTGGAACGCTTTGGTCGCCATCGTCGCAAGCTCGGCTCTGGTGATCGCTTGGTTCGGACGGAAGTCATGCTGGCCGTAGCCTTGAACGACTTGGCTTTTTTCGAGCGCTTCAAGCGCCGTCTGGTAAGGCGCCGCTGCACTGACATCGGTGAATGAGGCCGCTGCCTGTACATGCAATACATGAATTGGAGCAAGCGAACCGAGCGTAACGGCAGTCGTCAGCGCGACAGTCGTGATCATCTTTTTCGTTTTCATCAAAGTCATCTCGCTTTCAGAGAACGTATTTTCAAGCAGGGGTTTATGAAGTTGTTTCGTACATGACCTATCTTACCTCCCGAGCCGTTACAATCGAATAAAAATAATGGAGGCCGCATTACAAAAACGTAAAAAAACCTGAGCTTTCCTTTTCGCTCAGGTTCGCTATCCCTAAGGTTCATCGTCAAATGCCCGCCCCCTCTATTTTCCACGTACGGCGCGCCCCCGCAAACTGGAAATAAGCGTCGGCAACCGTAGTAAATGTTACGGTAAACGCTCCATCCCACTGCCCCGAAACATTGGAAACCTTTCCCTAAGACAACTGCTCCCTATGAGCTAACTATAGAGGAACCACAAATCCCCGTTCCTCTATTATTAATGCGGCTGTTTGCAACATTACGAGAATTAATAATTCTCAACAAATAAAAAAGCAGAGGCGTAACCCCCTGCTCTTTACTTCCTGCTCATTGAAGTAACCGTTCCAAAAATTCATCTTGCTTTACAATAATAGCGGAGGAGCGCAGAAAACGATTTTCCGGAATGCGGCCGGATCGAAAACCGCATCCCGGTGGGCGGTGATTGCCGCGTCTTCGAACGAGATGTCTCCGGTCCCATGGATGACCCGGTAACCCCGTTCATACCATTACAAGTTCATCCACAAGATGGGTTTCAAGCCGCGGGGCCTCGATCGCTGTGTTCGTCGTAATTTCGCGCCAATCGAAGCAACTGCGGATTGTCCGTTCGTATTTTCCATTGTATAACTGCCGATCGGCGTTCAAGATGTCCTGCAATACCTTCCCATAATGCAGATCTTCTTTGGACGTATTGCTCCAAGCGGTTGCCATTAACTTACCGAAACGATCCCTTGCATCTAACAGCGCATCTTTGAATTCCTTTTCCTTGCCTTGAAACAGTGCTGTGAATTGCTGCTGTACCTCCGGAACCTGTTCAAAATGAGCCGAATAAGCTCGATCCCCCAGCTGCTGCGAGATGAGTCCGCGCTCGATCAAATTGATTTGGAACATTTCCACCAAAATATCGAATGCCCCGCCTGTAAACGGTTCGGACAAATCGTGCGCCTCCCGGCCCACCGTTGACATTTTCTTATTGTTGAATGCTATCCGGATAGACCGTCCATTTCGCAATTCCCCCATCCGAGACAATTCGTTTACCGAAAACAAGTTCCCGTTGGTGTTATGCAGTAGACTTTCGAGAACCGAATCAAAATGTAACGTGGATACAATAGCCACAAGATCGCCAAAAGCTTCGTGATGTCCTCCATATTCATCCGTAATTTGATTTTGCGGGACGCCGATGACGGAGTATTTGATCGTATGTCCCATCTCGTGCGCCAGAACGTCAAAATTTTCGCAGTAGGGATTATCGTAATCCAAGCCATGTCTGTCAGGCTTAACGGGAAAACCAAACTCGAGAAAACCCTCCAATCCGGAATGGGCATTCCCCCATTCCACCCGAGGAATTAACAGGAGCTTGGGTGGATTAAACGGCCAAGGAATCGTCCTCCCGAAATAATCTTCCCAAATATCCATCACCCTCCGAACCGTCGCGTACATCGTGGCTGCCGAAAATGCGCGATCTCCAGGACGGAGATGATCGAAATGACCTTGAGCATTAGGTTGAACCGGAGGGGCATGAGGACCTTGATATCGGTACGCAAAGTCAGGTGAACCGTTGAACCCGAACGGGATCTTATTCAAAGCATCGACGACGTACATTCTTTCATCCTCGGGCCCGGCTTGAACGGATCCGGGCGGAACATTGATGTATACCACTTCGGGTTGTTCGAATCCCGGCACCGTTTTATTTTGCGGGTAAATGAGAAATCTGGTCCCTTGCTCTCTCGCGCGGGCATCCAATAACTGTGACATGCAGATCCTCCTTGGTTTGTATGATATAGTTCTGTAATATAATGTTTTTTTAACGAACCTTTTATACGTTAGATCGGAAAGGCAAAAAAGCCCTTGCATATAACAAGGACTTTGCGATTTGGTTTCAATCCGGCAATCGGCGACGGCGACCGACCCATCGAGAGTTACAGTGCATAAATATGCGGATTTTGCCGACGGCACGCTTCCCTGACCGCCATTTGCAGGCGGACCTGCTGCGGGATAATTTCCAGTGTTCTCCGCAATAACCTTCCAGCGGGATTACGGCAGTCCGAGCGCTTTCCGCTCCTCGTCGGTAAACACGCGCGACCGGGTCAAAAATCGCTTTCCCTCCGGCCCTTCGAGCGAAAACATACCGCCTCTCCCGGGCACCACGTCAATGATTAGCTGCGTGTATTTCCAATAGTCATACTGCGCTTGGCTCATATAGAACGGAGCGCCGCCCATCTCACCGAGCCGGACGTCCTGTTCCCCGAGCAGGAATTCCCCCTCCGGATAGCACATGGGAGAGCTGCCGTCGCAGCAGCCTCCCGATTGATGGAACATGACAGGGCCGTATTTGTCCTGGAGCTGGCGGATTAAGGCCAGCGCTTCGTCCGTTGCGAGCACCTTTGGGACCGTATCCATCGCGCCCCCGGATCAGAAAAAGCCCATGGCGTCCGTACTGTAGCTGACCAGCAGGTTTTTCGTTTGCTGGTAATGCGACAGCATCATCTTGTGCGTCTCGCGGCCGATCCCGGAGCCCTTGTACCCGCCGAACGCCGCATGCGCCGGATAGGCATGGTAGCAGTTGGTCCAGACGCGGCCCGCCTGAATGTTTCTTCCGAACCGGTATGCCGTATTGATATCCCGTGTCCACAGTCCGGCACCCAGTCCGTACAGCGTATCGTTGGCGATGGCCAACGCTTCCTCCTGATCCTTGAAAGTCGTGACGGAAACAACCGGACCGAAAATTTCCTCTTGGAAAATACGCATTTTATTGTGGCCTTTAAATACCGTCGGCTGAACGTAATAACCGCCGCTCAGGTCTCCTCCGAGCGCCGCCCGGTCTCCTCCGATCAGACATTCGGCCCCTTCTTGCTTCCCGATGCTCAGGTACGACATAATTTTCTCGACCTGCTCGGAGGACGCCTGCGCGCCGATCATCGTTTCCGTGTCGAGCGGGTTGCCCTGCTTGATCGCCGCTACCCGCTGCAAAGCCCGCTCCATAAACTGGTCGTAGATCGACTCCTGAATGAGTGCGCGGGATGGGCAGGTGCACACTTCGCCTTGGTTCAGCGCGAACAACACGAAGCCTTCGATCGCCTTGTTCAGGAAGGCGTCATCCTTGGCGTATACATCTTCAAAGAACAGATTGGGCGACTTTCCGCCGAGCTCCAGCGTGACCGGGATAATGTTCTGCGAAGCATACTGCATGATCAAGCGTCCCGTCGTCGTTTCGCCGGTGAACGCGATCTTGGCAATGCGGCTGCTCGAAGCGAGCGGCTTGCCGGCTTCGAGCCCGAAGCCGTTTACGATGTTCAGTGCGCCGGCCGGCAGCAGGTCGGCAATCAGCTCCGCGAGCACGAGGATCGACGCCGGCGTCTGCTCCGCGGGCTTGAGCACGACGCAATTGCCGGCCGCCAGCGCGGGCGCGATTTTCCACGTTGCCATCAGCAGCGGGAAGTTCCACGGAATGATTTGCCCGACGACGCCAAGCGGCTCATGGAAATGATAGGCGACTGTATCGTTATCCACTTCCCCTAGCGTGCCCTCCTCTGTACGGATGCACCCGGCGAAATAGCGGAAATGGTCGATGGCCAGCGGCAGGTCGGCCGCGAGCGTTTCCCGGATCGGCTTGCCGTTATCCCACGTCTCCGCTACGGCAAGCAGCTCCAAATTCGCTTCCATACGGTCCGCGATTTTGTTCAAGATTTGCGCCCGGGCGGCTACCGACGTGCGGCCCCAAGCATCTTTGGCGGCATGGGCCGCATCCAGAGCCAGCTCGATGTCTTCCGCCGTAGAGCGGGGAATCTCGCAAAAGACTTGACCCGTTACAGGCGTAACGTTGTCAAAATACTGCCCTTTCACCGGCGCGACCCATTGACCGCCGATAAAATTTTCGTAGCGCTTCTTGAATGTCACCTTGGCTCCGGTTTGTCCTGGTTGTGCATAGATCATCGTTTCGTCCTCCCACGTTTGGATTGGATAGATTATGACATGAGTTGTGATGATACAGATGTATGCGACGGATGCGAATGTATGCCTTGTACCGTTAATCGAGCGTCAGGACGACACGTCCATTGACCTGACCTTTTTGCAGCCGGTCTAACACTTCATTGATCCGGTCCAGCGGCTGCGTCTCGATATTCGTCTTCACCTTCCCCCGGGCCGCAAAATCCAGCGCTTCCTGCAAATCTTTTCGCGAGCCGACAATCGAGCCCTTGACTGTTACGCCGTTCAACACAGTGTCAAAAATCGGGATCGGCAAATCCGCATTCGGCAGTCCGACGACGACCAGCGTGCCGCCACGCCGAACTGAGCGGTAAGCCTGCTCGAACGCTTTCGGCGTCACGGCGACGCTGATCGCGGCATGCGCACCTCCGATTTCCCGCTCAATCGCTTCCGTAGGGTCTTCCTTCTGCCCGTTGACGGTCAAGTCGGCTCCCAAAGCCATAGCAAGCTCCAGCTTATCGTCATGAATATCGACGGCGACCACATGGTAGCCCATCGCTTTGGCATACTGGAGCGCAACATGGCCGAGTCCGCCGATGCCGTAAATGGCAACCCACTCGCCGGGCTTCGCCCCCGTCACCTTAAGCGCTTTATACGTCGTCACGCCTGCGCAGAAGATTGGAGCCGCGTCCACGTAGCTTATGCTATCCGGAATTTTCGCCACATAAGCAGCCGGCGCTTTGCAGTACTCAGCATACCCGCCGTCGACCGAATACCCTGCGTTGAGCTGGTTTTTGCAGAGCGTCTCCCACCCTGTCAAGCAATAATCGCATTCGCCGCACGCGGAATAGAGCCAAGGAATTCCGACGCGGTCTCCCAGCTTAAGCGAAGTCACGCCTTCTCCCAGCGCCACGATTTCGCCGACGCCTTCATGTCCGGGAATAAGCGGCAGCTTCGGTTTGACCGGCCAATCTCCGTGAGCGGCATGCAGGTCGGTATGGCAAACCCCGCACGCTTTCATCTTGACGAGCACTTCGCCGTAGCCGATCTCCGGCACGGGTACGTCTTTAATCTCCAATTGCTGGTGAAACTCATTCACAACGGCCGCTTTCATCTGATGAATTCCTCCCCTTGAAAACTTTTTGACTTCGCTATAAATAAAGCAAAAAGCGTGCCAATATGTGTGAGCTGCGTCACACAAGGAATGTTTGAAAGCGTTTTATTAAAAGTTGTTTCATTCCGGAACACTCCCTCCGTTCTTTCTGGTTCAAAATAGAACAATTGCCGTGAACAAATGGTGAACCTTCGCAGGTTGTGATATTCTATACCTATATTGATGTTTCCGGAGGTGTCTTTCTTGTCATCCTTGGACATTCAGACTTATTCGGAGGTTGTAGCCAGCTCATGGAAGCGCTGCCAGCAGTACGGACTGAAGCCGACCGACCCGTTTGATGACCGTCTGCTGACCGGAAAGCTCTTTCATGAGCGATTGAAAGAAAACACAACACTTGTTCGTCATGCCTCGCAAATTTTCGACACCATCGAACCTTTTATTCAGCAGTCCGGCCAAACGGCCTTGCTTATCGATGCCCAAGGCTGCATTCTGCATGCTGCCGGGGACCCCGGCTTTTCGAAACGGGCGGAAGCCGTTCAGCTTCAGGTCGGGGCTGTATGGGACGAGCAACGCAAAGGCACCAATGCGATCGGCATCGCCATCACCGACAAAATTCCCATCCGCGTCCATGCGGCGGAGCATTTCTACCGGGCCAACGCTTTTCTCACCTGCGCTTCTTCCCCGATCTTCAGTCCGACAGGCGAATTGATCGGCGTGATCAATTTCAGCGGCAGGCGGGAGAGCTACCACCACTACAGTCTCACCCTTGCCGTCATGGTCGCGGAATCGCTGCAAAACCGGCTGCTGCTGGAGGAAGCGAAGCAGGATCATCTCGTTACGCTTCAAGAGCTTGAATTTACCGCCAGCCATAACCCGCTCCCCCTGCTGTCGCTCGACAGGGATAATCGGATCATTCGGGCGAATCAGGCGGCGCTGCGGGCCGTAGGCAAAGATGCGCTCGGCAAGCCGTTCACCGGCATCGAGGGCTTTTCCGTCCAAACCATTCAGGACAGCAGCCGTACCGTCTGGCGCTCCGTAGCAGTCCGTAAGCCGCAAGGAAGCCGGCACGGCCTCTACAGCTTCTCCGACATCGCCGGGACATGCCTCAATTTCGAGGAAAAGAAAGAACTGGCCTCCAAAGCAGCACTCACCGATATTCCCGTCCTTCTTCTCGGTGAAAGCGGTACGGGCAAAGAGCTGTTCGCCCAATCGATCCACTCGGCAAGTCTGCGGGCGGACCGACCTTTCATTGCCGTCAACTGCGGCGCGATTCCGGATAGTCTGGTGGAAAGCGAATGGTTCGGCTACGAGCGAGGAGCATTCACGGGAGCAAATCGGGAGGGCAGTACGGGAAAATTCGAGGCGGCGCATACAGGGACGATTTTTTTGGACGAGATCGGGGATATGTCGCTGCGCGCACAGGCGGCGCTGCTGCGCGTGCTGCAGGAGCGTACCGTCACGCCCGTGGGCAGTACCAAATCGAGACGCATCGATGTGCGGATCGTCGCGGCCACGCACAAGCATTTGCCGCTTGAAATCAAGGAAGGGCGCTTCCGCGCGGACTTGTACTACCGGCTGAAGGGCATCCAGATCACGCTGCCTTCCTTACGGGAACGATCCGATCTGCTGACGCTCGTCGAGCATTGGCTGCATAAGAACGGCTGCCCCCACCGCCAGCTGCCGGAAGAAACGAAGCACAAGCTGCTGCGCTACGGCTGGCCCGGCAATATCCGCGAGCTCCATGGTATTTTGATACAGGCTTCGTTTCTCGCAGGAGAAGGGCCGATCCGCCCCGAGCATCTGCACTTTGACGAGCTCGACCAAACGGATGTCGTCGAGTTCCGGCATGACGGCCCGACCGTGCCGACATTAAGAGATGCGGAAATCGGAGCGATCCGACGGGCGCTGAAGTCGACCGGCTGGAACCTGAGCAAATCCGCCGCCCTCCTCGACATCGGCCGGACGACGCTGTACCGGAAGATCGAGCAGTACGGCATCGAGCCGTAACCGTCCGGTAAACCATTACTTTCAGTTATTCGCGGCAAGTATTGCAAAAATAGTTTCGTTTTGTAGTGATCAAATCGTTTGACCTGGCGCGTCGTTTTGCGTAACATGAACCGTAGAATTTGCGGCAAAATTCCCTCATTATCCGATCAGAAGCGGGGTTATGTTATGCCAACACTGAAAGATATCGCAGACCGCGTCGGCGTATCCGTCTCCACGGTGTCCCGCGTCTTGGCCAACGACGCCAACCGGACCGTGAATACCGCAACCAAGCAAAAAATATGGGACGCCGCCCGGGAGCTCGGCTATCAGATCAAATCGTCCGGCACCGACGGCAGAGCTACGCGAGGCATCGGCTGTGTCGTTTCGACGATTCAGAACCGCCACTATCACCCTTACTTCTCGGTCATTTGCGACGGCATTGAGAAAGAGCTGGCCAAGCACGGCTATAAAGTCGCCTTCACATATACGCAGGAAGAACTGAAAAAGCCGGAAATGTTGAAGCATGCCGTTCAGGATAGCCAGGTCGAGGGATTGATCGTCATCGGGGGCATCGAGGCCAAATTATACAACCATCTGAAAAAGCATGTGCGTCATCTCGTCGGCATCGACGTTTCGGACCCCGACATTCCAACGATATCGTACGACCGAGTGGAAGCGGCGCGGCAGGCCGTCCACCATCTAATCGAACAAGGCCACCGAGACATTTTGTTTATCGGAGGCACCGGACGCTCCGGGAAATTCGAGAGGGAGAAGCGCTACCGGGGGTACCAGACGGCTTTAGAACAGGCGGGGCTGCCGCTTCGGGCGCAGCGGGTCATCGACGCCGGATGGGAGCCGAACGACTCGTATCAGCTCATGCTGCGGTATTTGGACGAGCACGTCGAAGATTTACCGACGGCGGTTTTTGCCGCAAGCGACATGATGGCCATGGCGGCGATGCGGGCGATTGCCGAGAAGGGCTACCGCATGCCGAGCGAGTTCGCCATCGTTGGCTTCGACGACAACGAGCCGTCGCGCTACACGATTCCGCCGCTGTCCACGATCCATATTCCGACGTACGAGATCGGCGTCGTTGCCGCCAAAACGATGCTGCAATGCATCCGCGATCCGTACCCCCTGCCGATCAAAATTTTAGTACCGTTCGAGCCGATGTTCCGTCAATCGAGCGAATGGATACTGCCGGGAGAAGCCGCCCACAACAACAAAAGGACAGCCGAGTGAACTTCCGCCCGGTCTGTCCTTTATCGTTTATATCGCTTGGCCGTACACAATCATTATGGAGCAAAACTTCATTTTCTTCAATTTTGATAAAAAAATCTCCCATTCTCAATCCGGAATAACCCGCCGCGCGAACAAGAAATGCTGATACCAGTACTCTCCTTCTTTCTCGTCCTTATGAATATTGCTGATCACCACGCCGATTCCGGGCTGGTACGTATGAAGAATTTTTCCTTCCCCCATATAAATCCCTACATGTCTGACTTTATTGAGACCCGTTTCATTCGGAAAATCTTCGTCCGAGAAAAACATCAAGTCGCCCCGCCGCATGTTCATGAATGCAATTTCTGGTCCTTGTACCGCTTGCTCTCTGGCGTTGTAGCCTAACGAGATCCCGTGGTGACCGTACAAATATTGAACATAGGACGAGCAATCGAACGCTTTGTCCTCAAATCGTTCCGTCCCATAGACGTAAGGAGTTCCCATATACTTGACGCCTTCCGCGATAATGGCATCGGCCGTTGTACGCCACGATTTGGCGCCGCTGGCTCCCTTCATGCGTACGCTGCTGTCGGGCGTAGGCGGCAAGGCCGCTTGTTCACCCGGCGCATTCGAGTTGATCCGGCTTTTCGGTTGCGGTTGACTGCAGGAAGCAGCCGCTCCTGCAACGAACAGCAAGACGGATATCGTCCATACGATGCTTTGCCATGATTTGCCCATGCAATCCCTCCTCCCTCCTATTTTGAAAATGGGGAGGCGAGTCTATACGAGGGAATTGATGGCGTCTCAGGGACACGGACGGCAGGATTGCGATCTACAGGATTGGCGACAGCAGCCGGGTGACCGATTCCCGCGCGCGGTGAAAGCGGGGACGGCTGTAATACCGCTCCAGCGTCAATTCCGTGCAGTGCTTCAAATCGTGCTCAAATATTTTTTTCAACTTGGATGCGGTCTTTCCTCCGTATATTAAGGCATTGACTTCAAAATTAAGCTTGAAGCTGCGGATATCGATATTGGCCGTTCCGACGGAACCAACCTTGCCGTCGGCCACGATCGTCTTGGCATGTATGAAGCCCTGGTGATACAAGTAGCACTTGACGCCGACATCGAGCAAATCGCCCAAATACGAGAATGACGCCCAGTACACGATTTTATGGTCGGGTACGGCAGGAAGCATAACTTTGATGTCGACCCCGGATAACGCGGCCATCTTCAACGCATTCAGCAGACTTTCGTCGGGAATAAAATACGGCGTCTGCAAATAAACGGACTCCTTGGCGGAGTTGATCACTTTAATATAGGCGTTCTTGATCTGCTCCCGGTCGTTGTTGGGCCCGCTCGACAAAATTTGCACCCCTGCATCCCCCTCGTGAGGCGGCAAGGGGAAATACTCCTCGATTCGGTTCAGCTTGATTCGCGAAGCCAGATTCCAATCCATAATGAACTGCGCCTGCATCTGCAGGACGGAGCTGCCTTCGATTCGCAGATGCGTATCCCGCCACGGGCCGAATCTTGAATCCAACCCCAGATATTCGTCTCCAACATTAAAGCCGCCGATGTATCCACACGTTCCGTCGATAATCGCCAGCTTCCGGTGATTCCGGAAGTTCAGTCGCATGTTCACATACGGAATGCGTGACGGGAAAAAGGCGGATGCCTGCCCACTGGCCGCCAGAAGCGGCTTGAAGAAATGCTTGGATAGTCCCGCACACCCGATATCATCATATAAAAAACGAACCTGCACGCCTTCCTTCGCCTTTTCACTGAGCGCGGCGATCAGCCTCCGGCCCAATCCGTCGTCCCGAACGATGTAGTACATCAGATGAATGTGATGCTTCGCCCCGGCGATCGTCTTGAAAAGCGAGTCGAATTTGCGGTTGCCTTCCGTAAAAATATTAATCCGGTTATCCTGTGTAAAAAAGGCGTAGCCGTTCTGCAAATTCATATAAATCATATCATGGTAATCGGCCATAACCGGATCGTGGAATTCGATCCGGCGCAGGGCGACCGTTTCAATCTGCTTCTCTACCAATCGCGCCATGTTATGCAGCTGCTCTTCCTGCGCTTTATAAATTTTGCGCTTGCTGAGGTTTTGCCCGAACAGCAAATAGGCGACGAATCCGATCCCCGGTAAAAACAGCAGGACCATCAGCCACGCCCACGTAACTCCGATATTTCGTCGCTCCAGGAAGATGACGGCAAATGCAAACATGATATTGATAAACGAAAGCACGAAGTATAATTTTCCGAAGATGCTCAAGTTCCCAGCCACCTTTTTCACTGCCCAGCGGACCTTATGGTTCTCTCATTGTAGCATTGGGCCTTGTCCGAGGCAACCGGGCAGGAGCTGTAGCTGCGGATTGAAAACATGCCGGAAAAAGCATACAATAATGGTTGATCATCATTCATTAATATCATCATTTATCGGACCGGTTTGGAGGAATGGAACTCATGAATCATACGATTGCGGAAGCGCTGCGCCGCCGTAGAGCCGTGCGCAATTTTCAAGCCCGTGAAGTTGAAACGGAAAAAATCGAACAGCTGCTGGAGGCCGCGACTTCAGCGCCGAACGACCGGCTTAGGGAGCCGTGGCACTTCTATGTGGTGCGGGGCGAGGCCAAAGAGCGCTACGCCGCGCTGGCGCTTGCCTTCCTTCAGGAGCGGTTTCCTACGAAGCCGGAGCTGGTCGAAGCTTCCATGACGGCGGTCCGAAACACGCCGCTTCTTATTATTGTTGCGTCGGATATCGTGCCGGGCGATGCGGAAGCGTCCGAGGACAACGAATACGCCGTCGCCTGCGCCATCCATTCCATGTGGCTCGCGGCTGGCGAGCTTGGCCTAGGGATGGTTTGGAGAACCCGGGGCGTCGGTTTGGTCCGGGACGAACGGCTTCGCCGTTTTGCAGGTGCGACGGAAGGGCAAAAAATCATAGCTACGCTTTGCGTAGGCTATCCCGAAGGCGATGCTGCGCCAACGAAGCGAACGCCGTTCGCCGATAAAACCACATGGCTTTAATCTGTATTGCAAAAAGGACGCGCCCCATGCTTTTATAGCATGGGGACACGTCCTTTTTTCATGAAGCCGAAGCCGCAGATCCGGCTCCTTACACTTGACCTGTCAACCGTTCCTTCGTATCGGTTTCGATACCGCCCAGCCGTTTCTCGAACGTGTTACGCCAGCTGTCGGACAACCGCTCAACGGCCAGCATAGCGCGCATTCCTTCTATGTTTTGCTTCTCATGATGCATAATACGGTTGGCGAACGTAACCGTTCTGCCGTGTGGATGACGTTCCAGCAAGATTGGCTCGTCTCCTGCGGCGACGTTCCCTTCCTGCAGTACCCGGAAGTAATAGCCGGTATAGCCGGTGTTCTGCACCCAGAGCGGCAGCTCGGGCACGCCGTATTTGACCGACAGCTTGAAGCAAGGCTGCCGCGGCTGGCTGACCTGCAGAACGGCCTCGCCCACCTGGAATGTATCCCCGATACAGACTTCGTCTTCCAGTAAGCCTTGCGTCGTCAGATTCTCTCCGAATGCGCCATGTTGCAGCTTTCTTCCGAGCCGCTCGGACCAATAAGCATAATGCTCGTAAGGATAGACGCACACCGCTTTGTCCTTACCGCCATGATGCACAAGATCCGCCTGTCCGTCCCCGTCGAAATTCAGAGAAGACAGGAACACCTCGCCCGCGACCGGATGCTTGTAAATGCCCGTGGACACTTCTTTTTTCTCAAACGGAACGGATTGCGGTTTGCCTACATTGAGAGAAACAATCTTGATCATCCTCTGTTCCAGCTCCTGCCATCGGAAATTGCATTTTTCATTTCACTATACAGGAAAATACTCTGGTATAAAAGAACCAATCATAGCGTAATGTAGAGCATTCCTATTCCCAAGCGGTCAGCCCGCGAACGTTTTATAAAGCAAGTAAATGTTCAAGATGGCGATAAAGATCGCGACAATCCACGATAAGACCGTAAGCCACGGAGCGTTGACGAACTCGCCCATTTTTTTCTTGTCGCTCGTAAACTTAACGAGAGGGATGACGGCGAACGCCAGTTGGAACGATAAAATAACTTGGCTGAGAATGAGCAGCTTCGCCGTCCCGCTCTCTCCCGCAATTGCCGTGACGATGACGGCAGGGATGACCGCGATGAGCCGCGTGATCAAACGGCGCAGCCAGGAAGGCATCCGGAAGTTAAGAAAGCCTTCCATGACGATTTGTCCGGCCAGCGTCCCGGTTAACGTCGAGTTTTGTCCGGAAGCCAGAAGCGCTACGCCGAATAAAATACTTCCGAGGGCGGTTCCCAGCAGCGGTGTCAATAGTTGATAAGCGTCGTTGATTTCTGCCACTTTGGTTAAGCCTGCCCGGTGAAATGTCGCAGCCGACAAGATCAGAATCGCCGCATTAATGAATAACGCGAAAAACAAAGCGATGGTCGAGTCCCAAGTGGCGTATTTGATCGCCTGCCGCTTCCCGGCCGTCGTCTGCTCGAATTGCCGCGTTTGAACGATCGACGAATGAAGGTACAGGTTATGCGGCATGACGGTCGCGCCCAATATTCCGATGGCAATGTACAGCATCGCCGGATTGGTGATGATCTGCGTCGTCGGAACGAACCCCCGGGCGATACCGCCAATGTCCGGCTTGGACAAAAAGATTTCGACCGCGAAGCAGGCGCCAATCGTCACGATCAGCACGATCACCAACGTTTCGATGTAACGGAAGCCTTTGTTTTGCAGCAGCAGCACAAGCAGCACGTCCAGCACGGTGATCATGACCCCGTACAGCAACGGGATGCCGAACAGCAGCTGCAGCGCAATGGCGGAGCCGATCACCTCGGCCAGATCGCACGCCGCAATAGCCAGCTCGCACAGCACCCACAGCATCATCGAGACCGGCTTACTGTAATGGTCGCGGCATGCTTGGGCAAGATCCCGCCCGGTGACGATTCCGAGCTTTCCGGCAAGCGCCTGCAGCAGGATCGCCATCAGATTCGAGATCAAAATGACCGATAGCAGCGAATAACCGAACAAGGAGCCTCCGGCAATATCCGTAGCCCAGTTCCCCGGGTCCATATACCCTACGGCAACCAAGTAACCAGGTCCGGCAAAGGCCAGAAACTTTTTGATCCAGCTTCCACTCTTCGGGATTTTCAAGGAACGGTATACTTCAGGCAGCGAATGCTGCGTTCTTTCCAATCTCCAGCCGCTGCTGTTCTCCGAACGCTCTTTTTTTTCTGCTCTCGGGCTTTGTTCGACTCTTGTTTGTACTCCCAGTTCTTCGTTCATGGTTCACACCTCAATCTGTATATATTCCAGCAACAAGATGCCCCAGTCAAAAAATGATGTCACCATCTAACATTCATGTCCCGGGCTAAATTTGTTGTCCAAGTGCAACTTTTGGAGTAAAAAAATAGTCTTAGAAAATACTATTCAGATTAAAATAATTCTATACTAAAAATTTTACTCGTCTATTCGTTTTCGTCAAGAATTATTTTTTGGAGGCGCGGCGGGGATAAAACCTGAACGGAGAATCTAGCGGGAATATATTCACAGGACGGCGCATATCGTAGGAAACAGCGTTCCATTGGCGGGGCGACCATCGAAAGCGAAAGGGTTGGATGAGACGATGTGGGAAAGCGTGCTAAAAAAAGACCAGTTCGAGATTCAGATGAATCCGACGTACAAGTCGATCCTGTTTCAGGTTTCGGATACTGCAGAGTCGGAAGGCAAGCCGGCGTTGATGCTGAACCAAGCCGAGCTATTCGAACTGCTGCACGCCTTTCTGGCGATTAACCGCTCCTTTAACAAGGAAACCATGTACTATGAAGAGGGGCCTGACGGCGCCTAATCCAAAAAAGAAGGCCGGGTACGCGCACATGCAAGGCGCTGCCCGGCCTTCCTCCATTTATACGAAAGATGCTGGTTCGCTCACTACTCAACTTCAGATGCCACTGCCAGTTGACGATACAAGTCGGCATATTGCTGAGCCGATTTGTGCCAGCTGAAATCTTTTTTCTTGATATTGTTCATCAGGTTCGTCCATACGCCCGGCTCCCGATATAACCGGACGGCGCGTTCGATCGTGAACAGCATGTCATGGGCGTTATAATTCGCAAAGCTGAAGCCGGCCCCTTCCCCGGTCGTTTCGTCATAAGGCGTCACGGTGTCCCGCAACCCGCCAGTCTCGCGGACGATCGGGACGGAACAGTACCGCATCGCGATCAACTGGCCGATCCCGCACGGCTCGAACAGCGAGGGCATCAAAAACAGATCTGACCCGGCATAAATTTGGCGGGCCAGCGCTTCGTTGAACAAAATTTGCGCCGACAGCTTGTCCGGAAACGCGCCTGCGGCCCAGCGGAACAGGTCCTCGAACCGCGGCTCTCCGGTACCCAGCACGACCCACTGCGCGTCAAGCGCCATCAGGTCGGCGATCACCCGGTCGATGAGCGCAAGCCCCTTCTGGTCGACCAGGCGCGTTACCAGCGCGATCAACGGCATATCCTTGTCAACCGGCAGGCCCAGCCGCTCCTGCAGCTTCAGCTTGTTCGCCTGCTTTTTCGCATAAGAATCCCGATAGTTGACCTCCAGATGCGAGTCCGTCATCGGATCGAATTCCTCGTAATCAATCCCGTTCAGTATGCCTTGCAGCCGGCCGCTTTGGCTGCGCAGCAGCCCGTCGAGATGCTCCCCGTAATAGGGCGTTTGGATTTCTTCCGCGTACGTCGGGCTGACGGTCGTAATATAATCCGAGTACAGCAAGCCGCCCTTCAGGAAGCTCGCCCCGCCGTGCATTTCCAGCGCATACCCGTGCAGATGCTCCACGCCCAAAGCAAAAAAGTCCTGGAACTGTTCCTTGCCGAAGACACCCTGATATTTCAAATTGTGAATCGTAACGATCGTTTTGAGATGGGAGAACAGCGGCTGATGGCTGAAATGCGCCTTGTACAGCACCGGAATCATGCCGGCCTGCCAGTCGTGGCAGTGAAGCAGGTCCGGCATATAATCGATATGCGGCAGAGCATCAAGCACCGCGCGGCAGTAGAAGGCAAATCGTTCCGAATCGTCACCGTAGCCGTAACAGCCCTTCCGCCGGAAATAATATTCGTTGTCGACAAAATAAAACGTGATCCCGTCATGCTCCAGCTTCTGGATGCCGCAGTATAAGCTTCTCCAGCCCATCTGGAGAGTAAAGGAAGCGACGTTTTCCATCTGCTCCGTGAAACGTGCCGGAATGTCCTCGTACTTGGGCAGGATGACCCGGACGTCGATCCCCTGCTTCGCCAGCTCCTTAGGCAGCGAGCCGATGACATCGGCAAGTCCTCCCGTCTTGACAAAAGGCACGGCTTCTGACGCGGCAAATAACACTTTCATAGCTTCCTCTCCCTCCTTTTACAATCCGCTGAATCAACAAGCCGCTTCACGAGCGGATCGATCTTCCGTTCGCTGTTCCACCCCGGCCTGACGTTTCTCCGGAACAACTCCGCCCGCTCCGCTTGTTTTTCACCGATATCTATTAAATCACCTTCGTCTTCGAAGCGATAAACGGCGCTTGCTTATCGCCGGTCAGCACGCGACCGCGACTGATAAACACATCTTTGTCCAAGATCGCGTTCTCGATAATGACATTTTCTTCGATCTCGCAGTTTTGCAGAATGATGCTGTTTTTGACGTACGCACCTTTGCGGATTTTGACGCCACGGAACAAGATGCTGTTCTCCACCTTGCCTTCGATGATGCAGCCGTTGGCAATCAACGCGTTGCGGGCATGCGCGTTCTCGGCGTAACGGGCCGGCGGCTCGTCTTTGACCTTTGTGTAGATCAGGTTCTTCTGGAAGAACAGCTCGCGCCATATTTTCGGATTGAGCAATTGCATGCTATGCTTGTAGTAGCTTTGGATCGTATTCACTATGCCAGTATGGCCTTCGTGCATGTAGCCGTAAACGCCCAGTTTATCGACATTCTTCATAATTCCGTCGCGGACGAGATGATCATAGCCTTGGGCGAGGCACGATTCGACCATATCGAGCAGCAGCTCCTTGCTCATCACGTACATTTCCATCGACACGTTGTCGGTGCGCAGCCGCCCCGAATGGTCTTCGATCACCGTCACTTTGCCGTCTTCCTTGACGGCCATCCTGCGAAAGGAGGCGCATTCGTCGTTGTCCGACTTTTTATAGACGACCGTGATGTCGGCGCCCTTCTCCAAATGGTAATCCAGCACGGCATTGTAGTCGATATTGCAGACGATATGGCTGCGCGAGATGATCACATAATCCTGCCGCCCGCGGTAAAAGTAATCGCGGTGGCTGTAGAACTGGAACAGATCGCCCCGCGCCAGTCCAGTGTCCCCATGAAGGACGGCGGGCAGGATAAACAATCCGCCGCGCTTGCGGTCCAAGTCCCATTCTTTTCCGGACCCGAGATGATCCATCAGGGACCGATATTTATGCTGCGTGAATACGGCGACATTCTCAATGCCCGAGTTCACCATATTGGACAACGTAAAATCGATCAGCCGGTACCTGGCGCCGAACGGCACCGACGCGACGCACCGGGAATAGGTCAGTTCCTCCAAATCGTCCCGCTCGTTCACCAGGTTGATTACGCCCATCATTCGCTTCATGCGGCTTCACCCTTTCCCAGAGACACTAGTGGTCCTGCCGATACGCTCATTGCTGCCGATCAAAACGATATCTCCCCCGCCATGCTCATCTTGATGTCCGATGACGCACCCGTCTTCCACGACCGTTCCCTCGCCGATAATCGCCTTCTGGATGCTCACGTTGCTGCCGATCGTCACGTTCGGCATAATGACGGAATCCCGGATGACGCTGCCCTCGCCGACCTGCACGCCGTAGAACAGCACAGAATGATCGACCTCGCCGAACACGCAGCAGCCTTCGTTAATCAGCGACCGCCGCACCTGCGCCGTCGGGGCTACGTACTGCCCGGGCTGGCACGGATTGACCGAATAAATGCGCCATTCCCGGTCGTTCAGATTGAATTCGGGCTCATCCTCCAGCAGGTCCATATTGGCTTCCCACAAGCTCTGAATCGTCCCGACGTCCTTCCAGTAGCCTTCAAACGGATACGCAAAGAGCGGCCGCCCGTCGCGCAGCATCAGCGGAATGACGTCTTTCCCG
Organism: Paenibacillus tianmuensis; assembly: GCF_900100345.1. Taxonomy (GTDB): domain Bacteria; phylum Bacillota; class Bacilli; order Paenibacillales; family NBRC-103111; genus Paenibacillus_G; species Paenibacillus_G tianmuensis. The sequence goes on along the minus strand of NZ_FMTT01000001.1, from coordinate 226,337 downwards.
AAGTCTTTGCTCGATTCGGGGTCGGCCTCATCCTTAATCAAGTATTCCTTGAGCGCCTGCCAATTGAAAATGTAGATGCCCATCGACGCCAGATTGCTCTTCGGCTCCTTCGGCTTTTCCGCGAACTCGGTAATTCGGTTCTCGTCATCCGTGCTCATCAGGCCGAAGCGGCTCGCTTCCTCCCACTTCACTTCGATGACGGCGATCGTGCAGTCCGCCGCTTTGCTTTTATGGAAATCGAGCATTCGGTCGTAATCCATCTTGTAAACATGGTCGCCGGAGATGACCAGCACATACTCCGGGTCGTACTGCTCGATGAACGAAATGTTGCGGTAGATTGCGTTCGCCGTTCCCTTGTACCAATCGCCGCCGCTTTGCTCCATATAAGGAGGCAGCACCGTCACGCCGCCGCTCTTGCGGTCCAAATCCCACGGTGTTCCGATTCCGATATACGTATTCAACACGAGCGGCTGGTACTGCGTCAGAACGCCGACCGTATCGATGCCCGAGTTCGTGCAGTTGCTGAGGGTAAAATCGATGATCCGGTATTTTCCGCCAAAATGAACAGCAGGCTTCGCCAGCTTGCTGGTCAGGACGCCCAGACGTCTTCCTTCCCCGCCGGCCAGCAGCATGGCCACACACTCTTTTTTACGCATCGGCTTTCCCCCTCCTCGTCGTCGCATTGGTACGCTTACGCTTGATTTTAACCGGCTTGAAGATGACGGCGGCCAACGGAGGCAGCGAAATATGCAGGCTGTCCTGCCGGTCGTGCCACGGGACGTCTTCCGTCCGCAGCCTGCCCCCGTTCAGCTTGCCGGAGCCGCCGTATTCGCCTGCGTCGCTGTTGAACAGCTCCACGTACTCTCCGGCGAACGGAACGCCGATCCGGTACTTGGCATGATACACGGGTGTAAAGTTGCAGACGATCACCAGCACGTCTTCCGGATTGCTGGAGCAGCGCATAAACGTCGTCACGCTCTGGCGCTGGTCGTGAGGATCGATCCAGGCGAACCCCTCCGGCTGATGGTCCAGCTCCCACAGCGCCGGCTCGCGCAGATACAACTGGTTCAGGTCCCGGACGTACCGGTGCATGCTGCGGTGGCTGTCGTAGCCGAGCATCTCCCAATCCAGATCCTCCAGGTCCTTCCATTCGTCGAATTGACCGAATTCGCCGCCCATAAACAGCAGCTTTTTACCCGGATGGCCCATCATGTAGCCGAAGAGCAGCCGCAAATTCGCGAACTTGCGCCAGTAATCCCCGGGCATTTTGTTGAGCAGCGATTTTTTGCCGTGCACGACTTCGTCATGCGACAGCGGCAGTACATAATTCTCGGAGAAGGCATACATGAAGCTGAACGTCAGCAGGCCGTGGCTTCCGGGGCGGAAATACGGGTCTGTCTCCATGTATTTCAGCATGTCGTTCATCCAGCCCATGTTCCACTTGTAGTTGAACCCAAGGCCCCCGGCGTCGACCGGCGCCGTTACAAGCGGCCAAGCGGTCGAATCTTCGGCCATCATCAGCGCATCCGGATAACTAGCGAATACCGTGCGGTTCATTTTTTTCAGGAAAGAGATCGCCTCGAGATTCTCGTCTCCCCCATCGACGTTCTTGATCCACTGCCCGCGCGGCTGGCCGAAATTCAGATAAAGAAGGCTCGCGACCGCATCGACGCGCAGTCCGTCAATATGGTACATATCTATCCAGAACAGCGCGTTCGAGATCAGGAAGCTGACGACTTCCGGCTTGGAAAAATCAAAAGCGAGTGTGCCCCATTCGGGCTTCTCGGCTAAGGCGGGATCGCTGTGCTCATATAGCGGCTGGCCGTCGAACTGCCGCAGACCGTGCTCGTCTTTGACGAAATGGCCCGGCACCCAGTCCATAATGACGCCAATTCCGGCCCTGTGGCAGCAATCGACGAAATACATAAAATCTTTTGGCGTGCCGAAGCGGCTGGTGACCGAATAGTAGCCGGTGGCCTGGTAGCCCCAGGACCGGTCGTAAGGATGTTCGGCAAGCGGAAGCAGCTCGATATGGGTGTACCCCATCTCTTTCACGTAATCGACCAGTTCGCTTGCGAGTTCGCGGTAGGAGTAGTAGGCACCGTCAGGCTTTTTTTTCCAGGTACCGAGATGCACTTCATAGATGTTTAAAGGGGAGCGGTAGACAGATTGGGATGCTTTGCGCGCTTGCCATTCCTGATCGGTCCATTCGTAGCCGTCCAGAGAGCAGATGCGCGAAGCCGTTCCCGGCTTGAGCTCGGACCAGAACGCGTACGGATCGGCTTTATACAGCAGCGTTCCGGCAGAGGTGATGATTTCGTATTTGTAGTACTCTCCTTCCCGGACGTCGGGCACGAACAACGACCAGACGCCCCAGGTGCTGACCTTTTGCATCGCATGACCCGAGCCGTCCCAGCAATTGAAGTCGCCGACTACCCGGACTTCGCGGGCGTGAGGGGCCCAGACGACGAAGCGGACGCCGCGTTTCCCCTCCGACTCGGCCAGATGGGCACCAAGCATCCGGTAGCTTCGGAATAAATTGCCTTCGTGGAACAGATACAAGTCCTCCGGACCGGGGATCAAGCTCATCACGTTCCGTTCATCCCCCTTTTCGATGATTGTTTCTGTCTCTACTTACACAAATACTACACGCTTGAATAAATTCCTGTCTGAAAAGTGCAAATTCTTCGTGAATTCAGAATTTGGCAAAATCAATGGTCATTCGAGAAAGATAAAAAAAGGATTTTGCTTCCCTTTGTGGAAGTAGTAAGTCACACTCAAAGGGAGAGGATGGATTAACGTATGAATGACAAGCTGAAGGGTTTGGCGCTGGGCCTATCGCTGGGCGTCATGCTGACGGGGTCGGTCGCCTATGCGAGCGGCACTCAAATTGAGGTATATTTTAAGCAGCTCAAATATATGTTCGACGGTGTAGAGAAAAAAACGACCGCCGAGCAGGGGCAAGGTTTCATTTATAACGGCACCACCTACGTGCCGCTCAGATTCATCAACGAAACGCTCGGCAAGGAAGTAAGCTGGGATGAGAGCACTGGGACGATCTGGGTCGGCAAGAAAGGCGATCCGAACAACGTCGTCGCGACTTACAAGGGCGGAAAGATGACATGGGGCGAGTTCAACAAGCTCGATGCGGTCATGCGCTTGCTGCCCGACACCGGAGAAACAGACGAAGAGTTCCTGAAGCGTATTATCGGCTACAAAGTATTAGCCGGGCGGGTCACTGCGGAGCAGAAGGCTGCCCTTCCCGCCGAAATCGACAAGCAATACGCGGTGATGAAAGGTTATTTGACCAAATTCAACCAAACCGAGGACCTTGCCGCCTTGCTGGCCAAAGAAGGATTAAGCGAGCAGGATGTCCGCGACTTTCTCGGCCTCGACATCGCCGCCGGACTGGCGTTTTCCGCCCAAGTGACCGACGCGAAGCTGAAAGAAGCCTACGATGCGGCCATTGCTGCAAAAACCGGCGAGTTCGTGAAAGCGTCCGTACGGCATATTTTGATCGGCTTCGAGGACTCCGACGGCAAAGAGCGTTCGAAGGATGACGCCAAGAAGCTGGCGCTCGACATCACCGCGAAGCTGAAAAACGGCGAGGATTTCGCCGCGCTGGCTAAGCAATATACCGACGACCCGGGCTCCAAAGATTCGGGCGGTCTGTACGAGAATCAGGCCATAGCGCTCTGGGTCGACGCGTTTAAGAAAGCGGCTGCCGAGCTGGAGCTGAACAAAATCAGCGAACCGGTTGAAACGGAGTTCGGCTACCATATCATGCGCGTCGAAGCCCGTTCCACGCAAACGTTAGACGAAGTGAAGGACGAGCTGAAGCAGGACGTGATGACCGAAGCCTACGTGACGTTTACGGAGCAGGAGCTGCCGGGATTGATCGAGAAACTGGACCTGCCTAAAGCAAAGTAATACATGCCGGAGCGCTCTTTCGGAGCGTCTCCGGTTTTTTGCGTCTGGCCGATGGATTCGTCTGCCGGAATCGTGTAAAATGTTGAAGAATAATGGCTCTGCCGAATGGGCAATGCTGAGACTGGAAATCAAATTAAAGGATGGTCGCTACTTATGTTTGCAGCACAAGATTGGAAAGATTACGAATTGATCGACACCGGAGGCGGCGAGAAGCTGGAACGCTGGGGCAGTATCGTCCTGCGGCGTCCCGATCCGCAGATTATTTGGCCGCTGCCTAAGGAGACAGGCGTATGGCGCGGAGCCGACGCCCATTACCACCGCAGCTCCAGCGGCGGCGGCAGCTGGGAATACCGCAAGGACATTCCCGAGCGCTGGACAATCTCGTACCGCGGGCTGTCGTTTCATATTAAACCGACCAGCTTCAAGCACACCGGCCTGTTCCCGGAGCAAGCCGTCAACTGGAGCTGGATGATGGATAAAATTCGCAGCGCCGGCCGGCCGATCCGCGTGCTGAATCTGTTCGCTTATACCGGCGGCGCTTCCGTCGCGTGCGCTTCGGCGGGCGCCGAGGTATGCCATGTCGACGCGTCCAAAGGCGTCGTGCAATGGGCGAAAGAAAACCTGCAGCTGTCCGGTCTCGAGGACCGCCCGGTGCGCTTCATTACGGACGACGTGTTCAAATTCGTCCAGCGCGAGCAGCGCCGCGGCAGCAAATACGACGCCATTATTATGGACCCGCCGTCGTACGGACGCGGACCGAACGGCGAAACGTGGAAGCTGGAGACGAACTTGTATCCGTTTGTGGAAACATGCATGAGCATTTTGACGGACAAGCCTTTGTTTTTCCTCATCAATTCCTATACGACCGGCATTTCCGCCACGGTGCTTCACAACACGCTTGCCTTGTCTCTTGGCCGGAGCCATGGCGGAACGATCACTTGCGGCGAGATCGGCCTGCCGATTACAGCCTCGAAGCTGATGCTGCCGTGCGGCATCCTCGGCCGCTGGGAGGCTTAGCATATGGGTGGCTCTCACCCGCACGTGCCGGTGCTGTATGAGGACAATCACGTCATCGTCGTCGTTAAGCCGCCGAACGTTCCGACACAGGAGGACGCCTCCCGGGACCCCGACCTACTGACGTTGATCAAAGCCGATCTCAAGGAGCGGCACCGGAAGCCGGGCAACGTGTACCTCGGTTTGGTCCACCGGCTTGATCGGCCGGTAGGGGGTGTCATGGTTTTCGCCAAAACCTCCAAGGCGGCCTCCCGGCTCTCCGACGCGGTCCGTACGCGCACGATCCGCAAGGTGTATACAGCGGTCGTTAACGGCCGACCCAAAGAGTCTCAAGGAACGCTGCGGCATCACTTGCTGAAAGATACCAAAACGAATACGGTATCCGTCGTTCCCGCTTCGAAGGCCGGCGCCAAGGAGGCTGTGCTCGATTACCGCGTCCTGTCCGGCCGGGATGGCTTATCGCTTGTACAGATCGAGCTGCACACCGGACGGCCGCACCAAATCCGCGTCCAGTTCGCGGCCATCGGCTGCCCGCTCGTAGGCGATCAGCGGTACGGCGGCGCTCTGGCGAAGCCCGGTCAGCAGATCGCGCTGTGGTCCACCCTGCTCGAATTCACGCACCCGGTCACGCAGGAAGCGCTTCGCTTCACGTCGGAGCCGCCGGGAGCCTTTCCCTGGCTGCTCTGGGACCTGAAGGCCGCAGGGGCCGTGTAAACCCCATGAATGCGATAAAACCTCCGAAACCAAGATTCGCGTGGTGACGGAGGTTGTTCGTTCGCCCCAGTATATAAGTCTATGAGCGGCGGCCGCGCATATATGACGGAGTTGGAAAAAGACCAGTCGCCGTTATCCGACAAGGTTGTACAAAATCGCCGAACGTCTTTTCAAAGCAAACGGGAATATGGTATGATGGATTTACAAAAAAAGTTATTGCCTGCAAACCAGAAAGGCCGCGAATGTTCCAGCATCCGCGACCTCGCTACAATAGATTGCCCTCAAGGCGATCGGCGCAAGGAATAACCAAGCGGTAGACCTCTCGGGTTCCAAGGCTCAAGGGAGGTCTACTTCTTTTTTAAGTAGGAAAGTAAAGCGAGAATAAACATGCCGAACATAAACATCAACGTTACGGCATCCTTTACTTCCATGGCATCACCTCCTTCCGGATTCGCTTATGCGAACCCATCAATGGCAGGGGTGTGCTAACCGTCCTTGAGTGCCTTCCCTATTGCATCCACATTATACCATATACCACGATAAATGAGAACATATTTTCTTGTTTTTAGTTCACCAAAACGCTAAGCGTTGGCAACCTTACCCAGCAAGTATACAAGCAATTGCTGATTATGCGAGGAAATTCGGCTCAAATACTGCTGCAAAAACCGTTCGCGGATTTGTACGCCGCGTTCGCATTCGAAGCGTCCCTTCTCCGTCACCAATACCCACACGATACGGCGGTCCTTCTCATCCCGCTCTCTTGCGATTAACCCGCTCTTTTCCATCCGGTCAAGCAGCGTCGTAATCGCCGCAGGCGTCGTCGCCAAATACTCGATGAAATCCGAAGGCTTCATTCGGTCCCGCTCGGAAGCCAGCAGCCTTTCGAGCACCGTAAGCTGCCCTTCCGTCAGCGTCGGAGCAAGCTCCGCTTCCATATGCGTGCGCAAATCTTTGGACAATTTCCACCACAGCTTGGCAAATTCCTGAGTTATCACAATCATCACTCCTGAAAAACCAATTTTTTTCCTAATTATAACATTGACCTCCGTCTTTTTAAAGGTTAACTCCATAAATATTTTAGGACATAAAACGATAAAATCGGGTACCTTTTGACGGAGTTCAACATATACTGCACATGGGACGTTCGCCTATACGCGGAGCTTGTCAATCCATGAAAGACAAGGAGTGGAAGGAATGGAAGACTGGAAGCGCAAAATCGGAGAAAGCGCATTGACCAAAGGAATTATAAACGACCCAGACTGGCTCGAAAAGCTGGACGATTCGATGCCGGTATGGGCCGTTCTGCAATTGATGCTGGAGCTGCTCGAAAAGCTCGAGCCGCAGTACACCAGCTATGACTAAGTAATCTTCAAAATATTCGTTACTGTTTCATTTTTATTGACCGGAACGACGCATTTCCCTGTGGACTTGCGGTCATCAATCGGCGTCCGCTCGGTTGAGAAAGCTACTCTTCCGCCCGTACTAAGGATGGCGGTCAGGTCGAACGGCTCTTTAACCGCAAAAGCGCCTTTCAGCTCCGATCCGTTCGGCTTTACCCGCTTGCCCTCCTTGAATTCGAACGTAATAATCCCCTTGCCTCCGCGTCCTTGAACGGGATAATCCGCTACGAGTGAACGCTTCGCATACCCAAGCTCCGTCATGACGACGACTTCTCCTTCGTCCCCGTCGATCCAATCGGCGGCAACGACCTCATCGTCATCCTTAAGCTGAATGCCGCGAACCCCGGCAGCGGCGCGTCCCATCGGATTCACTTCGTCCTCCTTGAAGCGGATGGCCATCCCCTGCTTCGTCACCAGCAGCAGCTCTTTTGAGCCTGTGCTGAGCAATACGTCGAGCACCGCGTCCTGATCGCCCACTTTGCAAGCGACGATCCCGGTCGAACGATTCGTAAAATAATCCTTCAGCTCGGTCCGTTTGACCTGCCCTTTGCGTGTAACAAATACGAGCGACTTGCCCGGCTCTTCGAAATCTTTGACCGGCAACACGTGAATAATACGGTCGTCCTTGGAAATCGGAATGACGTTGACGATGGCAGTGCCGTTCTCCTTCCATTTGTACTCCGGAATTTGATGCACAGGCAGCAGGAAGTATTGCCCTTTCTGCGTGAAAATAAGCAGGCTCTCCAGCGTATTGACATCGAGCAGATAGCGAAGATAGTCGCCTTCCTTCAGTCCCGTCTTGTCAATCTCGCCGCCGGAGCGGATAAACGACAGCTTGCCCGTACGCTTGATATAGCCTTCGCTGGAAAGCGTAACGAAGACGTCTTCGGCCGTCACCATAACTTCTAAATTGACTTTAAGCTCTTCCACTTCGTCCTGGATGTCCGATCGGCGGTCGATACCGTACTTATCGCGGATTTGCGACATTTCATTCTTAATGACAGTCAAAAGCTTCTTCTCGCTGCCAAGAATTCCTTTCAGATAAGCGATCGTTTTCTGAACGTCCTTCCATTCCTTTTCCAAAGAATGGATCTCCAGATTCGTCAAACGATACAGCTGCAAGGTCAAAATCGCATCGGCTTGCCGTTCGGTAAAGCCGAATTTTGCGACGAGGTTGTTTTGAGCGTCCTGACGGTTTTTCGACGCTTTGATTGCGGCGATGACCTCATCCAGGATGTTGAGCGCCTTGACCAGTCCTTCGAGCACATGGGCGCGGTCTTCCGCCTTCTCCAACTCGAATCGCGAGCGAAGGGTGACCACTTCTTTCTGATGGTCGATGTAGGCCTCCAGCATATCGCGCAGCCCGAGCTGCTTCGGCGTCTTGTTGACGATGGCGACCATGTTGAAATTATAGGCCACCTGCAGGTCGGTTTTCTTATACAAATACGCCAAAATCCCCTGTGCATCCACTTCCTTTTTCAGTTCGACGACAATACGAAGACCCTCGCGGCCGCTCTCGTCGCGAACCTCCGCAATGCCTTCGAGTTTTTTCTCCAGACGGATATTTTCCATCGCCGTTACCAGGCGGGATTTTACAACTTGATAAGGAATTTCGGTAATGACGATTTGCTGGCGTCCGCCCCGCAGGTCCTCGATCGCCGTGCGCGCCCGCACATAGATACGGCCCCGGCCGGTCCGGTACGCGTCGCGTATCCCTTCCGAGCCCATAATAATGCCGCCGGTCGGAAAATCTGGGCCTTTGATGGTGCCCATCAATTCCTCCAGCGTGCTGTCCGGCTTATCGATCAACACTATGCAGGCATTAACCACCTCTCGCAGGCTGTGCGGCGGAATTTCCGTCGCAAATCCGGACGAGATGCCGCTAACGCCGTTAACCAGCAAATTCGGAAACCGCGAAGGCAGCACAACCGGCTCCTTCGTCGTGTTGTCAAAGTTATCCTTGAACTGGACCGTCCGCTTCTCGATGTCCCGCAGCAGCTCCATCGCGATTTCGGACAACCGCGCTTCGGTATACCGCATCGCAGCCGGCGGGTCGTCGTCCATCGAGCCCCAGTTGCCGTGGCCGTCAACCAGGACATGGCTCATTTTCCAAGGCTGCGCCATCCGCGCCATGCCTTCGTAAATCGAGGCGTCGCCGTGTGGATGGTAATTGCCCATCACGTCCCCAACCGTCTTCGCCGATTTGCGATACGGCTTATCCGGCGTGTTCCCGGAATCGTACATGGCGTACAGAATACGCCGCTGCACCGGCTTCAGCCCGTCGCGCACGTCCGGAATCGCGCGGTCTTGAATGATATATTTGGAATACCGGCCGAACCGGTCGCCTACAACCTCTTCCAGAAAGGCCGGCAAAAAATTTTCCTGGATACTCACAAAAGGTCCCCCGTTTATTCTTCAAATTCCGTGAAGTCCACGTTCTCGATGATCCAGCGCTTCCGCGGATCGACTTTATCCCCCATCAGCGTAGATACGCGCCGCTCGGCTTTGGCCGCATCCTCAATCTGCACCTGCAGCAGCGTGCGCGTCGCCGGGTCCATTGTCGTTTCCCAGAGCTGGTCGGGGTTCATCTCACCGAGTCCTTTGTAACGCTGCAGCTCGATGTTTTTGCCGAGCTCCTTGGTTAGCGCATGCAGTTGCTCGTCGGTCCAAGCGTAACGGACCGTACTGTTTTTGCCGGCTTTTTTCGTCACCTTAAACAGCGGCGGCTGGGCAATATACACCTTGCCCACGTCGATGAGCGGCTTCATGTACCGGTAGAAGAACGTCAGAAGCAGCACCTGAATATGCGCGCCGTCGGTATCGGCATCGGTCATAATGATAATTTTCGCGTAATTGCTTTCCGACTCGTCGAATTCCGGGCCGACTCCTGCGCCGATGGCGGCGATGATCGCCTTGTATTCGTCGTTTTTCATAATATCGAGCAGCTTAGCCTTTTCCGGGTTCATCGGCTTGCCCTTGAGCGGCAAAATCGCCTGATGCTTCGAATCGCGCCCCTGCTTCGCCGACCCGCCGGCGGAATCGCCTTCGACGATGAACAGCTCGTTGCGGGTGTAGTCCTTCGATTGGGCCGGGGTCAGCTTGCCGCCGAGGTTCGAGCTTTCGCTCTTGCCCTTCTTGCCGCTGCGCACCTCTTCCCGCGCCTTTCTCGCCGCCTCGCGCGCTTTGGCCGACTGGATCGCCTTTTTCATGATCAGCTGCGCGACCTGCGGATTTTCTTCGAGGAATACCGCCATTTTATCGGAGACGACCGAATCGACCACGCTCCGCGCCGAAGCGCTGCCGAGCTGGTCCTTCGTCTGGCCGACGAATTCGACCTCGCCCATCTTGATGTTGATGACCGCCATCATGCCTTCGCGCAGGTCCTGCCCGTCCAGGTTTTTTTCCTTTTCCTTGAGCATCCCGTTCTTGCGCGCATAGTCGTTCATCACGCGGGTATAGGCGGTTTTGAAGCCCGTTTCATGCGTTCCCCCGCCACGTGTCGGAATCGAGTTGACGAACGAAACGAGCGTCTCTGTGTAGCCGTCGTTATACTGCATCGCCACTTCGACTTCGATTTCGTCTTTCTCCGCCACAAAATGAATGACGTCATGCAGCACCGCTTTTTCCTCGTTCAAGAACTGCACGAACTGGCTGGCGCCGCCTTCGTATTGGAATTCCTCCTGCTTATCCGCACGCTGGTCGGTTAGCGTGACCTTCAGGCCCGAGTTCAAAAAGGCGATTTCCTGCAATCGCTCGCAGAGCGTATCGAAATTGATCGTCGTCCCGCCCTGAAAGACGCGCTTGTCGGGTTTGAACGTGACCTTCGTTCCGGTTTTGCGCGTCGTCCCGATCACTTCCAGGCCGGTGACTGGCTCTCCGACGTGCTCCTTTCCTTGTTCATCCACCCAATATTCAAACCGCTGGCGGTGTGTTTTGCCTTCGCGGTAAATTTCCACTTCAAGCCATTCGGACAGCGCATTCGTCACGGAAGCGCCTACGCCGTGCAAGCCGCCGGACTTTTTATATCCCCCGCCGCCGAACTTTCCGCCGGCATGAAGCATCGTAAACACCACCTGCGGTGTGGGAATCCCCGTTTTGTGCATGCCGGTCGGAATGCCGCGGCCGTTGTCGCACACCGTCACGGACTGATCCTTATGGATCGTCACGTCGATTTGCGTACAATGCTTGGCCAGATGCTCATCCACGGCATTATCGACGATTTCCCAGATCAAATGGTGAAGCCCGGACGTACTGGTACTGCCGATATACATCCCCGGCCGCTTTCGTACCGCTACCAATCCTTCGAGCACCTGGATATCGTCTGCACCGTAGTCCGCCGGCGCTGCTGTCGTTTTTCCAAACAAATCGAGTTGATCCGCCATCGCAGCCTCCCTAAAAACACCTATGTCTCCGCAACATTATAACATTTGATCGGATTAGTTCAATACATCTTTTTTCGTGAATACCGCAAACGAGACGATGACCGAAGCGATTCCCCATACGGTCAACACTGCCAAGGAGAACGGCAAATCCATGCCTTTGATAGGCGGGAGCGTCCCGCTGAGATACGTTGTCAAGTTCAAGTTGACCATGAACAAATATTTGGCCGCCTCCCAGGAAGAGACCATATTCGTCAAGATCGTGCCCGAGATGAGCAGCGCCAGCATGATGCCCATTCCCGCTGCCGTGCTGCGCACGAGCACCGAGATCATCAGCGTCATCACCGCGACGACGATCGCCGCATACCAGACCAGCCCGAACTCCATGATCAGGTACAGCCACTGGTCGATCGGGCGGACGAACGAGAAGTCAACCTCCGTTCCCTTCACCTGAAACCCGAAGAAAACCGGCATGTCCCAGCCCCCGTAGCCGAACACGACGCCGGAAATAAGATAGCATAACATGGCTGTCGCAATCACGATAAACGAGGTGAACAAAATCAGACTTAACAGCTTGCTCAGGAGGATTTTCCAGCGCTGGACCGGACGCGTCAGCAGCAGCTTGATCGTCCCCGTCGTATGCTCCCCGGATACCATATCGGCAGCGACGACCATAACCATGAGAGGAATGAACAGATTAACGGCATTCTTCACAAACTCTCTAGTAAAGGTTACCCCGTTCGGCTCGGCCGGATTCACATCTTTATCCAGATAGTACTGAGCCAGCTTCACTTCGACGCGGCGCCACTGCTTCCATTCCTCGGGCACGCGTCCGCTGCTGAGACTGCGGGTATAGTCCACAATCTTCTGCCGCTGCTCGACCCGCCAGTCGGTCGTTCCGAACTGCTTTCGGTTGCTTTCCGCCACCTTCATTTGCGCATACGTGAACATCGGGATGATTGCGGCCAAAATAAGCAGCACGACGAGCAGCCGCTTTTTTTTGATCATTTTGATGCATTCGTTCTTGACCAGCGGATATAAACTAACCAATGCGCTCACCCTCCGTCAGCTTCAGAAATAAATCTTCCAGCGTCGGAAGCTTGATTTCGATGCCGTGGAGCGCAGCGCCTGCTTCCATAAGCTGCCTCGACAGCTCCGGAATCGCCGCCGAATTTTGCAGGGCAATCAGCCGCAGCACCCCTGTCTCCGTCCCGGCCTCATCTGCGACCGAGACCGACTGCACCTCGGGATGCGATTGCAGAACCTTTAGCGCAATCTCGGCCGGGAGTGCGCTCCAAACGACCGTGCTAACGGATTCGTCCACAAGCGACGATACCTCGCCGACCGTAATGACCTCGCCATGGCTTATGATCGCGACACGGTCGCACATTTGCTGAATTTCACTGAGCAGATGACTGGAAATGAACAAGCTGAGCCCGTTCTCGGCCAACTGGCGGATAAATTCCCGAAGCTCCTTGATTCCCTGCGGATCGAGGCCGTTGGTCGGCTCGTCCAAAATGAGCAGCTTCGGGTCGTTCAGAAGCGCTTGGGCGATACCCAGACGCTGCCTCATTCCCAGCGAGTATGTTTTGACTTTGTCGTGGATGCGCGCGTCCATGCCGACGATGTCCACCACTTCGCGGATGCGCTTCTCGCCCACGCCAGGCAGCATTCGAGCAAAATGCTCCAGGTTTTCCCAGCCGCTGAGGTACGAATACAGTTCCGGATTTTCCACAATACAGCCGACATACCGCAGCGCCTCGTTATGCTCCTTATGCACGTCATAGCCGCAAATGCGGATCGAGCCTTCCGTCGGCTTGATCAAGTCCACCAGCATGCGGATCGTCGTCGTTTTTCCCGAGCCGTTCGGCCCGAGAAAGCCGAAAATCTCCCCGGCGCGCACGTCGAACGAAATGCCTTTGATGATCAGCCGTTTGCCGATCGTCTTTTTTACGTTATCGACCGCCAGAACAATGTCCGTGTCTCTTCCTTTCCGATGCTGCTCTCCGGTCTGAACCATACGCTTCCGGCCTCCCCGCTATTTTAAAATATCGACGATCCGATCCGCGATCCGGTCGTAACCGTCCTGGTTCGGATGAAAGTGGTCCGTGTATAAATATTTGCTCAAATTCAGCTCGAACAAATCGTACGTCGGCACCTGCGTGATGTTCGGGTACCGGTTCGCCAAATCGAACGCCGCCGCGTTCCACTGCCGGATAACCGGGGCTCCTTCGCGCTGAGGGTCCAGATCGAGGAATGGATGGTACAAGCCGACGTAAAAAATCCGCGCCTGCGGACTCGCCTTGCTGACCCGATCAAAAATTTGCTCAAGACGCTTCAATGCGTCAGGAATACGCTCGGCCGCCGCTTTCGGGTTAAAGCCCGCTCCGGCCTCCTGATCCGGCGAGCCCGGGGTGCTTTTCGGCGTCTCTGCGGCCTGGCCGCTTGGAGACGTCCGCTCCTTCGAAGAGTCCGCGCCTGACGTGCCGCTTGTGCCATCGGAACCGGACGTGCCGTTCGTACCGTCGCCCGAACTAAAAATGCCCGCGCCGCTCTGGAACAAATCGTTGCCCCCGATCGTCAGCAGCACCAGATCCGCCTCGGCGAGCGACTTGTCGATATCGGCTTTCTTGTCCCAATCCTTGAGCACATCCGCTGTCCGATAACCCGGAATCGCAAAATTGTTGTAGACGAACACCGGCTTGCCCAGCTGCTTCTCCAGCTTGTCCCTTGCGCCGCCGACATATCCTTTGCCCGACAAATCGCCGGTGCCTGCGCTTAGCGAATCTCCCAGCGCCACGATGCGGATCTGCTCCTTCGCTTCCCAGTTGTCCGTCTTCGGTTTCGCAGCGGGCTGCTGCGGAGCCTCTGTTGCGTCGCGCGCAACGGGCTTCGGAAAAATAATCTGATTGATGCCGTAGGCGAATCCGACAGCACACAGCACCGTCGATAACAGTGCGGCAAAGCCGACAGTCCGCCACAACCATCGCGTGGATTTCATGCGTTCTCCCCCAGTTTCGGCAGCTTTACTGCAAGGACTCGTCACTTCAGTAACTATACATTTTAGAGTAGCGGTTTGCCGCGCGATTTGCAAACTTTGGGGAGGAGAGAGGATTGAAAGAGGGGTAGCCAGAGGCAAGCGACATACGAAGAAAAGCGTCAAACTGCCAGTTCAGACGCTCAAATATTGAAGCGGATTTTGCTGCTGGCCGTTCTTGATGATCTCGAAATGCAGATGGACGCCGGTCGAATTTCCCGTACTGCCCATCACGCCGATTTTATCGCCTTTCTTGACGCCGTCCCCCTCGCGGGCTACGACTTTGCTAAGATGCCCATACAGCGTCTCGTACCCGTTCTGGTGATCAATGACGATACAGTTGCCGTAGCCCGATTTCCAGCCGGCAAACGTTACTTTGCCGTGATCGGCGGCCATAATCGCTTTTTGCTCCGAAACGAAATCGGTACCGTTATGATTTTTCCCCCAGCGCAATCCGAATTCGCTCGTTACTTTGGGCTGCAGCACCGGCAGGGCGAACTTGCCCGTACCTACGCCGGGTATCACCTTCGTCCCTTGCCTCACAACCGTCCGTACCGGCAATTCGAGTATCGTTTCGTCGACCACCGATTGACTTGCCGGCTCGCCGTTCACACGGACGGACTCGTAGGTCACCTGCTTCCAGCCGGGCTTGCCGTTAGCCACGATCTGAATGACGCCCGCCTGCAGCTCGCTGTCTTTTTCGTAGACGATGCCGCTGGCTATCCGGATCTCCTCGGTATGCGTCTCGATCGTTTTGACCGACAAGAGCGGCTGATTGACCGAAAGCTTAAGCGTTTGTCCGACCCGTATCAAATCCTTCTTAATCTCCGGATTGTTTGCCCGGATTACATCGGCAGCGACTTGAAACCGCTGCGCGATCAACGAGATGCAGTCCCCTTTTTGCACCGTATACGTAAGAGGCTGGGCGGCGCCGCTTAATATCCGGTTCAGCACCGCTTCGGCCGGCTCGACCTTGCCCGGGGCAACGGCCGCTTCGAGCAGTTGCACTTCCTGGGTAAATTCGGCGGTCATTTTCACCTTCGGCCGGTTTCCAGCGCCTGCTTCCGACAAGATTGCAACCTCCTTGGACACGTTCAAAAAAGGCGCCTTCACCTGATCCAAGAGGGCTGCGGCAGTAAATACGTCCTTCACAATGCCGACCGGCGTGCCGTCGATCCGAATTTCCGTGGCAAAAAAAGCAAAAACTAACTTATCGTTCAGCGCGGCAATCACCGCATCATTGTCGTATGCGCCTTGGAACGTTTTGTTTCCATCGAATCGAACGAACCGAAGCTGCTCCAGATTGGACGTAACGCGCGCATGGTCGTATTGCTGCCCTACTTCTTCGTATCGGGCCGCCTTCCATTGCTTTACAATTTCCGGGTCACTGACCGTCCCTACATGCTGATCATCCAGAAACACGTCAAACCAATACACCGGCTGCGACTTTGCGAACCAGCGGCACGAGATCAAGACGGCGACGATGACCGCAAAGGCCGTTCCCCATTGCACCAACTCAAGCAGCAAGCTGCGTGTGACGATGCGCTTTTTCAACGTCCTTCCCTCCCTTAACGGATCGATTCGATGTTCGTACCGGCGAACAAGTTCACTTCCCCATGTATATGTCAGAGATGTAGCGAGTAGACAAAAAAACAAAATACCCCCGACGTTTCTGCTTGCGCAAAAACGACGAGGGCAGGCATAACATGAACGATCCGCTTAATTGGACGCCAGTTGATCGGCCATGCGATGAAGGTTGGTTAAGCTGATTTGCAGACTATCCAGCGGGTTGCCCGGACAAACGTCCTGCTCCACCGCGTACCATTCGACGCCGCTCACTTCGCCCCACTGCAGAATCGGGATGAAATCGATGACGCCCGTACCCACTTCGGCAAACGTCTGATGCTCGTCATTCGACATGTCCTTCAGGTGAATAATCGGCATGCGGCCGGTATATGGGCGGATAAAAGACACCGGATCGAGGCCGCCCTTTTTCACCCAGTACACGTCGATTTCGGCCAGTACGGCGTTGTTCTTGGACGGCTCCAGCAAATATTCGAGCGCGGATACCCCATTCACGGTCGTCTCGAACTCGAACGCATGGTTGTGGTAGCTGAGACGGAGGCCGAGCGGAGCGAGCTTCGCCGCCACTTCGTTCAGCTTGGCGCGTACCGCCCGGTACCCTTCTTCGCCGCGCAGATCGGCAGCGATGAACGGGCAGATCAGGTCGCGCGTTCCGAACAGCTTGGCCTGCTCGACAATCGTTTCAAGTTCGTTTTGCAGCGCTTCGTAGCTAACGTGCATCCCTGCGACGCCAAGCCCCGTCTCCTTGAGAACGGCTGCGATTTCTTCGGCGGTATAGCCCCGCAAACCGGAAATTTGCACGCCTCCCCAGCCCATACGCTTCAGCTCCCGCAGCACGCCCGGAAAATCTTTCTCCAGCTCGTCACGCAGAGTATACAATTGTGCCGCAAACTTGTTCTTCACAACGATGTCAGCTCCTTTGAATTTAGAGAGCGCATAAAGCAGACCAGTGCCTGACAAATGCGCTTCCGGCAGGTATTGTTCACGTTAACAATCATACCATACCGGCCAGCATCTGTTAACCTGTTTCTTTCAAAAAGCGGTACTGTGCTTGAATCAGTCCGTGATAAATACCTTGGTGACGCATCAGCTCCTCGTGATTGCCCTGCTCCATAATTCGGCCGTGATCCAGTACGAGAATATGATCGGCATGACGAATCGTCGACAGCCGGTGAGCGATGATGAAGGACGTCCGCCCGGCCATCAGCGTCTTGAGCGCTTCTTGAATTTTCAGCTCCGTCTCCGTATCGATGCTGGCCGTCGCCTCATCCAGAATGAGGATGCGCGGGTCCGCCAGAAGCGCCCGGGCAAACGAAAGCAGCTGGCGCTGTCCCATCGACAGCACGTTCCCTCTCTCCTGCACCTCGGTATCGTAGCCGTTCGGCAAATTCACGATAAACTCGTGAGCTCGGACAGCCTTGGCCGCCGCCTCCACTTCCTCGTCGGTCGCATTCAGCCGTCCGAACCGGATGTTGTCGCGAATCGTCCCGGAAAAAATGAACGTATCCTGAAGCACGATCCCGATCTGCGAACGCAAGCTTTGAATCGTTACATCGCGGATATCGTGGCCGTCGATGACAATGCCGCCGCCCGTTACATCATAAAAGCGGCAAAGCAGGTTGATGATCGTGCTTTTGCCCGAACCGGTATGGCCGACAAGCGCGATCGATTGGCCCGCCTTCACGTTCAGATCGATCCGCTGCAGCGCGTGCCGGCCGGGCTCGTATTCGAACTCCACCTGCCTGAAGTCGATATCTCCGCGAATCGTCGGCAGCGGCCGGGCCGTCGGCTTCTCCGCCACGTTGGGCTGCTCGTCGATATATTCGAAGATCCGCTCCGACGAAGCCATCGCAATGAGCATCTGCGAATACATTTGGCCGAGCCGGTTGATCGGTTCCCAGAAGCTGCCGATGTAAGAGGCGAAAGCTACGAACAAGCCGACGGTCATTTCCCCGCTTTGAATCAAATAAGCGCCAAGCAGGAACAAAATAAAGTAGCCGACCGCCCCGGTGACCTCAATGATCGGGTTAAACGACTGGTTCAAGGTTGATGCGCGGTTCCACGATTTATGGTTATCCTGGTTCATTTGCTCGAAATAAGCGATGTTCTGCTTTTCCTGCGTGAACGCCTGCGTCACCTTGATGCCCTGGATGCATTCATTCAGATGAGCGTTAATACGCGACGTCTTCGTCTGGACGACCTGCCAGGCGCGGCGAATTTTCACGCGCAGCCGTGTCGAAATCAGAAACATGATCGGAACCGTGAGAACAATCGCCGCGCCTAGCTTGACATTGTATAATAATAGGATAATGATGATGCCGATCAGCTGCACACAGTCGATCATCAGATTGACGGCGCCGTTCGTCAGCAAGTCTTGAAGCGAGTTTACATAGTTCGTCACGCGAACGAGAATCGAGCCGGCCGGACGTTTGTCGAAAAACCGGAACGACAGCCGCTGAATATGGCTGAACAAATCGTGGCGCAAATCGTAGATGATCCGCTGGCCGATCTCGTTCGTATACCGGATCCGGTAGTTGTTCGCGAGCCATTGAATGATATACAGCACGAACATGGCGCCTACGCAGAGTGCGAGCAGCTTGCCGTCCTTCTGCTTCAGCGCGTTGTCGATCGCAAAGGCGATCAAAAGCGGATTCAGCAGCTTCGTCAGAGCGCCGACGGCCATCATGATCAAGATGACAGGCGCCATCTGCTTCGCATACGGCTTCATATATTTGCCGACACGCTTAACTTGAACCCAGTCGAACCCTTTGTCAAGCTCCTCGTCGTCTTGATAGACGAACCGGGATTTCAGCAGTTCCTCGCCTTCAGGCTTCGAACCGCCGGATGAGTTGTTCCGTTGTCCGCTCAATGTGAATACCTCCTTACGTCAGCTTGAGAAGCAGCAGCCACTTCCGCCGTCGATTCGTTGTGCTGAGCCGGTTCTTCGGTCCCTGCAGAACCTGCCCTTTCATGGAGCGGCCCCTCATCGGCATCGATATCTTCCGGCTGATCGGCAAATTGAATTTTGTACGTTTCGAGGTACGGCCCCTCCTGCTTCATGAGCTCGGCGTGGGCTCCTCTTTGCACGATGCGGCCTTGATCCAGCACCAAAATCTCATCCGCATGCTTCAACGAAGAAATCCGGTGCGCGATAATAAACGTCGTGCGGCCTTTCATTACCTCTTCAAACCCTCGTTGAATTTCGTGCTCGGTTTCCATATCTACGGCGCTTGTGGCATCGTCGAGAATTAAAATTTTCGGATTTATCAGCAGCGCCCGCGCAATCGCAATCCGCTGCTTTTGCCCGCCGGATAGACCCAGGCCCCGTTCGCCGACGATCGTATCGTAGCCCATCGGCAGCTCCATGATGAAATCATGCGCTTTAGCCAGCTTCGCCGCCTGAATGACCTCTTCCATGGACACGTCGTTGACGCCGTAAGCAATATTGCCTTTGATGCTGGAAGAAAACAGAAACGTCTCCTGAAATACAATGGCCATCTGACTGCGCAAGCTTTCCAGTGTGATGTCGCGAATGTCCGTTCCATCGAGCGTAATCCGGCCTTCCTTCACATTATAGGCCCGCAGCAGGAGCTGAATAACCGTCGATTTCCCGGAGCCAGTACCGCCGAGCAGGCCGATGACCGTGCCCGCAGGCGCATCCAGATTGAAATCGGTGAGCGCCGGATGCTTATCCGTATACGCGAAGGTCACGTTGTCGAAACGGACGTGGCCCTGCACCCGGTCAGGCTGCAAAACGAGCGCATGTTCTTTATTTTTCACGTGTTCGTATTGATGCAGCACTTCGAGCAGCCGCTCGCCAGCCGCTTTCGATTGCGTGAAGTTGTTGATATGAAAGCCGATGCCCCACATCGGGCCGATAATATACCAGATCAAGCTGAAAAAGGCGACAAGCTCCCCGAGGGAAATGCTTTCGTTCATCACCATCCAGCCGCCGACTCCGAGCAAAATGACCACGCTCAAGTTGGCGAACAGCTCCATCAGAGGAAAATATTTGGCCCAAATACCTGCGGTCAACACGTTGTTTTCCTTGTAGTTTTCGTTGCGTTCGGCAAATTTGTCGATCTCGTGGGGTTCTCTCGCGAACGATTTGACCGTCCGTACCCCGGTGATGTTTTCCTGCACGGAAGTCGTCATGTTGCTCATCGATTGACGGATCAACCGGAACGCCGGATGAATTTTCCCCTCGAACCGGATCGCCGTAAAGACGAGGAACGGCATGCAAATCATGGTGAGGAGCGTAAGCTGCCAATTGATCGACACCATCATGATTACGCCGAAAGCAAACATCATAATCACGTTCAAAATTTGGACGAAGCCGAAGCCGATAAAATCCCGTACGGCCTGCAGATCGGCCGTGAGGCGCGACATCAAATCTCCTGTACGCGCTTTGTCGTAATACTGAAACGACAAGTACTGCAGCTTCCGGTAAAGGGCGGCCCGCAGGTTGAATGCGGTTTGGTTGCCGAGCCGCGCACTGGTCACGCCGTGCAGAAACTGAAAGGTCGCCTTGACGATCATCACGCCGGCTACGAGAAGCGCCAAGTACGGGACGGCCGAGAACTGCCCTTTCGAAATCACTTCGTCGATCAAGTACCGAAGCAGATTCGGGTACACGAGTCCCAGCGCCGTTGTCGTCATCAAGCAAACGATCGAGGCATACAGAAACCTTCGTTCCGACCAGTAAAACTCCTTCAGCTGCTTAAATACTTCCATGGAGATCCTCCTTCTCCGGGCTTTGCTGCGAGAGCGTTTCCGTTCTGCGCCAAGCCTCAGCCGACACATTTTTTTCTCATGGAATACGGCGGTAGGGCCGCAAAAGCAAAAATGGCTTTCGAAGCGGAATGATGGCTCCGAAAGCGTTTCAGCTATGAGAAGTAGTGTAGCATCATCCCCAAGGGGCGGCAAATACGGGTTGCCCCATAATCTTGATTTTCCCAGAATATTTCTTCAAATCGTCACAATATGGAAGCACAGCGCTACTATTTCTCCCGAATAATACGAAATCGTTGAAATGTAAGCCTTTTCATGAAAACAAAAATCCGAGGCTGCCTACTAGCGGACAACCTCGGAATAAACCGTTTAGCACTGAACAAAAATGTGGCTCACTTATCTAAACATATCGTCATTTCATGCAATAAAATCCAACAGCTTGCTGTGCTTCGCCTGAAGCTCGTTCAAGTCGATCTTCATCTCGAGCGCCTCCAGCAGCCCTTCGCCGTGCTCCTCCAGCGCCTGCCGGAGTCTTGCCGCCAGCTCCTGCATTACGCTCAGCAGCTGTTCCGTGTAGGTCTCCTCCAGAAATGCCGCTTGCGTGTCGGCAAAGCGCGTCATCGGCGCGTTCAAGCGGGCTTCCAGCTCCCGGCGCAGCTCCGCTTTCCCGTCACCTTCGAAGAAGTGCTTCGCATTTTTAAAGAAGCCTGCCAGCCACTTCGGCTGTACGTCTGCTGCCTCCAGCATCGCGTTTAGCTCAGGCGTATTCAGCTTAAACGGCTCGAATCCCGGGGCTTCAAAGGACGAAATTCCTCCGGTCCGGATGGCTTCCGACCAGTTTTTCGAGGCGTCGCCCGCCATACGGTTGATTTTGTTCTCGATCCGCAGCGTGGTTGCCAGCACCTCCTGGTTCAAGTCGAAGGACAGCATCCGTCTCAGATCTTCCCATGCGGACTGCATGACCGTTTTCGCATCGCGCCGATCGTCGCGGAATACGGCCGGGTTGAAGGCCGTATTGAACAACTCGCCGAAGCGGTAGGACGTGCGCTGCTTGACGTAGTACAGCAGCTCTTGAATTTCCTTGGACAGCTCGCGGGCTTCCGCGTCCATGTCGGGAGCGGCAAGCCGCTTCTGAGCTTCCGCAAGCGCCGTACGCAGCGCTTCGGCCTGGCGGCGGCGCTCCGAAGCGTCCGCCCGGGCGCTGTCCATCCAGCGCTGGAGCACATCGGCCGCACGGCGGATATCCGCATCGCCCGCTCGTACAGCCATCTCGGTCAGCTCCGCGAACGTAAAGCGGACGAACTCCCGCTCGAAGCGCAAAATGCCCGATTGCACGACCGTTTCCCGGTCCTCTTGAATTTTCCCTTCGAGCGCATAGTAGCTCGACAGCGGATAAATCCGCGGGTGCCGAATGCCATGCTGGAGCAGGTTCGTTTCGACGTGCTTGACGACCCCGTCCAGCTCTTCGGCGGAGGAAGCCAGGTCTGCCGCATTGACGATGAAAAACATTTTATCCAGCTCGAAGCTATCTTTCACGCGTCCGAGCTGCAGCAAAAACTCTTTATCCGCATGGGAAAACGCATGATTATAGTACGTGACGAACAAAATCGCGTCGGCGTTCTTGATGTAATCGAACGCTACGCCGGTATGACGCGCGTTAATGGAATCCGCTCCCGGCGTATCGACCAGAACGACGCCTTGCTCGGTGAGCGGGTTCGCATAGTACAGCTCGATCAGCTCGACGAAGCACGATTTAGCCTCGTCGGCGGCATAACGGCCGAACTCATCGGCCGTGACGCGCAGCTCCTCCCCTAGGTGAGGGCTCATCTCCGCCCAGCCTTTCTCGACGGCTTTAAGAAACGCGTAATGCGGCTTGCCCTTGCCCGGAACTTGATCGGCCGCCAGCTTATGAATCGCGGCCAGCGCCTTTTCCATCGAATTTACAGCTACGCCCAACACTTCCAATGAATAAAAAACATCGGAGGCCAACCGTTCCGGCGATTTCATTCGGACCTTGGCCGTGCCGTGCGGCCAGCCCTCTTCCGGGGCCGGCGGCATGATTTTGTTGATCGCCGCGGTCGTCGGATTCGGCGATACCGGCAGTACTCGTTCGCCGATCAGCGCGTTGGCGAACGACGATTTGCCCGCGCTGAACGCGCCGAAGAGCGCGATCGTGAAGCGGTTGTTCGCCAGCCGCTCCGCCTTCTCCTCGAGCGAGCGGCGGATGCTTTGCAGCGCCGCGGCGCCAGCAAGCTCCTGCGCGGCGGCGCTCAGGCGTGCGGCGGCTTCGTGCAGCCGCCGCCGGTGTCCGCCTGCTGCGAGCGCGTCCGCGCCACCATCGGCGTCGCCGCGGCTCGCCCGCTGCGCGAGCCACGCGAGGGACTCGCGTGACTCGCGCCCGGCGGGCGCCGCGGCCTGCGGCGCGGGCGCCGCTGCCGCAGGCGAGCCGGGCGCAGCCGCGGGCGCGGGCAGCGCCGGCGCAGCCGCGGGCGGCAGCTGCGCGAGCAGCGCGGCGCCGTAGGCGGCCTCGGCCTGCGCGAGGCGCTCCAGCTCGCGCAGGCCCGCGAGCCACGCGTCGAGCTCGGCGAGCTGCGCGCGCAGCGCCGCGAGGCGCGGCTGCAGGGCGGCCGCCAGCGTCTCGATCAGCTCGTCGCTGACGGCGTACGCCTCCTTGCGGTACAAGCTTTTCGCTTCCGCGGCAATCTGCTTCGAGTATGTCAACGTATACTCGTTTCCGAACACCGCGGCCTCGTTCACCTGACCGGCCAGCCAATCCGATGTCAGCTCCACGTTGATCCGGTCGGCCGCCTCGGTAATGGCAGCGGCCGGCAGTCCGTGGCCTTCCAGCTTCGCTTTGACCGTCTGCTGCACGTGTCTGGCCACCTGCGTCTCCACTTGCGACGCAAAATCTTTATACAGCGCAGCAAGCCGCTGCTCCCGTTCCGTCGCCGTCTTCGTGGCAGCGCCAAACCAGCCTACCTTGAAGCCCGGTCGGCGGCTTTCCAAATACGCGTGCGCGAAGTCCCGCGTCACGGCAGGAATGACGTTGGCGTTGTCCAATACCGCCACCACGTCTTTGCGCACGGCTGCCTGCAGCTCCGCCGGCAGCGCTTCCAGCCGCGCCAGCCCCGCGCGCGCCTCCGCATACTCCGCCTGGACGGCGTCCAGCTCTTCGCCGGAGGCAGCCAGCTGCTCGCGCAGCGCTTCCTTCGCGGGCTCATTGCGCTCGGCCATCTTCTCGGCGTGCGCCGCTGCCAGCGCCCGCGCCGACTTCTCAAGGCTGAGCCGCACGAGCGGCTGCCGCAGCTCGATCAGTTGCCCGAGCAGCCCATCCAGCTTGCTCCACTCGCTGGACGGATGATTCGGCACTTTTACCGACGTATAAACGATTCCATCCGGCCGCACGCCCCAGCTGGCGAACGCTTCGCGCACGCCTTCCTGATATGCGGCGAACGACAGCTCCTGCTCCCGGTGCTTATCGATCATGTTCACGATCAAATAGAGCGGCTTGCCCCACTCCGTCATTTTTTTCGCAAACGCCAAATTGATTTCCGACTGCACATGGTTATAATCCATCACATAAAACACAACATCAGCCAAATGCAGCGCCGATTCCGTCGCCAGTTGGTGCGCGTCGTCCGTCGAGTCGATTCCCGGCGTATCCAGCAGCGCGGCATGCTCTCCCAAGAACGGGATCGGGTAACCGATTTCCACCGTTTCAATCGCTTCACCGTTACGGCAATGCTCCGCCAACTCGTCCAATGGTACCGTTTCGGACCGCGGCTCGCTCATTCCTTGAGCCTGATCGCCTGCCTCGTCACTGCGGTAAATGACCCGTGCCCCGTCTTCCCCATTCACGATGCTCACAATGTTGGCGCTCGTCGGAATCGGACTCGACGGCAGCAGCATATGACCGCACAGCCGGTTGATCAGACTCGACTTCCCTGCCGAGAAGTGCCCGCAAAACGCCAAATAAAGCCGCTCGCTCTGCGCTTTCGCCAACAGCTGCCGCAGCTTCTTTCCGTGCTCTCCGTCTCCCTTTTGCTCTACCTTCGCGAGCAGCCCTTGAACAGCGGCAAGCATGTCATCCTGCGGTGTCCCGCCTAGCATCCCCTCTTCGTTCCCTGTCTCTACTGACGTTGCTTCTGCTATAGTCAATTCGCTTTTCATCGTTTCTCCTGCCCCTGTTCTTCCTCTATCTAAAAGCAAGCGCTCGTCATCGATCTTTTTGTTTTCGAACAAAAAGAAAAAACCGAATCGCTTCGGTTTTTAGTGTACCATATTTTCCGTCTCTGGAATAAATATTTCGAAAACATCGCGATGCTGCAAAATCGTAATGTCTTTATCCTTTACTTTCATCACGACAACTTCCGGACGCTGCTTCATGCGGTTCAAATAATTTTCCGGTACGCTGCCCGACTCCGATACAACGACGCCTTCAACCTGCTTCTCTTCGTTTTCCTGCAAAGGAGTCTCAAGCACCTTCTCGTAAATATCCGAAAACAATTCAAAATCGCTGGTGTAGACAGATATGCATTTCATCTCTAATCCTATCCTTTCGTATTACGCTTCTTTAGTTTTTGCAGCTTTGACAGCTGCTTTCGCTTTTGGTATAGGCTTCCTATTCGAGTTCGATTTCATTCGTTTTTTACCTTCTCGGCAAAGATCGATCAGCGGGCAAACCTCGCATTTGGGGTTTTGCGCTTTACAGTGATAGCGTCCAAAAAAAATGAGCCGGTGATGCGTCTGCGTCCACTCTTCGCGCGGCACCCGTTTCATCAGCTTTTTTTCCACTTCAAGCACCGAATCGTTAACCCCGGCAAGCCCGAGCCGCTTGGATACTCGTTCCACATGCGTATCGACGGCTATAGCAGGCACGTCAAAGGCATTGGAAACGACGACGTTCGCCGTTTTTCGTCCGACGCCCGGCAATTCCACCAGCTTCTCGTGTTCACGGGGAACTTCCCCGTTATACTTGTCCAAAAGCATTGCGCACAAAGCCTGAATGTTCTTGGCTTTGTTCCGGAACAAACCGATCCGCCGAATATCCTGCTCCAGCTCTTCGAGCGGCACGGCCAAATAGTCTTCCGGCCTCTTGTACTTTTGAAACAATGTGGTGGTAACTTTGTTGACCGTCTCGTCCGTACATTGGGCCGACAACAGGACGGCGATCGTCAGCTCGAAAGCATTCGAGTGGTTAAGCTCGCAATGGGCATCCGGGAACATCTCGGCAATCGTATCCAGTATGGTTCTCGCTTGCGTCTGATTCATGCTCCCTGTCCTTTCTTTCGCCTGTTTCTTACAGTTTACCGAAACGCGGCAGGCGAATCAATGACTAATGCCGACAAAATGCGAACTTTTTACGAAAAAAACCGCCTATGCAGCAAGAAGTTCTCACTACACAGACGGCTCAAAGCGGATAAAAGTTTCAAATAAACCGATCAGGGCTTTTCAATTTCGAAAATTTTATCGTCGATCACGTAAACCATCACTTCTTCGTTCTCCATAAACGTACTTGGGGCAACCGTTTGCGTGCCTTTGTGTAAATACGCTTTAGCAAATAAATTGTATGACGTCTTATCGTTATTCGTCGTCGGCTTCAGAAGCAATTGATTCAGCACCGTATCGTAAGAGGATACCGTCCGCTTGGTCGCGGTCGCCACTTGAATAATCGCTTTGTCTTTCGCGTCCCGGATAATTTCCACCCGGTCATTTTGCTTGATCGTATTCAACGCTGCGGACGTATTGGCATTTTGCCTGATTGTGAACTGCTGGCCGACCGTGATCACCTGGATGTTGCCTTGGAAGTCCTGAATGGTCAACGTACCCGCCGCTACGTCCACATTCGTTACTTTGCCTCGAATCGAATTCAGCAATTGAAGATTGTCGAGCTTGGTACCGCTAAAGCTGGCTTTGACGTACTCGTCTATCAAAATATCCGAGAAGGCGCGGGATTGCTTGCCCGGGTTAATAATTTGATCGTTGTTCTCGACTTTGAACGTCAACTGTGAGCCTGTCTCATCCTTGGCGGTAACTTGGTTCGTGCTAGGATTGGTGACCAATACCTTGTACACGCCTGTTTTCTTAGCCATCAGGTTTGTTACGATATCCTGATTCCCTGTGAGCGTTACACGGATCGCATCGCCGACTTTCAGGTCCGAAATGGTGCCGTTCGTTTTGTTAAACATTTCCACAGGCGCGCCGTAATTGACTTTGAACGTTATGTTCTGCCCTCCGGCGGTACGAATAGTCAAGTCGTTTGTAATATTGCTCGTATTGATTTGAGCGATCGTGCCTTCCACATTCATCGTCGTTTCAATCTGAACGATTTTATCTTTGGAGACCTTCAAGTCCACTCTTTTTCTGTCGTTGCCGTTGCCGCTGCCTACGAACGAGCTCTGGAAGTTGGATTGCTGTATCGGACCTCCCATATAGCGGATGTTCGTATTGTCCGTCAGCCGGTATGCCCCAACCCCGTCACTCTCGGTTTTAATCGTCACCACTTTGGAATTGGCGTCATAACTAAGGATCTCAGCGTAGATGAATTGCTTGGCCGAACGGCTGGTAACGGAAACTTTAACGATTTTATCGTTGATCAGATCCATCTTCAATTGATCCCCGGCTTCGATGTCGAACAGACTCGGGTTCGTCAATCCGTCAATCGAAATTATCGCATTGTCCGCGATATGATAAGCGCCGAGCGAGCCGCCTGCTTTATTAATCGTCAAGATCCGTTTGTCGCTGCTTAAGCTTGCCATCGTTCCTTCAACGGATTGGCTGAAATCCGCCGGCTTTTTGATGGTAACGATTTGAAGCTCGTTCGCTTTCACCTCGTAGCTGACGGCATCGCCGACGCGCAGCTTCGAGAGGTCGGCCATCGAGCCGTCCTGCAGCTTCACGACCGTACGCGTTGTAAGTGCGAACGATTCGTTCAGCCCAGTCCCCTGCTCCAGGAACGTCACTTGGTTTTGTTCTTTATTGAGACTAAGCACCGTACCTTCAGACGATTTGCTGAGAGGCGTCTGCTTAAGTACGATTTGCGAGATTTTCGACTCTTTGAGCAGCGTATTCCGCTTCAATTCGACGATGCTCCCCGGCGTTAAAGAGCTCAAGCTCAAGCCGCGGCCGTCTTTATCCGTCACCGTGACGGTCGAGAACAAATCATAGAGCTCGCTCTTTCCGTTCCGCTGAATCGAGGCTATCATCCGGTCGGTGAATACTTCCGTCAGCGTTCCTTCATAAGTTTCCATTTTCTGTTGCTCGTTGGTGAGTTCTATGTACAGTGCCGCACCTTGATTTTGCACCAGGTACACTTCGTTTGTGAGCTTAATGTTGGACAGTGAAATCCGGCTGTCATCTTTGCCGTTATAGAGGGCCGTATCGGAAGAAAGCGTATATTCCGTCGTTTGCCCATTGTCATTCATCAGGCTGATTTTGCGGTCCTTCAGCTCCATCACATACCCGGTAACGACCCGGGAGGAGCGGGAACTCGATTCTTTATCCGCACGGCTTAGGAACGTCGCCATTTGGGCGCGGGTAACCTTATTCTTCGGCTTAAAGCTGTTATCCTCAAAGCCTTGTACGATCTTAAGCGATACCGCCGCGTTGATATAACCGGCCGCCCACGACGAGAAATCCTTGCTGTCCGTAAATGATGAAGAAGATTGCGTCTGCTGATTGACCAGATCCTGTTTGCCAATGGCGCGGATGACCAGCTTGGCCACCCATTCGCGGGACGCTTCCTTAGCTCCCCAAGCCGTTTTGGCGTTCGTGCCGTTTGCTGTTTCCTCTTGAATATTAATTAAGCCGCGATCGATCGCATAAGCAACATACGGCTTGAAGAAATTATCTACACTAAAAGGCAGCGCCGTTCCCGCCTTGCTCCTCATTACTTCCGATTCGAGCCCCATAAACCGCAGCGCCATCACGATGACTTCCTGCTGAGATACGGAATTTTCCGGTCGATATTCCCCTTTTTCATATCCCTCAATCACCCCGAGAGAAGCCAGTTTGGCGACATGCTTGACCGCCCAGTGCTGGTCCCCGACGTCGGTAAAGCGCTGTGTATTTACGGAGTTTCGCGTCGAAGTATTGCTTTTGGTTTCAGCCGCGGCGGCGAAGACCGGACTTCCGAACGCCAGCGACAGCGCCAAAACGGCTGCCGCCAGTCTGCGTGCTTGTCTTGAATTGATGCTTTTCATGAAAATTGCTCCTCTCGATCGACTTATGTCAGTTCATGATGTACGTTTAACTTTTGCTCCGTTTGATCGGATGCGGCAGATCCATATGTCCCATCAAGCTTTCGACCTGCTTTCCGTCAACCAGCACTTCAATGGATTTGATTTCGGAAAACTGGAACATCGTCTTTTGCAGAGCATCCAACAGCATTCCTTCCCCGCCGGAACCCAGCCTTCCTTCATCCGCAATGGACACGTCCAGATTCAGCTGGCCGTCTTTCAACCCGACGCTTTTGTACGTAAACCCTTTAAATAAAGGAATGGTATTGCCGTCAGGGCTTTTCTTCAACTGGTTAAGCGCCGCCAGATATTTGTCCTGATCTTGCTTGATATTGATCGTCACATCTTTTTGAACCAGTTTCTCAAGCTGAGCATCGCTGTAATACGTTTTGATCTTTAACTCCTTTTTTTCCGGGTCCGGCTTCGGGGCCGACGTCTCCGGCGGAGTGATCGTTTTGTCTCCCCCCGTCCCGGGCTGCGCAGCTTCTCCGCTCTTGGAGGACGGTGGTTCTGCCATGCCTTGTAACGGCGCTTTGCTCGTTCCGCAGCCTGCCAGCAGCAGGGCCGCGATTGCTGCAGTAGCCATTCCTTTTTGCCATGTCTTATGCATCGTCACCCACTCCTTACTCAAGATTCAACTGCTTCTTGATGGCAGTCACGATGGATGCGGCGACCTTGCTTTGAAAAGCATCCTGATACATCAGTTCCTCTTCCGATTGATTCGTCAAGAAGCCGATCTCCAGCAATACGGCCGGCATCGTTGAGTTCTTAATAACAACAAAACGTTCCTGCTTTACTTTGCGGTCCGAAAAACCGGTAGCCTCAACCAAATACTTATGCATCAGCTTGGCAAAATCGAGACTTTGCTCCGTCCAATAATACGTTTCGGTCCCGCCAACGGTTTCTTTTCCTGCGGAATTGGCATGAATCGAGACGAACAAATCAGCGTCGACGTTATTCGCAAGGTTCGGGCGTTCTTCCAGTTCGATGAACGTATCGTCCGAGCGGGTCATCGTCACTTCGATCTTCGGTTCTTTCTCCAGCAGTGCCGCCACTTTTTGGCCAAGCGACAGGACAAAATCTTTCTCGTGTCGCTTATTCAGCGAGCTGGCGCCGTTATCCTTGCCGCCATGTCCGGGGTCGATGAAGACCCGGTAGCGGGTTTTACCGAAAGATATTTTCCCGGTAATTTCCCCATTTTGCTGCACGGAGGCCAAGCGAAACTCCCCCTTCTGCGGCAAATCTAATACTATTCTAACGATAGATGCTTCTTTTGAAAATAGCGAATAACGAATTTGTGTGACAAATTCGCTCTTATCCGGCAAGGTTCCTTCGCCTTGCGGGTTGAGCTTGGCCATGAGCGCCGGGTCAAGCTGCGCATTAGGCAGGTCGAGGACGACCCGGTCCGGATTGGCCAAACGGAACATGCTCGGCTTTCTGGCGCAATCCGACGTTTTGATCGTCAACGTATCACCTTGCAGCGAAATAGCCTGTACGGTAACCACGCCGTTCGTCACTTTTTTGTCGCCAGCCGTTTCCTGCTTGCCCGTGATCGGCGGCTGCGTCCCGCTCGTTGTCTGCTGGGCCCCGCTTCCCGGCTGTTCCGCTCCGTTTGAGACTTGAGCGCCGCCGGACAACGTTTGCGTGCTACCGTTTGCCGGCTGTTTGCCATCGATAGCCGTTTGCGCACCGACGTTCGCGGCCTGTTGGCTGCCTCCGGCTGCTGATGTGCCCCCGCTAGTCGACTGCGTGCCCCCAGCAGCGGGGACGCAGGCCAACAGTTGCCCGGAACTGCTTTTCCCCGGCGATGTCCCCCCCGCTGGCGAGGTGCCTCCCGGTAACGGCGAAGCGCCGTTTTCCTTTCCAGCGTTCTTTCCGCTGTCAGGTTTATCTCCTGCTTTCACCGTATTGTCCGGCTCTAACGAGGAAGCGGGCTTGCCGTCGGCTGTTCCGCTGCCGGGTTCTTTTGCGCCGGGCTTCTCCGTTTTCGAAGGCGTTTTATCGTCTTTGCCCTTTTCCGGCGTGGACAAATTAACCGACTGGTTGCGTTCGTCCCATGATACTTTTACCCCTAGCTGCTCGCTTACGAATCGTACAGGCAGCATCGTACTCCCTTCGATGATCGTAGGCGCCGCCTCAAGCTGAAACGGTTTTCCTCCTGCCGTTGCATTCTTTTTGTCAATAAACAACTGTATATTGGTTTCGTCTTTAACTACCGTAACCTTTCGCTGCTTCTCGTCCCATGTAACCTTGGAGCCGAGCTCTTCCACAATGATACGAACGGGCACGATCACACTCCCGCCCACGTTGCGCGGAGCAACTTCCGGTGCGAGTTTTTTTCCGTTTAAAACCAACTGAATTGGCGGTGCGGGCGGCTTAGACGACTTCGGCGTAGATGACTTGGACGGAGCGGCAGCCAAGCCTACGGCCGGCAGCAACAGGAGCGACGCGATCGACAGGGTGAAGCAAGCCGTTAAAAATTTCATTTTGCACCTCTAAATCTTGTAATTTTTTTGCTTTATGTAGAAAGCTGGAAGTGACTTCAGCTTCCAGCCGACAAAAAGAATACCGTGGCGAAAACTACCAATATATTAGACTAAATTCTATCAAAAAAGTTGCACGTTCGGCAAATTTCGTAGAATTCGCGAGAAAATACGAAAAAACCGAAGGCTAGTCGCCTTCGGCTTCGGTTCTCCATGATTTTCAGGCAATTTGAGCTTGCGACGATTGCTTGAGGAGCTCGCGGAACTGGTCTCCGGAAAGCACTTCTTCGGCAATCAAAATGTCAAGCGATTGTTCGAATACGGTTCTGTGGCTTTCCAGCATGTGCCGGGTCGCTTCCGTCAACTCTTCTAAAATCGCGGTATTTTCCTTCATCAGCTCCTGCTTCGTGACCATCTCGCGGTCCATGATGCCGAGCCTTGTAAGCCCCGAATCCATCATCGTACGCACCATATTCAGCGCCTGCTCGAAATCGTTGCGCGAGCCGGTGCTACGTCCGCCGTAGAACATTTCCTCCGCCACGGCTCCGCCGAGCGCAATCATAATTTGCTGCTCAATCTCCGCTTTCGTGTACAAATACTGGTCCTGCTGCGGATTATGACGCACAAAACCGAGCGCTTTCCCGCGAGGGCTGAGCGAAACTTGAGAGACCGAGCCCGGCCTCACCAGTTCCGCTGCGATAGCATGTCCAAGCTCATGGAGCGCAACGCGTTCCCGCTCTTCTTTATTCGCTTCGCGGTCCGTCTTCTCACCGAGCATGACTTTATCGACCGCCAGCGACAAGTGCTGTTGTTTGATCACATCCAATTCGTCCCGCATGGCATAAATCGCCGCTTCGTTCATCACGCTTTCCAGCTGCGCGCCGGAGAAATGGAACGTTTCCCGCGCGATGGCGTCCAGGTCAACCCCGTCGGCCAACGGCTTGTTTTTGGCATGAATGTTCAAGATGTGCAGCCGGCCCTTCTTGTCCGGCAAATCGACTTCGATATGACGGTCGAACCGTCCCGGACGCAGCAGCGCGCCGTCCAGCATTTCCTTGCGGTTCGTGGCCGCAACGATCAGTACGCGGGGCGTTTCGCTCGTATGAATCCCGTCCATCTCGGTGAGCAGCTGGTTCAGCGTCTGGTCATACTCCCGATGCTGACCGCCGTCCCGTTTGCCGCCGATCACGTCAATCTCATCGATAAATACAATGGCGCTCTCCTTATTCTCCTTCGCGGCGCGCGAGCGGGCTTCCTTGAACAAGTCGCGGATACGGCTCGCCCCGACACCGACATACATTTCAACGAACTCACTGCCGGATGCCGCCAGAAACACGGAGTTCGTGTAATGCGCGGCAGCCTTCGCCATCAACGTTTTGCCGGTTCCCGGAGGACCCGTCAGCAGAATGCCCTTCAATGGACGAATGCCGAGCTTTTTAATATCCTCATAACGGATCAGAAAATCAAGCGCCTCTTTCAGCTCGCCCTTTGCCCGATCCTGTCCGCCGATATCGTCGAACGTCAGAAATCCCGGCGTTTTGCCGCGCGCTTTGCGCTCCGAGCCTACGTTCAGCCCTCCGCGGGCGCGGGCCATATACAAAAAGGTACCCAAAATCGCGGCCATAAATACGATAGGAAACAGATTAACTCCGATATAAAGCAGGAAAATAACAAGAACAGGGATAAAGCCGAGCAAAATCTCTTTACCGTACTTACTCATTCGGCCACACCCCCAATTTGGCAGGCGTTCTCGGCAGCATGACATACTTGCTTGCCGTGCCGTCCGATAGCGTGACGTACACATATTTATCGTCCATCTCGGTGGACGCTTTAATCCCGTCGCCGCCCTGAGCCTGCAGCGTTTTAGGGATTTGCGCATACTGCTTCGTTTCCATGGCCTGAGCCACCTCGAACAAAGCGGAAGACCACCATTGCTCCAACTTCGGTGACGGATCGTTCACGACTTTGAGCTTCAATTCCTTGGCGCCAAGCGTCGAACGACCATCGGTTTGGATCTTGCTATATACTTCACGCAGGCTCGTACCCGGTGCGAGTTTCAATTCCATCCGGGCATCCGGCCCGCTTAAGTCCATAGAAACCAGCTCAACCCCGGAAATGCCGGAGACGACCTTCTGCAGCGGACTTTCCATCGCCAATGTCCGGTAAGCAAAATAACCGCCGAACAGCAGCGTTGCCGACACAAGAACACTCAATACGACAGGCAAGAGACGTAACTTCATATTCATCAGCTATACGTCCCCCTTTCTATAAATTCATGTGAAAAAGCTTCCGACGAAGTTTCCCATCTATACGTTTTAGCCATACTGATAGTATATCATATCGTATATACGAATGTGGATGCAATGTGTGGCAATTGAATGAAAGGCGCGCACAGCCGCAAAGCCCGTTGGAACTCCGCTTGCAAGTTTGCGATAAAAACAGCCGCGGAAAATGCCTCTTCATTCGGCGTTTCCCGCGGCGTGCTTCAGCGTTTGATCGCCGGTTTGCGCTATTGAATGGTCAAGCGCAACGTATCGATCGCTTGACCTTCTTTAAAAGTGTAGTAATCGTAAAAATGCTGTTCCACCTTGCCCTCCGGCTGCAGCTTATAGAATACCTCCCAGACCAACTGGCCGCTGCGGATTCCCGGAGTCGTCCGAAGCACCTTCGCTTCCGGATGCGTCGCTCTCACTTTCGCTTCGGCCTGCGCCGCATCGATTCCCGCACTGCCCATTTCCGTATGCATCTCGTCCTGACCTATCCATACGTACACCGGCTGGCCGATTTTATCTTCCCCGGTGATGACCGTATAAGGCTTCTCTGCAACGAACCGCTCGACCTTCACAGCTTTGGTCAATATCGTCTTCTCGTAAGCGGCAAGGATGGCAGCGCGCTGCTCTGTCCATTCCTTACCCATAATCGAATTAAAAGCCATGCTCATCCCGGTCACAATCACAACTGCCGCGGCCCCGGCAATGATCGTGATTTTCCATGCTTTGCGCACCGTCGGCCTCCTTTCTGCCTGGTCGTGTTGAGACGGTTAGAGTGCCGTCAATCGCTCGAAGCTTTGCTGCGCCTCGAATTTGACCTTCTCTTCGTCCATGGTCAGGCATTCGCCTTTTCGGACAACCCAACGTCCGTCGATGCAGACGTCCGTCACATCCTTGGATACGGCGGAATATACGACGTGCGAGATGAAATTCGTCCGCGGGTAAAAATGCGGCTGATCGATATCAAGCGCGATAAAGTCGGCCTTCATTCCTTGCTGAAGCGCTCCGACGTCGTTTAGCCAGATCGAACGGGCGCCGTCGAGCGTACCAAGCTTCAAAGCCTCCGAAGCGGATACCGCAACCGGATCGCCGGATACGCCTTTATGAATCAGGGCGGCCAGTCGTACCTCTTCGAGCATGTCCAGATTGTTATTGCTGGCGGCTCCGTCCGTTCCCAAGGACACAAGTACGCCCGCTTTGAGCAGCTCCGGCACGCGTGCTACGCCGCTAGCCAGCTTCAGGTTGCTGCCGGGGTTGTGCGAAATACGCACGTCGTACCGCTTCAGCACTTCAATCTCTTCGTCCGTCAGATGTACGCCATGAGCTAGGAGAGTCGGACGGGAAAACACGCCGAGCTTCTCCAAATGAGCTACCGGACGCAATCCGTATTGATCGACATTTTCCTGCACTTCCCTGGCCGTCTCTGACATGTGGGTGTGGATCGGCAAATTCAAATCGTGAGCCGCCTGCACAATACGTTCAATATAATCCGGTGGGCAGGTGTAAGGAGAATGCGGCGACATCATGGTCGTGATGCGGCCTTCCGCTTGGCCGTGCCAATCTTTTGCAAAAGCACTCGCTTCGGCCAGCTTAGCGTCCTGTACCTCCCGCGAACACAGCCCGATCACGCCGCGCGTCAGGCAGGCGCGGATACCGCTCTCGACCGCCACATTCGCGACTTCGTTCATATGATCGTACATATCGACGAAGGTCGTCGTTCCGCCTTTCAGCATTTCCAGCACGGACAAACGGGTGCCTGCACGTACATCCTGCGCTGTGAACTTGCCTTCCATCGGCCACATTTTCTCCTGTAACCAGACTTGAAGCGCCATATCGTCGCCGTAACCGCGAAGCAGCGACATCGCGGCATGCCCGTGCGTATTGACGAGCCCCGGCATGAACAGCTTGCCCGAGCCGTCGATACGCTCGTCGTATGAGCCAGCAGGAAGCGGCGCCTGTTCTCCGATATATGTAATGCGATTTCCTTCAATGACCATGCACCCCTGGATCATTGGCGCCTCTTCATTCATCGTTAGAAACGTTCCGTTTTCGATTATTGTTTTCTTCACCGGACACAACCCCTCCCAATATCAAATACAATCTCGTTTTC
Organism: Paenibacillus tianmuensis; assembly: GCF_900100345.1. Taxonomy (GTDB): domain Bacteria; phylum Bacillota; class Bacilli; order Paenibacillales; family NBRC-103111; genus Paenibacillus_G; species Paenibacillus_G tianmuensis. Next base: position 190,448 of record NZ_FMTT01000001.1, on the reverse strand, counting down.
AATGTACACCCTGCGGAGGACAAAAATCAAGCTGACCATACCCACCAGGGTAATTCGCTTACATAGTAAAAGATTCATGAACATATTGTTAAATGGATAAACTAAGAATTGCAATCCGTTGTTTGATTATGTTATTTTTAATTTTGTGTGAATTGGCGCGTTTTTTCTACATATTTCTCGCTATTTAATTTTTTTTCTTGTAAATCTTCAATTACTTGGGAGGCCAAAACTGTATGTTGTTTACAAAAAAGAATGACACCGATTTTCTGCTGCTGCTCATTAAAGCGTCGGAAAATACGCTTGATGCCGCGCAGATGTTTCGGAACGCCGTCATGGGTAGCGAGCCGCCGGCTACGTTTTATCCGCAGCTGAAAGAACTTGAAAACAAAGGAGACCAAATCACACACCAGATCTTCAAAGGATTGAACAAAGTGTTCATCACGCCGCTGGACCGAGAAGATATTCTGGAGCTGGCCTCCAAAGTGGATGACGTGCTCGACGGGATCGAAGCCACGATCGCCCGTTTCGATTACTTGAACATAACCGCATCGGATAAATATATGAAAGAATTTTCCGCCGTGCTCGTTGCCAGCTGTCAGCATATTTTGGACGCTTTCAAGCTGCTATCCAAGAAAAAGTTTATGCAAATCACTGAGCATACCGTGCAGATCAACAGCTTGGAAAATGAAGCGGACCGCCTCATGAGAGAAGGCATTCGCGAAATTTTCACCCACCCTAAAGATCCTTATCACGATTTTAAATTGAAAGAGCTCTATGAGCGCCTGGAGCAAACGACCGACGCATGCGAAGACGTAGCCAACATTTTGGATAGCGTAGTCCTGCGGTATTCTTAACAGGACCGTCTTACAATTCGGAACATGGGTAAGACTCAGCATGCTTAGGAGGAAACTATGTTAACCACTATCATTATCATCGTAGCTTTGGCGCTCCTCTTCGATTTCATTAACGGTTTCCACGATACGGCCAATGCCATCGCTACGTCGATTTCAACCCGGGCGTTATCGCCCCGTTTTGCCGTATTTTACGCCGCGATACTGAACTTCATCGGTGCGGTCTTTTCCTCGGAGGTTGCCAAAACGGTCGGAGGCAAGGTCGCCAATCCCGCTACGATCGACAACGGCGTCTACATCGTTATTGCAGCGCTGTTGTCCGCCATTATCTGGAACCTGCTGACTTGGTACTATGGTATTCCTTCGTCTTCCTCCCATACGTTGATCGGTTCTCTCGCCGGAGCGGTCATTGCAGGTGCGGGAGCCGGAGCGCTCAATTGGTCCGGATTTAAAGAAATCGTGCTGATTCTTGTCTTTTCGCCAATTATCGCCTTCGCAACGGGATTTGTCATCATGTGGATCATCCGCAAACTTATCTTGGTTAGCGGCAACCAATCTCGCTCGAAGATGAATCGTACCTTCAAGAGTTTCCAAGTACTCTCTGCAGGCCTGCTGTCTTTCTCCCACGGAGGTAACGACGCACAAAAAGCGATGGGGATCATCGTCTTCGGTCTCGTCACGTTAGGGTATCAGGATAATTTGGATGTGCCGATGTGGGTTAAGATATCGGCCGCGACGGCTATGGGACTTGGAACCTCGATCGGCGGCTGGAGAATTATCAAGACGATGAGCAAAAAGCTGCTCAAAATCGAACCGATTAACGGCTTTGCCTCGGACTTGAACTCGTCTATCGTGATTCAGACATCTACGCATCTCGGCATGCCGTTATCGACAACGCATGTCATCTCGTCTTCCATCATCGGAACGGGCTCCGTGATGCGGTTTCACGATGTGAAATGGGGAACGGTCACCCGCATGCTCATGACGTGGGTCATTACCATTCCGATCAGTATGGTTCTTGCTTTTGTTATTTATAAAATTATGTTCGCACTTGTTGCGTAATTGCGTAAGAACGGACATGCCCAGGCAATACGGCAAGTAAAAAAAGGATAGAGCTTCAGAACAACGTTCTGTCAGGCTCTATCCTTTTTCGTTAATCCAAGTAGTAAGCCAAGCTTTGCAGCTCCGTCGTAAAATCGGCATGATGCACCCGTACTTCGGCAGGCACTTTAATAATCATCGGAGCAAAATTCAAAATCGCCTCGACACCGGCCTCCACAAACTGATTGGCTACATGCTGCGCTTCTGCCGCCGGAACGGTAATAATCCCGATGCGTACCTTTTGCTCTTGGATGATCGCCTTCATTTCGCCCGTCGGCTTGACCTTCAAATTGTTGATCGTATCCCCGATCTTCGAGCCGTGCGAATCGAATACGGCGATAATTTTCATATTATCCTTCAAATAGGCATTATAATTGCATAAGGCGCGGCCCAAATTCCCCGCCCCTACCAGCGCCACAGGGATAATTTTATCGAGCTTTAAAATTTGACGGATTTTCTCGATCAAATAGTCGACGTCGTAGCCGATCCCCTTTTTTCCGAATTCCCCGAAATAAGCGAGGTCTTTACGGATTTGCGCCGGATTTAAGTCCAGCTTTTGCCCCAGATCCTGAGAAGACACCGTCTGTACGTTCTTTTTGCTGAGTTCGTTTAAAAACCGGAGGTACACCGGAAGCCGGCGCACGACGGCCTCGGAAATTTTCATCGTCTTCATGCTTGGTTCTCACCCATCCACTGCTTTATTCTTGGTACGAGCTGGTTCGAATTCATGTGCTCGATTTTTGGGCCGGGCAGCGAATACAAGAAATATTTGCCGTAATTCGTATCGATCACCCGGGTATCGTATATAATGACGATGCCTTTATCCGTAGCCGTGCGCACCAGCCTGCCAAAGCCCTGCTTGAACCGGATAACCGCCTGCGGAACCGACAGCTTCATGAACGGATTCTGGTTTCGCTGCTTGATCATCTCCGTCTTTGCTTCGATCAACGGATGGTTCGGCGGTTGAAACGGCAGCCTGACGATGGCCAGACAGCTAAGCGCATTCCCCGGAATATCGACACCTTCCCAAAAACTGCTTGTACCCAGCAGAACGCAATTCGGACTGCTCTGAAACAGTCTGGTCAGCTTGCTCCGGTTGCTGCTGTCCACACCCTGGCCAAGCACGTCGATCCCGAAGGGGCTCAGCATCTCCTTCAACGCGCCATGAACCAGCTTCAGCATCCGATTGGACGTAAACAATACCAGCATCCGGCCTTTCGTTTCCAGCGCCACCTCGGCCAGCGACGGCACGAGCCGATCGACGAACTCCTTCTCGCCGCTGGCTCCGCGCAGCGTAGGAAAATCCCGGGGAATAGCAACAAGCGCCTGCTCACGGTAATTAAACGGCGAAGGAAGCTGAACGGTTTTCAGTTTGCCGTCCGCCCCGTTTTCTCGCAAACCCAGCTGGTTGCACGTATAATCGAACGATTTGCCGACAGATAACGTAGCCGAAGTAAGGATGACACTATCCTTCGGCCCGAAGAAATGCTGCTTTAGCATCTCGCTAACGTCAATCGGCACGCAGAACAGCTGGAGCGACCGGTTTCTGCTGTAGGTCCCGGCTTCAAGCCAATAGACGTAGTTCGCATCCGGCATCGTCATAAAAAAATGAAGCGAATCTCTGTGCCTGTACAGCTCCTTGACGGTACCGGTGAGGTCCGTAATCAAGCTTTGGACATCGTATTCATCCTGCACTTCTTTGATCTCCGAGATCAGCTTATCGAGCGGCTTCAGAGCTTCCCCGAAGTTAAGCTGCATGTTCTCTTCAAGCACTCCCAGATTATCCCAACCCGTAGGCAGCGAATCTTTTTTGACTCGGTAGACAAGGCCATTCCCTTCCGATTGGGACTGGTCGCTTCGCGAAGCCAAAAGCTGATACAGCAGCTCCGTCAGTTGATCCCATTCTTCCTTCAACTGCAGAAGCTTTTCGACAACGCGATCAATCATTATGCACCAGCCTTGAGCCCGCTCGTCCTCGAACCGCTGCAGCCGAATACGCAGATTGGACAATTGTCCTGAACGCGCATCTTTATAAAGCCAGAGGAGCGTGTTGGACAAACCGTGATAGTGCAGCTCGATCCCAAGATGCTTGCCGGCCACTTCCTCGAAGTGATGAGCTTCGTCGATAACCAAATGCTTGTATCCGGGCAGCAGCCGGTTTTCCGCTTTCATATCGGTGAAAAGCAGCGAGTGGTTGGTAATGATAACATCTGCGGTGTTCGCCTCGTGACGGGCGCGGTGATAGAAGCATCTTTTAAACCACGGGCAAGCGCGGTTCAAACAAGAATCCGTATCGCTTTCCACCGATTGCCAGAATTGTTTTCCTTTATTGGCGAAATGAAGCTCCTCTTCATCCCCATGCTTCGTTTCTCCCAGCCAGACCAGCATCTGCCCGGCCGTAATCCGGTCTTCCTTGCCGTGCTCAAAGTCGAGCGTATTCATTTTGTGCTCAAATTTGCGCAGGCACAAGTAGTGGCTCCGCCCCTTCAGGACAGCCGCCTGGAAGCCTACCGGGAACAGCTCGTGCAGCAGCGGCACGTCCCGTTCTCTGAGCTGCTCTTGCAGATTGATCGTATGCGTGCTGACCAGCACTTTCTTGTCCTGCTTGAGCCCGTAATACAGCGAAGGAATCAGATAACCGAGCGACTTCCCCGTCCCTGTGCCGGCTTCGATCATCAGGTGCTTGCCGTCTTCGAAGGCCGTCTCTACCTCGCTGAGCATTTGCACCTGCGACTCTCTATCCTCGTAAGCCGCAAAACGCCGCTGAAGCTCCTGCTTAAGCTGATCGTAGAAGGAAGGAAAATCGTCCGGCAGCCGCAGGACATCTTCCTCCTCCCGCACCGGCTCTTCTTCTCCCCATTCGCCTACGTTCAAGGCAAATTGCCGAAAATAACGATCCATATCGGGATCAAGCGGTTGGTGCAGCTCTTTGTATTGCCGCATTTCGCTCACAAACCAGCCGAAATCTCCTGCCGAATCGGCAAATACCAGCTCCAGCCTTTGCAGAGTAAGCAGCGGAAGCGATTGAAACCGTTCCATGCAGCGGAGCCAGATCAGCGCAGTGACTTCAGCATCGCTATCCGCCTGATGCGGCCGTTCGTGCTCGATACCGAAAGCGTGGCATACCATCGAAAGCTGCAGGCTCGATAAGCCGGGGAATAAGACGCGCAGCGCGTCCATCGTATCCAGTACGTGTCCATCGAACGGGAAGTAACCGTTATCGTCCAACGCCCGCTGCAGAAAAGCAAGGTCAAAAGCAATATTATGACCAACCAGGACTGCGTCTTGGAGGAGAGGAACCATTTCGGCAATAACCTCTTCCATCGAAGGAGCATCCTTTACCATCTCGTCGTCGATTCCGGTAAGCGTTGTAATTGAAGAAGGTATACTTATACCCGGATTGACGAGAGAAGTATACCTGTCGGTTATTTCTTGGTCGTTTATAAGAAAGAGCCCGACTTGGATAATGCGATCCGTCGCCGTGCTCCCCGTCGTTTCAAAATCTAAAACTGCAAATTTCATCGGAGTCGTGTCAATCCCTTCATTCCCACTCTTCTCATAAGCATACCAATACTGAGGGAAAAAGGGAATAGCAAACTTAACCTTTTTACAAAAAAACAGGAACGAACATTCGCTTAATCCGAAGGCCGGGACATATCGAACACAAACTGGAGCCCACCCTTTTTCTCGCAGCAAACGCCCAAATCGAGCAAAGGCTGAACGCTGGACGGATCGGTCCGGTAAGCCATGTTGAACAATTCGCACGCCTTGTCCATATTGCGCAGCTGCGCTTGGATGCACCCCATGGCATTAAAGGAAATCGCTTTGAGCTGCATATTTTCGGTCAACCGGGATAAAAATTGAAAATGCAGATAGCTTTCTCCGGCTTCCCCTTTGAGCAAGTAAGACATGGCCAAATAAATCCGCGCCAAATTGAAATCGGGCTGGAGCCGGATCAGCTCGTCGAATTCGGCAATCGCCCGGTCGAACATGTGGAGCTTGTAATACCCTTGTCCCCGGATAAACAAATCGGTTCGTTTGCCTGAAAATTCGGGATCGAGCGGATCGGCTCCCATACCGTTCAATGAAATGCCTGCAAGGCTTATTAGCTTACTCCATTTTTCTTCGAACTGCAGCCATTCTTCAATGCAGGCGTCGCTCATCGCCTTTAGAGCTCGCAGCTTTTCCTGCAGCTCCCTGCGCGCGGCGCCTTGGGAGGACGGGTATTGTGATATGACTTCATCCAGCATTTCGTTCATGGAAGCAAAAAGATGTTTAAACATCGGCCGTATCCCACCTTTGCTTCTTTTCCCACAGCAGCTTTAAACGTCTTCGCCGCGGCTGTGGCGCCCGCTGTGATCGTATCTACATTGTGCGTCTACCCGTCCCGTTTCATTCTCGTTTAAAGGACCGTGGAATGAATTTCTTCCTTCAACACGCCAACGACTTGGTTGTTCTCGCCCATAATGGCAATGCTCGGGGTATGCTTGCGGGCTTCTTCGTCCGATAACATGACATACGATAAAATAATGACAATATCTCCGGGGTGAACCATTCGGGCCGCAGCACCGTTCAAGCAAACAACACCCGAGCCCCGCGGCCCGGGAATAATATAGGTCTCGAATCGGGCGCCATTGTTGTTATTGACGATTTGGACTTTTTCGTTAGGCAGCATGTCGACCAGATCCAACAAATCCTGATCGATCGTAATGCTCCCGACATAGTTTAAATTCGCTTCCGTTACAGTCGCACGGTGAATTTTCGATTTTAACATGGTACGAAACATGGCTGACGCCTCCTACGTTTTTGCGCTCTCGGGACCTGCCCCTTAGCTGTCGGATTACAAATGGCTCAATGAAGCTACGGGAGCGTGAAGTATGCGATTATCGATCAAGCGCGTCGCCCCGAAACGAACGGCCACGGCGATAATCATCCTCTCGTTACTGCTCCAAAAATCCACTGGAGCCAGATCCGGATAAGATAGCAGCTCCACATAATCGATATCGGCCAACGGTGAGGATTGAATATGCCGAACGACCGTTTGGCGCAGCTCTTCCGGGGAGATCGCTTCCTTACGAGCTTCGAGCAGCGATTCCGCCTCTTCCAGCGCTGCGGAGAGGACAAGCGCCTGCTTTCTCTCTTCCTCGCTCAAATACACGTTGCGCGAGCTCAGCGCAAGTCCGTCTTCTTCCCGGACGATCGGACATGGGACGATGGTGACAGGAATGTTCAGATCGTACACCATCTGCTCGATGACCGCTACCTGTTGGGCGTCTTTCATCCCGAAATACGCTTTGTCAGGCTGTACGATATTCAGCAGCTTGGTAACAACCGTGGCAACACCGTCAAAATGCCCTGGCCGGGAAGCGCCGCACAGACGCTCGGTTACTCCGGAGACAGTAACAATCGTTCGGGTCGGCTTCGGGTACATCTCGCTCACCTGCGGGAAAAATACGATGTCTGTCCCGGCTTCGCGCGCGATGGCCATATCCCGCTCCTCGTCCCGCGGATACCGCTCCAAATCTTCGTTCGGCCCGAACTGCAGCGGATTGACGAAAATGCTCAGGATAACCACGTCGCACTCTTTGCGCGCAGCTTCGAGCAGCGAGGCATGGCCTCGGTGCAGGAAGCCCATTGTCGGCACGAAGCCGATGCGTACAGCGGGATTGGCAGCCCGTTTTGCTTTTATCAACTGTCGTAATGATTCAATCTGATGAACAATTTCCATCGGTTATCGAAACTCCGTTTCTTATTCTCTATGTGCTGCTGCTACCGGTTTCCCGCCGCCGTACAAGGACTCTGCCACTTCGTCATCCATACGGAACGAATGCTCCGGCCCCGGGAAGCTGCGCTGCTTCACGTCGTCCACATACTGGCGGAGCCCGCTGCGGATCATATCGCCGACGTTTCCGTAAGTCTTCACAAAACGCTTCGGGTGAATATCCGATCCGTAGCCAAGCGCATCGTGAAATACGAGCACCTGTCCGCCGCAATCTTTGCCGGCGCCAATACCGATGGTCGGAATGGACAGCTTGCTCGTCAGATGTGCGGCCACCTGATCGGTTACCAGTTCCAGCACGATGGAAAAAGCCCCCGCCTGCTCCAAAGCTTTGGCATCGTCGAGCAATTTTTGTGCTTGAGCGGTCGTCTTGCCCTGGATTTTATAGCCTCCGAGCTGGTGAATCGACTGAGGGGTCAGGCCGAGGTGGGCCATTACAGGAATGCCTGCTTGCACAAGCGCTTCGACCGTCGGCGCAATCTCCGCGCCGCCTTCCATCTTCACCGCTTTGGCCAGCCCTTCCTGCATAATCCGTCCCGCATTCCGAAGCGACGCATTGATGCTGCCGTGATACGTATTGAACGGAAGATCCGTTACCACAAAGCTGGTCCGGACCGCACGCGTAACCGCACGCGTATGGTAAATCATATCGTCCAGCGTGACGGGGACCGTTGAATCGTAGCCGAGCACAACATTCCCCAGCGAATCCCCTACAAGAATCACATCGATGCCGGCTTCCTCCGCCAGCATGGCCGTCGGGTAATCGTATGCCGTCATCACGCTGATCGGAATCCCGTCTTCCTTCATTTTTCTCAGTTTGGCCGTCGTGACTGGTTTACGCATGTCCATGATTAACACCTTGCCTTCCGGGTTAGAATGGTTCAGGGTTCCGTCGCTCGGGAAAGTATCCCTCTGCCGTCCTTCCTCCCTGATAGTATTGCGATAATCGGCCGGATTGTTGCAAAGAGCAAAAAAACCTTTCAGCCCATACAGAGGCTAAAAGGTTCACATGTCCTTCTCATATGATCCTTCTGTCTCGGTCCGGTTAGGCTCAGAGCAGAATCCGACATATTGCTTGGGTCAAGCTATTCGGTTGTTCAAGCAAGAAACATACGGCTGAAGTACAGCTCCATGCGGATACCGTCTTCGTACCGTACATTATACCAAAGTTTTCAACTTGTGTCACCCGAAACTGATATCGGCGGAATACAGCTTTTTTACCGATCCGTCTGCTGTGCGAAGCTGCAAAGCGCCATGCTCATCGATCCCCTCGGCAAATCCTTCGAAGTCCCCTTGAGGGGTCCGGCAGCGGATATTCCGGTGAAGCGATACGTTCAGCGCTTCCCACAGCAGCTTGATGGGGGCAAAGCCCTCCCGCCGGTACAACTCGTACAACTGCTCCCACTCCAGCAAAAATCGGCTGAGCACCTCGATCCGGTCCACCTGACGACCTGCTTCGATGGCAAGCGAGGTGGCTGTATCCCTCAGCTCCGGAGGAAAATCGTCCGATTGCAGATTCACGCTAATGCCGACTCCGGCGATAATGTGCTGCAGCCGTTCATCCTCGGCGCTCGATTCAAGCAAAATACCGGCGACCTTCTTGCCGCCGACAAGCAGATCGTTCGGCCATTTGATCCCTGCCTCCACACCTGCCGCGCTGCGGATGGCCCGGCATAAAGCGACGGCAACGAGCAAAGTCAATTGAGGGGTGAATAACAAAGGAATCCACACCGGCTTCAAAATCAGACTCATCCAGATGCCTTTTCCGACCGGAGAATGCCACTTGCGTCCCATCCGGCCTTTCCCGGCTGTTTGCTCTTCCGTAAGAATAAGCGTGCCTTCCTCGGCACCTTCCGCGACACAGCGAGCCGCGACGATTTGCGTCGACTCCACTTGGTCGTAATATTTCACGAACCGGCCGAACCGTTCCGTCTCCAGCTTCAATTGCAGGCGGCTTATATCCAGCCTGTCCGGCTTGGACAACAGCCGGTAGCCTTTGCGCGATACTGCTTCAAAGCGGTATCCTCGCTGCCGCAAACGTTCGATCTGCTTCCAAACGGCCGTCCGGCTGACGCCAAGCTCCTCGCTCAGCTGTTCGCCGGACAAAAATTTACCATCCGATTGCTCGAACAGTCCGATCAGTCGATCCGTCATCATTCATCGTTCTCCTGCATGTTTTCGTAATGCTCCTTCGCTGCCGCAAGCAGCGTTTCTTTGTCGTTGGGAAGTTCGCCGAGCGCAGCGCTTTCAAGCAAGCGGTGCAGCAGCCGGCCGGTCCACGGACCGCCTTGGACTCCCAGACGATCCATAAGCTCCTTCCCTCCGACGGCAAGCTCTGCAAGAGCTGAAACGGGCATCTGCTCTAGCCACACGGCGCCTATTCTTCTCCATACATCCACGGCCCTGCCAACCTTGACGTTGTCAGTCCGAATCGGGGCGTCCTCCAGCAAGTAAATCTCTCTTAACGTACGGAGCGCAGAAACGCCATACTTGAGTACGGCCGCAATCCATACTTTTCTCAAGTAGGGTTCTCCGCCCCGTTCCGTCGATTCACCCAATCCGGATACAAGAGCAGTATGCGCGGCAACGATTCGTTTGACTGTCTCCATCTGTTGTCTGGAGAACGTTAGCTTGATCATATCCTCTTCAACATCCGCCGGAACGGCTCCCAGTCGAATGTAGATAAAAGCAATCCGATGCTCCATTTCCGTTAACCGTGAGAGGGGCGGCCATTCCGTTTCCTTGTCCAGCCCGGACAGCAGCAGTTCCTGCTTCACGTGACGCAGCGCCCGGCTTTCCGCGAGCAACTCCAAGGCACGGTTCGGGTCACTGCCCCCAACCATGCGCTCCAGCTCCGCCCGGGTCCGTTCCATGGCGATATGCCGCAGCAACGAAATGCCGGAGTTCAGAGCGTCCCAGGTCGCCTGTTCCACTGTCAGGCCGTACTCCGATGCAAAACGGAGGCACCGCATCATTCGCAGCGCATCTTCTCCGAACCGCGCTTCCGCTTGACCAACGCAGCGAAGGACGCCGCGTTCCAAATCCTTCATGCCATCGAACGGATCGATCAGATGGCCGTTTTGGTCGATAGCCATCGCATTCATCGTGAAATCGCGCCGCTGCAAATCCTCCGTCAAGCTGTCGATATATTCCACCTCAGTCGGGCGCCGGAACGCTTCGTATCCGCCTTCCCGGCGAAACGTCGTTACTTCGTAAGGCATCTTATCCGCCACGACCGTAACCGTCCCATGCTGCAATCCGGTGGGCACCGTGCGCTCAAAAAGCCGCTGCACCTGGCCGGGATGAGCCGAAGTGGCAATATCGTAATCCTTCACAGGGCGTCCGAGCTGTTCGTCCCGAACGCATCCGCCGACCAAATAAGCCTCGAAGCCCGACTCGCACAAACGCTGGACAATCTGCATGGCCCCCTGCTTTAAAGCATCGCTCATGTATGTACTCCCGCTTCCCTTGTCAGCAGTTAAGCGGATTTTCCCGAATCGATTCCGGGATCGGCCGCCCAAGCACCCGATAGTACAACGCTTCATACTGCTGCGTAATCAAATCGTTGCAGAACGTACAATGTGCCCGGTACAAACAGGCGTCTACCGTCTTTTTGTACAAGCTTTCGTCCTTTAGCAGCGCTATCGCATATGCCGCCATTTGCTCTACATCGCCGATATCCGCCAAATAACCGGTTTCGCCGTGAGTAATCAACTCGGGAATGCCGCCGGCGTTCGATGCGATCGTCGGTACGCCGCAGGCCATCGCTTCCAGCGCAACCAAGCCGAAGCTTTCCTTCTCGGACGGAAGCAGCATAAGGTCGGCTAACGACAACAGCTGGGCGACGTCGTCCTGCTTGCCGCAGAAAGTCACCCGATCCATTAGCCCGAGCTCCTTAACCTTGCAGAGCACCTTGGACAACTCCGGGCCTTCGCCTACAAACAGCAGGCGGGAAGGTACTTCTTTGCGGACGCGGTCGAAAATGTCCACAACATCCGTTACCCGCTTGACCGGACGGAAGTTGGAAATGTGAATCAAAATCTTCTCGTCGGGATGCGCATACTCCTTGCGGAGCGTTGCCACTTCGCGCGGATAATATACCCGTTTGTCCACGAAATTGTAAGCCAAATCGATCGGCTTCTCGATTCCGAGCAGCTGCCGCGTCTCCTGTATCAAATCCTGCGATACGGCGGTCACCGCATCGCTTTGGTTGATCGCATACCGGATCAGATCGCTTAGCGATTCGTCCTGCGCCAGAACCGTAATATCGGTGCCATGCAAAGTCGTTACCACTTTCAGCTCTGGCCCAACCATCTGCTTGGCAAGCAGGGCGCAGACGGCGTGCGGAATAGCGTAATGGACATGCAGCAGATCCAGCTGTTCCAGCTTCACCACCTGTGCAAGCTTGCTGGCCAGAGACAAATCGTATGGCGGATATTTAAACACGTAATAGTCGTTGACTTCGACTTCGTGATAGAAGATGTTGCGGTCGAACTTTCCAAGTCGAAACGGCATGCTGTGCGTAATAAAATGAACCTCGTGCCCTTTTTCCGCAAGCAGCTTTCCGAGCTCGGTGGCGACGACGCCCGACCCCCCTAATGTGGGATAGCATGTAATTCCGATTTTTAGCCGGTTCATTGTTTTCGAGCCGCCTCCTTTTGCTCCTGAATTTGATCATGCTTTTAGAACAGCTCTGTCAAGTAAGGCAGCTTGCTGATAAATCCTTCCGCATACCGGACCGACCGTTTTTGCCCAAGGAGAGAGTCCCGAGCTTCCACCCGCTCCAGATAGCCTTGGTTCAGCGGTGTACGTACGATGTCGTTCCCGGCACCCGAACCCGAAGTTTCGAATTGGCTCCGATACGCAAGCAGCGACGAGCGCTTGCTCTCATACTGGCCGGTCACGTCAACCATCACGTCCGGTTCTATCACATCGTTAATAAAATAAAAGTAGCTTTCTTCTACCGTATGCGCCGGGTGATCGGGCAAGTACCGTCTCAGCTTGGCATTGAACAGCGCTTCCTGCACCAGCTTGCTGCAGGCGATATGGTCCGGATGCCGGTCCTCCCAATACGGAGCGAATACGATGCGCGGCTTCCATGTGCGGATTTCCAAGACAATGCGCTCCACATACTCCGGCAGCAGATAAAGTCCGCGGTCCAGCAGCTGCAGATTGGTGCGAACGGTCAGGCCAAGCGCCTCCGATGCCGCCTTAGCCTCCTGTTGACGCGTGTCGATCGTGCCGTTAGAGGACATTTCCGCCAAAGTCAAGTCACAAATACCTACCTTAAGCCCGGCTGCCATATGCTTCGCAATCGTACCGCCCATGCCGATTTCCGCGTCGTCCGGGTGAGCGCCGAAAACGAGCAAATCAAGTGACTCGTTCATTGGTCGATCCCCGGCTTGTATTTATGCACCAGCTCCCGCCAGGCGAAGTCCCCCCGGTCAAGCGCTTTGACTAAAATTTCCGCGGTCGCGATATTGGTGGCGCAAGGAATTCCTTGAACGTCGCACAGACGAAGCAAAGCAATAATATCGGGCTCGTGCGGTTGCGCCATTAGCGGATCGCGCAAAAAGATAATCAAATCGATTTCATTGGTCGCCACCAAGGCGCCGATCTGTTGGTCCCCTCCGAGCGGACCGGACATAAAGCGGTTCACCTGCAGGCTCGTATTTTCCATAATGCGCGTGCCTGTCGTTCCTGTCGCATACAATGTATGATCTTGAAACACATTCTCGTAGGCCATAACGAAATTGACCATTTCTTCCTTCTTGCGGTCGTGTGCGATAAGCGCGATTTTCATTGCCATAGGATGGCAGCTCCTCTCTAAACTCCTATAAAACGAGGACACTCGAGCGGTCCTCTTCGGTCCGGCCCCATGTCCTCTTTCGTTTTTAATCGATAAAATGTTCGAAGCCGTAAACCATACCGGTATATTCCATGACTTTCTGAACGGCTACCTTAACGCCAGGCATATAACCGGCGCGGTCATACGAGTCGTGACGGATTTTCAAGGATTGTCCGAAAGCGCCGAAGATGACCTCCTGCTGGGCGAAGATACCCGGCAGCCGAACGCTATGAATCCGGAAACCGTTGTAATACCCTCCGCGCGAGCCTTCGATCGTCTCCACTTCGTTCGGATTGCCTTGGCGCAGTTCCTGCCTCGCTTCCGAGATCAGCTCCGCTGTCTTCACGGAAGTGCCCGAAGGCGCGTCCAGCTTCTGGTCGCCATGATACTCGATAATTTCCAGATGAGGAAAATATTTAGCGGCCTGCGCAGCGAATTTCATCATCAGAATGGCGCCTATCGAGAAGTTCGGAGCGATCAATCCGCCAATCCCCGCTTCCTTGCACTGCTTGTCCAATTCGGCAATATCTTCCGGCGTAAAGCCGGTAGTCCCCATCACGGGGCGAACCTTATGTTTTATAGCCAACCGGGTGTGCGTTACCGCCGAATGTGGAGCTGTAAAATCAACCAGCACGTCGGGTTTCGTTTCTGCCAGAGCAAGCTCCAAATCGTTCGTAACCGCAACTCCGCAAGCATCCAGGCCGACCAGTCTGCCTGCATCCGTTCCTACAGCAGAACGGTTAACCGCAGCGGCCAGCTCCAGTTCCGGATCGCCTAATACCAGCTTGACGACCTCGCGCCCCATACGGCCTCCCGCTCCGGCAACCGCTACTTTGATGATTGGTTTCATAGTGGATTCATTGTCCTTTCCGCCTAGGTGTCGATCATTGGCACTTATAGAGTAACGCTTATATATTCCTTCCACTTTTGCCGGTAGTCCGCGAGCAGCCGTAAGCCGATGGAATGCTGCGGATCAAGCTTGAGCAGCTCCTGAATGGCCTGCACGGCCGGAGCGAACTCCCGAAGCCGGGAATAAGCGATACCCAATAGTAAAAAAGCTTCCTGCGAAAGCGGATCAAACTTCACCGCTTGCTGCAGCAGCGACACCGCCAGCCACAGTCGTTCATCCGACTCCTCGAACAGTTTCTCTGCTTGGAGCGTCAATTGCCGTGCTTGAAGGTGCTGCAGATGGAATGTGAAATGCTCATCCTTCGGTTCAAGCCGTACCGCTTGGCTTGCATGTGCCGCCGCTTTATCCAGCTTGCCGCTGCGGGCGTACGTAATAGACAGCTTATAATGGTACGCCGCGCATTCGGGATTCGTCGCTATCGCACGTTCGAACCAGGCGATGGCCTGTTCGAAATCGTGATTTAGAATCGATTCGTACGCTTTCTTGATTGCCTCTTCGCCTTTCAACTGCATCATCTCCTTCCTCAGCCAAACCGGAAGCAAGCCTTCCAAGCCGACATGAGAAGTACAAGGTGATGATACAGTATATGAAAAGGATCAAGCGTCGGTGTTTACTTTCGTCCAACGGTCCGCGTCCCGCGTCCGGAATTTGTGCATGACCCTATCATGCGCTTCCGTCAAATCGATGCCTAGCGAATTCGCAAAGCAGATCGTAATGAACAAAATGTCGCCAAGCTCAAGCTCGATGGAGTTTTCCTCCTCGGTCGCCTTTTTCGGCTTCTCGCCATAACGATGGTTTACTTCCCGCGCCAGCTCCCCTACCTCTTCCGACATTCGGGCCAGCATCGTCAGCGGTTTGAAGTATCCTTCCTTAAACTGCGATATGTATTCGTGCACCTCGCCTTGGAGGTTCTTTAACGTTTTCTCGGACATACCGGGAGATGTTCACCCACCTTATATTCAGATGACGAACGGATGTGCGAGACAACCGTATCAGTACCATGTTAACGCAAAGTGAGGGGGAATGACAAATTTTTTTTTGCTTTTTAAAACTTTTTCATTTACTTAATCATGAAAAAAAGGGCATCGAGATAACCTAAGAGAATCTTACTATAAACATCTTTTCGAATCGAGGTGGATTTATGCCGGAACCCCTAAAAGCCCATCTGAAAAACATCGTTCCGATCTTGATTGGAACGGCGATTTATGCGTTCGGCATTCATTATTTTGTGATCTCCAACGAATTGATGGAAGGCGGTGTGACCGGGGTTGCCCTGCTGCTCTCTTATATTTTCGGGTTGCCGCCGTCCTTGACGACGTTAGGTCTGAACATCCCGCTTTTTTACTTGGGATGGCGTATTTTGGGCAAAGCGTCGATGGGATATACGGTGCTCGGCACCTTGTCCGTATCGTTCTTTCTATGGGTCATGGAGCGGCTGATTCAGACGGGGTGGTTAGTTCCGTTCCGGACGGAGCACGATTTCTTCCTGGCAACGGCTTATGCCGGGTTTACGCTCGGTCTCGGTCTCGGTATCGTTTTCCGGTACGGCGGAACGACCGGCGGTTCGGACATCCTGGCGAGAGTCGCCCACAAACTGAAGGGCTGGAGCATCGGACAAGTGATATTGATCATGGACGTCGTCGTCATCGGGGCCTCACTCTTCTTTCTCCCAAAGGAGAAAATCTTATATACCTTTGTCGCCGTGTTCATCGCTTCGAAGCTGATTGACATTCTTATCGAAGGGGCGTACGCCGCCAAATCGTTCATGATCATCACCGATCACGCGGATGAGGTTTCTGCGGCAATCGCGAAGGAATTGGACCGAGGAGCCACCCTGTTCCCCGCGGTCGGAGCCTACTCCAAGCAACCCAAAAACGTCGTCTACTGCGTCGTAGCCCGGAGCGAAATGAAAAGGCTTAAAGACCTCGTCCGCTCCATCGACCCCCTCGCATTTCTCATTATTACGGAGGTTCACGACGTTGTCGGTGAAGGCTTTAAGCCCAATTAAACCTTATTTAGCTTCCCGGCTTTTCCGGGTCAGGACGGCGGACCGGAACAAGGCCGCCGTTTTTCTTGGATAACCGCCAAGCGGCAAAGCCGAGCGATGCCAAGATGACGGAACCAAGGGTCACAATCCATAGAATCGGGGTCTGCTGTTCGGGGTAAGGCAGGTAGGCGGTCGTTTCCCGCTTCAGAAACAGTTTATCCAGCAGGCCGCGAAGCGGAGGAACCGCATTGAGCACGTTGCGGTACAGCTCCCCTTCCCCTTGAGCCTGAAGCTTAATGAAAGTTGCAAGCGAATCAAGCTTCTCGACGTCGGTGGGACTGCGGCTGATAAGCAAGCTCGGGCGGATCATGCCGATATGCTGCTCCAGCAATGATGCCCCTTTTCGAACCTCGGCTCTATTTTTATCGGTAGCGGCCTTTTCAAGCAGGTTCACGTCGTCGGAGAGCAGCTTGTCATACTGCAGCCATAATGGCGTATGAGGGTGCGTCAGCGCATCCGTTGCGAGGCGAATTTTTGCGGCTGCTATCTGTCCTTCCTCTGGCTTGAAGCTTGACGCGTTGAACACCCGTTTCGCATCCGTAACGGCTCTTGTGAGTGCGTTCATTCCTTCGATTGACGTGAGGCCTTCAAAGCGTATCTTCGGTATTTGATCGCTTAGCTGCTGAAGCGCCATCAGACTTCCCGAAACGTGTCCTTGCTTTGCTTTTTGGTACAGCTCTTCCGCCGTCCGGCCCAGCAGCTCTGTCTTCTGCACCTGCTCCGCCGAGGGCTTGGCCGCCGACGTTACTTTTGCGCTTCTCTCCTCCCTGC
Organism: Paenibacillus tianmuensis; assembly: GCF_900100345.1. GTDB lineage: Bacteria > Bacillota > Bacilli > Paenibacillales > NBRC-103111 > Paenibacillus_G > Paenibacillus_G tianmuensis. The sequence continues at coordinate 173,141 of NZ_FMTT01000001.1, read as the reverse complement.
ACCCTGTTGCAATCAGCAATAAGCTGACGGACAGGGCCAGCCAAATCCCGAACCTATGCCATCTTCGAACCTTTCCGGCCATTGGGACATCCCCTCCTAAGTACATCCTATGGAGAGAAAGTGCCGATTAGACCGACTATTTGGACGAGGTTCTTGGCAGCCGAAGCTCTCTCACGAGCCACAACACGAGAGCTAAAGCAACGCTAAACACGCTCAAAGCCATAGTAAACGTGGCAATTTCAGATAAGTTGTCCTCCAGCACTTTTGGCAGCCACGGATAAACTCCTTGCCCGTAATCCATCGTATCGTTCAATAATACCCAGCATGCGACAAGAATGACGGATAGCCAGCGGTATCGGTACAAGCGAAAGTACAGCACTGCTTCGGCTGCCATGCCAAGATGGGAGAACACCAGCATCCAATCCTGCCATACAAGAATATCTCCCTTATAAGCCCCGGCAAAAATGATCGCAACGGCCCAAATTCCATATTTAAACGAAGTCACGACAGCGAACGCTTCAACAAAGCTTCTCCAACCACTTTTCATTGCTGGATTCAAATTGCCAGCCGGGGATCGATAATGGTCAAGAAGCCAATAGGCTACCGCCCAAGTAAAAAACAAGCTGGCGGTAGGGCTATCCGGCACAAATGGCAAATAAAGCGGTGATATTTCAACAGCCGTATAGACCAACTGATTGCCGTACCATATATAGCCGTATACTGTCCCAAGCAGATTAATCCAGAATAAACTCCACAGCATGAACCGACTGCTCAAAAATTCGCGCGAAAACCAGTACGACAAGCTCCTTCCCAACAAGATGGCTCCCTCCAGCTCTTTATGTGTTTAACTCCGCCAATCCTTAGCTTCCTCGATCTTAAAAAAACCTGACCGTGCTTAACGGTCAGGTTTGGTTGGATTATTTGCTTGCTTTTTGCTTGGCGAGCCAATCGGCCAGTTTGTCGATGTCAGCTTCCGTCAAACCTTTTGAGATGTTCGCATCATATTGGGCCGGCATGCTGCCTTGGCCTTTCTTGATGATGCCGAGAATCTCATCCTTCGAATGCTTGTCACCGACTCCGCGAAGCGCCGGAATTTTGGCGGAAGGCATTCCTTTCAGCTCGCCGCCGTGGCAAGAAAGACAAGTGGATTTTTGGTAAATCGCTGCCGCCGGGTCATCCGGAGCGACGATTGCCGCAGCTTGCGCAGCCGGTTTCTTGGCTCCTCCGCCGCCTTCTCCGCCAGCTTTCCCCTTGTTGGCGTGCATTTCCTCTTCCCGCTTAATATGCTCGGGAATCACGTTTTTCTCTTTCAGCTCCAGCTGATAGTGATGCCAGGACGTATACGTCAGATATGTAACCGCAGTCAAGCTCAAGAACATCAGAGCAGAAGCGATTGGACGTTTATAAAAACGTCTTTCTTTTCCCGTATCCAGGAACGGCGCCAGCATCAACGCGCCGAAGAGGATGCCCGGAACGCCGACCGTACCGAGCACCACAAATTGGTTCGAAGTGTACGGGTATTTCAGCAGCTGGTACATAAACAGGAAGTACCAGTCCGGCATCGGGATGAATTGCGTGTTCGTCGGATCAGCCGGATAACCGAGCGGAGCCGCTTCGGACATAACCAAAGCCAAAATCCCGACCAGAACAACAACGCCGACCATCCATTCTTTTAATAGAAAGTTCGGAATAAAAACTTCCGATTTTCCGGGATAAGCGGAATAATCTTGGGGAATCATCCGTGACGACTTAATACGTACGCGTGAATCCCCAACATAAACGATTTTTTCATCAGTTTTATGACCGTGAGCCACGATTCGCCCTCCTTCTCATTTTCTCATGAATACCGGCTCAGCAGGCCTCACCGGTTCTTACAGCGGACCGGATATCCCTTGCTTGCGGATCATGAAGAAGTGTCCGGCGAGCAGGGCAAGCAAAGCTCCCGGCAGGAAGAACACGTGCAGAGCAAAGAATCTGGTCAGCGTCTGTGCGCCTACGATCTCGCCGCCCTGCAGAAACGTCTTGGCATACGGACCGATGTATGGCGCCGACTCGACGATCTTCAGCGTAACGCTTGTTGCGAAATAGGCTTTGTTATCCCAAGGCAACAAGTAACCCGTCAAACCGAGTCCCAACATGACGAAGAAGATGAGCATACCTACAACCCAGTTCATCTCGCGGGGCGCCTTGTAAGAACCCGTAAAGAAAACGCGGAGCGTATGTAAGAACATCATCACGATAACTAAGCTGGCTCCCCAGTGATGCATGCCGCGGACAATAACGCCGAAAGCGACTTTATGCTGCAAGTAATCGACGCTCGCATAGGCATTGATAATATCCGGTACATAATACATGGTAAGGAACATACCGGACAAGATTTGTATAACTGTGATAAAGAATGTCAACCCGCCAAAGCAATAGACGAATGCGGAGAAGTGGTGCGCCGGGTTTACGTGCTCCGGTACCTCATGGTCCACTACGTCTCTCCACATCGGCGTGATATCCAGACGTTCATCAATCCAGTTATAGACACTTTTAAACATCTGATGTTACGCCTCCTTATTACACCCGTTTGTTCGGACCGAGCTGACCCAGGTACACAAAGCCCTGTTCGATCTTCACTTCGTATTCGTCGAGCGGCAGCGGTGCGACGGCCAAGTTTTTGCCGTCCGCCGTATAGTGGGCGCCGTGGCAAGGACAGTAATATTGATCCTTAAATTCCGGGCTGCCGTTCCAGTTGACCGTACAGCCAAGATGCTTACACGTCGGATTGAGCGCGAAGACTTTGCCGTCCTTCCCTTTGGAAATCCACGCCTCAAGCTCCGGTTCGCTTTCGTACCAGCCGTCCACTTGATGAATTTTAAATTTAAAGGATTTCGGCTCGTTCGCTACCTTCGATTCTTCTACAACCTTAGCCCATTGCGCTTGAGCTTTAGGCTGAAGAACCGGATCCACTGCAAACCGAATCATCGGAACCAGCATCCCGGCGCCCATGAAAGCTCCCGCTCCGCCAAGGGTGTAGTTAAGAAACTGGCGTCTGGACATTTCACGACGCGCCACCGGCTTCTCACCGCGATGCTGCGACTCTTGATTCGAGTGATCGTTCATTCTCGTTCTACCCCCTTTTGCAACATATATCAGTCGTTCGACATAACTTTACACCATATACTAGGACATAACTAATAATAGCTTACGTCTCTGGGTGCGTCAAGAATGCAGACAGGCCATTCCAGCGTGTAATTCTGGCGGCTGATAACAGTGTTAACGAAATTGTCACAACTGCCGGAACACCCTGAAAACGAGGGCTCTTGCTTAGAATTTGCATAGTTGCCACAGATCATACATGCTTCACAACGTTTGCCTTCCGCTCCATAAAGCCATTACCTCTTCAGCAGCTCGTCTCTTCGCGTCCGAAGCGGATTGGCGCAGCTCGTCCGGTGTAAATCGAAGCAAAAGATCCGCTTTTCCTCCCAGTTCATCCGGGTTTAAAACAAGCTCTTCCTCCGATTTGGCCGTCACGATCACCACATACCGGAACCCGGCTTCTTTAAGTCCGGCACAGGTTTCTCCAAGGAACGTTTCTCCCGAGCCCGACGGAACGAAGTGAATGGCCGGGTAAGTAACGGTCCGGCCTTTAAAAGGGATCTCCAATAAATCGAGAGCATCGCGAAGCCGCTCAAGCTCGCTTGTCGCCTGCCACGGCGTTTCCGTTCCCCGCAGTCCGGTTACCGGCAGCAGGCACGTGTCCAAGTAAGGACGGAGCTCCTCCCACTGCGTTTCTTGAATGTCGCTGAATTTCATATGTATCACCTTCTTTCCCGCTCTTTACTTTAACATAGAAAAAAAGACATATGAACGGGCTTCATATGTCTTTTCGTAAAAATGACACGTTTGTATTCCGGACTGCCTTGAAATCCTCATTTCCCCAGAGAGCGCAGCGCATTGAGTTCGGTCGTTAGGGCAATGAAGGATTGTTCGTCTCCCTTGGCCAGAGCTTGATCGATCTCTTTATATAGAACCTGCTCTTTGTAGTTACGCAGTGCTTCATCAAGCAACATTTCAGCAAACAAACTCAGCATCATTTCGTTCGTCACATTCATTTTGCCCATGAGAACCTACCTCCAAACCGGGTCATGATTATTTCGATTCATTCCAGCATTCCCTTACGTACGTTCCTTCCGATATTCCTCGCCTTTTAAGCAGTAGCTTTCCATTGTCCGTTTCATTCGTGCAAGATCCGATTCCTTCAGTTCGCGCACCACTTTAGCCGGAGATCCGAGCGACAGGGTAAACGGGGGAATCGTTTTGTTTTCGGTTACGAGAGAACCCGCTCCTATTAAAGCATATTCACCGATCACGGCGCCGTTAAGTACAATCGCCCCCATGCCGATTAATGTGCCTTTGCCTACATGGCACCCGTGAATAATCGCGCCATGTCCGACGGAAACCTCGTCTTCGATGATCAGCGGCTGGTCCGTATTGACGTGACCGATGCACCCGTCTTGAATGTTGCTTCTTTTTCCGATTCGGATCGGAGCCAGGTCGCCGCGCAGCACCGTATTGTACCAGATCGTTGCGCCCTCGCCGATTTCCACGTCGCCAATGATCTGCACGCCCGGTGCGAGAAAAGCGGTAGGATGAACCGTAGGGGTCATGCCGTTATAGCTGTGAAGCATCATTATCGCCACTCCTTTGGAAGCCCGAGCATCGCTCTTGAATAGACGCATCAGGCGGATTAAATGGAGTGATTGTAGCAAGGGGATTACCGGTTGTCAAATGGCAGCACAATCTTCTCTTCATCCGGTACATAGGTGCCTTCAATAATACTGCTGCCGAGCTTCGTCACCTGAATGACACGGCCGCACCGTTCCTCTTCTCCGATCCGCAGCAGTCCCAGATGCATCATCATTTGGACGATGCGCTGCTCCAGGATAGAATCGGGCGTATCGTAATAAAAGGAACGGATCAGCGGTACGAGCGCCTGCTTCACGGAATCGAACGTCACCCAGCCTTTGCACAGACAGTTCAACCATTGAGCGATCGATTGCAGGTGAGGAACGGGCCCTTTATAAAGCCTTAACCAGAAACGGTATACTTGATCCGGGTCTTCCTTCCCCCCTTCGTTGACCCGGGCCAGCCCTTGCTCCGTCAGCGCAAGCACCTGATGATGCTCGGTGACGAGGTCGTTATAGTAGCAATAGTCGTAGATGAAGGAGAAGCGGTTCGGATATTCGCGGAACATCCGTCCGTAGCCGAATCGCCACGCCGTCTTCCCTACCGGCTCCTCCCGCACGGCCAGCCGATCCAGCACCTGCTGAAGACTCCTTTTGTACATCGCGTTCTCGCTCGTCAGCATCACTTCCTGATCGCGGAGAAAGAGCAGAAAGTTCGCGATGTCGTCCAGGATCAGCTTTTGCTCGTCCCGGTAGACCGGAGGCTCATCGGCAGCATCCAACTGCTGCTCGAAACGCTTGGTCAGGGCCGTAACAAACCGGCGTTTCAGATCCGCAGGCACTTGAAACAAATATTTCGTCTGCTGCGAATGGCCGTTAAACAGCCAGCCTAGCTGCTTAAAGCGGGTAATCGTATCGCGCGGATTCCAAGCCGCATCCGTTTCTTCTTTGTCGAACCGGCTTTGCTGCACCCGGGCGACCAGCTCCTCCAGACTGAACGATCCCCGCTGATCGAAAAGCAGCGAGTTAAGAAACCGGATATCCTGGGTGGACAACGCTCCGATCTGACGGTCGAAAATGTCCCTTCGTCCTACGGTTGACAAAATCGATTGAATCAGCTCGTTCTTCGAATGCCCGTTGCACTCGCAGTTGTACGTACCTGCGATGCGGCTCAACTGGTGAATGTCGGCATAGCTTAACATGTCGGCTAAATTCATCCGTTCGTCCCTCCAGAACTTCCCTCCAAGGCTTTCTTAGTACCCAGTATGGGAAAATGTTCTAGATTTAAACGCGGTCGGTTAAAAGTTTATTTCCGTCCCATATAAAAAAACGGCTTTGCACGCACTTCTAAAAAATAGAAATGCGTGCAAAGCCGCTTCATTTCGGCTAAGTATGATCCCTCTTTCAAGCCCTTTGCTCAAGCTCCGCGAGATGGACCGTACAGTTCAGCAGCCGGCACTGCCAGCCATCCGGTGTCCGCTGCGTAATCGTAAGTGACATATTGCTCAGATGCTCTTCAATCTTTCTTCCGATAAACTGTGCCAGCACTGGTGCGATGTATCCGCCATGACTGACGAGCAAGATCCGTTTGCCCCGATGCTCGCGGTCCACGTCGACGAGAAAGGACGCCCAGCGCGCCAGCAGCTTCTCATCGCTCTCCTTGCCGAGATCCAAGTCTCTCCACCCCTCGCCCCAGCGCTCAATGCGCTCTTGCAGCGTGGTCCCTTCCAACTCGCCGAACGCCCGCTCCCTCAGCCTGGCATCCAATCCAAGAAGCGGAGCACCGGTAAGGCGGGATATCGTAAGAGCCGTTTCTTTAGCCCGAAGCAGGTCGCTGGCGATGATGCCGTCCCATGCCTCTCCCGCAAGCCGCTTTGCCAGCAATTCGGCCTGTACCCGTCCTACTTCAGCCAAGGGCGTGTCCATCTGCCCCTGCATGCGTCCCGCCAAATTCCATTCCGTCGTCCCGTGACGTATAAACCCAAGCGTTACCATTCGTTTGCCGACTCTCCTTTTCTGCCTGATGCAAAAGACAAAAGCCCCGGAAACGGGGCCTTCTCGTTACTGGCGTGTGCGCGAAAACCAATTCATGATCAGGAGCGTGCCGGTCAATCCGAATAACGACACGAAAAGCATATAATCGTTGATCGTACGAATCGGTCCGACCTGATACATGAACGGATCACTGAACCCGCGCAGACTTGCTACGGCCGTAGGCATCGCATGCACGTTCATCGAATCCGATTTCCCGGCGACGGCAACGACGGGATCGTTCATTCGCCCGAAAACCGCGGATTCATGCAGAGAGCCGGCTTCGTACCGACCGTCGTTCGTAAACGAAAAGTAAAAGGTGACCATAAACAGAGCGACAAAGCAAACGATCACCGCAGTCAGATTCCGCCGCAGCTTGTTAGAAAACTGATACAGACGGTCGCCGACCGGAATGCGCCACGACTCATCCGCATAGATTCGATTCATGACGCTGGAAGATACGGAAACCTCGCCGCTATCGAACGTCTTTTCCACCCCAGCCGTTCGGATTAATTCCGTGCTCTCCTGCCATATTTGAAATTCTTCAGCGCATGAAGGGCAATTTTTAATATGCTCATCCACTGCCAGCCGATTCGGATCGTCTTTCGGCAGGTCCCAGTATACGCCGAAAAAATCGTAAACGTCATCGCATTTCATCGTCGATTCATCTCCTCATACTCCTCAAAGATCGGTTCAAGAAAGTATGGTTCCAGTTGAAGCTTTACACTGGCCCTTGCTCTGAACAACAAAGACTTGACCGAACTCACCGTTTGTCCGAGGATATTCGCTATCTCTTGATAATCAAGCTGATCATACTCTCGCAATATAAGCGCGGAACGCTGCTTCTCGGGCAAATTGTTGATCGCATCGCGAACCATAGACACCTTTTCGTTGCGAAGCACCGTTTGTTCCGGCAAAGTTTCCACTGCGGTTTGAGGCGTGTATCCGCTTTGCTCCAGTGAAACCTGGGTGTTCTTATGTTTACGCAGCTCGCTAAGAACCGTATTGCGCGCAATGGTGTAGAGCCAAGTGGAGAAGGTTGCCTCTACCTCGCGGAATGAATGCAGGCTGCGGTAAGCCTTGTAGAATGTCTCGTTGCACAAGTCCTCCGCCAACGATTCCATTTGTGCGCTTTTCAGCATATGAAAGATGAATGCCAATATTTTACGTTCGTAGCGGCGCATTAATTCGTCGTATAGTTGGACGTTGCCGTCCTTGATTTCTCTGATCAACTGGGAATCGGTCATCCGAGTGCGACCCTCCTTGTGATTCCTGCTTACTCCCAGCGATGCTACTTTGTTGTACTGTTTGGGGGAGTAAAAAGTTGCGGTCGATTTTAAAATTTTTTTAGAATTGGGGGCGATCATACTAAGATTCGAGGTAACTAGCCAAAAATCCTGCTTTTCCGACAAGATTCATAACTTTTTCCAAAAACAGGTGTGCACTTTTACTTCTTTATGGACCCATTTTCTGTATATGCACACGGGCAAAAAAAAGACCGCCTGAAACTCAGGCGGTTGCACAGTGTGCAATTATTCGGATAGGAGTGGAGAGAAACCATACTGTACTTTTATTATATGTATACGTTTACAAAATGTCAATGGTTTTTTTGAAAACGTTTCCGACTTTTTTAGAAAAAAAGACTACACGTGAACCGCGTAGTCTTTTTTAAGCAATTCCAGCGCTTTGTCCATTTGTCCTTCCTCCCGGAACGACAAACGCAAAACACCGGGGACATCTTCCCGGCTTTCGATGATCTGAATGTTGCTAAGGTTGACCCGTTGGCTGCCGAGCAGCGTCGTAATCTGCGCGATGATACCCGGATGGTCGGGCACGTCCACATAAATATCATAGAACGAATGGATGACGCCCTTGCGCCGCTCCGGCAATCCGGAGCGGAATTGGTTGGCTTTCTGAAACTCACGTTCGATGCCAACACCGTCCTCCGCTTCCAACCGGCCGATAAATCCGGAAATTTCGTCGTTCCAGTCCCGAAGCAGCTTCAGGATCACTTCACGATTGTTGATCAGAATATCCCGCCAGATGACCGGATCGCTGGAAGCAATGCGCGTGATGTCTCGAAAGCCGCCCGCCGCCAAATTCTGATACAGCTCGTTCGATTCGTTATAACGAGCAATTTGGTTCACGAGTGCCACGGCAATAATATGCGGAAGGTGACTGATTGCGCCCACGATCTCGTCATGCAGCACCGGGTCTACCTTCACCAGATGTGCCCGGGTGTGGTGAAGCAGTTCCGCAAGCCGGTCGTAAGCGTCCTTCGGCGTTCCGGCATCCGGCGTCAGCACATAAAAGGCGTTCTCGAACAGTCTGGAGCTCGCCGCCTCCACGCCCGACTTTTCCTTGCCCGCCATCGGATGGCCTCCGATAAAATGGACGCCCGGCAGTTGAAGGCGCGAAGCGCAGAACGTTACGCTCGCTTTCGTGCTTCCAACATCGGTGATGACGCAGCCCGGTTTCAACGGGAGCACGGACAATTTGTGCAAATACTCCTCAAGGTTGCCGACCGGAACGCACAAAAATATAAAATCCGCTTCCGCCGCTGCTTCCTCAATCGAAGTAGTCGCATGATCCACGACTTCGCGCTTCAAATATTTCTCTACAGACTTCGGGTTATTCGAATGGCCCACCACCGTCAGTCCCGGCTTCCCCTTGAAGCACAGGGCCAACGAGCCTCCGATCAATCCGACTCCGAATATAGCAACCTTTGTCATGAGGCGGCCACTTCACTCAGAACTTGCTCCAGCGCTCCAAGGAATTTGTTGTTTTGCTCTTCGCTGCCCACCGTTACCCGGATCATGGTCGGGTAGCCCCAGCTCGGATCGTGACGGACGATAATTCCTTTACGCAGCAGCCCTTGGAATACCACGCCTCCGTCCCGCTTCACGTCCACCATAATGAAGTTGCCGTGAGCATCGAAGTACGGCAGTTCCAACTCGGCGAATTTCGCTGTCAGCTTACGGATTCCATTCGCGTTCGCCACGCGGCAGGACTCGATAAACGCATCGTCGTTTACCGCCGCCAGCGCCGCTTTTTGGGCAAAGCTCGTCGTATTGAACGGCTCGCGCACTTGATTGATCGAGCGGACGACATCGGGATGGCCTATGCCGTAACCGATGCGCAAAGACGCCAAGCCATAGATTTTAGAAAACGTGCGCAGCACGACGACATTATTATGCTTCTCCAGCAGCTTAATGCTGTCGGGATATTGTCCGCTGACGTTGTACTCCGCGTAAGCTTCATCCAGCACGACCATGACGTTCTTCGGCACGGCCTCCAGGAACGCCGTAATTTCCGCTTCGCTCAGCATCGTCCCGGTCGGGTTGTTCGGGTTGCAGATCCAGACAATTTTCGTCCGGGAATTTACTTTGCCCAGCATCGCTTGCAGATCGTGTTTTCCGTTCGCGTCTACAGGCACCTCGATTACCTTGGCCCCTTCGACCTCGGCGTTGTGCTTGTACTGCGGAAACGTCGGGTAAGCGGTAATCGTCTCGTCTTCCGGAGTCAGGAACGCGCGGGCGATCATCAAGATCACTTCATCCGATCCTAATCCGAAAATAATTTGATTCGGCTGTACCCCCAGCTTATTGGCGACGGCGTTCGTCAGTTCAACAGCGCCGCCGTCGGGATATATGCTGATTTGGTCGAGCATCGCGGCAATCGCTTCTTTCGCTTTGGGCGAACATCCGAAAGGATTTTCGTTGGAAGCAAGCTTGATCACTTCCGTCAGACCAAGCTCGCGCTTGACTTCGTCAATCGGTTTTCCCGGCTGGTAGACCGGGAGATGAACGATATTTTGTTTAGGCTGCACGACAAAGGTCACCTCGTCACATGAATTAGTAGCTCCAAGACCGGAATCATTTCCCCATTAATTTTCGCACAAATTCATGAATTTGCAAGAGCCCTTGCGATTTTGTCGACTCATTCGTGAGGAGCGGCAGCGTTTCTTCCACCGTGCGCACCAAGGCGCTGCCTACTACGATCCCGTCGCACATCCCCGTGAACCGCGCAAACTGCTCCGGAGTAGAGATGCCGAAGCCGATAGCGATCGGAAGATCGGTCGACGATTTAACAATGGTCAAAAATTCGTCGATGCCGCTGTGGAACTCGGTCCGCGTCCCCGTAACACCGAGCGACGATACGCAGTAAACGAAGCCGCTAGCACGCGAAGCGATTCGCTGCACGCGTTCTTTGGATGTCGGCGCAACAAGCGGGATAAGATGAAGGCCGTGCTGCTGCGCCAGCGCCCGTACCTCTTCATCCTCTTCCATCGGCAGATCGGGAATAATAAGTCCGTCAATACCATTTTCTTGCATAAGCTTAAAAATACGGTCAAGCCCCGTTTGCAGCACCGGATTATAATAACTAAATAAAACAAACGGGATTTCACAGCCTTCACTGCGCGCCTCGCGGGCTGCCTCGATGCAATCGAGAATCGAGATGCGGTTCGCCTTGAGCGCGCGCATGGACGAGCGTTGAATGACCGGGCCGTCCGCCAGTGGGTCCGAATAAGGAACGCCCAGCTCGATCATCGCCGCTCCGGCTTTCTCAAGCTCTTTTATGATGTCGACCGAGGTCCGCACGTCCGGGTCTCCGATCGTCAAAAACGGGATGAAAGCCGGCTGTTTTTGTTCACGCAGCTCGGCAAATTTCCGGTCAATGCGATTCATCGGCAGTTCCTCCCAAATAATTCATGATCGCTTCCACGTCCTTGTCGCCGCGTCCGGAGAGACTGACAACAATGATTTCGTCTTTGCCCATCGCTGGCGCCCGCTTGATCGTCTCAGCAATGGCATGTGCGCTTTCCAATGCCGGGATAATCCCTTCCTTGCGGCTCAGCAGCTGCAGCGCGTCCAGCGCTTCTTTGTCCGTAATCGGGACGTATTCCGCCCGGCCGGTATCTTTCAAATGCGCATGCTCCGGCCCGACGCCTGGATAGTCGAGACCGGCGGATATCGAGTGCGCTTCCTGCACTTGGCCGAATTCGTCCTGCAGCAAAAAGCTGTACGAGCCCTGGAACACCCCTTGGCTGCCTTTCGTCATCGTCGCGGCATGTTTATCCGTATCGACGCCTCGTCCGGCGGCCTCTACACCGATCAAACGCACGTTCTCGTCCTGCACGAACGGATAGAACATCCCGATCGCATTGCTGCCCCCGCCTACGGCCGCAATAACCGCATCCGGCAGCCGCCCTTCCAGTTCGAGAATTTGCTTGCGGGATTCGTCGCCGATAATACGTTGGAAGTCCCGCACCATCATCGGGTACGGATGCGGGCCTGTAGCCGAACCAAGGATGTAGAACGTATCTTCCACCTGGCTCACCCAGTAACGCAGCGCTTCGTTGCAAGCATCCTTCAGCGTACGGGTGCCGGAAAGCACCGGAACCACTTCCGTGCCGAGCAGGTTCATCCGGAACACGTTGAGCTGCTGCCGCTTCATGTCCTCCTCGCCCATGAACACCTTGCATTCGAAACCGAGCAGCGCGGCAACCGTGGCTGTGGCGACCCCATGCTGGCCGGCGCCGGTTTCGGCGATAATTTTCGTTTTGCCCATCCACTTCGCGAGCAGCCCTTGGCCGAGCGCGTTGTTGATTTTGTGGGCGCCCGTATGGTTTAAATCTTCGCGCTTCAAGTAGATTTTGGCACCGCCCAAATGCTCGGTCAGTCTTCCGGCGTAATATAAGGAAGTCGGACGTCCCGAATAACGGTGCAGCCAGTAGTTCAGCTCCTCCTGAAAACGAGCGTCTTTGGTGTATTTTTTTAACGATTCTTCCAGCTCGATCAAAGCATTCATCAGCGATTCCGGCACGTAACGCCCGCCGAACTTGCCGAATCGGCCGTGAATATCCGGTCCGTTATACAATGGTCTGCACCCTCTCGACGAATTTTTTTATTTTCACGATATCTTTGACCCCTTCCGTTTCAACGCCGCTGGACACATCTACGCCATCGGGCATATACGTATCGACCAGGTCCCGCACATTATCCGGCTGCAGCCCTCCGGCCACGAGCAGCGGAATGCCGGCTTCGCGGCACCAGGCGAGATAAGGCGGAATCGTATCCCAAGCAAACGTTTTGCCCGAGCCCCCGCCATAAACCGGATCGTACGTATCCAGCAGCATGCCGTCTACGGCATGGCGATACGGTTCCAACCTGCTTATGCCCTGAGACTCATTCCCGGCTTTCGTTTCACCGGCCTTGACGGTAAATACCTTAAAGACGCGCGTCCCCGGAAATGTCTGCTTCACGGCACTACAAAACTCGGCGCTCTCTTCCCCGTGAAGCTGTACGACGTCCAGCGCTGCCTCCTGCAGGACCGCCTTCAGCTCTTCCATCGTCGGATTAACGAAGACGCCGACGGCTGCGGGCTTCTTCGCCCCGGCAGCCAGCTTCATGCTGCGGATCATCTCGCCGGCCTGCTGCGGCGTCACCTGCCGCTTGCTCGGCGCAAAGACGAAGCCGACGTAGTCCACCGGAAGCCCGGCAACCCGCTCCGCCATTTCAGCCGTCCGCAAACCGCATATTTTTACGCTCACCCTTGCTGTCATCCTCTGCTCACTCCTTACCGGCATCCGCTTCAGAATATGAACCCATCAAGGTATGGACGGCTTCGGAAACGTCCGGCTGGCGCATGAAATGCTCGCCGACGAGCACCGCACGAGCACCGACCGAATGAAGCCATTCGATCTCCTCCGGCTTCGAGATGCCGCTTTCGCTGACGACGGTTGTCCCTTTCGGAATGGAGCCAACAAGCTGCTCCGTCGTGCGAAGATCGGTCACAAACGTTTGGAGATTGCGGTTATTGATGCCGATCATCGTTGGGCTAAGCTCCAGCACACGGGCAAGCTCCTCCTGATCATGCACTTCAATCAGCACATCCAAACCGATACTATGGGCGATCAACTGGAACTGACGCATCTGCTCTGTCGTCAGGATAGCGGCGATCAGCAGAATCGCGTCGGCTCCGATGCAGCGCGCCTCATAGATTTGATGCGGATCGATCGTAAAATCTTTGCGCAGAAGCGGCACGCCGACAGCCTGCCTCACCCGGCTCAAATAGTCGTTGGAGCCTTGAAAATACGGAGCGTCGGTCAGCACCGAAAGACAATCCGCTCCCGCCTCCTCGTAAGCCTTCGCCAACCGGACAGGCTCGAAATCTTCCCGGATCAAACCCTTGGAAGGCGAGGCCTTCTTCACCTCCGCGATCAGTCCCATCGGACGCTTCCGTCCTGCACTCAATGCGCGCTCAAACCCGAGGCACGGCGCCAGTCCGGCGATCGTTTTTTCCATTTCGGCGATGGTAATCTGCTCTTTAAGCGACGCTACTTCCTGCCGTTTGGTGGCAACAATGCGATCAAGAAACATAGCTCTCTTCTCCCGTAAATTGGACTAATTGCTCCAGCTTCGCTTGGGCCCGGCCCGAGTCGATAACCGATGCGGCCAGCTTCACGCCTTCCTGCAGCGTTCCGGCCATGCCGGTGACGTAGAAGCACGCTCCGGCATTGGCTAGCACGATATCGCGGCAAGCGCCGGTCTCGCCGGCGAAAATGCGATGAATAATGCCCGCGTTCACATGGGCGTCTCCTCCGATGACATCCTTAATGCTGTAAGTGCGAAGCCCCAACTCATCCGGTGTGATTTCAAACGTGCGAATGTTCCCGTCCTTCAGCTCGGTCACCTGCGTGCCCGCAGAGATGCTGATTTCATCCAACCCGTCGAGACTGGCGACAACGAGCGCGCGCTTTACGCCGAGCGCCTGCATCACATGGGCGATCGTTTCCGTTTTGCCGCGGTCAAAGATGCCGAGCACCTGACGATCGGCTCCAGCGGGGTTCGTGAGTGGGCCCAGCAGGTTAAATACGGTGCGGACGCCGAGCTCTCTGCGCGGGGCGGCAACGTGCCGCATCGACTGATGATACAGCTGCGCAAACATGAAGCAAATGCCAACCTGCTCCAAGCAGCGCGCCGCTTGCTGATGATTCAATTGAATGTTGACGCCAAGCGCCTCGAGCACGTCGGCGCTGCCGCTTTTGCTGGACATCGCCCGGTTCCCATGCTTTGCCACGCGGATACCGCCCGCCGCCGCTACGATGGCCGCCGTAGTCGAAATGTTGAACGTATCTGCGCCGTCGCCACCGGTGCCGCACGTATCGAGCAGATTCGCCTGTCTGGTGCTGACCCGGCTTGCTTTCAATCGCATCGTCTCGGCAAAGCCGGTTATTTCTTCGATCGTTTCCTCTTTCATGCGGAGTCCCGTAAGCAAAGCTCCGATCTGCGAAGGCGTCGCCCCGCCTTCCATAATGTCGGACATCACATCTCGCGCCTCGGACCGCGTCAAATGCTGCAGCCCGATAATTTTCCCAATCGCCTGTTGAACCGTCAACGTCGTTTGCTCCATTGTCCGTGCCTCCCCTTTATCCCGATTGTTTTATTGATAATAATCGTGATTGATCAATGCAACCTCCGGCGGTTTCGATGCAAAAACGGCTTCCGCCATGCGGATCGATTTCAGCATGCCCTTGGCTTTGTTGATCGTCTCCTGGTACTCGTTCTCCGGAACGGAATCCCAGACGATCCCGGCGCCTGCCTGGACATAAGCTTTGCCATTCTTGAATACGATCGTACGGATCGTAATGCATGTATCGAGGTTGCCCGAGAAGCCGAAGTAACCGATGGCTCCGGCGTAAGGACCGCGCGCTTCATATTCCAACTCAGCAATGATTTCCATAGCTCTGAGCTTCGGAGCGCCCGAGACGGTACCGGCGGGCAAGCACGAAATAAAAGCGTCGAAGAAATCTTTGTCCTTCGCCAGCTTGCCGGAAACGTTGGACACGATATGCATGACATGGGAGTACCGCTCGATTTGCATGAACGTGTCGCATTTCACCGAGCCGAATTCGGAGACGCGCCCAAGGTCGTTGCGACCCAGGTCAACGAGCATCAAGTGCTCGGCACGCTCTTTCTCGTCCGCCAGCAGCTCTTGTTCGAGCGCGAGGTCTTCTTCCGTCGTCCGCCCGCGGGGACGGGTACCGGCGATCGGCCGGGTCTCCACCTTCTCGTCTTCAACGCGGACGAGCAGCTCGGGGGATGTGCCGACAATGACCTCCTCGTCCATTTTGAGGCAGTACATATAAGGCGACGGATTCATCGTTCGTAAGATGCGGTACACGTGCAGCGGCGAAATGTCCGTTTCGATCTCGAAGCGCTGGGACAGGACCACTTGAAAAATGTCGCCCGCCCGGATGTATTCCTTTGCTTGATCGACGTTTGCCAAAAACTGCTCCTTCGTCACGTTCGAGCGGACTTCTCCCAAATCGACGTCGTCGGGGATGGACTGGTGATTCATCGTTAGCGCCGGAAGCGGGCGCTTCAGCCGTTCGATGGTCGCATCGATTTTAGCGCATGTTTTTTCGTAGGCGGCGACGATGTCCGCTTCCGTTCCTTGGGGAGGCACATGCACGTTGGCAATGACTTTCAACTGCTGTTTAAAATGGTCGAACACGATCACTTGATCGCAAAACATAAAGTCCAAATCGTTCATCTGCAGATCGTCCTGCCGATGCGCCGGCAACTTCTCGTAATATTGCAGCAGATCATAACCGAAAAACCCGACGGCTCCGCCCGTAAAGCGCGGCAAATCCGGCAGCGAAGGGCTCGTAAACGCGCTTAAATGCGCTTTAAGCACATCCACCGGCTTTTCCTTCGAAGTCGTCGTTCCTTCCGGCCCCTCGATGCGAGTCACACCGTTTTTGGCCTGAATAAACATAAACGGGTCGGTTCCGATAAAAGAATAACGCGCCCATTTGATCCCGCCTTCGACGCTTTCCAGCAAGAAGGCACGCTTCTCTTCGTAAAAATGTTGAAATACGCGAATCGGCGTCTCCGTATCGGCTATCAAATTGCGGACGACAGGGATCAGGTTATACTGGCTGGCAAGCCGAACAACTTCCTTTGCTTCCGGTGTGTGCATCGTCTTCTCTCCTCTTCTCGACTCAAAAATAACTGGGCTCTGCAAACGTAAAAAAGCCTCTACGCATCGTAGAGGCGGTATTCAGCGGATGAAGGATTCGTCCAAACAGAAAGTATGCTCAAAGTACGCCAAAGAGCCCTAGGATAGGTTAAAATAAACCTGCCGGTAGTGCCCCGCACGCATCTTGGCGGTTCTTTCCACGAACGGGTAATCTTCTCATCTCATCTCAAACTGAACTAGGCTAACTCTCTACTCTGCTCTGTTACTGCAACTCACTCTTATCTGCTTAACTCGTTGTAATCAACTATACTACCTCAATTATGCTTTTGTCAATTTGGACAAATCGGGACGAAGCCGCATCGCTTCTCTTTGATAAACATGGATGATTTCATTTTGCTGTTTGTCCGTATTGACCATCACCATTAAACGAACACAGCGGGGCAATCCGCCCTCCACCGGAATTTCGAGCGAGCACATCAGCGGGACTAAGTCCCAGCCCGGCATCTGGCGGATAGCCCGCGCAGGGAACGTGGCCGTCAAATCCGGCGTCACCGTAACGAATACGCTGGCAATCTCCTCCGGAATGATTCCGTTTTCCACGATAATTTGATTAAGCAGCGCTGTTGTTGCCGATAAAATGTCATTCTCTTCGTTGCGTTCCACGGTCGTTGCTCCGCGGATTCCTCTTACGAACATCCGTCAGTCCTCCCGTTTTAACCGATCCACGATCTCTCTGACCCATTCTGCGGATACGTTTTTGTTAATTTCGACCTTGCCGATGGCCGTCGGAATAATGTAAACCATGCGGCCTTCGCTGAATTTTTTGTCATGCATCATTGCACGCATGATCGCCTCGGTATCGAAGTGCGCCGGAATGCGCGTAGGAAGACCGAACTTCTTGAAAATGCGTTCGGTCACCGTTAGAATCTCTACGGGATTGCCCATACGCACCGACAGCATCGCCGCGCCGACCATGCCGATGGAGATCGCTTCGCCATGCTGCAGCTCGTTGTAGCCGGCCACCGCCTCCAGCGCGTGACCGATCGTATGCCCAAGGTTCAGGATGGCGCGTAGATCGTTCTCCCGTTCATCCTGAGACACGACCGCCGCTTTGACGGCGCAGCCATTGTACAGCCCGTACTGGAGCGCTTCCGGGTCCAGCCCGATAAGCTTCTCCGCATTCGCTTCGCACCACGCGGTAAACTCCGCATCCCAGATTAGCCCGTGCTTGATCATTTCCGACAATCCCGCGCGCACGTCCCGATCCGGCAAAGTGAGCAGCGTAGACGTGTCATACAATACCATCTCCGGCTGATGGAATGCGCCGATAATGTTCTTCGCCAGCGGATGGTTGACGGCGACCTTGCCGCCCACGCTGCTGTCGTGAGCCAGAATCGTCGTCGGAATCTGCACAAACCGGATGCCGCGCATGTAACTGGCCGCCACAAACCCGGCCAAATCGCCGACAACGCCTCCGCCAAGCGCGACGACCGTCGATTTGCGGTCCAGGCCTGCCTGCAAGCAGGCGCCGACGATGTCTTCCAGCACCGCGAGCGATTTGGACTTCTCGCCTGCCGCAACGGTGTAGGACACCGCCGTATAGCCGCCTTCTGCCAATCGGTCCATGACTAGCTTCAGATGATGCTTCGCCACATGACCGTCGGTTACGACAAGCAGCGGCGACGCTTTGCTAATCCCGTGCTTCTCAAAGTACGCGGCGATATCCGCGAGCAGGCCCTCCCCGATATAAATCGGGTAGGACCTCGTACCAAGGTCTACCGTTAGCTCTCTGACCATAAATCCGGCTCTCCCGCTTAGTAAGTTTTGATTTGCTCCAAATAACTATTATAATTTCTACGGATTTCCTCCAGCGAATCGCCGCCGAATTTTTCCATAAACGCTCTCGCCACTTCCCAAGCAACGACGTTCTCCAAGATGACGCCGGCCGCGGGTACCGCGCACGTATCGGAGCGCTCCACCTGTGCCGTGAACGCTTCCTTCGTATCGATATCTACGCTTTGCAGCGCTTTATAGAGGGTCGAGATCGGCTTCATGACGCCGCGTACGACGATCGGCTCGCCGGTAGTCATTCCGCCCTCGAATCCGCCTGCACGGTTGGTTGCGCGATAAAAGCCGCGCTCCTCGTCGTGCACGATTTCGTCGTGCACGGACGAGCCTCTGCGCTTGGCCGCTTCGAACCCGATCCCGAATTCTACGCCCTTGAACGCTTGAATCGACAGCACCGCCTGCGCAATGCGTCCGTCAAGCTTGCGGTCCCATTGTACATGGCTGCCAAGACCCGTAGGCACGCCTTCGATAATGCACTCGACGACACCGCCAAGCGTATCGCCGTCGTCCTTGGCCGCGTCGATCGCCGCAATCATTTTCGCTTCCGCATCTTTATCCGTCACCCGTACCGGCGATTCCTCCGTGATGCGGATCAGCTCGTCGATCGGCAGCTCCTGCCGCTGCACTTCCACTTCCCCGATGCGAATCACCTGACCGGCGACTTTGATGCCGAATTCCTTCAGCAGCTCGCGAGCCATGCCTCCGACAGCTACGCGCATCGTCGTTTCCCGCGCGCTGGAGCGTTCAAGAATGTTGCGCAAATCGCGCTGATTGTATTTCAAACCGCCGTTCAAATCGGCATGACCCGGACGCGGGCGGTTCACCCGACGCTTCGACTCGTCATTGCCTTCGATCGGCTCGATGTTCATGATGGAAGTCCAATGCTTCCAATCGTTGTTCTCCACTACAAGCGCAATTGGGGCGCCGGTCGTTTTGCCGTGGCGCACGCCGCCGACAACGTTCACGGTATCCTTCTCAATCTGCATGCGGCGTCCTCGCCCGTAGCCTTTCTGTCGTCTGGCGAGCTGTTCGTTCACCGCTTCGAAATCGATCGTTACGTTGCTTGGAAATCCCTCGATAATCGTTGTCAATTGTGGTCCGTGCGTTTCCCCTGCGGTTAAATATCTCACCTGATTTTTCTCCTTTCATCCTATCCCATGAAAAGCGTAAGCTTTCTTTCTTTCAAAACGCTTTAGCGCTTTTATGTGCTGAGTCATGTGCTAATTATAGTATAGGCCTGCGGCTTTGACAAGAATATGCAAGAACAAAAAGAAGCGCCGGCCAAAGGCATGTAGCCGATGGCTGCGCTTCTTCCCGTTTCGGACGAAGGGATGTCAGCCTCCGGCCGGTTGTTTTTTTAACACTTGAGGGCGTTCCTGAGCCTGCGGATCATGAACCAGCCCCATAATTTGCAGCGAATCGATCCCGAGAATTTGGGCGCATTCCTGTATCGAGATGAAACCCCGACGGTAAGCGTTAATGACTTTACGTTTGTCCATGCGATTCCTCCTACTGCTTTTCGGGCATAAAGAATCTGTCTACTTTTTATTCATAGTATGGAATCGTATGGAAACGTTTATTCATTACACTTCCGTTTTACGGTAAAAAAACGTTTCGGCGGATTCCAATCCGTACTGGGCCGGACTGAAAATCTGCTCGGTGCTGCCGACGAACAAGATGCCCCCCGGCTTCAACGCATTGGCAAATTTTTGATACAATAAGTGCTTGGCTTCCTCGGTAAAATAGATCATGACATTGCGGCAAACGATTAAATCGAATCCCGTATCGAACGTATCGACCAGCAGGTTTTGCTTTTGAAAGCGGATCGATTTTTTAAGTGAATCCGCAATAAGATAAGTCAAATTTTCCTGACGGTAATATTTCTGCAAATATTTGGCCGGCACGTCCCGCACCGAACGATCCGAATAAACCGCCTTCTTCGCTTTTTCCAAAGCGCCTTCATCGATATCGGTCGCCAGCACCACGCTATCCTGCGCGTTCAGTTCCGCCAAGATCATCGCCAGCGTATAAGGCTCCTCCCCTGTAGAACATGCGGCGCTCCAGCACTTGACCTTGCGCGATTTGCGGAGCGTGTCCGGCAAAAACTTCTGTTCCAGCACTTCCCAGCGGTTCGGATTGCGCCAAAACTCAGAGACGTTGATCGTCATCCGATCCAAAAACTCGTAAAACAGCTCTTTGTCCTTCGTCATCGCCTCGAAAAACGAAGCGAACGTCGTGTACCCCTTTTTCATCCGCAGCGTAGTCAGACGGCGTTTCATCTGCGCTTCCTTATACTGGGACAAGTCGATGGACGTGTAGTCCTTGACTTTCTTGATGAATAACAGGAAATCTTTATCCTCCATGCCGCCATCCCTGCCTTATCAGATCCAAGTTTGTACCGCTTTGCTGTAATCGAGCAATTCTTCCGGACGGAAAAAGTTTGCAATTTCCCGCTCGGCGCTTTCCGAAGAATCGGCCCCGTGAATCAAGTTCAAATTCGTGTGGACTGCATAGTCGCCACGGATCGTACCGGGCAGCGCTTCCAAAGAATTCGTCTTGCCGATCATCGCCCGGGACAACGCAACGACCTGATCCCCCTGCCAAACCATCGCAAACACGGGCCCAGAGGTAATGAACTTGATCAAGTTATCGAAAAACGGCTTGCCCACATGCTCCGCGTAATGCCTTTCTGCTTGCTCGCGACTAACCTGCACCAGCTTGGCCGCGACCAATTGCAGCCCTTTTTGTTCGAAGCGGCGCACGATCTCCCCAATGAGCCCTCTCTGCACTCCGTCAGGCTTGACCATCAAAAACGTTTTTTCCATGTGTTTCTCCTCCTACCTATAATAAAGTTTATTAGGAGATTGGTTTTGGAGTTAGTTTTAGGCATACATCATCCGCATAGGGTAAAGATTGTCACGGAAAGTTTACGGCCGCCTTTGAAATCAAGTTGTTACCGCAAGGTATATTGAATACAACTTGAATTTCAAGAGCGGTGGAGTGACAATGTTTACGCGACTAACTTACAGATGAATGCAGTTCTTCATGGTGTCAAACCAAGCTCCTAATAAGAACGGTTCCCCACAAAATGAGCAATGCTGATCAAATCTTTTTTCGCCTGGATATTGGGCAAGCCCTCCAGGGAACGAATCGCTTTATCTATGTATGCCGACGCCATCGTTTCGGCGCGGGAGATTCCCTCGCTGCGCCGGATCCTATTCAAAAACGCGGTGATGTCGGTTTGCCCGTCGCAGGCCTCGATACGCGAGATTTCCTCCAGAAGAGCCGGACGATGCTGCGGATTCTGAAGAGCAAAGATGACGGGAATCGTAATATTTCCCTGCTTGATGTCACTGCCCGGCGGCTTGCCGATTTCTTTCTCCGTTCCGCACAGGTCGAGAAGATCGTCCCGGATTTGGAACGCCATGCCCGTATAATATCCGAAATCGTACAACCGCTTGGCTATCTGCTCAGGGGCGCCTGCCGCAATCGCTCCCAATTGGCAGCTGATCGCCAGCAGCAGCGCCGTCTTGCGCTTAATGCGCAGCATGTAATCGCGGACGGTCTGCCCCGTATGGAAAAAGAAGCGGATTTGCTCCATTTCTCCGATCGACATCTCGACCAACGCATTAGACATGATCCGATGAATGGACGGGTCAGGCAACTGGGTAATAATGCTGAGCGCTTTGGCGAAAATATAATCCCCGGCGTACATGGCAACCCGGTTGTCCCATTTGGAGCGGACCGTCAATTGGCCGCGCCGCGTGTTTGCATCGTCGATGACATCGTCGTGAACAAGCGAAGCCATGTGAATCAGCTCCAAAGGAACAGCTACGAACTTGACCCGCTCCAGATTGTACTGCCCGAATTTGGCGCCAAGCAGCACGAATACCGGACGAATCCGCTTGCCGCCTGCTTTCAGCAAGTGCAGGGAAGCTTCGCGAAGCACCGGATGATCGACATCGATGCTTCGCTCCAGCTCTTTTTCAATCAAATTGATATCTTTTTTTAATTTAGCATATAAATCCAAAAGTTTCATTCCGTCACCCGTACTACAGAATTGTCTTTCCATATTTGTAGAGGAACGTTCCGCTCCAGAAATCCGAGCTCTGCGGCATACTGATAATATAACGAGAGCCCGGCCCATTGCTTCGGACCAAATTCATAGCACAGTTCGGAGAAATATTGCTGCCAATAGGCCTCCGTCCCGCCAATCAGCTTTTGCGCGTCACGAACCAACGCCGCCGGATCGGCAAGCGACTTGCGCTTGCTCTCAAGAAAGGCCTCATAGATACGGCTGACAAGCTCCGGATACTGCTCCACGGTTTGCTTCCGGATCGTGCAGACCGCAAACGTCATCCACTGGCCGGTTAAGCGAGTCCATTCCGTCGCAAGATCGGTAACGAGATATCCGTTCTTTTCCCAGCTTGCCCGAATCGCATGATCACCAATCAACAGCGCGGCATCTGCGCTCTTCATCATCGGCTCAAGCTCCGGTGCCGCGTACTCGTACTCGGGCTGAAGCCCGTAAAACTTGGCTAAAATAACTTTTAGCAAATTGATGGAAGTCGCGGAAGTCGTAGGCAGCGCAATCTTGGCGTCCCCCAGCTCCTCCAGCGGTTTTCGGTGAAACAGAAGAATAGAATTGACCTGTCCGAAAGCGCTGACCGACATGTCGGGAAATACTAAATACTCGTCAAAATTTTCTCCATACGCAAATGACGAAATGGCTCCGATATCGATTCGTCCTTCGGCCATGGCGCGGTTTAATCCCGACGGCACCTGTTGAGTAACCTCCAGAACGCTGCCAAAGGAAGAGAAAGGAAAGTAATAGAAGAGCGGCCACACATTGGTGAAATCGATCCGGCCGATGCGCACAGACGCCTGGCTGTTAGTCATTTGGCATACCCCATCTTTTATACAAATGATGTTCGATCTCCATGCAGTCTAATATTTTCCCGACTACAAAATCGATCATATCGTCTAATGTCTGCGGCCCTTGATAAAATGCCGGCATCGCCGGCAGGATACGTACGCCAAGCCTTGCCAGCTTCAGCATGTTTTCCAGATGAATCGCATGCAGCGGCGTTTCCCGCGGCACGACAATTAGCTTGCGTCCTTCCTTCAGCATCACGTCCGCGGTTCGCTCAAGCAGGTTGTCCGATGCGCCGTTCGCAATGCCGGATAGGGTGCCCATCGAGCACGGTACGACCACCATGCCCTGCGTCCGGAACGAGCCGCTGGCCGTCTTCGCTCCGATATCCTGTACTGGCACGTATTCGAGCTTCCCCGGTACGTTGTCCGATTCGAAGTGCAGACGAATGCTTTCTTGCCGCTTCGAGGCGTCCCAGCCGAGTTCTTCCTTTAGCACGCGCCAGCCTGCATCCGTTACGATCAAATGAACGTCTTCCCCCGCCGACAGCAAAAAACGGCAAAGCCGCACGCCATACGCTGCGCCGCTCGCCCCGGTAATGCCGACTACCCACGGTCTTTTCATCCGGTAAACACCACCAAATCGATCAAGGTGAACACAAACAGCGAGATGCTGAGCGCACTGTTCATCGTAAAGAAGGCCGTATTCAATTTGGTAAGGTCCGTCGGCTTTACAATCAGATGCTCATACATCAGCAGAGCGTAGGAGACCAGCACCCCGATCAAGTAGATCCAGCTCAAATCCGTTAAAAAAAACAGGCTGATCAAACCTGCCGCGGTGACGATATGAAACCAGCGAGCGATGAGCAGCGCCTTAGGAATGCCGAACCGGGCCGGAATAGAATGCAGCCCTTCTTTCTTGTCAAATTCGACATCCTGCGTCGCATAAATGGTATCGAAGCCGGCCAGCCAAAAGACGATGGATACGTAAAACACAAGCGCCGCCAGCGAAAACTCCCCTGTCACGGCGATCCAGCCCCCCAGCGGCGCGAGCGCGACCGTCATCCCCAGAATCAAGTGGCATGTCCATGTGAAACGTTTCGTGTAAGAGTAAAACACCAGAAAAAATACGGCAACCGGCAGCAGCTTCGTCGCCAACGGGCTTAAATGATAGGCCGCCCAGAACAAGCATACGAACGAAATGATAATAAACATGATGGCTTCTTTTGAAGAAATCAAGCCGGCCGGTATCGCACGCATCGCCGTCCGCGGATTTTTGGCATCGAACACTTTGTCGATGACCCGATTCAACCCCATAGCTGCGCTCCGCGCCCCGATCATCGCCAGCAGAATCCAGCCGATCTGCCCCCATGACGGAAGATGGTTAAAGGTCACCACCGAACCGAGGAGCGCTCCCATGAAAGCAAACGGAAGCGCGAAGAGCGTATGCTCGATTTTAATCATTTCCAAAAAGATTTTGGTCTTTCTCCATGCCATGTTGTCAGACATCTCCCTTAGATCCATTTGCCGCTTGCGGCTTAATGCCGATGTGAAGCGCCGCGATCCCGCCGGTCAGTGGGTAAGCCTCAACGCGGGTCAAACCGGTCTTTCGGAAAATGTCGGCGAGCTCCTTATGGTCCGGGAAGCTCTTAAGCGATTCCGGCAGCCATTTGTACTGCTCGTACCGTTTGACGATCAGTTTGCCGAGCAGCGGCAGAACCTTTTGAAAATAAAAATAATAAATCGATTTGAACGGCTGCCAGGTCGGCTTGGACAGCTCAAGCGAGATGACCATTCCCCCAGGCTTCACCACCCGCTGCATTTCCTCGATGACCTTGATCAAATCGGGCACATTGCGAAGCGCAAAGCCGATCGTCGCATAATCGAACGAATGATCCTCGAACGGAAGCGCCATGGCATTGCCTTGTACGAGCTTGATTTGCTTGTCCATACCGAGCCGCTTGACCTTTTCGTCGCCTACATCCAACATGTTCTGACTAAAATCAAGGCCTACGATATTGCCGGTGCCGCTCGCTTTAGCGAGGCTGATCGTCCAATCGGCAGTGCCGCAGCACAGATCGATCGCCGTTGCTCCCGGCTTGACGTTTATTTTCTTCATCGTAAAGCTTCTCCAGGCTTTATGCCGGCGGAAGCTCAAAATGTCGTTCATCAAGTCGTACTTCGGCGCAATGCTTTCAAAGACGGAATGAACGAACTGTTCCTTGGTTGATTTCATTTCCATAAGTATCACCTCAAACTTCTTGAGTCGCCCGCGGGGCCGATAAGTACCGGCGGAACGGTTCGCCTATCGACTGCAGCTCTTTGCCTAATTTCTCCGGCTCAAGCGCTTGCAGCTTTTCCTGAAGCTCCTTCATGCAGGCATCGAGCATTTGGTGCAGCTGCGGCGTTACCTTGTACTTCAGCCATAGCGAGCGCCATTTTGCCGGGTCCGGTTCTTCGCTTTGCAGCAGCTTCTTTTCTTCCCGTGTCGCCTGCTGCAGAACATGCCAAAAGCCCCAGCTATCCCGATACGGCTGAGACGATTCGGGCCGGACGATTTCCTGAAGCAGCACCTCGCAGCGGGTAAACAGGCAAAGCACCTCGGGCCAAACGGCGTAAAACCGCTCCTCAAGCAGATTGGCGAAGGAAAGAAACAATTGTGTCTTCACTTCTACCGACTGCCGAATATATTCATCGGCCGTAAGCTTCAGCTGCTTCATCTTGAGGTACAGGTTCATTTTGAGGCGGTTGGCTTCGCATATCGCTGCAGATAATATCCCGACTAAATCGATCTGTCCGGAATGAGACAACAGGTAATAAAAACGGCTGCTGAAGTAGTCTCCCGCTAGCACCTTGAGCTGCCGGGAGCGGGCGGATTTCTGCTCCTTGGCGTCATTGGTTACGCTGACCATATCATGCGTATCCAGACCAAGCTGTACAAGGGACGTCACAAGCGTGTAGAGCTCGCTGTGTCCGGCTAATGTGCTGTGTTTATTTAAAAAAGCATACAGAAGCCGGGTGCGGAATTCGGGAAAGAGCGGCAGATCCGTATGCTTTTGAATCATGTCATGCTCCGTGTATTTCTTGGCCATCTCCGGAATCCGATAAGTGTTCATATGTAAGCCTCCGAACCGATAAGAAAAATCTCTTCACTCGCAATCTAAACTATTATAGCATAATCAAATTATTTTCGCATATCCCGGATCAGCTTTTCGGAGTAAAACGCTCCTGCCATTTCGAGGTATACGTCATCCGAAAACGAGTATCCAAATACTGCTGCAGCTCTTCCGCGTTTCTGGAGCGGAGTCCCGCTTCGTTCGGCAGCCATTTCTCCCGTCTGGCATCCACCGCTGCCAATGGCTGGGGATTCCCTTGCCGGTCTCCGGAGGCATCCAGCACGCGGACCAACACCTGATTGATATTCGTAGACGAAGCGAACATCATCGTCGGCACCTCGTACATATCGCTGAGCAGGTCGGATTTGTCGCTCGTTTTTACGGCCAGCAAATCGATCGACACAACGGCATGATTAACCTCCACCCGGCGAATTCTTAAATGGAGCTGCATCCTCGATACGACGTCGACAATATTGTTTTCGGATACAGGATGCGCTTTAACGCTTCGAAATACGCTAAGACTCTCATCCAGCTGTGACAAATAAGACAAAGCCGACGCTACCGCTATCGATAAAGCTGTTATGATCAACAAACGGGGAGCCCATTTCATCCCGAACCGCTTCCTCCTTTTGACGGGGTCCGAATGCTTGGCTTATGCCCTGTCTGTTACATTGTACAACGAAAAAAAGCAGGCTATGCCTGCCGCTATCCGAAAAATTATTCCTCCGTGTCGATCAGGCCGAATTTCGTGACCACAACCGCTTTCCCGCGGATTTTGATAGCTGATGTATGCTCAGTAAATTGAGCGATCATGACCTCGCCTTTATCCAACTTTTCCGTATGATGAAACCGGGTATCCTGTCCTCTCGTCAATCCAATGACCTGTACTCCGTTTTCCTTGGCTTTTACCACAAAATATTCACTCTGATTCGTGTCCATCCTGATTCCCCCCGGGGCTAATCTGTCCAATTACCTTTATCATGCAAAAAAATACTCGTGCTGTCAACTCAAGAGAAAAGCCGCCCTCTTAGGCGGCTACCGTTTTCTCTGGCGCGTAAGCTTGATCTTTTTTGTTATAGAACACCTTGAAGCGGCTCGGTACGAGCTTGGAAGCCCAATGGATGATCAAATCGGCAAGCTTGACGACACCGTAAGCGAACAGCATGCCCGCAATAACGTCGAGCACCCAGTGAATCTGTAAATACATCGTCGAGAAAATGATCAAGGAGCAATACGTAACCATCATGTATTTGAAAATGCGGTCTTTCTCCCGGAGTGCCAGCAGCAGCATGGCGAACGAAATCGACGTATGCATGCTCGGGAAGCAGTTCATGACAGTGACCAGCATCTCGTTTTCCGAGGCGAAATTCCGCCCGAGCAAGTCAGGCTGCCCTTTGACCCACCATACCTCGCGAAGCAAAATCAAGTTGTAAAACGGCAGGATCAGCGGAAACTGCATCAAGTGCCCGGATAAGGCGTAGGACATCATCTTTTTAACGCTCTTGGTCCAGTAGCTTCGGACAATGCAAACCCAGAGTGAGAGCACGAAGCCGTAGTTGTAGATCCAAACCATGATCTTGTCGAACACCGGGTGGTTGATCGCCCGGGCCCATGCCGCATCGTTGAGGGGGATGCTGTTCATCATGCTATCCCAATTCCATGGATGACGATTGTTTTCAAACATCCAGTTGGCAATATCAAACCATATTCCTTTGCCGGAGCCATAAAAGTAATAGAAGACGCCAAGAAGTGGAATGCCTACCACAAAAAAACGTTTCCAATCGACGTCAATCTGATCTTTCCGGATACCCATCAGACATATCAAAAGCAAGACCCAGCATTCATAACTCCAATTGCCGACCACGCCGATCCGCCAAACCAAAAAGATCGATGCCAGAATGCCGTACATCGTCCAATCGTTTGCGTTCGACCATCGTCTAAGTTTTTCCGACATTTTCGGTAACTCCTCCTAAATACTGTACCTAATCCGCTTACTGCATAACCATTTCGTGAAATGAGGTCAACTAAGTATATCAAAAGAACGAGGATATTGCTTCATAATTTTTTTACATTTAAGAAAAGCTTCAGAATTAAAAAAACACGGGGCACACGTCCCGTGTCGCTTGTGCTTCGTCAAGAATCGCCGCTTCTTTCACTCCTCTTGCAAACGCTTCATAAAGTCCTCCGCCGCGCTGTAGCCTTGCTGCCGGAGATACCAGTTGTTGGCCGCCGCTTCTACCAAGCCAGCCACGTCCCGGCCCGGTTGAAGCTGAATCTCGATGTGAGGAATCTTGATGTCCATATAATCCGAGAATTTCGGGGTCAGCTCCAATTCGTTATTGAGCGCATTATCCTGCCACTTTGTCAGCTCGATGTCGAGAACGATACGCGTCTCGTCCTGAAACGCTTTGCGTCCGTACAGACGGGAAACATTGATGAGTCCGATGCTGCGGAGGGCGAGAAACTCTTTTGTCTTCCCGTTATGCGTGCCGAGAAGCGTCTCCGGGCTGATCTTTTTAAGCACCACGATATCGTCGGCCACCAGCCGGTGTCCCCGCCGTATGAGCGTATGCGCCGTCTCGCTTTTGCCTACCCCGGATTTGCCCCGGAGCAGAATGCCGATCCCGGATACGTTAACGCAAACCCCGTGTACGGCAATCTCCTGCGCCATCGATTTCGTCAAGAAAACGTCCACCAGCTCGATGAATTTGGTCGTCGGCTGAGCCGTCCGCAATAAGGGGATGCCCTCTTCCTCGCAATATTTCATCAAATATTTAAGCCCTTCCTGATTGCGGGTTACGACAAAGCACGGCGGATGATACTTCACGATGTTTCCGATACGCTCATTGCGTTCCTCTTCTGTGAGCGTATGTAAGTAAGTAATTTCTTTACGGCCCAGCACCTGCAGGTGGGACTGCGAGAAAAAATCGAAATACCCGACAAATTCCAATCCCGGACGGTGCACGCTCGTCTTGGAAATCGTTCGATGAAGCTGCGTGGCCCCGGTCAGTACTTCCATCGAAAATCGTTTTACCAAATCTTCTACGGTTACAGCTTTCACTCGTTCATCCCCCTTCGCCTTCTACGACTTTGCCAAACGGAATATGCTAACTAATTCTACATAAGAGAGCATTTCCCTCTTCGGCTTCCCGACCTGTGAATAGAAAACAAAAACCGCTTCCTCCGACGGGTTTCGTCCGTCAAGAAAGCGATTCGGTCATAACATGCTATCGGAGTAGCGGGATTCGAACCCACGGCCTCACCCACCCCAAGGGTGCGCGCTACCAGACTGCGCCATACCCCGAAAATGATCCGGTAAAAAAATCCGGCAAAGACTATTATATCTTATAACCCTATCGATTGTAAAGGATTTTTCCAAAGAAAAGAAAAAACGCCCGAACCGCATTCGAGCGCTTTTCGAGCCGGTGAACCGGCTCCATTATGTAGTAGAAAGCCTAAAAGCCGCAAGAGCTTACTGGATTCCGTCTCTCAGTGCTTTGCCAGGTCTGAAGGCCGGGATTTTGCTGGAAGGAATTTCGATTTCTTCGCCGGTTTGCGGGTTGCGGCCTTTGCGGGCGGAACGCTCACGAACTTCGAAGTTTCCAAATCCGACCAATTGTACCTTATCTCCGCTTTGAAGCGCCTCGGAAATAGCTTCGAAGACGGCTTCAACCGCTTTGGTTGCGTCCTTTTTGGAAAGCTCTGTGGACTCCGCTACCTTATTGATCAAATCGGATTTATTCATGCGATTCACCTCCCCCCGAAACAAACGATTCCTGTTACTTTCTTTGTTAACCGTTTCGCTGAAAAATATACATTCGGAACGATGCAAAGGTGAAGAAACAAGACTATAGTAATACACGCGTTAATCATTTTCAAGTGCAAACACAAAAAATGCACCCTTCGGAGTGCATTTTTCACGAAAAAGGAGAATCCTCTCACAAAATGATCGCAATGAGGCCGCCGGAGCCTTCGTTTATAATCCGTCCAAGCGTTTCCTGGAGCTTGTAGCGCGCGTTATCCGGCATCATGGCCAGCTTGCCTTGAATGCCTTCGCGCACGATCGAGTGCAGCGACCGTCCGAAAATATCGGATTCCCAGATTTTGAGCGGGTTGTCCTCGAAATCCTGCATCAAGTAACGAACGAGCTCCTCGCTTTGTTTCTCTGTCCCGATAATCGGCGAGAATTCCGACTCCACGTCGACGCGGATCATATGAATCGACGGCGCTGTCGCCTTGAGCCGGACGCCGAAGCGGGAGCCTTGCCGGATGAGCTCCGGTTCGTCGAGCGCCATCTCCGCGAGCGTCGGCGGGGCAATCCCGTAGCCGGTCGTTTTGACCATTTCGAGCGCTTCGGCGAAGTGATCGTACTCGCGCTTGGCATGCGTAAAATCCTGCATGAGCTGCAGCAGGTGATCCTTGCCGCGGATTTCCACGCCGACGACCTCCATAAGAATGCGGTCATAGAGCTCGTCGGGCGCATACAGATCGATTTCCGCGACCCCTTGCCCCATATTCATTCCGGCCAGCGCCGCTTTATCGATAAACTCGTATTCCTCGAAATGACTGACGACCCGATCCACGTCACGGAGCCTGCGAATGTCCTGAACCGTCTCGCGGACAGAGTTCTCAAAGCTGGAACGGAGCCAGTGGTTCTCCTCCAACACCATGACCCAGCTGGGCAGATTCACATTGACCTCGTGAACCGGGAATTCATACAGCACTTCACGAAGCACGGACATCATGTCGTCCTCGCTCATATTGGCAACGCTCATCGCTACGACCGGTACGTCGTGCTTTGCCTGCAGCTCGTTGCGCAGCTCAATCACGGCATCGCTCTGCGGGCGGGTGGAGTTCACGATGACGATGAACGGCTTTCCGACTTCCTTCAGTTCGTTAATGATACGCTCCTCCGCATCCACGTAGGAGGCGCGCGGAATTTCGGCGATCGAGCCGTCCGTCGTAATGACGACGCCAAGCGTCGCATGCTCTTGAATCACCTTGCGCGTGCCGATTTCCGCGGCTTCCTGGAACGGAATCGCTTCATCGAACCACGGCGTATTGATCATCCTGGGGCCGTTCTCATCCTCATATCCTTTCGCGCCTTCGACAACATACCCGACGCAGTCGACCAGTCGAATGTTGACATTCAGTCCTTCAGCGACATGCAGCTGCACGGCATTGTTCGGTACGAATTTCGGCTCCGTCGTCATAATCGTCCGTCCGGCGGCGCTTTGCGGCAATTCGTCGGTTGCCCGAATCCGGTCGGCTTCATTCTGGATGTTGGGCAGCACGATCGACTCCATAAAGCGCTTGATGAACGTTGATTTTCCCGTACGGACCGCTCCAACGACCCCCAGGTAAATATCCCCGCCAGTACGCTCTGCAATGTCCTTAAAGATATCCACTTTTTCCAATGAGAATCCCTCCTACAGGTTGTTTAAGACGAAACTCGTACACGCTTTGGACTAGTACAAATATATGTACGGCGGTTCAAAATATGATGACAGGCGCAGAAATAATTTTCACCGGAAATCCGGCTTTACCGTGTTCGCCGCTTGCGTCCTTAACTTCATCCCTGACAAATATATGTAGGAGATTCTACGATTATTCTAGCTATGACAAGAAAAAAACCTCTATCACCTTGGCTGGAAGGTTGATAGAGGTTAGGTTCAGAATGATTCCGGGACGGGAAGCGGTTTATTGTCTTTCCACATATAAGCAAACGAGCGTGCAGGAACGAAATACGATTCCTGAACAAGCAGCGCGCGCAAATCCTGCTTTGCGTCAAGACGGCTTTGAAGCTGCTTCTTATCGATAAGCCGCATCAATTCAGGCGCGTAATCGATGGCGACCTGACCCGCTTCGCTCATCAGAAAAGGAAGCTTTACCGAGCGCGTATACATGCTGGTCACTTCCAGAGGCTTCCGGTTCAGCTTGGCATAATCAATGGCGAAAAAGCCGGGAGCGACCGGCTCCCCTGTCGGCAGCGTGCCCGTCTTCGACTTGTAACGGTCCACCTCCTGCTGCAGTTCGACCGTTTGCTGGAACGAAGGCAGATCCATCATCTTGACCGTCGGCTTCGTCTCCGCATCGATCAGGACGTAGGTCGCCGTCCCGCCGTTCTCGAACGCATTGGCCGGCACTTCGCTAAGGTAACGCCCTTTCAGCTTTTTGAAATCGATCGGATTCTGTTCATATAGCGGCGTGGTCGCCTCGAAGTTTTTGATCGGCAGCACGCCGGTTTTTGCCTTAAATTGATCGATCGCGTTCTGAACGACGATCACATACTCGCCACTCGCAATCTGGCTTTCCTTGCGCATCTCCTTCGGATACATGCAGCCGCCGAGCAGCGTGCAGACCAGCAGCAAAGACGCCGCCTGCAACCAACGCTTCATCACCATTCCTCCTCCTGCTTCTCCAACTGCTTGCGTATAGCACTCTTCAACGGATCCTCCGGCACGAGCACCGTAACAGGCCCGGTGATTTTCGCCTGGCAGGCGAGACGATAGCCGTCCTGCTGCAAGCCGCCAAGCTTCAGCGCCTCGTTGCGGTTCGGCCCGGCCAGCCCGGTGCCGGCGTTCTCCGTCACGCGAACCTTGCACATCAGACAAGCCGCCTTGCCCCCGCACCGGGTACGGATATGCACGCGGGCGCGCCGTGCCGCGTCCAGAAGTGTCGTGCCCGGTCTTGCTTCCAACGTTTTGTTGTCGGGTAAAAAAGTAACTTTCGCGGCCATATGCGCTCTCCTTCCGTTAACTAGTCGCTTTCGGGTCGAGCAGCGTACGCAGCCTGTCGGCGAGCTCCCCGCTGAAACGGTTGCGGGCAATCAAATCATCGAGAACCAGCCTATGACGCTCCAACTCCCGGACTCGGCACACCCTTGCAATCGCTTCGTAACGGTCCGGGCGATCCCTCAGCACGTTAAATACCAGTTCGTGGGCCAGCGGCATTAACCGGACGGTCTCTCCTTCGCCATACGAAACAGCAAGCGCATGTGTCCGCGCCAAATACTCGGCTTCCACGCGATATTCGCTGTCCATTGCCCGTACCTCGAAAGCCCCGACCAGTTCCACCTTGACGGCGTTCATCTCATAATGGCTGAGAATCGACCGGTAAATGGGCGTTTCACTCCCCATCTGATCGTCAGTCGCGAACTGCCGGAGCGCCATATGCAAAGCCTCCGCATCGCGCCGGTCAGCGTATAAATCCAAGTCCCTGGGAAGCGCGTTAAGCTCCACGCCTTGCAGCAGCAGTCCGGTGCTGCCGCCGACCAACCAAATGGAGCCAGATTCCCTTGTATGTAAGGCAAGCTCGGAAAAAATCGCCTTGAGCGGTTCCGGTACCATGCCAAGTTGTAGAGTATTCATTTTATCATCCTATGCTAAACAAAATAGTCAAAAATAAGGCTTATGCGCAACGGCAATCGCGCCCTCGCTTTTTACTTTCGCCTGACAGCCTAACCGAAAGCCTTGCTCCAGCTCTTCCGGCTCCAAATTGTCCAGCTCCTCGTCCGTCGGAGCGTTCAAATGCTCCATCCCCTCGCTTACTTGACAGCGGCAGCGCGAGCAGGTGCCCCGCATACAGGAGAACCCCCAGTCCATTTCCGCCTTCAGCGCCAAATCCAAGATTGTGAACTCCGTCACCGGTTCGATCGATTTCGTTACTCTGCGTCCTTTTAAAATTATCATGAGCTGCCAAACTCCTTACAATAGGGATACGACCATATAAATAAAGATCGGAATAAACATCAGGAACGCGACCAGAGACAGCACAAACCGGATGATGCCCGTCGTTTTATTTCTCGCAAACGTGATCAGCAGCGAAGCAAGAACCATGAGACCGATCGCAATAAAAGATGCCCACATTTTGTCCAACGGTGACATAATAGTTTTTCCATCCCCTAGCATGGTAACGTAATTGACTCCATCATAACACAAAAAAAGCATAAGCGCGCTTGACAGGCGGCTCATGCCATAAAACTGTTAAAAATGTCACTTTACTTCTTCATGATCATCTTCATGAGCTGTTCCAAATTGTCCGTACTCACTTTGCTGCTTTTAATGGCTTGGATCAGCTCTTTCGTCGTTTGATCCGAAACGGGAACATTCACAAGGCCCGCAACTTGCTTAATCAGCTGCCGCAGCTGCGTATCGCTCTGCAGCGTGGACGGCTTTACCCCGCTCGCAAGCTTGTATATATCTTTCTCGGAGACGCTTTTGCCGGTTTTTTTCTTAACCACATTGAGCACGTCTTTCGGCATGTTATTATCTGCCATCGTCGTCCCTCCCCAGACTGGTTATGCAATAAAGCCTGAGGTAGTATATGTGGAAAAGTTGCCTTCGGTATAGGCGCTTGCCTTAACGAAGCCAACCGTTTTGAGAATCGTCGGCGATTTCTTCGGTTTCGTGCCGGGGCCCCCGTCCCATCAAATGCTCTACGGCCGTTTTCGGGTTTTTCCCGTTAAACAGGACGTGGTACAGCTGTTCCGTAATCGGCATGGAAATCTTATAGTGCTGGGACAACTGATAGGCGGCCTGCGTCGTTTTGACGCCTTCTACAACCATTCCCATCCGCTGAAGCACCTCTTCCAGCGAATATCCCTGTGCCAGCATCGATCCGGCCCGCCAGTTGCGGCTGTGCCTGCTCGTGCACGTAACCACCAAATCTCCGATTCCGGCCAACCCCGCGAACGTTAACGGACTCGCCCCCATCGCCGTCCCAAGTCTGGCGATTTCGGCCAGTCCCCGGGTAAGCAGAGCCGCTTTGGCGTTATCTCCGAAGTCCAACCCATCGCTGAGACCTGCTCCGAGCGCAATAATATTTTTGAGCGCGCCGCAAACCTCGACACCAATGACGTCGGGGTTTGTATATACGCGAAAATACGAATTGATCAACAAATCCTGCGCCTGCTCGGCGGCTTCTTTGTCCAGCGAAGCAACGACGACCGTAGTCGGGCATTGCCGGATGACCTCTTCCGCATGGCTTGGCCCGGACAGCACGACCAGCCGGTTCGAATCGTAGGATGTCAGTTCTTCCGCCAGCACTTCGCTCATGCGCTTTAAGCTTCCGGCCTCGAACCCTTTGGTTGCGTGGACCAGGAGCGAATCAGGGCTCAAATGCGGTTTAAGCTGACCGGCGATATCCCGCATGGCCGAGGACGGCGCTACAACCACGACGGCTTCCGCATCTTTCACGGCTTCTTCCATCGAATCGGTCGCCCGAATCCGCGAAGACAACAAAACCTCGGGCAAAAATCGGCTGTTGCGGTGCTCCTCGTTAATCTCCCGTACCTGGTCGCGGTTGCGGGACCACAGCAGCACATCGCGGCCGTTATCCGCCAGCACCGAGGCAATGGCTGTTCCCCAACTTCCCGCTACCAACACGGCGGTTTTACCGGAAATCGGCATAAACGAACACCTCCGTTTATTTCGTCAAACTTGTTTTTTGGCACCAAGCTTGTTCTCTTGTCCTTTTAACAGCTTCACGATATTGCTCCGGTGCTTGACCCAAGCGAATACGAATAGAAGCAAGCTAAGCGCGAAAACTTCCCGGGAACCGGCCATAAACCAGATCATGATCGGCAAAAGTGCGGTAAACAATAGAGATCCCAGAGAAACGTAACGCGTAATAGCAATAGAAACAATAGCAACAATCCCAGCGATAAGCGCAGGCAAAAAGGCAAGCGTCAGCATCACTCCGATCGTCGTGGCAATGCCCTTGCCTCCCCGAAACCCGAAAAACACGGGCCAGTTGTGCCCGACGATGACGCTGATCCCCGCAAGCACTTCAAACAGCGGTTCGCTCCCGCTCAGCCACGTGCCGATCCAGACGGCCGCCACGCCCTTCAATACATCCAAAAGAAGCACTGCGATGCCCGGCCCTTTGCCGAGCACCCGCAGCGTATTCGTCGCCCCCGCGTTCCCGCTTCCGTGTTCGCGTATATCGATGCCTTTCAGCAGTTTGCCTGCCAAATAACTGAAGCTGATCGAGCCGATCAAATAACCGATCAAAAGTGAGAGCAAACTAGTCACCGCGGTTCTCTCCTATTCGTCGTCCGATTTGCGACGCGTGAACATGCGCAGAGGCGTTCCCTCGAAACCGAATGCGCCGCGAATTTTATTTTCCAAATATCTCTGATAGGAGAAATGCATCAGCTCCGGATCGTTGACGAAGAAAACGATGGTCGGAGGCTTGACCGCCACCTGCGTCGCATAATTGATACGTAGCCGTTTCCCTTTATCCGTCGGCGGCGGGTTGATGGCCACGGCATCGGACACGACGTCGTTCAGCACATGCGTCGCCACGCGCGCCGCATGCTGCTCGGCCACATTGGTCACGACCGGGAACAGCTTCTGCAACCGCTGCTTCGTCTTAGCCGACAAAAACACGACGGGAGCATAGGTCATAAACAAAAAATGGTCGCGGATTTTTTGCTCGAACTGATGCATCGTTTTATCATCTTTTTCCACGATATCCCATTTGTTCACAACGAAGATCGCTGCTTTGCCCGCCTCGTGCGCGTACCCGGCGACATGCTTATCCTGCTCGATAATGCCTTCCTCGCCATCGATGACGACCAGCACGACGTCCGCCCGCTCGATCGCCTTCATGGCGCGCATGACGCTGTACTTCTCCGTCGTCTCGTATACTTTGCCGCGCTTGCGCATCCCTGCCGTGTCGATGATGACGTACTTTTGTCCATCCTTCTCAAAAGGCGTATCGATCGCGTCACGCGTCGTCCCGGCGACATTGCTGACGATGACGCGCTCTTCACCCAAGATGGCGTTAACGAGCGACGATTTCCCGACGTTCGGTCGGCCGATCAAAGCAACCTTGATCACATCCTCGCCGTACTCTTCCTCGCTCTTGTCCGGAAAATGCTTGATCACCTCATCAAGCAGGTCGCCGATTCCCGTGCCGTGAGAGCCGGAGATGCCGACGACTTCGCTGAAGCCGAGGCTGTAGAACTCGTAAATATCGTCCATCCGCTTCAAATTATCCACTTTGTTGACGGCAACGATAACCGGCTTTTTCGCCCGGAACAGCATTTCTGCGACTTCGCTGTCTGCCGACGTAATGCCCGCTTTGGCATCCACCATAAACACGATGACGTCCGCTTCCTCGATGGCAAGCTCCGCTTGAACGCGTACGGACTTCATGATCTGATCTTCCCCGTCGATCTCAATCCCGCCGGTGTCGATGACGCTGAACTCGGTGTCCAGCCACTCTCCTCTGCCGTACAGCCGATCCCGGGTAACCCCCGGTTTATCTTCCACAATAGCCAGCTTATCGCCGATAATACGGTTAAATACCGTAGATTTGCCCACATTAGGACGGCCGACAATCGCTATGATTGGTCTTGCCATGCACTTCATTCCCTTCTTCGACTACCGCAATGTTGCTTCATGTCTCCCTTTGCCCGTTCGGCCAAGGGACGTTATGTACAAAGACAAGCCTGTTTTCAAGGCTTGCAAGCTCTGATATTATATCAAAATCGAATTCACAAGTAAATGAACGAAACGTTAGCGGGTAGCCTTCCAACCGTTAATGCTTCACTAAAATAACGATCCCGTTCTCCAAATCGTGAGCCGCAGAATCTAAAATTTTTTCCAGCTTAAAGGCTACTTGCTGCTGATGATTTGCATCATCCGCGATAAAGATGGGAGCTCCGCCCGCCACCGTTTGCCGGTTTGCTTCTGTAGCCACTACCGCCATAATTTGTCCCATAAGCGCTATCCTCCCGCTTTTCCGCCGTTTTGCACATGCGCTTCGCTCGGCATCCGCACTGCGCTTTCCAGCACCGGCGAGTTCATCGCGACTTGCCGGGCTTTCTCCGGATCTTGCTCCTGCGGAAGCAGCAGCACCGCCAGCCGCCCGTCATTCATATCCAGCTTGGCCAACGGAACGAGCGCCGGTTCGCCTTCGTCGCGATGGACGCCCATGATCGTTGACACGTCATGCAGCAGCGCCTGTCGCTGTCCGGGGTTAGCCAAGGTGACCCTTGCATTTTTGTTTTTGGGCACAAGCACAATACCGATGGCTTTTTTCCGGATGACATTTTGCGTATCGCTTAATCCTACGTTCATGATATAAATGTCGTCTACGAACAGATTCGGTCCGTCCAGCCGCACCTGACCGATGTTTACATTTGCAATGTGGGACAAGGTTTTACCTGTCTTAAACATATTGGTGACCAGAATTGCGGCAATGCCGGCCACAATCCCCCAATACCAAGGGAACACGATGCCGAAGAACGCCGTAGTGAACGCGGTAAAAATGACCAAATAGTTGCGGCCTTCAAACACCATCGCAATCCCTTCGATATAGGTCGCTCCCCGCGGCACGAGCTCCAGGCTGTCGATCTTGCTCAGCGTCTGGCGCTCCATATTGCGGACGTCCCGGAACTGCTGCGCCGCCATAGCCAAGAACGTCATGGCCGTATAGTTCTTATCCAGCAGCGAAGGGACGGCGACCGAGCCAAGCCCCGCCGCGATGACGCCCAAGGAAAGATGAATAATTTTGCCGTGAGGATAAGTCGGATATTGCCGGTAATCGGTCCGCAGCATCGTCAGCCGGGCCAATACACCGAACATGACGCCCAATATGATTCCTACGGTATATTTTTGCTCCAACAGCCAAACCCACACGTCGATCGCGTCTCCTTCCTTCTAGGGTGACAGCTTCCATCTGTCAATCGTTCTCCGGCTCACTGTCCGCCCTAGTCCTTTGCCACGCACGCTTAAATGCCAGTTTGCTCCCAGCGACCATCCCTTCCAGCAGTAGAGAACAACCTCGGGCCGCAAAGACCGTCAGCCACCACGCGTCTTGAAACTCCACTTGCCCGAGCGTCATCGCCATCTGTTCCCTGTGCGCGAAGGCCGACATAACGTCGCCGATCAGCAGTCCGAGCGATAGCCCTGCGATCTGCAGCGGGGGCCAACGCAGCAGAGCCGCTGCCAAAAAACCGACGCTTGCGGCAACGGTCCATTCCGAGCTGAACCAGATGACTGCGGGCATCAGATGCAGCGTCTCCCTCAGGAAGAAATAGACCGACCCGAGCAGCAGGGCGATGGAGAGCAAATGGAACCGATACAAAAAACTTGGCGTACGGAATATGACCCAGAGCGAAACAGCCAGCAGCAGCAGCGTGCAGCCGTATACCCGAATCCCGCCCCAGTCCGTGCCCCACCGCATAAACAATATCCAAAGCATAAAAAAAAGAAGTAGACTCGTAGGAGTAATACCTCTTAATATGACGTTCTTCCAGCCACTCGCGAACAAAATCAGCGCAACGACGATTAGCAATAAGGACACGTAACCCGCATTCATTCGCTCTCACCCGCAGAAAAAGCATGTTCTTCTTTTTCCTTAGTATGGCTTTCTTTATTTGGTTTTAGTCAATCCTTAAGCATAACCCGATCGCCTTGCGTAGACAGAGACATCTATTCCCCGTACTGAGCACCACTCTGCCGTTTCCGATGTAATGACGACCGGAAGCTCATGCAAAGCTTCAATTCGGGATGCGCCCAACGCCGTCATCAGCAGCCGGAGCTCGTGATGCCATGACGTGATTTGTCCAATCAATGCTTCGGTCCCGGATGTACGCAGCACTCGCAGCATAGCTCCGGCCATACCGACCGCGGAGGCTCCGAGCGTTAAAGCTTTGCAAATCTCAAGCGCGCCTGTAATGCCGCCCGTCGCTACGACTGCCACGTCCGGCCGGTTCATACGACGTTTAGCCTCCAATACTTCCAACAGCGCGATGCTGGTCTTGCAGCCCCAATCGTTCAGCCAGTCCATCGGAAGATCGCGCCGGGCGTTCTCGATTGCGGCGAAATTGGTGCCACCCGATCCGCCGACATCGATACCTCCAACCCCGCAGCAGATCAGCTTCTCGGCGCTTTCCCGCACCATGCCGAAGCCGACCTCCTTGACGATAACGGGGACGCCCGCCCGTTCGACGATCGTCCGGATTCGTTCGAGCATTCCCCGGAAATCCCGGTCCCCTTCGGGCATGATCAACTCCTGCATCACGTTGAGGTGGATTTGAAGCGCATCGGCTTGCAGCATATCTACTGCTTTTAACGCCTGCTCCAGCGTCGCTTCGCTGCCCAGATTGCCAAACACGACGCCGTACGGGTTCATCTTTCTTACGATACGGTAGCTTGCGGCCGTCTCCGGGTTTTTGATAGCCGCCATCTGCGACCCTACCGCCATAGCAAGCCCTGTTTCTCGAGCGACGACGGCAAGCTCCCGGTTAATTTCTTCGGTCTCCCGGGCTCCTCCGGTCATCGCATTAATAACAATCGGCGAGCTCAATAGGAGTTCGCCGATTCGGGTATGCAATGCTATGGATTCCGAAGAAATACCGGGGAGACAATTATGGACCAGCTTAATGTCGCGGAAGCCCTGCTCGCCGCTTTGCCCAAGCCGGAGCGCATGATGAACATGCTCCATTTTTCGCGGTATGCGCACCCCTGATTCCTCTTTTCGTCTATAGACAGCGGTTTACTTGAATTTGCTCAGCTTGTCGCCAAAACGCTCGCCGAGCGTCAGGTTCAAGCCTTGGAGTTCTTCGTGGGAAACGGATTCCCGCTTCGGCGCACGCTCTCTTTCAGCTCTCGGTTCGCGGGCTGGCGCTTCTTCCGTTTCTTTGATGCTGAGCGAAATGCGCTTCTCGTCCGGGTTCATATCCAACACTTTCACTTGAACCTCTTGACCATCTTTCAGCACTTCGAACGGCGTTGCGATGTGGCGGTGTGCGATTTGGGAAATATGAACCAAGCCCTCAACACCCGGAGCCACTTCGATGAATGCGCCGAATTGCACGATCCGTTTAACCGTACCGGTAACAATATCTCCGATATTGATCTTGTTTTTCACGGACTCCCAAGGTCCCGGTTGCGTTGCTTTGATGCTCAAGGAGATGCGCTCATTGGCCGGGTCCAATTTCAGAACTTGAACGCGGACTTGGTCGCCTTCCTTCACAACTTCAGACGCATGCTCGACATGATTCCAAGCCATCTCGGAGATATGAACGAGTCCGTCCACGCCGCCGATATCGACAAAAGCGCCGAATTGCGTCAAACGTTGAACCGTTCCCGTCAGCTCTTGACCGACCGACAGTTTCGCAATCGTTTCTTGCTTTTTCGCTTCGATTTCTTCATCCAGCACGTCTTTTTGAGAAAGAATGACCTTGTTTTTCTCGCGGTCCATTTCTTTTACGCGCAGACGCAGCGTGCGGCCTTTGTAATCGCTGAAATCTTCGACGAACGTGCGCTCAACCATGGAAGCCGGAACGAATCCGCGCAGACCTACGTCAACGACAAGACCGCCTTTAACCACTTCGGCGACTTTCGCTTCGAGGATCGTTTTGTTTTCCATGTCCGCCGCAAGCTTCTCCCACGATTTCTCGCTGTCGATGGCGCGTTTGGAAAGCACGAGCTTTTCCTTGTTGTCATCGATAGTAAGAACTTTCAGTTCGACGTCTTGACCGACTTGAACGATCTCTTCCGCATTGTCCAATTGGACGGACGAAAGCTCTCTTACAGGCACGGTGCCGTCGTATTTGTAACCTACGTCGACAACCGCTTGATCCGCATCCACTTTAATGACTTTGCCGGTAACGATGTCACCTTTTTTAATGATGTTGACATTCGCCATGGACTCTTCCTGAGATACCTCTGCGGATTGAACTTCTTGATCAAATTTCATTTCTTCTGACATGTCCAATTACCCTCCTTAAACAACCTGACAACGTGTAATGTATTTGGATAAAAAATTTACTTCATCATTTTCTTAAGTATGCCACAATTTATCATTTCGATTCGTGCTGCTTGACCATGCTTCGGATCGTGCTCATGATTTTGTCGGTCGCCTGTTCCAAGCCTTCCGAACCGCTGTTCTCAAATTCGCTCAAATCGACTGGCGGACCATACACGACCTTCATTTGCCGAAACGGCTTATAATTGCCGATAATGGCTGCCGGAATGACTACAGCCCCGGACTTTAATGCCAGGCTGGCCGCTCCCTTTTTACCCATGCCTCCCGCGTTGCTGCGC
Source organism: Paenibacillus tianmuensis (assembly GCF_900100345.1). Classification (GTDB taxonomy): domain Bacteria; phylum Bacillota; class Bacilli; order Paenibacillales; family NBRC-103111; genus Paenibacillus_G; species Paenibacillus_G tianmuensis. The sequence goes on along the minus strand of NZ_FMTT01000001.1, from coordinate 130,550 downwards.
GTCCCTTCCGGGAAAATGCCCATAACTTCGCCGTCTTTAAGCAGCTGCAGCGACAAGCGGATCGATTCTTTGCTGACACCACCGCGTTTGACGGGAAATGCCGCGATTCTCGGCAAAATGTACCCCAAAACGGGAACGTCGAACAGCTCGGCCTTGGCCATGTAATGCACCTTTCGCTTCAGCGGGCTGCCCATCAGCGGCGGGTCCCAGTTGCTGGTGTGGTTGCCGCACAGAACGACGGCGCCTTCGGCGGGAATGTTCTCAAGCCCTTCCGCCCGCAAAAAATACACGGTACGGAACAACACGCGAAAAATTCCTCGAAAAAAGACGTACAACATGCTACTGCCCCCCACCGACCCGGAGCTTGAAAAGCTCCAAAATGCGATCCACTACTTGCGGTATCGTCATATCGGTCGTATCCAGCAGCACGGCATCCGGCGCTTTCACAAGCGGCGAAGCCTCGCGCTGCTCGTCCATCCGGTCCCGCTCGGCAATATCTCGCTCCAATCTCTCAAGCGTGATATCCGGCTGCGTATCGCAAATTTCTTTGAACCGGCGCTGGGCGCGGACACTGACGCTTGCGGTCAAAAACACCTTGACCTCGGCGTCCGGCAACACATGACTGCCGATATCCCGACCGTCCATGACAATTCCTTTGCTTCGGGCCATTTCCTGCTGTTTGGCGGTAAGGATATTGCGAATTTCAGCGATGGAAGCGATTCTGGAGACGTTTCCGGTCACTTCCGCAAAGCGAATCATGCCCGTCACGTCTTCGCCATCGACAAAGACCATTTGGCCATCGCTGCCCGGTACTAAGCGAATGTCCATACGGCCTGTGAGCGCAATCATGTCCGAGATTTGTTCCTCTTGAAGGCCTTCCCGTAAAATCTTCCAAGTCACGGCTCGGTACATGGCTCCCGTATCGACATAGACGAAGCCGAGCGCACCGGCGACCAGACGAGCGATCGTGCTTTTCCCCGCTCCCGCCGGACCGTCGATTGCGATGTTAAACTTTTCCAAAATGCGGCCTCCTTACAAAATGAAGCGGACGAGCAACCTGAAAAAAAAACAGGCCGAAGCCTCGAACGAAGAAAATTATACCATAGTTTTACCGCGGATTGCAAAACTCACGTCACTCCATTATTTTCCTTCCGCGGTCCGAAGCTGGGACATGGAATAAGGCAGTCCCTCCAGCTGCTCTACCTTGACTAAAGCATAGCGGATTCGCGGGTTAAGAAGCAGCAATTGGGAGGCGACCAAAGTAATGGCGCACCCAGCCAATGCCCAGGCAATCCATCGTTCCGCCCGATGGGCAAACTGCAAAAATAATTCTTCGTACCTATCGTCCGATTCATTTTGATTCTTTGTATTCATCCGCGGCCACCCCGTTCCCTCCAATATTCGGGGGATAGTGTGCCCGTCATGCCAAGTTATTATGTATTATCTTTTGCGGATATCAAACTGCCGCTCAAAGCAGTACCGGATAATTTTTTGGCGCTCACGGTCCGTGATCTCCGAAAAGCGCATCATGACCTGCTTTTTCCCCGTTTCCAGCACTTTGACGCGCACGATTTCGCTCTTGAACGGTACGTGCTCGATCAGACCGCTTTTGAACGGGACAAGCAGCCAGCACTCGACCGTGCAGCCGGTCTCGGCAGGCACGTATCCTTCGCAAAGAAAGGAAATGCCTCCTCCGCCGACATCGTCGGTCAGCGATACGAACTGCAGCTGCTCCGAGAATTTCACGGCGATTTCGAGTATGGCCGGCACTCGCAAAAAGTTGCGCCGCTGCACTTTCGTAATGGATTCCGGTTCGGGCTTTTTGATCAGGACAAGCCGGATCACATCGTCGGAAAATCCGAGTACGGACGAATTGAAGTAGTTTTTCATGCCGCCCTCGGTTATAAAATAAACGGAAAGCTCGTCGCCCGGATACAAACGCTTCAGCTTCCCCGATTTGTCGTTCATTGGAACTTCCATGCTGATATACGTGTCCGAGACGTCTGCGATCCTCGATTTATATTCCTGCCTCGCCTCTTCGTCATCGATGGAATTGATTTGGATAAAAAGCATCTGGTTTACTTTCGGCAGCAATCGGCTCACCTCCCCGGAGTGTAAACTTCGATAAGTCCAAGCTTTATTATAGCACGTGCAGAGAATATGGGAAGGGGTGAGCGCGCAGCGTTCGGAGTTTCTTCTTTGGAGCGTTGTGGGACGGTGAGAGGAACGGTAGCGCGGCCTGTGGCGAAATCGCGATTGGCTAATGCTCAGACACGTTTTGACCCGGTCCCATGGAACAATTTTCTATGGAATTGGGACCAGGTCAAAAAACTCGCCGCCAATCGCGATTTCGCCTTCGGCTCATCACCTTAAACCGAAAACAAATGCAAAAAAGCCCGAACGCATCGGGCTTGGGAGAGAGTAGAAAACTAAACAATCAGGTTGGCGTGACGGCGGCGGCTTCTTCGGCGCCCAAGCGGTCGATTTTCTCTTCCGCGCCGCTCTCAGCGTTAACGTAGATCCGGTATAGTCCTCCGTTGACACGGCCGATATATTGGTAGCAGAGCACCTCTTCGTCGATATCGTTCTTGATCAGCGCCTGGTTGACGCTATCTGCTTTAAAATCGGCATTCAGCGTTTTACGGGCTTCGTCCGCCGTCAGCTTCGGCGCTTTGATCTGGCGGTCCTTCTTGCCGTACACGTAATCAGCCGCTTCAAGTCCCGTCACTTCGCCATTATCCAACGCCACCTGAACCGCAACCTTTTCCACGTAATTGATCACGTCGTTCGTGCGCGGTGCAAACGTCATATTGGCGACGTTTCCGTATTCGTCGTAGCTGACGGCGGTCATGTTCTTGTAGCCATGCTCATCCAGGAACTGCGCCCCGATGTCACGCGCTTGCCGCAAGTCGAGCTTCTTTTCGGACACATTGCGGGAAGCCGCGAACCACAAAAGCTGGCCGCCTTTTTTCGAATAGTCCAAATGAGCGCCGTCCGCCGTACCTTGTTTAGGCGCCGTTACGCTAAAGGACTGGTACTCGGTCCCGGGTCCGTTTTCTATGACCTGAAGCCCGGATGGGTCCTGGATGCCAAGAAACTGCACGGCCTTTTGCTTAATTTCGTCGGCATTCGTCTCCGGGCCGGAGAGCATGTGCATGTCCCGCTTCTGATACATGCTCATGACCGCCGGACTCCAGTTGATTTCCGGATATTCGCGCACCTTTTTATCTACCGTAGTGAACCCGTCGACGATAACGTTGTCATGCGGCTCCTTCTGTGTAGCGAGCGCCAGCTCGACATCCATCCAGCGCAAGTTGTTTTGAATGACCTTGCTTTGAACCCCGCGCAAATCTTTGGAAATTTCCGCCGCGTGCTCGTACAGCGTATTGAGCGTCTTCATTTCGTTTCTGTCCAGCGGATTTTTGGAAAGATCACGGACCGCCGCACGATAAGCAAAATTCGAAATATTAGCCAAAAGCTCCTCGGTTTTGTTGAAAGGCAGCAAAGTCAGCGGCAATTGACTGATTTCGTTCTGGGCTTCGCTCGTGATCCGCCAAACGTTGATCAGCCCTTTTTTGTAGGCGTCCTGAGACGTTGAATTCACCGCGAGCGTATTGCCTAGCTCCGTATGCAGCTTGTCTACGTGAAACGACAAATCGTGGAACGCCCGTTGATAATGGTTTTCCGCCTTGATCAAGACGGCGTTTTTCTCTTGATGCTCCAAGTAGCCCCAGACCCCGGTGCCGATGAGCGCCACCAAAAGAATCGGAAACATGACGATGCTCAGTCTTTTGTACATGTTCGAGAAATCTCCCTTCATCAGCAAAACTTGGGCTTAGTTTTCGCCTGAAGACAGGGGGATTATTCACGAAGCGCAGGACATCGTACTGGAGCCGTTCAAAAAAAAGAAAAAAGCCGGCGCTTGGCCGACTCTTTCCCCGGACTAGAAATCAAGGGTTTCGATATCGAAATCTTTTTCATTGTTGCATATGCACTGCTTGAACCCGGTATCGATCTTTTCCTTTTCTTTCCGGCCCTTTAAAACGAACTTCTCGCCGCAATGCTTGCAGCGGATGGCGACTTTCACCCGCGGACTAACGACATTCATCATATCCCTCCGGTATGACCTATGGTATTATCATATCCATTATGGTCATTCCGGCTAAATTTTAACCTGATCCTCCCGCGCGGCGACCCTGAGCGGCGACTTGGCATTGGCCCGGTTTACTTTGCGCAGGCTGCGTAACCACAAGAAGCTCATGAGCGGCACCATAAACCAGACCCAGTACGCTTGGCTTAAGAGCAGCGTATAGTCGAACACCCCATGCCAAAATACCGGCAGCGCCAGCGCCAATATCAGATGCTTGCGGGTGTGTTCCGGCGTAAACTTGGCTTTTCCGAAATGGTAACCCATCATGACGCCGAACATGGCGTGACCGGACACCGGCAGGAACGCCCGAATCATAAGCGATGAAAAGCTCGATCCGTTCAAGAACGCATAGAACACGTTTTCGAGCGTGGCGAATCCGAGCGACACCGCCACCGCGTACACGATGCCATCATACGGTTCGTCAAACGACGCATGCTTGTAGGTAACGAAATAGACCAGGAACCACTTAAAAAATTCCTCCGGCAAAGAAGACGTCAGGAACGAAAAAACGAACGGGTCCTCGCCGAGCCCATGTACCAGAGCCCGCTGCAGCACCATGACCGGGAATACGATCAGAACGCCGAACATGAACAGCTTGATTACTAAGGAGATAGGCTCTGTATCGTATCGGTCTTTTAAATAAAAATAGGCCAGCAGAGCGACACCCGGCGCTATAGCCGCCGTCAGGACAGTTAAGACGCTCAAAGTGTCTCCCCTCCATCACAATAGGTTAAACCCGCCCGCAGCAACGGCCGGCCCCCGCAACTTTGCGGATGCCGACCGTGATACGGGCAGGCGCTTGTCGATATTTCTTAATCCTATAAATATTATAGACATTTTGAATGTCTTTTTCCATCATTTCTTGGATTCTGGCATACACTTCCGCATTTGTCCCACTTCAGGCGCTTCATTCTTCCGCAAAACGCGCCTGCTGGTCGTAAAACCGCAGCGGAATGGTCGCCAGCGTCCCATTGCGGTGTTTCAGAAGCTGCAAGCTCGAGCGTATCCCGTTAGCGGACGTTCCGTCCGGCTCCGGCTTCAGCCGCATAATGACGTCGGCTGACGCTTCCGCCCCTTCCGGTAGACGCTCATCTCCGATATCCGAAGGAACAGCCGCAATAACCGGGCCTCCCCATTCCTTGGACCAATGCTTGAGCATATAAGTGATTGTCGTCTGGTGCTCAGCGGACGAGCGGGGCGGATTGGGCAGTCCGCCTGCCGGGATACGGTTAATATGGTCGATGAATACGACAGGCGTTTTGCCGGACATCCCTGCAATCCGCTCGACATTGGACATGACGCGGTCGATTGTGGAATCGAGTGAGCATTCGATCGTCCAAAGCATATGGCTAATGGGCATATAACGTTTATTGGCTTCGGCCACTTGCCGCGGCTCGATCTTCCCGGTGAGTACGTTTTGCGGCTCGGTGCCGATGAGCCTGGCTATGCTTCGCGCCCAGAGCTCGAATCCCGTCATGTCCCAGGATACGTAAACGACCGGCGTCTGGTGCAAAGCGATATGGTCCGCCATTTGCTTCATGAGCATCGTCTTACCCGAAGAAGCGGCCCCGGCCAGCAGATACAGCCCGCTTCGAAGCCCGCCGAACAACGCTTCGTCCAGCGCGGCGAAACCGGTCGGCACGCCCGATGCTTGTCCGCGATGCCGCTTCATGAATTCTTCGGTATATATGGAAACGTTTTTCGTGTCGGGAGCAATCGGAAGCATCATCGTCTCTTCCATCGTTTCATTCAACAGCCGCATGAACGAATCCAGCGGATTTTGCACCCGCACGAAGAAATCGTTGACGTCCCGGATCGACTCAGGCAGCTGCATGATAAACGTTTGCTTTGCCGTCGATTGCAGCAGCGCTTGGATTCTGACGCTTTCCCGTCGCCCTGCCTCATCATTGCCCAGACAGATGAACACCCGCTTGTCCCGCAGCTTGTCCGCATGAATTTCTTTAAAGGACATCCAGATCGGCACACATACTGCCGGCAGGTGCGCTTGAGCCAAGCTGAGCACATCAAACACCCCGCCGCACACGATGACGTCCTCCGTCTGCTCCAGAATCTGCTCGTTGAATAAATAGTCGCCCACTCCGAGCAGCGATTTGTATTTCGGCTCGCGCTGGTCAAGCGATCGTCCGATTAAATCGACCGTAACCCCGCCCGCGTTCGTGATCGGAATAATAATGCGGTTTTCAAAAAAATCACCCAGCTTGCCCGAGTTGATGTAAAACCCGAACTTGCCCGGTTCAAAACCGATTCGATAATGCTCCGCCGTCTCCTGATGGATGCCCCGCCGCTCCAAATAAGCATAAGCTTCTTCCTTAAGCTGTTTGTGGTAATGGGTAACAAGCTCCTCCAAATCAAACGCGGTCTTGGCTGCGCCAAGGTGTTGTAGTTCGCTCATGACGGTCTTCCCCCCGCAAAAAAAGCATCCCGCAAAAACAATGCTGTTTTTGAGAATGCTTACGATTCGTTAAGCTGAACAAGCCTCAATTAAAACTTGGAACAAAGCACCTTCACGGCATCGGATTCAATGACGACCTTTCCGTATTCCTCCAGAACCGCTTGCGTGACGGATGTGGCTTCTCCGAACTCGGACAAGACAGCCACGACCGATTGAAGCCGCTTTTCTTCCATCTCAACGGCATCCAGCAGCAGGACCCATTTATTTTTATAAGAATACAACGTTCCTCCGTCCAGCAGGAGCGGATTGATGACTTTGGCAAGCCGGAGCAGGTCCTCGAAATCATGGAAAGCGTAAATGATTTCATCGGTCTCATCCATCGTCACTTCAAGCTCGTACACTTCTTCCATTTCGTCCTCTAACGTACCGTCGCCTTGGCTGAAATTCATTCGGCCGCGTGTGACGATCACCATCATCCCTTGCGCCGGCATGGCGAGGACTTCCACGGCAAGCGGTCCGGTTGCGTCGAAGCCAAGCTCGGTATAGGCTTGGTCCATCATCTCGCTGAACAGCTCGTGAACCTTGGGGATTTCTCTCCACATGTCATCCTTGTGAATCCCGCGCTCCGTTAAGTCATCGAATGTGAGGAAAATCCGTATCTTGTCTTGACTTAAACGCTCCATTTTCATACTGGATTCCTCCCTTGCCGACTAATAATAAATAGCTTATGAAGTTTGGTAAACAAAGGTGAGCCGCGTTCGTTCCGCCATATAAAGGATTCGAAAACGCGTTCGAATTTGCGTCTTCCAGCCTTTCCCCCCGGAAACGGTACAGCTTGTTTGCCATGCTACGTCTATTATATCACAAACTGTGAAGAAAAGAACGGTTGTTGCCTGAAAAAATGCCCTTTTCATACAAAAAGACACATACGCCGCCTCTTGGTGGAGGCGGCGTTGTGTCTTTGCGTACAAACCGAACGCTTAATGCGCCCGAATTTCGGATTTTTCCCCGTTGCCGGCCAAAATGTCGTCCACTGCGGCCTTAAGCCCCGAATCCTGATTGATCAGTTCCTGAACCTTGCCGAGACCCGCGGCGGAAGTCGCCACGTCGGCCGCGCTCTTGCCGTAATCGGCGTTCGGCTCGGCCGAATCCGTTGGAGCCTTTTCTTTTTTGTCAGACCGATCCGTGACCTGGTTCAGGAAACTTCCAATGGCGTCGCTATTTGTCATTGCGGAGAACAGCATCGGTTTTCTTTTGCCCGTTAGTACGACCGCTGCAGTCGCCCCGACAAGCCCGCCAAACAGAAAAGCACCCCATCTCATGCCAATCCCTCCGTATTGTTTTCTAATTCGTTGCTATTTTTCGCTATATCCTATGAATCATGCATGATAAAATAAGGAAAAGCCAAAAGATTCATACCAAACCTAACGAGGGGATTTCACATGTCTAAACAATGGATTGCTATTCTGGCCGCGCTTCTGCTTCTGACTTCCTGCGGCGCCAAACCGGATGCGTCGCCTGACGCCTCGGCCAAAACGGAGCCGCCTGCTTCGCAGCCGGTCGCGGGGGGCGAGAAAACGAAAACCGCTGACGGCGTCAAAAAACAAGAGCAGCAAGCCGCGAAGCGCTATACGATGAATCCGAAAACGTACGATATCGTGCCGATCGATCCGAACGGGGCGCCCAAAAAAGTCGTTCTCCTGACATTCGATGACGGCCCGAAGGACCTTGAGATGAATAAAGCGCTGCTCGATACGCTGCAAAAGCATAAAGCCAAGGCCATCTTTTTCCTGAACGGCTACCGCGTCAAGCAGAAGCCCGAGCTCGTTAAGCTGCTTGCCTCCAGCGGTCAAACGATCGGCAATCATTCCTGGGATCATATTGATTTGAAAAAGGAAACCAAAGAAAAGGTAAATCAACAAATCGGAGATGTGCAAAAAGCGATCAAAGAGCTGACAGGCAAAGCGCCGGTCTTCTTCCGTCCGCCGTTCGGGTCCGGCAGCGATGACGTTCGGGCCAAGGCCAAGGAAGAGGGACTGCTGTTCATGACCTGGTCCAACGGGTCGAAGGATTGGGAAATGACGGTGAAGAAAAACAGCCCCGAGCAAGTGATCAGCAACGTGCTGAATCAGCTTCACCCGGGGAGCAACATTTTAATGCATGAACTTCCGTGGACGGTGGAGGCGCTGGACAAACTTTTGACACAACTTGAGGAAAAAGGCTACGGATTCGTTGATCCGGAAGAAATTGAAGTTACAACATGACAAGCTTCCAGCCCCAAATGGAAAGACCTGCAACAAGGAGTATAAAAATCCACAGCAACGACCGATAAAAATAAGGCAGCCACTTTTCTTTCTCTGTCGGATGCACGGTTTTGCGGGGAGGCAAATAATGATCGTCGGGTCCCTCTTCCTTCGCCGGGTCGGGTTGATGATCGGCCTCTTCCTTCGGTCGGTACGGAGGTTGCAGATACTTGTTGTTCATGATTCTTCTCTCCTGTAACGAAGAATGCAGCCCATGACGAAATCAATCAGGAAATGGGCGATAATCGGTGTTAACAAGGACCCGGTCCGAATATAAATCCAGCCGAGCCCGTAGCTGATGCTGAAGACAAGTCCCGTCATCAACCAGTGCTGCAAATAGCGGACATGAATGGCCGCGAACAGGATGCTGGTCCAGTACGGTCCCCACCACGCTTGGATCGTACCGCGGAACAGCAGCTCTTCGCAAAATGCGACAATGAGCGAAATGAGTGCAATATGCCAAAGAGGCCTGTTTTTAAACAGCTTTTCGTTGATGCCCCCGTCGTCCGTCACTTCGGGAGGCACCCATCTGGAAACGAGCAGATCGACAAGCAGAACGGCGACGGCTAAGCCCGCTCCCCATAGCAGGATCGTATAGCCCGACCCCGGGGAAAACATCGCCCGCAGGTCCGGTTTCTGAAAAAGCATCAGAACGACGGCTGCAAGAAAGACGAGAAGCTGAGTCACATACAAGTTAATGAGCAGTAAACGCTCGTCGATTTCGTCCGGATTGATTTTTTGCAGCTTGATCCGCTTAAAGTTAAATTTTTTCATACTGATTCCCTTTTTCGACAATTTCACCTATACTATCAGCATAGAATTTAAGAAATCTGAGGTGCTCGATCATGGAAAAACGGCTTACCCGAACGGACTACTTATTCGCCGTTACCTTCATTTTCATGCTTGTCCTGGCTACGGGGGCCTTCTTCTTCGGTTTAAAAATGGGACAGGACCGTTCTTCGCTGAAATACGAAGATCTGCTCAACAAGCAAAACGAAGCGGCCAAGAGCTTTACCGCCTACCATCAGCAGTATCTGGTGTCTTTCTATCATACCATTTATCAGCCATACAGGGAATTTCATAAAAAGTGGTTTGAGAAAACCGACGAGCTGCTGACGAATCGTACGGCCGACGCTTCCTTGATTCTCAAGGAAATGAGCAAGCTCGCGCAGGAAAGCTACGACAGTCTCGGTTCAAAATCGATGCCGGGCTCCTCTCCGCTGCTGCAGGAAGCGCATAAAGACTACATGAGAAGCTTAAAGCTGTTCAGCGAAGGCCTGCAAAGCTATTCGGCCAAGGCAAACGGCATTCCGGCGGCCGAGCTGATCGCGCAGCTTCAAGCTGACCCTTATCTCGGCGAAGCGAAGACATTTGCGCTCAAGGCTGAAAAAAGCTACTACGAATCGATCGACAAATGGTATGCTACGATAAAACCGCAATTTAAGCCTATTGATGTAACCAAGCCGCTCTCCCTGAACGATTGGATGGGCCTGAGCCTGAATATGAAAAACGAATACGTCGCCCAATTGATGCTTGGCAAAAAGCTGTTTAAGCCGTTCACCCCGCAGGATCTGACCAGTCGGATCGACGAAATGATTCAGTCCGGTCAAACGCAAAAAATGAATTTGAACGATGTGGGGCAAGTCGTCGATGTGCTGATGGCTACTGATGCCGTTCGCAAAAGCGATTTTATCCGCAACAAAGACAAATATTACGGCAATGAAACGTTGCCGCAGCTTCCGTTTTTCACTGCCAATTAATACGCAGGCTTCCGAAGCCACGATGTCCGGTCCCCGTACTCGTGGCTTTTTGCCGCACCAGTTAATCGTACTGGAACCCGCGAAGGGCTGCGAGCGCAGCCATGCCGCCCTCGACATTAATGACATCGTCGAAGCCGTTCTGCTTCAAATAGTAACACACGTTAGCGCTTCGCACGCCGTGGGCGCAAACGATATAAATCGTCCGATCCATCGGAAGCTCGGCTAGCCTTCCCGGTATGCTGTTCATCGGCATCAGCTGTGCTTGTTCCCAATGATAATACTCCCATTCGTACGGTTCCCGGACGTCGAGCATCAGCGCGTCCCCCAACTCTCCGTTGTCCGTTTTTGCCTGGAACGCTTCGGGCTCTATGCTTTCGAACATGATGAATGCCCCTTTCGCTGTACGATAATTTCATGCAGGTCGCACGGTTTATTTTAGCACGGCGAATTTAGGTTTCACAAATATTTCGGATTTGCAAATCGGTGGGCTGCCTATTGACAATGTCGAAATGGTCATGTTACGCTAATGAAAAATTTCACCTGTAACAAACTTTGACGGAGCCAAGCATAACCCGAATCGATCAGAGAGCCGGTGGTCGGTGCGAACCGGACGAATTCGATATGCGGAGCACTCTTGAGTTGTTGTGCCGAACATTACAGTAGGCGCAGCCGGCCGGAAACCGTTATTTTTCCCGGTCTGTTCATCGCAGACCTCATGAGGCTGTTGCGCGTGAGCGCACAGCGAAGTAGGGTGGTACCACGAGAATCAGCTCCTCGTCCCTTGTATACGTTAGTCGTGTCGGGGCGGGGAGTTTTTTGTGTTTTTTTCGTAATTTACTTCATGGAGGTCTGGGAAAAATGTACAAAGTGTTAGTTATGGATGGAATCAGCGACATGGGGATTCAACTGTTGTATGACGCGCCAGATGTCGAGGTGGAAAAAAAGAACGGATTGTCCGAAGACGAGCTTGTAGCGATTATTGCAGACTATGACGCTTTATTGGTGCGCAGCGCCACGAAGGTAACCGAACGCATTATGGGCGCCGGCAGCAAATTGAAAGTTGTCGGACGCGCCGGTGTAGGCGTCGATAATATCGATCTGGAGGCGGCGACGAAGCGCGGCATCGTCGTCATCAATGCGCCGGATGGCAATACGATTGCCACTTGCGAATTGACATTCGCGATGATGATGTCCGTCGCTCGTATAATTCCGCAAGCGTACAAGAAAACCGTCGGCGGCGAGTGGGACCGCAAAACGTTCGTCGGCGTGGAGCTCCGCAACAAGGTGCTCGGCGTGCTCGGCATGGGCCGCATCGGCAGCGAGGTTGCCAAACGCGCCAAAGCGTTCGGGATGGAAGTGCTCGGCTATGACCCTTTCCTGACCGAAGAGCGTGCGGAAAAGCTCGGCGTGAAGCTCGGTACCGTGAACGACATTTGTGCCGCAGCGGATTTCATTACGGTTCATACGCCGCTGACCAACGAAACACGCCATATGATCAGCAAGCCGCAATTTGAGCTGATGAAAAAAGGCGCGCGCATCATCAACTGTGCACGCGGCGGCATTATCGACGAAATGGCGCTTGTCGAAGCGATCGATGCAGGGATCGTCGCCGGAGCGGCGTTCGACGTATTCGAGAAGGAACCTCCGGCTGCTGATCATCCGTTCCTGAACCATCCGAAAATTGTCGTCACACCGCACCTCGGCGCATCGACGGTCGAAGCGCAGGAGAACGTCGCGATCGACGTATCCGAGGAAGTGCTTCACATTTTGCGCGACCAGCCGTTCAAGAACGCCGTCAACATGCCGCCGGTACCGGCTAACGTGCTCCATGCGCTGCAGCCTTATTTCAATCTCGGCGAGAAGCTCGGCGTCTTCCTCGGTCAGACGATCGACGGGCCGGTCAGCGAAATCGTGGTTAACTATTCCGGCGATTTGACTGATGTCGATACGACGCCGCTCACCCGCTACATCGTCAAAGGCATTCTCGCCAATCAATTGGAAGGCGTGAATATCGTCAATGCGATGCATCTGGCCAAAACGCGCGGGCTCAACGTCGTCATTCAAAAGTCGTCCGCAGCGAAGAGCTTTACGAACCTCGTTTCCGTTACGCTGAAAACGAAGCAAGAAGAACGTGTGCTTGCCGGCACTCTGCTGTCCGGCTACGGCGAGCGGATCGTTCAGATCGACCAATTTCCCGTCGATATCGCGCCGTCCGGCCATCTGCTTCTGATCTCGCATAACGATAAGCCGGGTATCATCGGCAAAGTTGGAACGCTGCTTGGCGACAACGGCGTCAATATCGCGACGATGCAGGTCGGACGTAAAGTGGTCGGCGGCTCGGCGATCATGGTGCTGACTACCGATAAAGAAACGCCGAAGGAAGTGCTCGACCGCCTCATTCAGCTTCCGGAATTGACCCATGCTCGCGAGTTGACGCTTTAATCGGATATCGAACGTTCCACAATTGTTTCACGAACAACAAGAAAAAAGACGTTCGTTCTACAAAAAGAAAGAAGCCTCCGATGACGAATCGGAGGCTTTTGTCTGGGTTTACACCGTTTTGCAGGGAAGCGTGATGGAAAATGTCGTCCCCTGCCCCGGCTGGCTTTTGACATGAACGGTGCCCTCGTGGGCTTCTATGATATTTTTTACGATGGACAGCCCTAAGCCCGTTCCGCCGGTAGCTCCGCGCGTACGGGCTTTGTCCGCCTTGTAGAAACGTTCGAAGATGAAGGGCAGGTCTTCCGCCGGAATGCCGTAGCCTTGGTCCGCCACCTCGATCAATACCGCTTCTTCCCCTTTGTACCGCGTCCGTGCCGCGCTCAGCTGAATAACCGATTGCGGCGGCGTATGCCGGATCGCATTGTCCAGCAGATTGGTCAGCACCTGCTCCATCCGGTCTTCATCGGCCTGGTACAGCACCAGCTCTTCCTCGGGCAGGACGCAGGTCATCGTAATGCCGTGTTCCTTGGACAAGCCGGCGAATTTACGGTGTACCCGCTTTAAGAACGTGTTCACTTCCAGCTCGCGAAAGTTCAATTCCACATTGCCCGTCTCCATCTTCGCGAGGTCAAGCAAATCCTTGACCAGTCGGCCCATACGAAGCGACTCGTCGTGAATGACCTGCGCCAAATCCTTGCGTTCTTCCGGTGTTGCCGCGATGTCGTCGATCAACGCCTCGCTGTAGCCTTGCAGCATCGAAAGCGGCGTGCGCAGCTCGTGCGACACGTTGGCGACAAAATCTTTGCGCAGCTTGTCGAGCCGGAATTCCTCCGTGACGTCCCGCATAACGGCGACAACCCCGCGCACAAGCTCACGCGAATACAACGGCGCCATCACGATGGACCATACCTCACTCTGAACATGCAGCTTCGCCGTCATTTCCTTCGCCTCAGAAATAACTCCTTGGAATAACGGTTGAAGCGGCTCGGGGACCGTTTCCGCCTTCCGCAGCATCCGTCTTTCTTCCTGACCGGACCAGTCGTCCGTCCAATGAATCTCGTTCCAATCCCGCACAACCTTTTCTCCCGGAGGATTGGTCAGAATGACTTTCCCGTCGGCGTCGAACGTAATCACCGCATCCCCCATGCTTCGCAGCACGCTGGCCAAGTGCTCTTTTTCGTGACTTAGCGCTTTGATTGTATCCGACAGCTTCTCTCCCATATGGTTGAACGTTTTGCCCAGCTCGCCCAGCTCGTCAGAAGACGTGATCGGCACGCGGGTATCGTATTCGCCCATCGAGATCAGATCAGCTGCCTTCTTAAGCTGGAGCAGCGGCTGTGTAATTTTGGTCAGCAGGAAGAAGGCGAAGAACGTCGTCATCAGAAAGCCGGCGACGCCGACGACAACGAACAGCTTTTTGACATAAGCCTGCGTCTCCTCCGCCGATTGTGTGAGCTGATACAGGATCAGCGCTCCGGCGGTTTGCGTCTGGCCTTCATTCATATAAGGCACGGCTACGGCTGTGTATTGATTGCTCAAAGGCGCGCGCGGCAGGCCCGAACTCGTATTGCGGTTATCGACCGACTGCCCGGCGAACGCCTTCTGCAAGTCCGCTTTCGTGAAGAAATCGGTATAACGGAACGTCTTGTCCTGCGTCTGCGCAAACGGCGGATCGATCTGCTCGAAATTGGCAGTCACCATCAGGATGCTCGCCCCTTGGGCGCTGAGCAGTTCATTGACAACCTGCAAATACCGCCGTTCTTCCTTATGCAAGGAAATTTCATTGGCCACCTTGACAGCCAGCCTCGTGAGCGTTTCCGCCTGATCCTTCGACTTGGGAAACGACGTTTCGATATATCGGAACAAAAAAAGGCTGAGCGTCAATAAAACGACAACAACCAGCCCGATAATTGTAATCCACAGTTTACCGACAACGCTTTTTAAAATAAACACGTTATTTCGGGACCTCGAGCTTGTAGCCTACGCCCCAAACGGTCGTAATCATGGAGGCGGCGTCCGGCGACACTTTATTCAGCTTCTCGCGCAGCCGTTTCACATGGGTGTCGACCGTGCGCAAATCACCGAAAAACTCGTAGTTCCATACGTCCTTGAGCAACTCCTCCCGGGAAAATACCTTATCCGGCGAAACCGCCAAATAATGAAGCAGCTCGTATTCTTTCGGAGTCAATGCCACTTCCTGTCCTCCGGCCGTGACGCGGTGAGCGTCGTGCTCGATCACCAGATTCGGGAACACGATATTGTTGCTCGAATTCACTTCTTTGGACAAATACGCGGTGACCGAAGACCTCCGCAAAATCGCCTTGACGCGGTAAATAACCTCGCGGGGACTGAACGGCTTCACCACATAGTCGTCCGCTCCCGACTCGAAGCCTTGGACGCGGTTCGTTTCTTCGCCTTTGGCCGTCAGCATAATGACCGGCGTCGATTTCACCTGGCGCAGCCGGGCGCATACCTCGTTACCGTCAATGCCCGGCAGCATCACGTCGAGCAGAATCAGGTCGTAATCCTGATCCAGCGCTTTACGCAGCGCCGATTCGCCGTCCTCGGCTTCGTCAATGCTGTAATTTTCTTTCTCCAAATACATCCGCAGCAGGCGGCGAATCCGTTCCTCATCATCTACAACCAATATGTTCAACTTCGTCTCGCTCATGGCTGAACCTCTTTTCAATTGAGATTAACGACCGTTTATTGAAACTCGGCATGCTGTCGCTGTGCCGGTTTACGCGCCGGAATACGAATGCAAGCCGGCGATCACCAGGTTTACGCCGATGAGCGTAAACATGACGACAAGAAACCCGATCACGGACAGCCAGGCGGATTTTTTGCCCTGCCAGCCGCGGGAAAGACGAAGATGCAGGTACACCGCATAAAACAGCCAGACAATCAGCGCCCACACTTCCTTCGGGTCCCAGCCCCAGAAGCGTCCCCATGCTTCATGCGCCCAAATCATCGCAAAGATGAGCGCTCCAAGCGTGAAGATCGGATAGCCGATGGCAATCGCCCTGTAGCCGATTTCATCCACATCCTCCGAGTCGATCCCTCGGATCGTCGGCTGAAGCACCCGGCCTAACGGCTTGCGGACCACAAGACGAATCAGCGCATACAACAAGGCGCCCAAAAGGACCGACCATATCACCGTATTGAGCTTCCGCCCGGCATTCGCCCCCTCCATCCAGGACGGAGCTTCGAAGAGCGGCCCGGTCATCCCGAGAAAGGGCTTCATTTCCAACTGCTCGCTCTGATACGGTTTTACAATCGGAGGCAAAACGTACTCAACGTTTTGCTTAACGACCTGCTCGACGTTATTGATATCGGTCATCTTAACGTCGCTGGCGAATTTCGCTTTATATCCGGCCGCACTAAAGCCGAAAATGGCAACAACGAACGCGATCGTCATGAGCAAGGTAAAAATCGTAAACTCGACCCCGCGCTGCTCTCTGCGGTCCGCTTTGGATGTTCCCGCGAAGTTGACGTTCTGGAGCAGATACATCAAGCCTGCGGCAAACCCGACGGCGAAAAACGCTTCTCCGAGAGCCGCGGTCGTCACGTGGATTTTGAGCCAGTAGCTTTGCAGCGCCGGAATGAGCGGCTGCACTTCGCGCGGGAACACCGAAGCGTAGGCGATGATGATGATCGATACGGGCATCGTAAATACGCCAAGCGTAGGCGTGCGGTAAATCAAGTAGACGACGAGAAACGCGAGCACGATCATCATCCCAAGGAACGTCATGAATTCGTACATGTTGCTCGTCGGTATATGTCCGCCTTCCGCCCAGCGCGTAAAGAAAAACGTCACGTGACACAAAAATCCGATCACGGTCAGGATGAAGCCGATGAAGCCCCATCGTCTGGCGAACCCTTCGGGGTCCGCCTCCTGAACCGATTTTTTCCCGGTAACGGCTATGACGAAGCCGAGCAGAGCCAGGGCGTACACGATAAAAGCAATCAGCAAAAACGTGCTGCTCACGTTTCAATCACCTTTCTTTCCAGCGTCTTCGGATCGATGTCGATTCCCGTTTTCGTCAAAACCCGGGTCACTTCCTTCCGGATGCCGTACCAGTTCTTGTTCGTATGAGCGCCGAGCGCAAGCTGTCCGTTATCGATGCGCAGCCAGATCCGGCGATGGTGCCAATAAAAGCCCATGATCAAGCCGATCATCGAAATGGCCGCGCCGACCCAGATAAACGGCATTGCCCGGTCGACCCGGATATTCAAGTAACTGATATAGTCCGAAATGGCCACATCGGCCATCGAACCAACGGTCAGCTCCAGCTTGGCGCCAAGCGCTCCATTGATTTCGTCTTGACGGAAATTGACTTTATCCACCTGACGCGGGAAGTACAAATAAAGCTCCCCTTCCGGCTTCAAGCCCGGTCCCGAAATGGCGAATACGAACGCCGGAGCTTTCGGTTCGTTGGACTTGGTCATCGGCAAGCCCTTGTCGTCCAAAGCGAACTCGGGGAAATACGCCTTCAGCTTCAATTGGTAAGGACCTGCGTTATACGATTCCGCGGGCTTGTTCATCGGCAGCTCGAAGCTTCCGAACGTCTCGCCGGTTTGTTTGTTTTTCAGCGTCGGTTTGACGGATATCAGCGTCGGAGACGGCTTGAAGTCGAATTGATACGCGAGTAATCCATTGTAATCCAACGGCTTGTTCACGACAATATCCTGGCGGTGCACTTCTTCAAGCACCGGCTCCTTCGCCGGATCGTCGCAGTCCGCCTTGCACATGTAGAGCACCGCTTTCGTCTCGTACACCTTCGGAACGTCCTGCCCTTTGGACCGGAAGCCCTCCGACATTTCTTCCGGCTTGTAAAACTCCAGCGTGAATTTTTCGTTCTTCAAATAATAAGGAGTATCGGGAATTTTGACAAGCTTGCCTTCCGGAAAAGCCATATGCTGATCCATGTGCCAGCCCGGAATGCTTCGCATCAATACAGCGCCCAAAAAAATAATCAACCCGATATGATTGATATAAGGTCCCCAGCGGCTGAACCGGTTTTTCTCCGCCAGCAGCGCCGTGCCGTCCGTATGCACGCGGTAGCGCTGCTTGCGAAGCACCTCCGCCGCCTGCTCCGTCCAAGCTTCCGGCGTTTGTACCGAGCCCTGGGCAGCGGCCGGAAGCGGTCCGGTAAAGGTCACCTTTTGACGCGTGATGAAGCTTAAATGCTTGCGAATCTGCTGCTTATTGAGCGCCCGGTATAATGGCAGCACGCGGTCCAGACTGCAAACGACGAGCGACGTGCCAATCATGAACAGCAGTGTAACGAACCACCAGGATTCGAACGTATGCGACAGCCCCAGCAAATAATAAATGTACCCGATCGTTCCGTATGTTTCTTTATAATACACCGCAGGATCGATGTTTAGAAACGTATTTTCCTGCGGATATATAGTCCCCAGAATCGAGCCCAGTAACGTAATCGCGATGAGATAAACGGCGATTTTGACGGACGAGAAAAAATTCCACACCCGGTCCAGCACGCCGGGATTCGCGCGCTGGGATCGCCGGGCGACCCCGTCGTACCGCATCTCAAGCGGTTCGCTGCCGCCTTCATCCGAAAGCGGCTTGCCACAGGACTCGCACAGCAGGGTGCCGACATGATTCTGGTGTCCGCATTCGCATTTCGTATTTTGAATCATGCCTACTTCCACCCTTGCTTTTGCGGTAATAACGATGTGATCGTCTTCTCAATATATGCCTCGTCCATTTCGCCGATCCGGATGACATCGACCTTCCCTTCCGGTCCGATGAAGTACGTGGTCGGATACTGGGAAACGCCGTAACGCTTGCGGGTTTCCTCATTCTTATCGAGCAAAATCGGGAACGTAACCTTATATTGGCTGACAAAGTTTTCGACCGCGACTCTGGGCTCGTCCAGATTGAGGCCGAGAATCTCGACATTTTTATCCTTCCACTTGGCGCGCTGTCTTTCGAGCGCCGGCATCTCGTTGCGGCAGGGCTCGCAGAACGTTCCCCAGAAGTTGACGACGACGACTTTGCCGCGGTAATCGGACAGCTTGCGGGTGGCGCCGTCCAGGCTGAGCAGCTTAAAATCCGGCGCCTCCGACCCTTGCGTCGGTTTCTTGTCGCTCCCGAACAGGTTGCTCGCGAGCGTGAGCGCGCCGATGACGATAATGACGGCAAAAATGGAAATTTGGACCCATCGTCTATGTTTTCCCATATTCTCACACCTTTAAAACGAGAGTTGACTGACAAATATCACATTTCCATTATATCGAAAATGGTCACTGTAATTATTCGCCTTTTTGAATTTTATGTGACTTGCCTTCTCCCGCTTTAAGCGCTTCTTGACGAAGCTCGTTGACCTCCTGCGGGGTCAGGTGGCGGAACTTGCCCCGTGGGATGCCGGATAGCAGAAGCGGCCCGAATTGAATCCGTTTCAGCTTGATGACCGGATGATGGATCGCGTCGAACATCCGCCGCACCTGCCGGTTGCGTCCTTCGTAAATCGTTATTTTCACGACGCTTTCGTTGGTTTCCGGACGCACGTCCTGGTATTCCACCTCCGCGGGCGCGGTCTTCCCGTCCTCCAGCTCAATCCCGTTCTTCAGCTTGTCCAGCAAGCTGCCGTGAGGTACGCCTTTGACCGTGGCCAAATAGGTACGCGGCACGTGGTGCTTCGGATGGGTCAGCAAATGGGCGAATTCGCCGTCGTTGGTGAGCAGCAGCAAGCCCTCGGTATCGTAATCGAGCCGGCCGATCGGGTAAATGCGCTGCTTGATGTTTTTGAAAAACTCCGTCACCGTTTTACGTCCTTCGGGATCTTGGGCGCTTGTGATCACGCCTTTCGGTTTGTTAAAGATCACATACACTTTCGATTGCCGGCGGATCGGCTTGCCGTCCACTTTAATAAAATCCTGGGAAGGGTCAACCTTCACCCCCAGGGTCTTTACTACCTTGTCATTGACTTCCACACGTCCTGCGGTAATCAATTCTTCACACTTGCGGCGGGAGGCCACACCCGCTTCGGCCAACACTTTTTGCAATCTGTCCATCTGTTGGATTCACCTCAAGCTAATGATACCTATCCTTGGGTGAAATCACAAGTTGCGCCCACGGAAAATCGTCGCCCGGGCACGTCATCGAATGCGGAAAAATGTCGTCGGGCTGAAAACCGTACGTTTCCGACAGCCGGAGAATCAGCTTGTTCATCAAAAACAGCTGCTCTTTCTCTGCAGGAGTTCTGACGGCGCGTGGCCCGGAGAAGTCCCCTTCCAGACACAGGTGGATGTAGAGCGGATCGGTTTGCTCGGAAGAAGGGATGATGTCGCCGTTTTTTGCGATGAAATAATCATACCCTTTTCCGTTTATGGAGGTGCAGGCGGAGTGGTGGATGACAATGCCGTAATACTGCATGCGGTTCACCTCGTTAAGGCTGGACTGCTCACAGTATATGTGCGGAATGGATGGGGGGTGATGCGGGGTCCGGCGAATAAGCCGGAGCGGGCGGAAGACGGGTCCGCACGCATGCGGTCTGCGCTTCACCGGCTGCGTTCAGGCAAATACCAGCGAGCAGATCGCAATCGAAGCGATAAATCCGACGGCGTCGGAAATAAGACCGACCTTGAGGGCGTAGCCGGCCTTGCGGATACCGATGGCGCCGAAATATACCGTGATGACGTACAGCGTCGTATCCGTGCTTCCTTGGATCGTGGAAGCGATCCGTCCGATCATTGAATCGGGGCCGAACTCCGAGATCAGGTCTGTCGTAAAGGCAAGTGAGCCGGCTCCCGTAATCGGGCGCAAAAAAGCGAGCGGAATAATATCGCCCGGAATGCCTAGCCGCTCGCAAATCGGCTTCAGCCAGCCGATCATCAGATCCATCGCCCCGGATGCGCGGAACACGCTGATCGCCACCATCATGCCGACCAGATGCGGAATAATCCGGATCGTCGTATCGAAGCCTTCTTTAGCCCCTTCCACAAACGATTCGTAGACGGGAACTTTCCGGTAAGCGGCGTAAAGAGGAATGAAGACGATCACGACAGGGATGGCCCATGCCGAGATCCAATTGACCAAGTTATACACGCAGGTTCACCCTTTCCCCTGTCCGGGCGGCGTTGATCGCTGGCGGTACCACCGGTCAACCACGATGGCCGCCAAGGTCGAGATAAAGGTAGCCAGCAGCGTCGTACCGACGATTTCGGCCGGATTCGCCGAATTGTAATTCATGCGAATGGCGATCAACGTTGTAGGAATCAGCGTAATGCTGGCTGTATTGAGCGCCAGAAGCGTGCACATAGCGGGGCTCGCTATGTCTTTATGCTTGTTCAGGAGCTGCAGCTCCTGCATCGCTTTAATGCCCATCGGTGTGGCGGCATTGCCCAATCCCAGGATGTTGGCGCTCATGTTCGACATAATGTACCCGAGCGCCGGATGATTTTTGGGCACGCTGGGAAACAGCGCGCGCACGACCGGCGAGAGTAACTTCGCCAGCTTTTGCAGCAAACCCGCGTCCTCGGCAATCCGCATGATGCCGAGCCAGAACACCATAATGCTGATGAGCCCGAAGCAGACCGTCACTCCGCTCTTGGCGCCGTCAAATACCGCCTCGGTCACCAATTCGATTCTGCCCTGAAAAGCAGCGACGACAAACCCCGCAACAATGAAAAACAACCAGATCCAATTGACCATGCCCGCCGCTCCTTCCGCTTAATCCGCTTGCCCGGTAAACAGCACCCGGGTCAATTCGGTCAAGATGTAGAGCCATTTGCGCGAATAGCCGCCGCCAAGCCCTTCCGCTTCCGCGAACGAATACGCGGACCGTTCTTTCTGCTTCAGCCGGGGGCTGTCCTTGGCAACCAGCGGGACCGAGCCGACCGGCTTGCCGTCCAGCAGAAATTGCAGCCTTCCCGCTTCTCCGAGCCGGGTCTCGACGGAAGCCGCATCGTATACAATCGGTTGACGCGCCAGCCGTCCGCGTTCCGCCTGTTCCGCCGGATATCGGAACGAGGCCCCGGCGACAAGCTCGGTCCCCTCAATCGTCTCCCCCTTCTCGACCAAAGAAAGCAGGGGATAATGCTTGAAGCCGAAATCGAGCAGCCGGGTATGGTCGATCCAATCATCGGGATCGTTCAACGTCACGACAGCGAGCTGCTGCCCGACGCGGGTCGCCGAAGAGACAAGGCAGCGCTTCGACAGCTTCGTATAGCCGGTTTTCACCCCATCTGCCCCATCGTAGAGCGAAAGCATTTTATTTTTATTGATCCAGCTGTAGCCCCAGGATTCGTTCGGATTCGGCACTTTCTTCACTTTCGTTTTCACAATCTCCTGAAACACGGGGTTTTTGAGCGCATAAGCGGTCAGCTTGGCCATATCGTTCGCAGTCGAATAATGCCCTTGCTCGTCCAAGCCGGAAGGATTTTTGAAGCTGGAGTTCGTCATCCCGACGATTTTCGCCTTCTCGTTCATCAAGAAGACGAAGCCTTCCATGCTCCCGCCCACGTGCTCGGCAATCGTAACGGCCGCATCGTTCCCGGAACGGAGCATCAAGCCGTACAGCAAATCCTTGAGGTTCATTTCCTCGTTCAGCCTCAAGTAAATGGACGAACCTTCTTTGCCGAAAGCGTTCTTGCTTACTTTCGCCTGGTCGCTCAAACGCCCATGTTCAATCGCGACAATCGCCGTCATGATCTTGGTCAGGCTTGCGATGCGCATCGGTTTGTCCCCTCTGGAGCTGTAAAGCAGCCGTCCGGAAGCGACGTCGATCAGCGCCGCAGCCGCCGCGCCGGTCGATACGCCCGGAGCGGCGCTGACCCCCGCAGGCGGAAGCGCCCCCATATAAACCAGCAGCAAAGCCAGCAAAAGCAGACATCCTTTTCTCATCTTTTTCCTCCCACGCGCCATCCTACAGGAAAGGCCGACTGCTATCGGTCGGACAACTCCATGTCTTTGTATATGTATATGCTTGTCACCTCAGGTTATGAACGGCCTATAACAAGCAGCACTCTGGAAGCGTGTGGGGAAAAATATCAAATAAAAAAGCCTTGCGCCTGCAGGTGTCCCCCTACAGGCTACAAGGCTAAAGGCTCTATGCAATCGGGCTCATTGTATGAAACACGGCCGACCTTCGGATCGACCTCGTAATACCTCATCCGCTCGGCGGGATACGGCTGCAAAACAGGAAGCAGCTCCCTTTCGTCCTCTACGGTCCGGTTCAGCCACAAGCTCTCATGCTCTCGCAGCAAAATGACGGGCATCCGCTCGTGAACCTCGGCCACCAATCCGTTTGCGGCTGTCGTAAGGATCGTGCAAGTGTGCAGTTTCGTTCCGTCCTCCGCCACCCATGTGTCATACAATGCAGCCATGCCGAACAATCCTCTGTCCGCCAGCACAAAGCGGACCGGCTACTTCTGCGAACCGATCCGTTTCCATTCGTAAAAGCCGTCGGCCGGAATGAGGCAGCGTTTCCGCTTCAGCAGGTTGCGGAAGGCGGGCTTCTCGGCGGCGGTTTCGGCCCGCGCGTTCATCATGTGCGCGCCGGATTTGTCATCCTGCGCCCAGGAGGGAACCAGGCCCCAGCGAAGCTCGCCAAGCCGGTTCGCCCCGTCGCCCGCACCCCCGATCATCGCGGGAATCCATTGGCCCGGCGCCGCATTGTAGCGCGGCTGATACGCCGACGGGCGACGGTCCAGCATAAAATGAAGCACCAGCTCTTCGAAGCTTACGGTAACGGTATAGCGTCCGCACATGCCATTGCCTCCCCCTTTCAAGCTTAAAGGGCTTGAGTTAGATTGTCCGCGTGGTTAATAAACACCGTCAGCTTCTCGGCCAAATCGATTTCGTAAGGCTGCCCCAGCACTTGGCCATAGGCGTCGATCAGCACCCGGACAACAGGACGCTGCGGCACCGCAGGGTTAATATTGACGACAACGCCCTGCTCCCCCGTGCTTAGCGTGACGGTCAAGCCGAGCGGATAAATAGCGACGTTATCCCGGAAAATCGCTACTTTACGCTGATCATACAGCGTTCCGACGCCTGCAAACAGCACTTCCATCGCCTGATGCGGAAGCATCGCGAGCCGGTGCGGCCGGTGTGTCGTCATCGCGTCGTAGCTGTCAGCGACAGCGATCCACTTGGCGTATTCGTGAATGTCATTTCCCGTGATCCCTCTCGGGTAGCCGCTGCCATTTTCCCGTTCGTGATGCTGAAAGGCGCAGTGGGCGGAAAGCAGGGGCATATTCGGCTCGTCCTTAAGCAGGCGGAAGCCGATCTCTGTGTGCTTCTTCACCTCTTCGAATTCCTCCGCCGTGAGCGGTCCGGGCTTCTTAATAATGTCCAGATTGATCTTGGTCTTGCCGATGTCATGCAGCAGCGCGCCCAGTCCGAGCGCCATTAGGTCATCCTTGTTGTAGCCGCTGACCATGCCGAGCATGGTCGCATAAATACAAACATTCAGTGAGTGCTGATACAAATAGTTGTTCAGAACGTTCATATTAAGCAGCATAATCGCGGTGCCCTGCTTTTCGTTCAAGTCGTCGATAATCATCTTCATGACATTTCCGAACGAACGGCCGAGCACGTGGTTTTTAGAAAATTTGGATCGGCTTTCGTTTTCCATGAAGCTGCGAAAATGAGTGCGGATTTCGGTTAGCGCCCTGATTCTCGTTTCATCTGAAAGCGGTTCCTCTATCGTAAGATCCTCTGTCGCTTTATCGGCGATATATAAATAATCGATGCCGAGTCTCTCCAAACGCCCGAGTAATCCCCCCGTCAATTCCACTCCTTCGTTTAAAAGAATGACACCTTCTTCGTTATAAATGCACTTCCCGAGGCGCATACCCGGTTCGCACGATCTGGTGGGCAACAGCCGCATGAACGTATACCTCTTTCCCCATGTCTTCGGTCCTACAGTTACAAAATTAACTATAGTCCAACCTTCGGGAAAGAGCAATATATGTATCATGTTAATTAATTAACAGTAAAAATAGGTAAAGCTGCTCCTGAGAGCAGCTCGCCGAATGATACGATCTAACCTTTTTCATATCGATTATGTCTTTATCTACAAACTTTATTATGCTCAAAAATGGGACGGGTGAAAAGGGATTGTTTCTGGTAAGGTAAGCAACTCTTTCCAAAAGCCGACAACTCAGACAATAAAGTTCTGATTCTCGATGTTGTTCGTGACGGTAGCAGCCCCGGTTCCTTCCGTCGTCGCCCCCGCACCGGATTTAACTCCGTTCTTGATCATCGACTGAATACGGTCGACGACATGCGGCGCCGAATCGATCAGGCGCTCTAGCAGGTGGGTTTGGTTATCGAGCGGCACGACCCTGACGCCGTGCTTGCCTACGACCAGAAAAGCGATCGGTGTGATGGATACGCCACCGCCGCTGCCGCCGCCGAACGGCAAGACCACATTGGCGTTATGCGGATCGTTGCGGCTAATGCCTGCGGACACGGACTCGTCAGTCACAAATTCGCTGCCGCCGGCCGCAAAGCCGAAGCCTACTTTGCTGATTGGCATAATGACGCTGCCATCCGGAGTTTCGACCGGATCGCCCACAATCGTATTGACGTCGACCATTTCTTTGATGTTTTCCATGGCCGTTTTCATGAGTCCTTGAATCGGATGCTCAGACATGAATGAAGATCCTCCTTTTCGAAAAGGCTTGAACGCTACAATTTTCGATTGCTTCTTTAGCATTACCCAAAGCGAAAAGCGATATGCGAGAGGCGGTCCGTAAATGCCGAAAAGCCGCCGCTTCTGCGCAATGCAGTTCACGACAGCTTCGTCAGGTGCGCAGCAGCACTTTCTTCCAGGCGCGCAGTCCGCCTTTTACTTTTAAAATCCGGAAGAGTAGTTGGAGTCCCGCCACGGCAAGATGCCACAAGCGGATATGTACGCGGCATGTGCCTTCCATGATGAATACGTTCTGATTAAAGATAGGCATCACCTGAAGCTCCGGCTTCGTCTCAAGCCGAACCGTCTGGAAAATATACCCCAGAAACGACGTTTTAAGCCCCCATAAGGTGCCTACGACAACAGCTGTCTCCGCCGCGTCCCCGATGCCAGCCGATGTTTTCCAGTTCAATTCGGTACAATGAAAACGGCTGAGCAGCCGGCGAAACCACTGGTTAAACTTAAAACAGTTGTGCAGCAAAGTACGAAAGTTTTCGATCGCCTCTTTTATTTTATCGAAGTCGATTTTACGTCTAGGCTCGCCCTGAAAATGCCCCTTGTTCGGATTCATCTTCTCCGATTTCAGTTCCAGCCCTTCCAGCCATCCCTGGAAGCGGAGCAACGGCACGATGTACCTGTAGCGGATAAGCCCGAATAAAGAGCGGACATCGATTCGAATCTCGTCATTTTGTTCCATATGTACGAAAGACAGGCAAATTTTAATCTTGCTTTGCGCCACAGCAAAAATCAAGACCACAACCGCTCCGGCGATCCAGGCCCATATCATGCGATGCTCCTCCTCTACGGCCCGGACGCTTGCGGGAAGCACAAAACCTCCTGGGCTGGAAGCCTCCGGCTTCGTTTCCTCAGGAGTTAGTATAGCCCAGCATTGGAAAAACATGCGTACGTTACATACCGTCCGGTTCTGCTACGTCCTCGAACATGATTTGCTTGCCTTCCATTTTCTCGAAAAGCAGCCGTGTTTCTTCTTCCAGATTATCGTCATTTTCGAACATCGCCGTCTCCGGAAGCTCTTCAATCGAGCTAAGTGCAAAGTGATCAAGAAACGATTTGGTCGTCCCGTACAAAATCGGTCTTCCCGGCGCGTCTGCGCGGTCTACCTCTTGAATTAGATCTTTGGCCATCAGCGTCTGCAGCGCGCGTTCCGACTTCACCCCGCGAATCTCCTCGATCTCCACCCGCGTGATCGGCTGCTTGTACGCTACAATCGCAAGCGTCTCGAGAGCCGCTTGAGAAAGCGACGTCCGCGAAGGAGAGTAGGCCAGCCGCTCAAGATAAGGCGCGTGCTCCGGCACGGTCGTAAGCTGATAGGTGCCCGCCAACTCGACAATTTGAATCCCGCGGCCCTGACGCTTCAAGTCCTCCTGCAGATCCAGCACAAGATCGGTCACGAACTCGGCTCTGAGCTCCAGCACATCGGCCAGCTGTTTGGCGTCCAGTCCCTCGTCTCCCGCCACAAACAACAAGCCTTCAATAACTGATTTCATCTGCCCAAAATCCATCTGTCGTTCCTTCCTCTCTTGCCTGAATCACAATATCGTCAAAAAGTTTATGCTGGAAGCAGACGATCCTCTTGACTTTCATCAGCTCCAGCAGCGCCAAAAACGTAACGACAATCGTGTCTTTCGTCGCGTCGTCGTCGAGCAGCTTCGAAAACATGACTTTGCCCCCGCACTTCTCAAGCGTACCGATCACCTCGTACATGCGATCCTTCACCGAGATTTCATCCTTGCGGATCTTGGCAATCGCCTGACGGCTCTGCATCCGCCGCATCGCCTTGCGAAACGCGTTCACGAGATCGGCCACATGCAGACCTTTGACCGGGTTTTCCTGTAACGCAGGCACATACGGGGTCAAGTCTTCGGGCTCTCTCGTATAAATGAGGCTGCGCTCCATCTCTTTGTCCCGCAGATGATCCGCAATCGCCTTATACTTGCGGTATTCGATCAGCTTCGCTACGAGTTCGGCGCGGGGGTCGTATTCCTCGTCCATCATGTAATCGTCGAACTCCATATCCACAACGGGCGGCTTTGGCAAAAGCATCTTGCTCTTAATGGAAAGCAGCGTTGCCGCCATGACCAGGAACTCGCTCGTCACTTCGAGCTCCAGTTCCTGCATGGCGTCCAAGTACTCCATGTATTGATCCGTAATTTCTTTAATCGGAATGTCGTAAATATCGACTTCCGCTTTATCGATCAAGTGCAGCAGCAAATCAAGGGGGCCTTCAAAGGTTTCCAGCTTTACTGTGACTTTCACTTTCCTCTCGTTCCCCCTTAATCCTCATGCAGCTTTCGTTAGCTTGTCAGCTGTTTCGTCAAATTGGCCATCTCGATGGCGCTCGAAGCCGCTTCCCAGCCTTTGTTGCCGGCTTTGGTTCCCGCGCGCTCCACCGCCTGCTCGATCGAGTCGGTCGTCAGCACGCCGAAAATAACGGGAATGCCGGTTTTGAGCGAAATGGCAGCCACGCCTTTGGCCGTTTCATTGCAAACGTAGTCGAAATGCGGAGTGGACCCGCGGATGACCGCACCAAGCGTGATGACAGCGTCGTACTTGCCGCTCTCAGCCATTTTCTGGGCGATCAACGGAATTTCGAAGGCGCCTGGAACCCAGGCAATCTCGACTTCGTCTTCCTGTACGCCGTGCCGCTTCAGCGCATCCAGCGCGCCGCCCAGCAGCTTGTTCGTAATAAATTCGTTGAACCGTCCGACCACGATCCCGTATTTTAATCCTTGCGAGACCAAATGTCCTTCGTATACTTTCGCCATGTCCTTTCAACTTCCCTTCATTTGATGAAATATTTTTTTAAATAGTAAAATCAAGCAAATGCCCCAGCTTCGCCTGCTTCGTATGCAGGTAGTTCGTATTGTCCTCGTTTTCTTCCATTTGCAGCGGCACACGCTCGTCCACCTCAAGCCCGTAGCCTTCCAGACCGCGAATTTTGCGCGGGTTGTTGGTCATGAGCCGGATACGTCTGATGCCGAGATCCTTCAAGATTTGCGCGCCGATCCCATAATCCCGCAGGTCGGGGGCGAAGCCCAGCTTCAGGTTCGCATCGACGGTATCGAGCCCCTGCTCCTGCAGCTTGTACGCCTTCAGCTTGTTGATCAAGCCGATGCCGCGGCCTTCCTGCCGCATGTACAGCAGCACACCGGAGCCTGCCTCTTCGATCTGCTTCAGCGCCGCCGCAAGCTGCGGTCCGCAATCGCAGCGATGAGAGTGGAAGACGTCGCCGGTCAAGCATTCGGAGTGTACGCGCACGAGCGTCGGACGGTCGCTGTCGATCTTGCCCTTGACAAGCGCCACATGCTCTTTGCGGTCCACGTCGTTCGAGTAGGCGATGGCGGTAAATACGCCGAAGTCCGTCGGCATCCGCACCTCGACCTCGCGCTGCACGAGCTTCTCCTTCTGATTACGGTAACGGATCAGGTCCTGAATCGTGATGATCTTCAGATCATGCTTGCGGCTGATCTCCATCAAATCCGGGACGCGGGCCATTTCGCCGTCTTCCTTGATCACTTCGCAGATGACGGCAGCCGGGTAAGCGCCGCACATGCGCGCCAGATCGACCGCCGCTTCCGTATGTCCGGCACGGCGCAGCACGCCACCTTTCTTAGCCGTGAGCGGAAAAATATGTCCCGGACGGCGGAAGCTCTGCGGCTTCGTCTGCGGATCGATCAGCGCTTGCACGGTCCGGGAACGCTCCGATGCGGAAATGCCAGTCGTCGTTTCGACGTGGTCAACCGAAACCGTGAAGGCCGTGCCGTGGTAATCCGTATTGCGCGATACCATCTGCGGCAAGTCCAGCTCCTGGGCCCGCTCTTCGGTAATCGGAGCGCAGACGAGGCCGCGGCCTTCCTTGATCATGAAGTTGATGACCTCGGGCGTCGCTTTCTCGGCCAGAGCGATGAAGTCGCCTTCGTTCTCGCGGTCTTCGTCGTCCACGACGATAATGACTTTGCCCAGCATCAAATCGTATATCGCTTCTTCAATCGGATGAAACTGGATCGGTTCGTCCATTCCTCTCTCCTCCTAATTGTCGATGGGAGCCGGTTCCGAATTACAGGAACCCGTGCTCCGTTAAAAACGCTGTGCTCAGACCGCCGGGGGTTGTCCTTTGAGTTGCGGCAGCTCCTTCTCCCGTCCGGAAGGTCAGCAGCCGCTCGATGTATTTGCCGAGAACGTCGGCTTCGAGATTGACTTCATCCCCTTGCTTCTTGTACTGCAGCACCGTTTCCGCGAGCGTATGCGGGATGATGGATACGGTAAACGACGTTTCTCCCAGTTCGACGACCGTCAGGCTGATCCCGTCAATCGTGATCGAGCCGTGCGGGATGATATATTTTAAGATGCCCGGGTCGTGCGGCTCTACGCGGAAGACGACGGCGTTTTCTTCCGGTGTCCGCCCCCGGATGATGCCGGTCGAATCGACGTGTCCCTGCACGATGTGACCGCCGAACCGGCCGCCTGTCGTCATCGCCCGCTCCAGGTTGACCGGAGACGAGCTCGACAGCCGGGACAGGTTCGATCGCCGGAACGTTTCCGGCATCACATCGACGGTGAAAGAAGATTCATCATAAGCGATGACGGTCAAGCAGACACCGTTCACCGCAATGCTGTCGCCAAGCTTCACATCGTCCAAGATACGCTTCGCCCCGATCGTCAGCACCATCGCCTGACCTTGCTTGGCTATGCGGCGCAGTGTGCCGATTTCTTCAATAATTCCCGTAAACATGGAATATCCCTCCTATTCATCGCTACCCGTCCTTCTCGGGAGCAGCCTGTCTATTCGCTGGGCTCCGCATACTTTGGGTACCCGACCAGGCACAGGTCGTCACCGAACGTCTCGACCTGCATGCGCTCCAGCCGAATCGCCTCGCGCATTTGCCCGAAGCCGGCGAAGTCGAAGTTCGCCGGGGCCAGCGCGCCTCCGCCGATGATCTTTGGCGCCAGGAAGAGCGCAAGCTTGTGGACGAGCCTGCGCTCCAGCAGCGCGCCGCTCAGCTTGCCGCCGCCTTCCACAAGCAGCGAGCCGATCTCGCGCTCGCCAAGCCGCGCCATGGCGGCGTCCAAATCGACAGCGGGGCCCGGCCCGCAGTCGATGATCTCTACGCCGCGCGCTTCGAGCTCGCGGCGGCGCGCCGCCGGCGCCTGTTCGGTCGTGAGCACGACCGTCGGCGCAGCCCCGTCCCGCACGAGCTTCGCCTCGTGCGGCATCCGCAGCGTCGAGTCGACGACGACGCGGATGGGGTGCAGACCTGGCACAGGCAGCCGGGTCGTCAGGGACGGGTCATCGGCCAGCACGGTGCCGATGCCGACCATAATCGCCTGATGGCGATGGCGCAGCGTATGAACGTAAGCGCGAGAAGCCTCGCCCGTAATCCACTTGCTGTCGCCCGTCCTGGCGGCGATTTTGCCGTCCAACGTGCTGGCCGATTTGACGGTGATGAACGGCCGCCGGGTGGCGATGAACGTATTGAACGCTTCGTTCAGAGCGTTCGCCTCCTGCTCCAGCACCCCTTCCGTCACCTCGATGCCGCTCGCCCGAAGCCGGGCGATCCCGCTGCCGGCCACAAGCGGATTCGGATCGGTGGCCGCAACGACGACCCGCTTGACGCCTTCGCGGATCAGCCGGTCGCTGCACGGCGGCGTCTTGCCGAAGTGACTGCACGGCTCAAGCGTCACGTAGGCGGTGGCGCCAGCCGCTTCGCTTCCCGCCATGTTCAGCGCATGAATTTCGGCGTGCGCTTCACCCCGCTTCAGGTGGGCGCCCATCCCGACAATGCGGCCGTCCTTGACGATGACGCAGCCGACGACCGGATTAATGCCCGTCTGTCCTACCGCCGAAGCAGCCAGCTGCAAAGCCAGATTCATGTAATACTCGTCGTTCAGCAGCCTCACGGTCAAATGATGCAGCCTCCTTCTCTCGATTAGCTTGCCGGAAAATGCGAAAAAGCCCTCTTTTTTCCTAGCAAAAAGGGGCTTGTGAGAAGCGTCGCGTTTACGTGAACAAACGCAGGCGGAATCCTTGCAGCGACAGATCGCAATGCAATGCCGTGCATGGCGCTAGTGCTGCATCGATGCATACCTAAATAAACCTTGCTCCATGTCCAAAGACACATGGCAAGAAGACATGCTCGAACAGACGCACCTGTGGCATGTTGAGTATGTGAAATAACGCACATATGCACGCAGACAGTCGATCGCTGATTCCGCTTTCCCTTCTCCCATCCAGACTATACTGTCGGTCTCGGAATTGCACCGAGTCCACCGGCAACCAGAAGCTGGCTGCACGGGTCACGGACTGAGTTCGGCCGATAACAAACAAGCCGAAACATCACCGCCGGTAGGGAATTTCACCCTGCCCCGAAGGTAAGCTGTATGAACTTGTGGTCTACCAGAAATACATACCTAGCATTGATTGCAATAGTACCATCGCGAAATAAAAATTGCAAGCGCGGTTTTTTGCTTTTTTCAAAGCCGGAGGACCGAGCGATCTTCCCAATCAATGCTTCCGACGTAGACTTCATGAATTAAAAAACGCCGAAACCCCTTGATGATTTCCCAAGGGGTCGGCGTTTTAACGTTAAAGAAATGAACAGCGATTAAGCTTCCACGACTTGAACGGATTCCATTTTGTCGCGGCCTTTGAACGCATCGACATGCTCCATACCTTTGACAACTTTCCCGAACACGGTGTGCTGACCGTCCAGATGAGACTGCGGCTGGTAGCAGATGTAAAACTGGCTGCCGCCGGTGTTACGGCCGGCATGCGCCATGGCTAGCGTTCCGCGTTCATGCTTGTTCGGGTTGATCTCGCAGTTGATCGAATAGCCCGGGCCGCCGGTGCCGGTTCCATGAGGGCAGCCTCCTTGCGCTACGAAGCCCGGCACGATACGGTGAAACACGACTCCGTTGTAGAAGCCTTCGTTTGCAAGCTTTTCAAAGTTCGCTACCGTATTCGGCGCGTCTTTCTCGAACAAATCGAGTACGATCTCGTTGCCGTCAGTCATTTTAATAATCGCCTGTTTTGCCATAGGACGTACACTCCTTTAGTTGCTTGTTCTGCCGGACGCATCCTTCTGCGATGCCCCGGACAACCCTTCCTATTTTACTATGAAAAGCGGTTCCGCACAAATCACATCTACCCTTATCGCTCACGCCGACGATAAAAAACGCCGGCCGCAGGGACCGGACGTTCTCTTTGGCTTCCTTATAACGTTTTGACCGTCACTTGCCGCATCCGTTCGGGTACGACATCGTTGCCGAGCAAATGCTCGAACGATTCGCGTTTGACCACGATATCGGCCTCGCCGTCCTTCACGAAAACGACGGCCGGCCGGCGAATCCGGTTATAGTTGCTCGACATCGCGTAGTTATACGCACCGGTGCAGGCAACGGCAAGCAAATCGCCCGAGCGCGCCTGCGGCAGGCTAACGTCCCAAATGAGCATATCGCCGCTCTCGCAGCACTTGCCTGCGATGGATACGACCTCTTCGTCCGCTTCGCTCGCCCGGTTCGCGAGCATGGCCTCATACTGCGCTTCGTACAGCGCCGGGCGCGGATTGTCCGTCATCCCGCCGTCGACGGCAACGTATTTGCGCACGCCGGGAATATCCTTGTACGTGCCGATCGTGTACAGCGTCGTTCCGGCGTCGCCGACGATGCTCCGGCCCGGCTCCGTCCAGATCTCGGGCAGCGGATAGCTGTTTTGGCCGAATTTCGTTTGAATCGCTTCGGTGATCGCCTGCACGTACTCGGCGACGGGCAGCGGCGAATCGCCATTGACATAACGGATACCGAAGCCTCCGCCCAGATTGATGACCGGAAACGTCAGACCTAGCTGTTCCCGAATATGGACGGCGAAATCGGCCACTTTATCGACCGCAAGCCGGAAGCCGCCGACCTCGAAAATTTGTGAGCCAATATGCGAATGAACGCCGAGCAGCTCGATATTCGGCAGCTCCGACGCTTCCTTGACCGCCTGCTCGGCCGCGCCGTTAGCCAGATCGAAGCCGAACTTCGAATCGGTCTGGCCTGTCGATATATATTCATGCGTGTGAGCATCCACCCCTGGGGTGATGCGCAGCAATACATTGACTTTTTGCCGTTTCTCTCCTGCAATGGCGTTCAGCATGTGCAGCTCGACGAAGTTATCGACGACAAAGCAGCCGATCTTGGCGTTAACCGCCATCTCAAGCTCTTGCGGCGTTTTGTTATTGCCGTGAAAATGAATCCGCTCGGCCGGAAAACCGGCTTCCAATGCAGTATACAATTCGCCGTCCGATACGACGTCCAGCGACATGCCCTCTTCCTCGACAATACGGCACATAGCCATAACGCAGAACGCTTTGCTGGCATATGCTACCTGAAACCGGAGGCCCGTAGCGCGAAAAGCTTGCACAAATTCGCGGCAGCGCTGGCGGATCAAATGTTCGTCCATGACATACAGCGGTGTTCCGTAGCGCTTGGCTAAATCGACTGTGTCGCAGCCGCCGATTTCCAGATGTCCCCTGTCGTTAATCTTGCTGGTGCCGTGTAAATACATCTTGTTTGACTCCTTCTCCCCATGAAAAGACATTACTTTTAAAGTACCACAGACAAGCGCCAAAACACAATATGCAAAACACCCCTCCGAAGCCGGGCTTCAAAGGGGCGCAGGGAGCGATGATGCTCTTGTATGGTTAACGCTGCGGCTGCCGGGTTCTGTCCTTCGGCCTTGTCAGACTTAGGCGCGTTTTCATGGACAGAAACGGCACTCTTACCAAAATATGCCTCATCGCGTTCACATTGAACGGAATAAACGGCCACAAATACGGGGTATTGTACGAGCGCTGCAGCGCCAGCATGAGCAGCAGCACCGTGGAGCCGATGACAAAACCCGGCACTTTGAAAACCGCGGCAATCACGAGCAGGGCGAGTCGGCAAATGCGGTTCGCCAAGCTAAGCTCGTAGCTGGGGGTCGCAAACGTACCGACCGCGGCAACCGACAAGTACAGGATGACTTCGTTTGTAAACAATCCCGCCTTGACGGCTACTTCTCCTACCAAAATGGCCGCCACCAAGCCCATCGCGATCGCGAGCGGCGAAGGCGTATGTACGGCGGCCATCCGCATCAGGTCGATGCCGAGCTCCGCAATAAGAAACTGGCCGAGCAGCGGGATTCTACCCGGCTTCTGCGGCCCCAGAAATTCGAGCCCCGCCGGCTTAAGCTCCGGCGAAGACACGATAAGCAGCCAAAGCGGCAGCAGAAAGATCGACGCGGCGATGCCGATAAACCGCACCCACCGGAGGTAGGTGCCCACAATCGGCGTCTGACGGTATTCTTCCGCATGCTGCACATGGTGGAAAAACGTCGTCGGCAAAATCATAACCGAAGGGGACGTATCGACAAACACGATGACATGGCCTTCCAGCAGGTGAGCCGCCACCACATCGGGACGCTCCGAATACCGGACCGACGGATACGGATTCCAGCTTTTTCCGACGATCGCTTCTTCCAGCTGTTTCTCGGCGAGCGGCACCCCGTCCACTTTCACTTCTTTGATTTTATCGCGGACGGATTCCACCAGCTTCATGTCGCAGATGTCTTGGATGTAACCAATGCACACGTCGGTCTGCGTCCGTTTGCCGACCTGCGTAATCTCCAGCTTCAGTCGCGGGTCCCGCACTCTTCGGCGTACTAACGTAACATTGGTAAGCAGCGTCTCGACAAAGCCGTCGCGAGAGCCCCGTACAACCCGTTCGAGCTCGGGCTCTTCGGTCGTGCGGGCAGGAAAGCTCTTGGCATCGACCAGAACGGCTTCGCGTTGACCCTCAAAGAAAAAGGCCGTGCCGCCCATCGCGACATTATCGATTGCTTCCTTCAGCTTGCAGGTCCGCTTCACCTGCACATGAGGAATCAGCGCCTCGTCGAACAAGCCGATAATATTGCGGCGATTGCCCTCCTTCTGCCGGCCGGGCGGCTCTTCTTCATGGTCCGTTCTCCAGTTCCGGTAAGGTTTCCGGCGCTCCTCTGCCGGTTCCTGGTGCTCCGCTTCCTGGCGCACCTGATCGGCATAAGAAAGCCGTTCCAGAATTTCGGTCAGCACATAATCTTTAATGAACCCGTTATAGTAGAAAATCCCCGTTTTTTGCCCGCCAAAAACCATTTCGCGAAAGATGACGTCGAAGCTTTTGTTCAAGCCTACTTGCTCTTCCAACTGCCGCTTCAGACGGTCGAAATCCTCGGAAATTTCCGTGCTCTCCTTGAGCTCCCGCTCCTCCGCCGTCAATTGTGTCTCCTGACGCATCTTGCGCGACATTCCCGTTTCCGAATCGCCCGAGCCGGTATCGCGCTCTCTTCCGTCCTTCGCGGATAGCTCCTCCGGTTCGTCTGTCGACAGGCTGCCGATAATATTGCCTTCCCGGTCAACGATCAGCTTATCTTCCTCCGGGGGCTTGAAGCTGCGGAGCTTTTTCGGTTTTCCGCCTATTAATTTCGCTCGTTTGATTTGCTTGTTCACGCCCTTCACCTCCCAGTGAATTTTGCTGCGGCGCAGCTTCGGGCCTTACTGCACCAGCCCGAGCCAGTCGATCAGCGAGCCAAACACTTTCCCGAAAATCATCGCCATTAGCAGCCAGATCATGTATTCTTCCATCCGGATTCTTTTGGCCAAAATCGGCAGCACGTTGATAACCTCGGTCAGCGCTGCTGCAAGCATTCCGACAAAGCAGCCGGCGAACAGGCCGAGCAGCGAGGCAGACAACGGAAACAGCCGGATCTTCCATTGAAAGAAATCCGTCACCGTAAAAAAAACCGCACCGAGCACGACGGCAGCTTCGTATAAGCGGATCGATCGGTACGATCTGCTGATTTGCGCCAGCCTCGGAATGATGTCCAGCACCACCAGAAAAGCAACCATGCCGCTGCCCACTGCAAGGCCTCCGGACAAGCCGACAAAAGCAAGCAGAAACCCGCTCAGCAGTCCGGTCAAGGCGGCGGCTCCCTGTCCGGCGAGCGATTGATTTTGGCGTATTCCTCAGCGATGACATACTGGTTGACGTTTTCCTGGTACATGAACATTTCCACCTCCAACGGGCTCGGCTCCTCGTTGAACTTTTTCTTGAACAGATGATTGAAAAAGACGATCATCCCGATGCCGATGCCAAACGAATACGGAATTTGCAGCAGCAGCGGGCGCTCGGTTTGTTTGCCGGTGAGGAGCTTATAGATGCTCCGGTGGACTTCAGCCATGCTGACGTCGGCGTGAAAGTTCATAATAGCCAGACCCGATCCAACAAAAAGCAGCAGCCACACCAGAATGATGAGAACCATGCTGGGAGGGCGAGTTTTGCCTGAAATTTCAACCAGCGTGTGCGGTTCGCCGAAATGCTCGATGGTCATGGACGGAAACCGCTCTTTGATTTTGCGCACGACCAGCATCATATCGATAAGCAGCAAGCTGCCGTCATGCTCCTCAGGGTGATACAATTCCAGCCCAAGCAGCTCCGCCTCGTATTCGGGCTCCGTCATAAAGACAGCAATATGCCCGAGCCGAATCGGATCGCCGCGGCTGGCCCGCATCCGTTTGCGCAATCGGATGTACAGGGACGGAGCGGAAGCACGGTTCATCTCCGAATCCTCCCTTACCTTGCATTTAACGGTAGTATGAATAATTACGCATGGTGGTAAACGTCCCGGACTTTGGAAAAAATTTCACTGGGAGCCGAAGCATAAACGAAAGCGGCTTGACAAACAGTAAGGGAAAGAACAAGATCACCCAAACTTTTCTTTAGAGGAAGGTGTCGAGCAGATGAGAAGAACGGCGTTAACGCTCGTGATTATCGGGGCTTTAAACTGGCTGTTGGTCGGTTTGTTTCAATGGGACTTGGTTGCGGCCCTGTTCGGAGGCGACGCCCATCGGGTATCTTCCGGCTTAAGCCGAATTATCTATACCTTGGTCGGTTTGGCGGGGCTGTACTGCATCGCTTTGCTGTTCCGCGACGACGACAGAGCCCGCGCCCAGTAAAGGCAAGACTGTCCTCAAGAACGCGCCAAGAGGACGAGAGCGTTCGCTCGTTCTCTTTTTCGGTTGGAATGAAAACAGCTCCCCGTCAATTCCCGCAAGAGGAACCTCGGAGAGCTTTGGTTATTGAGCAATTTGATCCTTGATCGACTGCAAGATTTTTTTCTCCAGCCGCGAGACCTGCACCTGGGAAATTCCAAGCCTGCTGGCCACCTCGGACTGCGTCTGATCCCGGAAATAACGGAGATAGACGATCAAGCGTTCCCGTTCGTTCAACGTGCCGATCGCCTCATTGAGCGCCAGCTTGTCGAACCACTTGTCTCCGCCCTCGTCCGCGATCTGGTCCATCAAGGTGATCGGGTCACCATCGTTTTCAAAAACGGTTTCATGAATCGAGGACAAAGGCTTGTTCGCTTCTTGAGCGAAGACGACCTCCTCCGGCGTGATTTGAAGCTCCTCCGCCACTTCCTTGATCGTCGGCAGCCGACCGTTCCGTTTCGAAAGCTCGTCCTTCGTCTTGCGGATTTTGTTGGCCAGCTCCTTGAGCGAACGGCTGACCTTAAGCGTTCCGTCGTCGCGCAGAAAACGCTGGATCTCCCCGATGATCATCGGGACCGCATACGTTGAAAACTTCACATCATACGACAAGTCAAACTTATCCACCGACTTGAGCAGTCCGATGCAGCCGATCTGAAACAAATCCTCGGCCTCGTAGCCCCGGTTAAGAAACCGCTGCACCACCGACCAGACCAGACGGATGTTGCATTGCACCAGCGTATCTCTGGCCATAGTGTCGCCGGACTGGCTGAGCGCAATCAATCGTTTGACTTCGCTATCATCCAAATAGCTGTGTGAGGCGTGCTTCAAATCTACATCCATGAGATCAGACCCCTAATTGAAAAGAGCTTTTTTCGATTCGATTCGCTTCTTCATTCTAATCGTGGTGCCTGTGCCTAAGGTTGTCGTCACTTCAATCGCGTCCATGAAATTTTCCATAATTGTGAAGCCCATACCGGACCGCTCCAGCTCCGGCTTTGACGTATAAAGCGGCTGCTTGGCCAGATCCAGATCCTCGATCCCCGCTCCTTCGTCCGTCACGGTAATAAAAACCGTGTCCCCTTCGAGCTCGGCTGTAATCGTGACCATCCCGTCCGGGCGGTTGTCGTAGCCGTGAATGATGGAGTTCGTTACCGCTTCGGACACGACCGTCTTGATATCTGTCAGTTCATCCAGCGTTGGGTCCAGCTGCGATACGAAAGCGGCGACGGTGACACGGGCGAACGATTCGTTCTCGGAGCGGCTGGCAAACTTCAGCGTCATAAAGTTTCGTTCACTCATAGGGCGACCTCCAAACTTTGCAGCGCTTTTCTTTCGTTATCCTGAATCGATAAGATTTTGAACAGCCCGGACATTTCAAGAAGCCGGTACACGGCGGGATTCAGGTCGCAGACGACCATTTTGCCGCCGCGCGCCGTAATCTGCTTGTAGCGGCCCAGAATGACGCCGAGGCCGGAGCTGTCCATGAAGGATAGCTCCTTGAAGCTCATAATGATGTGGTTGACGTTTCCACGCATGACCGCCTCTTCCATCCGCGTTTTGACCGTGTCCGCCGAATGATGGTCCAGCTCTCCCTGAAGCCTGACGATCAGCGTTTGGCGGTAATGCTCGAGTTCGATTTGCAGACTCAAGCTGCTCACTCCTTCCCGTTCATGCACACTCATTTCTACGTGAAGGAATCCTTTTCCTGCCCCCCGACAAAACTAGAAGAAATGCGCTATAACTAGAACAAAAGCGACAGAAAGCGCAGCGGAATAGCGCAGCGGAATAGCGCAAAATCCCCGCGGCGGCGTAGGCTGTATCTGCGGGGATCATGCTGTGTATGTCAGGCCGGCGGCTGTTCTTCAATCTAAGAACAACATCCGCTTCGCCGTTCGTTTCGTCAAGGTCCACCAGCCGGCTTTTTTCATATCCATAGGCGCTTCAAGCGCAAATTCGGTCAATACTTGATCGCCTTTGTACACGACGATTTTCCCGATCGAATCCCCGGCTGCAATCGGCGCTTTCAAATCCGTCCGCAGCTGGACTTCATGGCGGATTCCGTCAGCCGCTTCCCCTTTTTTGAGCAGCACGCTGTACGGATGTGTAGCCGTCAACGGTACGACCGGCACCTCGCCTTTGCCGATTCTCAATTCGCCAAGCGATTCTCCGGTCTTGTAGATCGGATGATTCGTATATTGCGAGAATGCATAATCGAACATCCGCGTGACTTCCGCATTGCGCGTTTTGGTATCTGGCTCGCCCATGACTACGGAGATGACGCGCAGATTGTCGCGCTTCGCCGTTGCCGACAAACAAAATTTCGCTTCACTCGTATAGCCTGTTTTCAAGCCGTCCGCCCCCGAATAAAAGCGCACAAGCTTGTTTGTATTGACGAGCCAAAACGGCTTGGGCGTTTCCTTGCGTAAATGGTCTTGATACAAGCCGGTATACTGGGTAATCTCTTCATGCTTAAGCAACTCTTTGGACATCAGCGCAATATCGTAAGCGGAAGAGTAGTGATTTTCGGCAGGCAGTCCGTTCGGATTGGCAAAATGGGTATTTTTCATTCCCAACTGCGCGGCCCGCTCGTTCATCATCCGAACGAACCCTTGTTCCGTACCTGCAATTTTCTCCGCCATCGCTACCGATGCGTCGTTGCCGGAGGCCATGGCGATGCCTTTCAGCATATCGCGTACCGTCATTTCCTCGCCGACTTCCAGAAAAATCTGCGAGCCGCCCATGGAAGCGGCGTATTCGCTTGTCCGCACCTTCTCATCCAGCTTGAGTTTTCCTTGGTCCAGCGCTTCCATAATAAGCAGCATCGTCATAATTTTCGTGATGCTGGCCGGGGGAAGCCTGGCATCTTTGTTTTTGTCGTGAATGACCGTGCCGGAATCCGCGTCGATGATAACGGAAGACACAGCATTCGGAGCCAGCTCAACCGGCTGCGCCCTTTTCGCTTCCTCCGCCATCGCGGGCGGCAGCACGACCAGCAGCAGAAGCTGGAGGCAAATCGACCACTTGATCACTTTGCTGAACATAACCCTATTCTCCCCTCCTGTCGGAGCTCGATTGTAGGTACTGGTATTCAGTGTTGACGAATCCGAAACAAAATATTCCAAAACAGGAAAACAACCAGCCGGGTAGCAAGCTCGACCCCGGCTGGCATTGACATTCGCGCTGGAGGATGCTGCTCTAATGCGCGGTCGGGAACACGCGGCGCACCAAATCCGCAAACCCTTGCACGAATCCGCCGACCGGACGTCCGGCACGCACATCCGCTATATACGTATTGACGCGCCCGACAAAATCCGGATTGACGGATACGTAGACGCGTTGTATATTCGCATCCACCGCCCGGACTTTCCCGGCGATGCGATTTTCAACGTCCTGCGTCAGCGTCTGGTTAGGTTTCAGCACGGATGCCACATAAGCCGTATGGTCGGTAACGAGCACATTCGCCGAATGGACTTCCGGCACCTCGGAGACAATTTTGGTGGCCGCCGCATCTGCGATATCAATTTTTCTGGCGGTGCTTTGATACGGTTGAGCCCCCTGATTCGTTCCCTGCTGTGCGTGATGCGTTTGCTGTTGGGTTTGAGCAGCCTGCTGCTGCATGCGCGCCTGCTGCCTGTTCGTGCAGCCGGCAGTCAGGACGGCGACGCAGCCAAGCACGAGCGAGGCACGAACCCATACTTTAACGTGATTCATCGTTGTTTCAGCCTCCTGTGGGTGATTGTCCGTCTTTAGTATGCTTACTCCCATCGTTTGGCATGCACGCAAAGAAGCCCGGGACGAAAATCCCGGGCATTCATGTGGCGATCACCAGCTTATTACAGCTTGCGAACGCCGTCTTTCGTAACAACGGCATAAATCAACTTCAATTTTTCGGCAAGCGCCGAAGCGATCGTGAAAGCAGCGGCCGTCCGGCGCATCATTTCCGCTGTTTCTGCCGAATCCTCGCGGTTGATGTACAGCTCGGCAATCGGCTCGCCCTTTTTCACCGGATCGCCGACACGCTTGAACAGCTTGATGCCCACGGCCAGATCGATCTGATCTTCTTTGGTCGCACGACCCGCACCAAGCAGCATGGCGGTAATCCCCAGCGCCTCTGCATCGATCGCAGCTACACAGCCTTCTTCCGGCGCCGGAACGTCCACGCGGCGGGCAGCTTGGGGAAGCCGGGTGGGATCTTCCGCAATACCGGCGTCGCCTCCCTGTGCGGCAATGAACTGCTTCAGCTTTGCGAGCGCCTCACCGTTTTCAAGCAAGCGGGTGACGAGTTCCTTCGCTTCGGCTTCGCCGTCCGCTTTGCCTCCAAGGCGCACCATATGCGCTGCCAGCTCCAGACAAAGCTCCGTCAGCTCAGCCGGCCCCCGGCCGCTGAGCGTATCGATCGCCTCCAGCACTTCCAGCGAGTTGCCGATCGAAGGACCAAGCGGCTCATCCATGTTGGTGATGACCGCAACCGTCTCCCGGCCAACCTCCGTCCCGATATCGACCATCGCTTGAGCCAGCTTGATCGAATCGTCCAGCGATTTCATAAATGCGCCGCGGCCTGTCTTGACATCGAGGACGATGGCGTCCGCGCCGGAAGCGATTTTTTTGCTCATGATCGAGCTGGCAATCAGAGGAATGGATTCGACCGTCGCCGTCACGTCCCGCAAGCCGTACAGCTTCTTGTCCGCCGGTGTCAGGTTGCCGGTTTGCCCGACTACCGCAAGCCCGATCTCCCGCACCTGCGCCAAAAACTGCTCCGTTGTCCGCTCGACGGCAAAGCCCGGAATCGCTTCCAACTTATCGATCGTCCCGCCCGTATGACCGAGGCCCCGGCCGGACATTTTCGCCACGGGAATACCGGCCGCCGCCACCAACGGCCCTACGATAAGCGTCGTCGTATCTCCGACACCGCCTGTGCTGTGCTTATCGACCTTGATGCCGGGAATCGA
This sequence comes from Paenibacillus tianmuensis, assembly GCF_900100345.1. GTDB lineage: Bacteria > Bacillota > Bacilli > Paenibacillales > NBRC-103111 > Paenibacillus_G > Paenibacillus_G tianmuensis. The sequence goes on along the minus strand of NZ_FMTT01000001.1, from coordinate 87,800 downwards.
GCTTAGATCGACCTGATCTCCCGAACGCGCCATTGCCAGCGTTAAATCCGCCGTTTCCCGCGCGGACATGCCGTTAAAATATACCGCCATCGCCCAAGCGGACATTTGGTAATCCGGAATTTCCCCTTTCGTATAGCCTTCGATCAAAAAAGTGATTTCTTCGGAAGACAGCTCCTTGCCGTCTCGTTTGCTATGTATGATATCGACCGTTCTCATCCAGACCAACTCCCCTGTCAAGTAGTCTCCCCCCGTATTATATTCCCTCCGCGGCAAAAAGAAAAGAAAGCCCCGGGAGACGGCTCCCGAGACTTCCTTGGCACATTGGTTAAACGATATATTGCTTTGCTTTTAGGATACGACGATCTTGGTTTTCATCTCCGCATGTCCCGGACCGCAAGGCAGCGTGCAGTGCACTTCATACGTGCCCGGTTTGTCGAAGGTCACTTCCATTGATTTGTTGTTGTTGTCCAGCTTCACGTTCGTACCTACGATCTCAAGCGCATGAAGCCCTTCCTTGTTCATTAAAGAAACGCTCATCTTCTCGCCAGCTTTCGCCGTGTATTCCGGCTTATCGAACTGGTAGTTCGTGGCTACGAATTTAATCGAAGGGCCCGCCGATTCCTCTTTTGCCATTTCCGCTTGACGGGCAGAGATGTTCTGGAGTAAAATGCCCCCGCCAAGGAGACAGGCGACGATGAATAGTGAAAACATAGCCCACTTTTGCATAGATAATCCCCCCTTACTGTTTGGCCGTAAAGACGTATAGTCTTATTGTACAAAATACGCGCGACTTTACACATGCCCTTTCATACCATTCCCGTGAAAAATTTGTGAACAAATTTAGACCGGCACACCACGGAGTTTACTCTTAGCATGAGATAATGCTTATGCCAAAATACGCAAACTTCCTTGCTCGCAAAAAAACTCTTCGCACCGGTCGAAATCGCCGTGAGCCTGATCGAACAGAGGGAGTCCCCAACTTATTTGGGGACTGCCCCTAAAGTAATATGTCTGAATAACCGCATCCCGGATTGTCATACTATAAAGGATCCATTTATTCGAGAAGCAAGTAAAAAGGAGGTGCCGCACATGTCCGACAAGCAGCAAGGCCACGGAAATCAGAATACGACGACCCGTACCAGTGACAAAGGCGCGAAGAAATCGAAATAAAGAGCCGCACAAAAAAAGTACTCCCGCTTCCGAAGAAGATGGAGTACTTTTTCCATCGCTATGCAATCGGCGTCCCGTTCGGAGCCGTCTGGTCCGGCGCGAGCAAAATGACATCTCCGTGCTCAGGTACCCCGCCGAGAACCAGCACCTCGGATACGTATCCGGCAATGCGTCTGGGCGGAAAATTAACAACGGCTACAACCTGTCTTCCGATAAGATCGTCCGGCACATACCGCTTCGTTATTTGCGCGCTGGAGCGCTTGATCCCGAGCTCCCCGAAATCGATCTGCAGCTTTATGGCCGGAATGCGCGCTTCCGGGAAAGGCTCGGCGGCAATCACCGTTCCGATCCGTAGTTCCAGCTTATGAAAATCGTCGATCGTTGCTTCCATTCTGCTTCCTCCCGAAGTGATTCATGCTTTAAGAACCATGATAGCGCAGCACAGAAGGACAAAGCAACGAACCGTTTCGTTATAACGTTATTTTACCTTTCGGTTTCGTCATACTGCCGCCTTGCGAAGCATGGTATACGACGCAAGCGCATAGACGACCATTAGCGCAAACAACCAGCCTGTCCATTCGGACACGGTTATGCCCGCTATCCATTGAAACAGAGCGCCCCACCATTGGTAATAGCTTAAAGAAAAGACAAGGATGCTAACACCTGCGAAGACGACACCTGATAGCACGATCATACCGAACCAACCATATCGCCGCTGGACGCTCGAAATGACAAATCCAAGAAAGAACAGATGCAGCATTAACACGAAGTTTCTCGTCACTTGCCCGATCACCGTACCGTCGCCCCAATTGGGCATACGGAAGAAGTGGAGCCCCACTCCCCAGCCGCCGCTCCATCCTTCAAGCAGGGAGAAAAGCAGTATTAGGATGGACGTACCCAGGCTGATTAGAGTGAAGTTCATAGCCGTACCGGCAAAATAATCTTTTCTCCGGACACCCAAGCCAAGTGCAAAGACGAACGTTTGAGGCAGAGCGATGATCCCGATAACAAGCGTATATACGTAAAGAGAAGTAATGCCGCCCGAATACATTCCGTCTTTCGCGCCGATCGAAAATCGGATGGTAAGATGTATGATGAGATTGAATAACAGAATGATCCAAGGCATGTATATCCAGGAAAGCTTATCTCTCAAATACATTTTCGTTACGCTCACAATGCGGTTCATAGAGCACTTCCCGCCTTTCTATCCGAGGTATGCTTCGTTAAATGGACGACTAACTGCTGTAAGGAAACGGGGGAGAATTCGAGCCCAAGCCCTTCCCCTTCCTTCCGTTCTTTCTCGCTCAGTTCATCCATCACCGTTGCCGAAATCAGTCCGCCGAACCCTTCCTGATGTATGATTTCCCGGGTCCGAGTGAATTTTTCCACGGTACTGGCCTTTCCTACGACGGTAAACGCCCGCCCCCGAAGCGCTTCGGTATCCTCGTTCAAGATCAGCTTGCCGCGATCGATTACAAGCACGTGCTCCAGAAGCCGGCTGACTTCATCGATCAAATGCGTCGACAAAATGACGGTTCTCGGATGGGCCGAGTAATCCTCAAGCAGCTTTTCGTAGAATAACCCTCTGGCTACCGCATCGAGGCCTAAATACGGCTCGTCGAAAATCGTGAGCGGCGCTCGGCTGCCAAGACCCACAACAATTCCTGCAGCGGACAGCATGCCTCGGGACAGCTTCTTCATTTTCCTTTTCAGCGGAAGCCCGAATGTCTCAATCAGCTCGTAGGCGAACTCCCGGTCCCACTGCGGAAACAACGATTCCGCCACCTCCAACACATCGATAACCTGGAAGTTGTCCGGGTACTTTTGACTTTCTTTGATAAAGCACATTCTGCTAAGTACACTATTGTTCTCGTACGGTTTTTCACCGAACACTTCAATTTCTCCACTGGTAGGAAAAATTTGAGCCGTGAGCATATGCATGACCGTCGTCTTGCCCGCTCCGTTTCTCCCAAGAAGCCCGTAAATTTTGTTCGGCTCGATGGAAAAGCTGATGCCGTCCACCGCTGTTACGTTCCCGTACGACTTCGTCAGCCGAGTTACTTCGACGATCGGATTCATTTGCCTCCATCCCCTCTCTGGATCATATCCATCAGCTGCTCCGATGTAATCCCGAGCTTCTCGGCTTCCCGGACCATCGTCACCACATATTGCTCAAAAAACTGCTCTCTCCGCTTCTCCATCAATTGTGCGCGCGCGCCGGACGCTACAAACATGCCTATCCCCCGCTTCTTGTACAATATGCCTTGGTCCACCAACAGATTGACTCCCTTTGCCGCCGTTGCCGGGTTGATCTGATAAAATGCCGCGAATTGATTCGTCGAAGGTACTTGCGATTCTTCGGGCATGCCGCCTTCGATGATGTCATTTTCAATCCGTTCGGCGATCTGAACAAAAATCGGACGGCTGTCGTCTATTAAGGTCATTTGTTCACCACCAAACTGGTTAATTACTTATATAACTAACTATATATCCAAACCAATTCATTGTCAATCGTATTCGAGCCATGCACAGAAAAAATCCCCGAAGGCCTAGAAGTGAAGGCTCTCAGGGATCTATTCATTGTACCATTATACCCCTCGAGCGGGGCTTGCTCCGTCACATAAGTAAAAAGCAGAAGTTTCTCCGAACCGTGCACGTTCACTTTCTCACACAACGAAAACGAGACCCCGTAGTTCAACTGGCACCTGCTCCCCGGTTCTTGCTCTCCGAATTGATTGCAAGGGAAGCCAAGAATTGATCAGCCCTTGGTGTCTGCCGAACAGTATTGACAAATTTATCTCAGTTGAGAGATTACACAATTTATTTTACTCCTTACAATGGAATGGTTTCTATTGTTCTCTACCTTAGTTTAACTTTCATCAATCATCCATAAAAAATGTTTTGCTACAGCACTAGCAATATCAATTACTTCTTTTTTTGAATCATCTTCGATTTTCCATGGGACAGCTATTTCAATCAAATTTATTTCTTCAACCCCTTCAAGCGAATCATACGCATAGTTTCCTCGCGAATTAGCAGGGATACCGTTAATTTTAATGATCTCTCCACCTATCTCTTTAAAAAAATTCAAGTTGCTTTCCTTGTTGAACTTTAGATTGGAGACCAAATATTTTTCAAGTACCTCTGTTCTAATGTACTTCGAGTGCAATGTATCAGAATAGATGCTTATAAAGTCGTACATAAAAATCCTCCGATTCATATAAATCCACTCAATAAGTATACAAAATCCTTGTTTTATTTATACTTGCCACAATGGGCACATAGCTTTGCATTGGGTGTTCTTAGTGGTTTACCGCAATATTCACATGGTTCTCCAAAAAGCGATAGTCTATGGTGCATTATTGCATTGTGATGAACCCCTGCAACCCCTGTTATATTCTCATACTCCTTTACAACAGGACTAAATCTTTCATTCATTGTAATCTTTTCAAGTGGTAACCCATGTTCTTGTCTAAATTTCTTTGTTGCCTCAAAACACTGACCATAAAGTTCATATATCCTTGCGTATTCATCTTCTTCTAACATGGGCATCTCACATTTACATCGCCAACACCACATCATTTTCATAAAATGTAACATCCCCAATTAAATAAAATCGCTCTTTCATTCGTATTCTTCTTTGCAATAATCAATAAAGTCACTAAACGTAGAAAAATAGTCGAACCGAGGAAATTCTGCATTTTGATTGTTCGACCACGTTAAATGTACAAGCACAAACCGATTGTTATCTATATCATGGAATAAAACATCATCATTTGCTTCACATCTCGCCATCGTCTTTAGGATGCGACCGTACAACTGATGATGTTGGTTAATCTCCCTCATTAATTGCTTTTCCAAGGCTATCGCTGTCCTTGTGTCAACTACTACCCAAGGGAGGATCAAATGCGAACTTTGCTCCACAACAACACCCCCAATCATAAAATCTTGCTTCATTGTTGGTTTTATGTAATCAACTCTTGAATAATATAGGCACATTATACCATGGTTCGCTATAAAGTGGGATGATATGACAATTCCCGCTCCTTCTCAATGCAGGAATCTAAAAAAAAGCTAAATATCAATTTTCGATAACAAAAAAAAGACCACTCCCTCTCGATTTATTAAATCGACAGAAAGTAGTCATCGTGTCTAATTCGTTTTTAACCACCACTACTTGCTAAGGTGGGACTTATTAAAACCTTCTCTACACCTGCACTTCACGGACAAACCGTCGCACCAGCTCGATGAAAATCGGCTTCGTGCGGTTTGCTACAGCGACTACCTGCTCATGTGTGAGAGGCTCCAACTCTTCGCCAATTGCCATGTCGGTGATGCAGGAGATGCCGAGCACCTTAAGGCCTGCGTGGCTTGCAGCAATCACTTCACCTACCGTAGACATGCCAATGGCGTCGCCGCCGAGGTTCGCGAGCATCGTCAGCTCGGCTGGGGGCAAGTAGTTCGGACCGCTACTGCCCGTGTATACGCCTTCCTGCAAGCGGATCGCTTCGCCGCGCTCCTGTCCCATTTGGGCAGCAATCCGCTTGGCCAGATCGCGGAATTGCGGGGTATACGCCTGCGACATGTCCGGAAAACGGGGACCGAGCTCCGGATGATTGATACCGATGAGCGGGTTGTCCCCGGTCATGTTAAGCTGGTCGGAGATCAGCATCAAATCGCCCGCCTGAAAACCGCGGTTCATGCCGCCCGCCGCGTTCGTAATGACAAGCGACCGAACGCCGAGCTGCTTCATGACGTAGATCGGGAAGACGACTTTTTTCATGGAGTAGCCTTCGTAATAATGAAACCGGCCTTGCATGACGATGACATTTTTGCCTTCCAGCTTGCCAATGACAAATTGCCCGGCATGGCCTTCCACCGTAGATACCGGAAAATGCGGAATTCTATCGTAAGGAATGGCGACCGCATCCTCCACCTGAGCGGCCATATCGCCAAGGCCGGAGCCCAGCACCAAGCCCATATCTAAAGATCTTCGTTCGATGCGGTCGCTGATCCATTGTGCCGCTTCTTGAATATGCTCAACGTAATTCGGTTCCATCTCTTCTCCCTCTTTCGAATCGAATTCGGCAGCCGCTTGAAGGCGGACGCCGTTCCATCAGCATGACATTCTAGATTCGCGAGATGATTCCGAGCACCAGCTTAAGAAATTTTGGCTTCGCGCGCTCCGTCGTTTCCATGACCTCTGCATGGGACAACGGCTGGTCCAGGATGCCCGCCGCCATATTGCTGATGCAGGAAAAACCGAGTACTTCCATACCCGCGTGCCGTGCAACAAGCACTTCCGGCACGGTGGACATGCCCACGGCGTCGCCGCCGAGCGTCCGCATCATGCGGATTTCCGCAGGCGTTTCGTACGACGGTCCGAGCAGCCCAAGGTATACGCCCTCTTGCAGCTTCAGCCCCTGCTCTGCCCCTACCTCTTTCGCCGTCTCGCGCAGACGGCGGCTGTACGCTTCGGACATGTCCGGGAAACGAACGCCCAGCTCGTTGTGGTTCGGTCCAATGAGCGGGTTGCGGAACGTAAAGTTAATATGATCGCGGATCAGCATCAGGTCACCGACCTCGAACGACGTGTTGATGCCTCCGGCAGCGTTAGTCACCAGCAGCTTCTCCACGCCGAGCTCCTTCATGACACGGACCGGAAACGATACCGTTTCGACGCCGTATCCTTCATACATATGAAAACGGCCTTTCATCATCAGCACGTGCTTGCCTTCCACCTTGCCGAGCAGCAGCTCGCCGGCATGGCCTTCCACCGTAGATACCGGAAAATGCGGAATATCCTCATAAGGAATCGTTACCCCGCCTTCCACCAAATCGGCCAGCACGCCGAGGCCAGAGCCTAGAATAAGGCTAATTTCCGGCTTTTCCGGATATTTCCCGCGGATATATTCCGCAGCTTCCTTAATGTTCTTCAACAGCGTCGTTTGATCGCTCATTCGATTCGTCCTCCCCGGCAATATGTACTTGTTATTTCAATTCGTTCAAAAAGCTGGTGCCGTTGCCCGTTCCCTTTACGCCGAAATTATCGGCAACCGTCGCGCCGAGATCCGCAAACGTGCTGCGAACTCCGACCGTCCCCGTCGTTTCGAACGCCGGGCTGTATATGAGAAGCGGCACATACTCGCGGGTATGGTCCGTCCCGTGATGAATCGGATCGTTACCGTGATCGGCAGTCAAAATAAGCAGGTCGTCCTTGCCGACCCGTTCCATCAGCTTAGGCAGCCATTCGTCGAATTCATTAAGCGCCATAGCATACCCTTCCGGGTTACGGCGGTGCCCATACAGCGAGTCAAAATCGACGAGGTTCGTAAACAGCAGCCCTTGGAACGACTCTCCCATAACGTCAATCGTCTTGTGAATCCCGTCAAGATTGCTTTTAGTCGGAAGCGCACGGGTCACGCCTTCGCCGTCAAAAATATCGTTGATCTTCCCGACCGCGATGCAACCGAATCCCGCATCCTTCAGCCGGTTCATGACCGTCGGAGCCGACGGCTTCACCGCATAATCGTGACGGTTCGGCGTACGCTTGAACGCCCCGGGCGTTCCGACATAGGGCCGCGCAATGACACGACCGACCGCATACGGATCTTCCAGCGTCAGCTTGCGGGCAATCTCGCAGGCACGGTACAGCTCCTCCAACGGAATGATCTCTTCATGCGCCGCAAGCTGGAACACGCTGTCCGCCGAAGTATAGACGATCCAAGCCCCGGTTTTCATCTGCTCCTCGCCTAGCTCATCCAATATTTCCGTTCCGGAGGCTGGCTTGTTGCCAATGACCTTGCGCCCGGTTTCCTGTTCGAAACGGGCGATCAGCTCCGGCGGGAAGCCTTCCGGGAATACATTGAACGGAACGGTTACATTCAAACCCATGATTTCCCAGTGACCGGTCATCGTATCTTTGCCGACCGATACCTCGGCCATTTTGCCGTAATATCCGCCTGGGCGTTCAACCGGATCAACACCCTGCAGCCCGGCAATATTCCCGAGGCCAAGTTGCTGCATATGGGGCACACGCAGCGACGGCACGCGCTCCGCGATATGGCCGAGCGTATGGGCGCCAGTATCGTTAAAACGCGCGGCATCCGGCAGCTCTCCGATCCCAACGCTATCAAGCACAATCAAGCAGACTCGTTTAAATTTCATGGATGTCCCTCCTCCGGGCATTGCACAGCAATGCTTTCTTCGTAAGCGCCGATTCGGGCATTGCGCAGCAACGCGACAATGAAATCGTAAACTTGAGTATTGTGAGTCAATGCCATCCTTGCAGGCCGGTCCTTTCGACAAGCCTACCTTTATTATCGCAAAAGCGGACATGGTTTGCAAAAGCCGCAATACGAAAAACCCGGTCTCTCAGGCGCGGAGGAACGGGCTCGCCGGAAGACTATTCGATTTTGGCCCGAGGATGGGTCCGATCATAAACCTCCTTCATTTTGCTTCGTGTAACTTGTGTATATATCTGCGTTGTCGAGATGTCTGCATGACCGAGCATTTCCTGAACGGACCGAAGGTCGGCTCCGTTCTCCAGCAGGTGCGCGGCAAACGAGTGCCGGAGCGTGTGCGGGGTGATTTCCATCTGAATGTCGGATTCAGCAGCGTAACGTTTAATGATTTTCCAGAAGCCCTGACGCGTCATCCGGGTCCCCAAATGGCTGACAAACAGCGCCTCCTCGGCTTTGGACGGCTTGAGCAGCTTCGCACGCATCGTTTGGATGTAAGCCTCTGCGTACTCCGAAGCGATTCTCCCGAGCGGAACGACCCGTTCTTTGCCTTTGCCGACACAACGGATAAAGCCCATACTCGGATTGACGCTGTCCACGTCAAGCGAGATGAGCTCCGATACCCGGATTCCCGTCGCGTACAGCACCTCTAGCATCGCCTTATCCCGCATCCCGTTGGGCGTCGTCGTCAAGGGGGCTTGGAGCAGCTTGCCAACCTCTTGAACCGACAGTACCTTCGGAATACGTTTCTCGAGTCTTGGCGTCTCCAAGTGCAGCGACGGATCGCTATCCAGCAGACGCTCCTTCACGAGGAATTGGTAAAAGGCGCGGATGGAAACCATACTCCGGGAAAGCGTGGCCGTAGCCCTTCCCCGCTGCTTCAGGTCCAGCATATAGCCGGAAATGTTCAGTTTCCCGCTGTCGCCCAGCGAAGAGACGCCAGAGATTTCTAAATAATCTATATACTGAGACAAATCGCGTCGGTACGAGTCCAGCGTATTCTGAGCAAGGCCCCGGTCCTCCGCCAAAAAACGGATAAACGAGTTGAGTTCCTGTTTCATGCGCAATTGATCCCCTTTTGTGTCTTGCATCGGCGCTTTTAAAACAATTCCACATACGGGACCCATTTTCCTTCCTCATCGGGAAGCTTTTTTACTCGCCAATCCGGTAGAACAGCTTCAGCCGTTCGCTCATCGTGATCTTGTCCGAAGCCGCAGCTACCGGATCGTTCTGGAACGCTTTGACGGCGCGGCCTGTGGGCTCCTTGTACTTCGGCTCCGGCTCCAGCCATCGCGTAACGACAAGCAGCATGTGATAAAGCGCGAACGTAAACACCACGAACAAGAACGCGAAGCGAAAGCGGCCTAGCCATTTACGCGCCCGAACATGAACAATCACGGCTTGTCCCCTCCTCCCCTGCTCCCCACCGTCGGCTTAACGCCGGACCGAGGGAGTTCAGACAGGTTCTAAAAGTACACTATGACCGGACCGGCCAAATTATGCGTACTCGGGTAATGAACGGGGACGAAATGGGCCGCCGCCTTTATCAGCTGATCGGCAGCAGCGAATCCAAGCCCGTATAAGGCAGGCCGAGGGATTCGGCTACCGCGGGATACGTGACGTGGCCCTGGTAGGTATTCACGCCGAGCTTCAGCGGCGGATTGCCGTAGAGCGCGCGGGTAACCCCTTTGCCGGCCAATTCGAGGGCGTAGCCGATGGTCACGTTCGTGAGCGCCAGCGTAGAGGTCCGCGGCACGGCTCCCGGCATGTTGGCGACCGCATAATGAAGGACGCCATGCTTCTCGTACGTCGGCGCGCTGTGCGTCGTCACGCGATCCACCGTCGCAATCGATCCGCCCTGATCGACGGCTACATCTACGATCACGGCCCCCGGCTTCATCTGCCGCACCATCTCCTCGCTGACGAGCTTCGGCGCTTTCGCTCCGGGAATAAGGACGGCCCCGATCAGCAGATCCGCCTTTTGTACCGCGTTGGCAATATTGTAAGGATTGGACATCAACGTACGGATGCGCCCGTGGAACACGTCGTCCAGATACCGGAGCCGTTCCGCGCTGCGTTCGATGACGACGACGTTGGCGCCGAGTCCGAGCGCCATTTTCGCGGCGTTGGTTCCGACGATGCCTCCGCCCAAAATGATCACGTCCGCCGGAGGCACGCCGGGTACGCCGCCGAGCAGAATGCCGCGTCCGCCGTAATTTTTCTCCAGAAATTGCGCGCCGACCTGAACGGACATCCGTCCGGCTACTTCGCTCATCGGAGTTAGCAACGGCAGCCCCCCGTTCGGCAGCTGAATTGTTTCGTACGCGATGGCGGTTACTTTATGCTGCACGAGCGCCTCGGTCAGCTTCGGCTCGGCTGCCAAATGGAGATAGGTAAACAAGGTCAGCTCTTCACGGAAATAACCGAATTCCGCAGGCAGCGGCTCCTTCACCTTCATAATCATTTCCGCCTTGCTCCAAACCTCAGCAGCCGAAGGAAGCAGCTCGGCGCCTTCCTTCGCATACTCGTCGTCGGAAAATCCGCTGCCCGCGCCGGCTCCTGCTTCCACAATAACGCTATGCCCGGCTTCTCTCAGGACCGCTGCGCCGCCGGGGGTTAAGGCGACGCGGTTTTCGTTGTTTTTGATTTCCTTCGGTATCCCGATGATCATCGTCCCATGCCTCCTGTACCTTTTTCAACCAAGTCGTATGTTATTGTATAGCGTTTGCCTTTTCGGTGCGAATATGTGGCAAAATGCAAAAAACCTTCATACTTGATCAAGCATCAAGCCGAAGGTTTTGTCTTTACGTTTTGTTCTTATCGCGGCAACGGTGGCAAATGCCCTGAAAATCGAGCCTGTGGTCGAGCACCTGAAACCGGTATTCCCGCTCCAGCCGTTCTTCCAGCGCGCCCAGCCAGTCTTCCATAATTTCGTCGACGGCGCCGCACTGCACGCAGATGAGGTGATGATGATGGTGATGAGAGCTGTCGTTGCGCAAGTCGTAGCGGGCCACGCCGTCGCCAAAGTTCATTTTCTCGAGAACGTGCAGCTCGCTGAGCAGTTCCAACGTACGATACACGGTGGCAAGGCCGATTTCGGGCGCTTTATCTTTGACGAGCATAAAAACGTCTTCCGCGCTCAGATGATCCTCTTCGTTCTCCAGCAAAACCCTGACGGTCGCTTCCCGTTGAGGCGTCAGCTTGTAGCCTTGCGATTGCAGCTGTTGTTTGATTTTATCGATGCGAGATTCCATGCTTCTCCCCCACAGGGTTTTGCACCGAAGCAAAACCTTTCTCGTAAGCTTAAGCTTTCTTCATGCTTACATTATAGGAGGAGGACTTAGGGAAAGTCAAACCTTTTAAGAGCCGGACATCGTTACCAGCATGGGCGTTACCCATTTCATCATGGCCGGAGAGACGTAAGCCTCGAATACCGCCACGCCGAGCAGCAGCGCCCCGGAAGCCAGAATGACGCCCGAAAATCGCATAAACGGTTCGTATAGAGCGCCTTTGCGGCTGATAAACCGGTTTTTGACCAGATAAATCGTGAAGGCCATCGCCGTGACGCTGCATACGAGCAGCAAAGGGATGACCACCAGATTCGGCGGCACGACCGAAACGAGTGCAAACAGCAGGCCTTTCCAAGATAAGGTGCTGACCAGATAGCCCACGGTGAAGCCGACCAGCACGCCCTTCAAAAAATCCAGAATAAGGATTAGCGGCAGGCCGATGACGGACAGGCCCAGCACCCAAATAATTAAAAACCATTTGATATGCATGGAAAACGAATCCTTGAACGAGCCCGTAACATCGCCTTCCAGACCGCCTTGATGGACGGACGCAAAAAAGCTGCCCAAATACCGGCTCAGCTCCTGTTTCTGCTCCAGCGACAGGGCGTTCACCATAACCGCACCAAAAACGACGCCTGTGACAAAGACGACGCCTACGAATAAATAGAACGACAAATGCTCCTTCATGTACTGTTCCAGCGTACGGTTCCGCATCATGCTGGCGCGCCCCCCTTGTCCGAATAGTACAGAATATGAGGGGGCGCACAGGTTTATGACTCTGTCCGTTTATCGCGTTATTGCTGCCGTGCGGACACTTTGCCGTATTTGCCGCCGCCGCCCGTATCGAGCCGCAGCGTGCCCGCGCGCGCTTCCATAATGTAACTGGCAATCGTTTCGCCCGCCGCATCCGCGAGCTCTTCGAATGATACGCGGTGCAGCAGGTTCATTTCGGAGCCGAACCGCTCGATGAGACGATTGAACGTTTTCGGCCCGAGGCCCGGAATGTACTCAAGCGGCACTTGGTAGCAATAAGGCGGACGATCCGGGGCGACCCAAGGCTCCGCTCGGTCCGCAAGGCTCAAAATGCGGTCCATGACGCCGCGGACAATCCGCGGGCTGCCGCAATACAAGCAGCGCTCCACGGCAGTCTGCTCCTGTTCGTCGAGAATCGAGCTGCAATCGCCGCAGTACGTGCGGTGGTATTTGCCGAGCCGTGGATTGAGTCCGTAATTGGCCAGCACACGGCGTCCGTCCTCCTGCGACAAAGCCTTCCGCAGCTCCTTGAACGTCGGCGCCTCAAGCGCCAGCTTATTGTATTCGCGTCCGATCTTCGGGAGCGAATGGGCATCGGAGTTGGTCAGAAACGTGTAACGGTCCAGCTCGCTGATATACCCGGCCATGACGGAATCGGCGCTGAGACCGAGCTCTACCGCCGCGATCCCGTCCAAATCGAGCAAATGCTCCATCCGCGTCGAGCAGCTTCCATAGACGCTTTTATGCGGGGTGAAAATATGCGCGGGAATCAGTATTCCTCCGCGCGCAATTATCTCTCGTTGAAGCTCCCGAGCTGTGACATAGATGCGCTGCGAGCTGAGCTGCACATTTTTCATATGCTTGCGCAGCCAATCCGTGAAGCTCTGCATGTCGCCAAGCTTAGGCAGATAAGCGAGCAAATGGGCGGTCCCCAAGCCGGGGTCTCGCACCTCAATCTCGCAGCCCAGCAGGACGGTCGTCCGATGGAAACGGATGCCTCCGCCTTCCAGCTCTTCCATCTCGCCTGTATCCAAATAATGCAGCATTTCCCGCTGCACGCCCGGCGAATGGCAGTCGATGATGCCGATCATGTCGATCCCTTTGCGCTCCGACGCTTCCCGCACGATGTTGTAGAACGTCAAGTTGTTCGCGGCGCTGATTTTGACCGCTTCGCCCGCTTCCGTTCGTCCGATGTGAATGTGCAGGTCGGCGTAGTAAGCGTTCGTGCTCATGTCGGGAACGAACCGGTAAGCTTGTACAGCTGCCAGGCATAAACGGCCATGATCGTCTTGGCGTCGCTGATCCGCTGCTCCCGGATATACGCTTGCGCCTGCTCCAGCGTAAGCTCTTCGATTTCGAGGAATTCGTCTTCGTCGGGGTTCGCTTGTCCCTTCACCAACTGCTCGGCGGCATACAGATGAAGAATTTCGTCGGCGAAGCCGGGCGATGTATAGAAAGAGCTGATATGGCGGATCGAGCCGGCGGTATAGCCGGTTTCCTCCTCCAGCTCGCGTTTGGCGGCATCCAGCGGATTCTCGCCGGCGTCCAGTTTCCCTGCCGGAATTTCCACCTGGCTTTTCTCCAGCGGCTTGCGGTATTGCTCGACAACAATCATTCGGTCATCCGGGGTAAGAGCCAGAACCGCGACTGCACCGGGATGCTTGACGATCTCGCGGGTTGCTTCCCCGCCGTTCGGCAGCTTTACGGTGTCCACTTGCAAAGAGATGATTTTGCCTTGAAAAATCGGCTGGGTGGAGACGGTCACTTCTTCGAATTTTTTATGCGTCTTATGCGGCATGGAAGATTCCTCTCTTCTCTTAACGGGTATGGTTAGAATAAGACCAAGGCCCATTATATCACATCCGGCGACTGCTGGCCGTCCGACTAAGGACATAATCGTGTCGTCTCCCGCATAAGGTGGACTATATAAACCTATCGAAGCAGGAGGGTACTCTATGAAAACGTATGTCAATGCAGGACAGCTTCGCTTGGTGGGCAAAGGCTGGGAAATCCGCAACTATTTGAAAATGGCGCTGGACCGCGTCCCGCCCGATGTGCCGCTTGCGACTTTTCTGGACGGGACGCGATCCGGCCAAGCAGCTATGACTTATCCGGGCCCCCGTTCCGAAGGAGCCGGTATGCCGTTCCTGCCGCCGTACAAATGGCCGAAAAAAACGCCGGATCGTCCTGCCAAGCTCGCCCCATGGTCGTAATTGGCCGTCCGTACGCTTCCAGCGCGGCGGCCATGTGCTCCAAGGGCGGCGGCGTCTCCCACCGCAGCCGGTGACGCCGGGCGAGCCCGCTCCGCCGGACCTGCTCGCGCAGCAGCGCGGCTTCCGCTTCGGCGGGCAGCAGCGGTAGCGGGACGCAGGCCGAAGCGAGCGCGGCTTGGCCTAGCGCCACCGCCGTATGGCGGCTCAGCCCGCGGTGCTGCGGCCGCGGATCGGCGAAGCTGATGCGGGCCATCGCCACGGGTGCGCCCCCGAGGGTATGCACCGCGCCCACAAGCTCGCCCGCCTCGATGCCGCTGAAGCCGTATGACGTGCCGGTGCCTACGATGCCGGGGCCCATGCAGACGACGGCCAGATCAGCTTCCAGCACATGCCTCGCGGCAAGGAGCGCCGTGTATTTGTTGACGGCTTCGACGTCGCCGCCGTAGGCATGGCCGTACGTGACCGCCCCGGCCAGCCAGCCAAGCTCTCGCAATCGCCGTACATGTCCACTGACCGCCAGAGGCAGGGCGCCCCCGTCGGTCATGACATAAGCGATGCGCGGTACCGACGCTCCCGCCTCGCGCACAAGCTCGCGGAGCCAGCAGACGGCGGCAGGCAGCATGCTGTGGAGCTCGCCGATGAGCACCGGCATCCCGCTCAGCGTACGTGATTCGGCAAAGAGAGCGTGATGCGGACTTGACGGCTCCTCAACCGAGAGCACGGCCCGCTGTAAAGACGTGTAGCGCAGCTTCATAATGTGCCCTTCCTGCGGCCCGGTGGGCCGGAGCCTATCTTGCGTCTCCGGCTCCTGCGGGTTTATACCTACTGGAACTTCCGGCCTGTCGACGCTCTCGTCCAACCTGCCAAGTTTTGCATGAACAAAATGCACGCCGCCTGTACCGAGCCCCAAACGAACGGCGGTCGTATTCAGCAGCACCTCGTCCCCTGGCCGAAGCGGCGTTCCTACGGCAAGATCGTGCAGCGCAGCCGCCGTTTCACCGTTTCCAAGCCGCACGCGGACCTCCTGCAAACTATGCGACGACAAAGGTTCCCCCACCGTTTCCGTAACGACAGCCGTTTCCCATTGGATCCTCATGCACCGTTTCCTCCCGCTCCCGCACAAAAAAAATCGCCGCTTACCCAAAAGAGATAAGCAGCGATTAAACAACCTGTATGCACTTATTTTATGCCGGAAGGTCAAGCATTATGCCTTGGCAACTTCATTGATGATCGAAACGACCACTTCGGCCGTTTTGACAAGGTCCGAGATCGCAATCCGTTCTTTCGTCGTGTGGATGTCCAGATAGCCGACAGCCAGATTCACGGTCGGTACGCCCATGCCGTTGAAATTATTGGCGTCGCTGCCGCCGCCGGAATGGAAGGTGCGCGGCGTGCAGCCGACCTTCGTCAGCGCGTTTATCGCAAGCTTTACGACCGGATCGGACTCGTCGTACATAAACGCCGGGTAGATCACTTCGCTTTTAAAGTCAAGCTTCGCGCCCATTTCCTCTGCCGCTTCCTCACACGCTTGACGCATTTTCTCAACCTGCTCGTACATTCTGGCCTGCTTGATACTGCGCGCCTCGCCTTCGAGTGTTACCCGCTCGACGACGATGTTCGTCGCGCCTTCCACGCCGCCTTCGAAGCGTCCGATGTTCGCGGTCGTTTCTTTGTCGATGCGTCCGAGCGGCATGCGCGAAATCGCTTTGCTCGCAACGGTAATCGCACTAACGCCCGCTTCGGGATTCACGCCCGCATGAGCCGAGCGGCCCCAGAACGTGATGTACACCTTCGCCTGCGTCGGACCGGCTACGGCGATATCCCCGATAGTGCCGTTGGAGTCCAGCGCGAAGCCGAGATCCGCATCGACCCATTTGGCCTCCATCGCCCGGGAGCCCATCAAGCCGGATTCCTCGCCCGCCGTAATAATAAACTGAATCTGCCCGTGCTCGATATTGTTCTCTTTCAGGACGCGAATCGTTTCGAACATAGCGGCAAGACCCGCTTTGTCGTCCGCCCCAAGAATCGTCGTTCCGTCGCTGCGGATATAACCGTCTTCGCCGATCTGCGGCTTGATACCTTTCCCCGGAGTAACCGTATCCATATGCGAAGTGAAGAACAGCTTCGGCAGCGGCTTCGAGGATGTCGCCGGCAGCGTGCAGATGAGATTACCCGAGCCGTGGCCGGTTTTTGCCGCGGAATCGTCCTCTTCCACCTTTAAGCCGAGCTCGGTGAATTTTGCCTTCAGCACGCGGCTGATTTCCTGCTCGTGCTTCGTTTCGCTGTCGATTTGAACCAACTCGATAAATTCGTCTACCAATCGCTTTTGTTGAATCATAGCTTTCCTCCATTAGGCCACTTGGGTTATTATAGGAATAGTATTCCCTTGATAAGGAGCTGAACTCGTTGCGAAATAAATTGATTTTCAAAATCGTCGTCTACACGATGATCATCTCGATGCTGTTGTCCACGCTGTTGTTTACGGTAAGCAATTTCTTCTAAGCTGGTCGGCGGGCGACAGGTTAGGGACAAGCCTCCCCGAGCTGCCGCCGACCTTTTTAGTACAGCTTCGTGTCCTGATTGTATGCTTCCAGGTTCTCTTTCACCCTCTGCAGGAAGCGTCCGCAGATGACCCCGTCCAAAATGCGGTGGTCCAAGGACAAGCACAGGTTGACCATCGAACGGACGGCAATCATGTCCTGGATGACGACCGGCTTTTTCACGATCGATTCGAAGGTCAATATGGCGGCTTGCGGGTAGTTGATGATCGGATACGACAAAATCGATCCGAACGAGCCCGTATTGTTCACGGTAAACGTACCGCCTTGCATATCGTTAAGCGTCAGCTTGCCGGCTCTTGCTTTCCGGGTTAACGTATCGATCTCCCGGGCGAGGCCGGCAATATTCATTTGGTCGGCCTTTTGGATGACCGGAGTGACGACGAAGTCCTCGGTTCCTACAGCCAACGCAATGTTGATATCCCGCTTGACGATAATTTTATCAACCGCCCAGACCGAGTTCATGATCGGATAATCCTTGATCGCGCCGACGACCGCTTTGAGCAGGAAGGCCAAGTAGGTGATGTTGATCCCTTCCTGTTTCATGAATTCGCCCTTCACTTTGTTCCGCAGCAGCACAAGGTTCGTCACGTCCACCTCGATCATCGTCCAGGCATGCGGAATTTCCGTCACGCTCTGACGCATACGGCTCGCAATCGTATTGCGGATCGGCGTCACGTCGATCAAATACTCACCGCGGCCATCAAGGTGCTGACCCTCCACCTCAATTTTCGGCAGCGGCGGATTTTCCGACAAATGGATGCCGGTCGAACGAACCGGCACCTTCGGCGGCACCGGGAGGAATACGCCGGCGGTTGCAGCTTCCGCAGCGGCTTCCGCGTTGACGGCGGCCACCGTTTTTCCCGCTTCGACCGAAGCAGGCTTGCCGCTTGCCACATAAGCTTCCACATCTTTGCGCGTAATACGGCCACCAAGGCCTGTTCCCTTCACTTCCGACAGCGCGATCCCATGTTCTGCGGCAAGCTTGAGCACCGCAGGCGAATAACGGCCGCTCATACCTGCTTCACCGCCGGCAGCTTGAGCTTCGCGACGGGCTTGTCCGCCTTGAACGCGCTGTGGCTGAGAAGCGGCTTCTGCGGCTTCCGCTGCGCCGCCGCCTGCCTGATGCGGCTCCTCGATCAAACAAATTTCTTCTCCGACCGCCGCCGTATATCCTTCTTCCGCCAGCAGCTTGACCAGCCGGCCTTCGATCGGCGACGGCATCTCCACCGTCACCTTGTCCGTGATCAGCTCGCACAGCGCGTCGTACTGTTCGATATAATCGCCCGGCTGCTTAAGCCATTTGCCGATCGTCGCCGATACCAAACTCTCGGCCAGATGAGGAACCTTGACGCCGGTTCCTTTCGTCGCTTGATCGTTCATGTAACGGTCCTCCTAGAACAAAGCCAGCTTACGCATGGCTTCCATGATCTTATCCGTATTGAGAAGGAAAAACTTCTCCATCGGCGGGTTCATTCCGACGGCCGGAACGTCCGGCGCGCAGAGCCGCATAATCGGCGCGTCCAGCTCGAACAGCAACTCCTCGGCGATGATCGCGGACACTTCCGCTCCGACGCCTCCGGTCTTGTTATCCTCGTGGATGATCAGCACTTTGCCGGTTTTGGCTGCCGCTTTGAGAATCGCCTCCGTATCCAAAGGCTGCAGCGTTCTCAGATCGAGCACATGAGCCTGAATGCCTTCTTTGGCCAGCTCTTCCGCCGCACGCAGCGCATATTGCACGGTGATGCCGTACGAGATGACGGTGATGTCCGAGCCTTCCCGCTTCACGGCCGCTTCGCCGATCGGCACGATGTAATCTTCCTCGGGCACCTCGCCCGTAACAGACAAATAGCATTTCTTATGCTCGAAGTACAGCACCGGGTCCGGATTGCGGATCGCGGCCTTCAGCAGCCCTTTCGCATCATACGGGTCCGAAGGGGCGACGATGACAAGCCCCGGCGTGCCGAAAAAGACGGATTCCGGACATTGGGAATGATACAGCGCGCCGCCACCGGTCGCCCCATACGGAGCGCGAATCACGATGGGACAGCTCCAGTCATTGTTCGAACGGTACCGGATGAGGGCCGCCTCGCTAAGGATCTGGTTCGTCGCCGGAAAAATAAAGTCCGCATACTGCATCTCCGCCACCGGCTTCATCCCGTACATGGCGGCGCCGATCGCTACGCCCGCAATTGCCGATTCGGCGAGCGGCGTATCCATGATCCGCTCTTCCCCGAACTGCTCCTTCAGCCCTTTCGTCGCATTCATGACGCCGCCCTTGCCGACGTCCTCGCCCAGGACGAACACGTTCTCGTCCCGCTCCAGCTCTTCCTTCATTGCCGTGCGAATCGCTTCTAAATACGTAATGACCGCCACGAATTAGCCCTCCCTCTGTTCCGCGTACACATGCTTGAGCGTATCTTCCGGCTTCGAAAAAGGCGCATCGTCCGCGTAATTCGTCGCTTCGACCAATTCCTGCTTGATGGCCGCCGCAAGCTCCGCGTCCTGCGTTTCGCTCCAGAGGCCGCAGTCGATCAGATACTGCTTAAATCTAGGCAAGCCATCCTTCGCACGGTTTTCTTCGACTTCCTCCGGGGTGCGGTAGAGCAAATCATTGTCGGACGTCGAATGCGGAGGAATCCGGTACATGACCGCTTCGATCAAGGTCGGACCTTCGCCACGCAGGGCACGCTCGCGCGCTTCCTTCACGACGCGGTACACTTCAAGCACATCCCGGCCGTCCACCTTAACGCCCGGGAAGCCGTAGCCGTGGGCACGCTCGGCGATGCTGCCGCCTACCTGCTTGTGCAGCGGGATGGAGATCGCGTACTGGTTATTTTCGCACATGAAAATGACCGGCAGCTTGTGAACGCCCGCAAAGTTACAGCCTTCATGAAAATCGCCTTGATTGCTCGATCCATCGCCGAAGGTCGTGAACGCCACGAAGTTTTTCCGTTTCATCTTGGCTGCCAGCGCAAATCCGACCGCGTGAGGCACTTGGGTCGTTACCGGGGAAGAGCCGGTCACGATATTCAGCTTTTTATGGCTGAAATGGCCCGGCATTTGACGACCGCCGCTGTTCGGGTCCTCCGCCTTGGCGAAGACGGACAGCATCAATTCTTTTAACGTCATGCCGACCGAAAGCACGAAGCCGTAATCCCGGTAATACGGTAAAAAGTAGTCCTCCCCGCGCGAAAGCGCGAAGGCCGCAGCCACTTGCGCCGTTTCCTGGCCGATTCCGGACACGTGGAACGCAATTTTGCCCGAACGCTGCAGCAGGAAGCACCGCTCGTCAAACATGCGGGCTTTCAGCATGTATGTATACATCTCCAGAGCCTGACCGTCCGTCAATCCGAGCTGCCGGTGTTTTGTTATTTGACCGATGGACATGGAGTATAGACGCCTCCTTTTAGAAAAGCAAGAGAATATTTAATACCTGGTGCTAATACCAGACACTATAACTATATTATAAACCGTTTGGTTTATGAATACAATTTTATTCGATAAAGAGGCGCTCTCCCGGCCTTACGGCAGCAATCTACATATTGATGGACCGCCCGTCCACAGCCAGCATTGCCTCGCCCAGCAGCTCGGAGAGGGTCGGATGCGGATGAATCGTCTGCCCGATTTCCCATGGGGTCGCATCCAGCAGCTGAGCAAGCGCCGCTTCGGAGATATAATCGGTCACGTGCGGTCCGATCATATGGACGCCGAGCAAATCGTTCGTTTCTTTATCAGCTACGACTTTGATAAAACCGTCGGTCTCCCCGAGCACGATCGCTTTCCCGAGCGCCCGGAAATGAACCTTAGACACCTTAACGTCGCGTCCCCGTTCCTTGGCTTCCCGTTCCGTCCAGCCGATGCTTGCCGTCTCCGGACGGGAATATACGCACCGCGGCACCCGATGCGGCTCCACCTTATGCGGCTGCAGGCCCCAGGCATGCTCCGCCGCAGTCAATCCTTCGTGGGCGGCGGCGTGCGCGAGCTGAAGTCCGCCGATGCAGTCCCCGATCGCATAAATGTGCAGCTCGGCCGTCTGCATCGAATCGTTGACGCGAACGAAGCCGCCTTCAACCTTTACATCGGTATTTTCCAAGCCGATGCCTTCGACGTTCGCTTGACGCCCTACGCAAACAAGTGCGATTTCGGCCGATAGTTCGGCTTGTTCCTCGCGATGTTCCACATTCAGCGTCACGCCTCCCTCATGCTTGCGGACGGATTCCGTGAGCACCTTGGTGCCTGTACGCACGCTAACCCCGCGTTTTTTCAGCAGCCGTTCCAGTTCGCGCGATACGTCTTCATCCTCGCTCGGAAGCAATCTGGGCGCAAATTCCACGACGGTCACCTGCACGCCAAAATCGCTAAGCAGCGAAGCCCATTCGACGCCGATGACGCCGCCGCCGATAATGACCGCCGAAGCCGGCAGCTTCTCCAGACGAAGCGCCTCGTCGCTGTTCAGGATCGTCTCGCCGTCAGTCTCCAGACCCGGCAGGCTTCTCGGACGGGAGCCCGTCGCGATAACCACCTTCTCCGGCAGCAGCGTCAAGATCTCGTCCTCACCTTGATCGACGGATACCGTACCGCTCCGCGGCGAAAAGATGGAAGGACCGATTAATCTGCCCTTCCCCTGGAATACGGTAATTTTGTTTTTTTTCATCAAAAATTGCAGCCCGCTGTATAGTTGCTCGACTACCGCGTCTTTGCGGCTTGCGACTTTAGAGTAATCTAGGGTGACCGCCTCGGCTCCGACGCCGAATTTGTCGCTGTCTTTCATGAGGGCGAATATTTCCGCGCTTCGCAGCAGCGCCTTGCTTGGAATACAGCCGCGGTGTAGACATGTTCCGCCGAGCTTGTCCTGCTCGACGATGGCCACGCTTTTTCCAAGCTGAACGGCCCGAATGGCCGCCGTATAACCGCCGATGCCCCCGCCAAGAACAACCATATCAAAAGTATGCGACATCTATGATTCCTCCTTCTACTTAAGATTCTCTTATTGTAACTCTATTGTGCGGCAGAAATATAGTCCAAATTGTGAAATGACATGAATTCTTGATAAATTTATGATAACGTAGAAAGTAATGATTTTGAAGCCATAGAAGGAGCCAAGCATGAAGGCTGTTATTTCTCGTTTCATCGCGATGCTGCTGCTGGTCGTTCCCGGACTCATGGCAACTTACGGATTTTTGGCCATGAAGGACGCCTGGTTCGCCCAATTCGATCCGGCGATCGGCTTCCTCTGGTGGAAGTTCGCGCTCGGATTGCTGCTATTTGCCGCAGGAGTCGCTTTTATCGGGGGATGGATTTTTTTCCGGGACCGCAAACGCAATTATGTCGCGCCGCGCTTTCGCAAGAAACGCAAAAAGGGATAGGTCAGCAATGCGCCTGTCCCTTTTTTTGTCGTTGCTCAGCTTCGTCCGCAGCCGACTTGGTCCAGCCAGCGGAGCAGCGCGTGACGCTCGATGATGACGCTGAGCGACCGCCGCCAGGTGATCACGTGCAGTCCGGCAAGCAAGGCTAATGCGGCAGCCTGCACCGAAACGGGGGTCAGCAGCGAGAACCCGACGCCGAGCGTAAACCCCAGTATATTGGCTCCGGTATCGCCCAGCATGGCCTTCCCGCGCAGGTCCGCGCCTGCGAGCATCCCCGCCCCAATCGTTAGCGGAACCAACAGGCGCCATACATTCCAACCGGCTTCCGTTCCGCCCTCCTTCCAAGAAGCAAGCCATACGAGCAGAAGCAGAGAAACAAAAAAGCCCTTTAAGGCCCGTCCCGGCCGAACGTCAAGCAGATTCACCGCATTGGTGGCAAGCAGAATAAGAAGCAGCTTGAAGGGCAAAAACCACAGCGTACGGCTATCCGCCGTGAAAGTCGTCCCGGTCCCGCTGCGAAGCGTCTCCGTTACCGGCAACAGGATAAGTATTCCGGCCACTAACGTCGTCCCCGCTTTGATGAACCCGGTTGTTATCCTCCGCCGCTCGATTAAAGCCTTCCAATGATTGCGGAGCCCTTTGACCTCCCGCTCCCCAAGCAGATCGTCAAGCAGCCCCGCAAAACCGACCATCGTGACCGCCAGCATCCATCGGTCTGTTTCAGGCCAAGAGGAAGGCAGTATGCACACCCCATACAGATACCATAGCAAAAGCAGCATCCATAGAAGCACGCCTCCGGCCGTCGGAACAAGAAGTCCCCGGTAGTTCGTTTCCGAGAGTCCGTGCTCCTGCAAAAAACGAATCGTTCCCGGCAGCAGAACGGCTCCTGCAGCGATCAGCAAGCCCGACGGAACCGCCCATTCCCAGAGCCAACCGGCGGTCACAGTTAGCATGCCGGTTTCCGCCAGCACTGCCACAAGGTAAGTCCGACCTCGCAGAGCTGCTTGCCGCGATGAATCCATCCCTGCCAGGTCCGCCCAGTCTCCCGGTGCCGGAAAGGAACCTCCAGTTCGACGATTCGAAAGCCGAGCCTGACGGCATCGACCATCATGCCGACCTCGGCGCCGAAGCCTTGGTATTTCCTTTCGCAGCACCGCAGCACTTCGCTTCGCATCGCGCGTTGCCCGGATAACGGAGCCCCCGAGTCGTAGCCGCTAAGCAGACGAACGCCGCGGCCGGCCAAGCCTCTGACCAGCCCAAAGCCTCCCGGGATGCTTGCCGGCGGAAGCTTCGCCACGGTCAAATCCGCTTCCCCCCGCAGCACAGGCTCTAGAAGCAGAGGGAACTTTTCGGCGGTGCTGCCGAGATCAGCGTCCAGAAACACGACAATCTCTCCGGACGCCGCTTGCCAGCCCGCGAACATCGCCGCTCCTTTGCCCGAATTCACAGGAAAACGCAAGACGACGTCAGCCCACGCGCAGGCAACGTCTCCCGTACCGTCGCGGCTTCCGTCATCCACCACGATGAGCTGCATATCGAATGAAAATTCCGCTGACGCCTGCGCCTTCGAGACCGCTTCCAGCGTCGAAGCCAGCAGCCGGGACTCGTTCCACGCCGGAATAATGACGGATATAAGCGGAACCATTGGCGTTCTCTCCCTTCTCTCAATGCAAAAATCGGACAAATGAGAGCCATGCCGCCCCTAAGCTTGCCGGCTTACGCCTTTCGGTTGCAGGGTATAAGCGGCTGATCCCCCGTGCATCGACAAGCCTGCTTCCAATCTTCATCCGCACCAGCCAGGTACTGCCCATGCCTTTGCGTCCTTTCTCCATAAAATCCTGCATATGGCTGTGGAGCCCAACGGTGACAATCTGCTCGCAGCCTTGTTCGTAAGCCAGCAGGAGCGCCGCATCCTCGCTCGTCCCTCCCGTCGGCAGCGAAGCCGCCGCAAGCCCGAGCCACCGAAGACGCTCCATCCCCGGAGCCACTCCGTTCCGATAGCTATGTACGATTAATTCGGCCCCGCTGAATAAGGCAAAATCCGATACGCTGTCCATATCCCCTATAATCATGTCGGGATTGTACCCCGCCTCCAGAATGGCGTCGGCCCCTCCGTCCACACCGATCAGCACCGGACGGACTCTCCGTATGTAACGTTTCAGAGCAGCAAAATCTTCCCGGTACCCGCTTCCCCGCACCACCACCAGCGCATGCCTTCCGGGCAGCTCCGTCCGCAGCGTAACGGGCGGAAGCGGTTCAAGCAGCTGCTCCTTTTCTTCGGCAGCGTATTTTAGCGTATTCTCGATAAACCCGGCGAGCTGCTTCGGTTCGGAAGCTTGTGCGGCCCGGTATCCGGCGAGCCAGCTTTGCCGGGTAAACCGACGGCAGGGCACCCACGACGTTCCCGTATTGATCCCGTCGTCGGTCACGGTAATGGTCCGGGAGGTCTGCAGCAGCTCAAAGGCATCCGGAGACGTCTCCACAAGCGGCGTACCCGCCTCCAGAAGCTCCAAAACCGCCCGGGAGGCAATTGTCCCGGTCATCGTCCGGCCCGTGTTCACGACAGCGGACACCCGTGCCTGGAGCAGACCGCGCACGGCCAGCTCGTCCAAATCATCGTGCGCCAGCACCACGATTCGCCCCGGTCCTAATCGTTGAAGCAGTCGCTTAGTGCTTCGGTCGCTTTCCGTTATCCCGGTGATGGGCAAAAGCCCCATTTTCGTTCTCCATCTCATAGCTTCATCCCCAATCACGTCAAGGAATCCAGCGCCTGTTCCACCCTCGTTACCCCTTGAGACATCGCATGTCCGCTGGACACCGCCGAGGCTACGGCCGTCGCCTCGAGAATTTCTTGCCGGAATGCTCCTTTCGCCAGCGCTTCTTGAACGTGATACAGCGTACACACCTCGTTATTTGCAAACAAGCCGATGCCAAGGGCAATCAGCTGCTTTTGCTTTTCATCCAGTGCTCCGGGGGCAAAACAAGCGGCTGTAAAATGATGGTATGCTTCCACCATCGTCGGCATAAGCTCTTTCATGTGGCCGACACCGACCTTATAGGAGTCGACTTTTTGCAAGCTATCCGCTTGATGCATCGCGGGGCCTCCTTCCTGTTTTCCTTGGTTTAGCTTCCCCTCGTTCCAAAGGCATATGCAAAAAGAATGAATATCTTGTCCAAAAAATGATCAAAAATTAACAAAGCACTTACAATATTCTACAAAAATCGATTTTATCGTATGGTATAATTAGTTTTATCCTAGGGTAAGGAGTAGATTCAATGCAAAAAACATGTCAGAAAATTGTTCGTGTTCAGAATGGTCTGATTACGGAAATTTATGATGGCTTGGTTTACCGAGACTTCAGTGACAATGAAAGCGCATTGAAGGAATTGCTGATGGACGATATTGGCCTGGATTTTGATTCCATACTCCATACTTACGAGCTGCTCATTTACGAGTTGGCCTGCTCCAGTTCAGAACTCCGTTCCTCCATCACGAAGCGTTTGCCCGAAGGCTGGCTGGATTGGGCACACGATTTGTATTCCGACAATAACGCCGAAGATAAGGCTATGCTGCCCATCACGCAGTCGATCCTATAATTACCTGACGTCAGCCGCATACTTGGATAAGCACGTTCCATACTAAGCTTGAACTCACTTAGGCGGAGGTGCTTCTTGACATGGTTGACAATCTCGAAAGCAATTACGACTGCTCCAATGCAGGCGGCGATCTTCAAGAGCTGCAGCAGCAGTTGGCCGGGATGCAAACTACCGAGTTGGACGAACAATCCCAGCAAACGGTCAACCGTCTGGAAAATCAGATACGGTTCATCAAGAACAAGTGCGACATTCGCCCTTAATCCAAGCTTTTGAAGAGAAAAGCCAGCCCTTCCGGATATTCATCCACGGCTGGCTTGCTTGCATTTGTGGGATTAAAAACGATGGAGTAATGCTTTTTTTAGTCTTCACGAAGCAGTCCGATGTCGCTTACATTATGAATGACATGGAAGTTCAATAGTTGATAGGCCGTCATTGAGTTTAGTTTTCCATGCAAATCGTAAATGGCGACATCGCCGCGTGCCGTTTCGCCCAGCTTGATCGACACGTGGCATTCCACATAGACGCGTTCAACTTGTGTGCGTGCGGCCATCGTATAGTTGACGATACCATCGGAAACAAAGTAGGCATGGTTCTTATCGGGTGTCAGAAAAGCGTCAGCGATTTCGAAGTCACCGTTACCCGAATCAATGACGAGCTTGATTCTTTTTAACACGGAATGCAGCCCCTTTCGTTTGTATTCCTCTCAATAAGTCCAGAAACATAACACACAAAATTCAGATGATAACTTGGAATTAAGAAATGGTTTGTTCGTAAGAATGACATCCCCCTATTCGTGAATTGAAAGTGATGAAACTTTTTGTTAAGATGTACATAAATCAAAGTCAACATTTCGATATGTCAACATGTTGTGCAAACGTTTTAGGAGGATTCTCATGTCCGTTCGGTGTAAACTTGGAGACATTATGAAGCAGCGTGGGCTTTCAAATAAAGAAGTCGTAGAGTTAACAGGAGTCAGCCGAAACACTATTACTTCGTTGGCCGCTAATGCCACAAAGAGAATTGATTACGACACCCTAGAGGGTCTCTGTCGAGGACTTGGTATCACGCCGGGAGATTTGATTGAATATGTACCGAACGATAACCCAAAGACCCCGTAATAGCAACACGCTGACATGGGGTCTTAGTTACGATGCGACATTTCGGAAATCGTTAAGATTCACGAAATGTCATACTATCAAGGATCTCTTGAAATTGTTTGCTGGAGCTTTTGTAAGTATCCTCGTAGGAGGAATTTAAAATTGTATAAAAATGGGAGTATGATTCGAATGCTAGAAGAGTATCTATTCTTTTATCCCAGTCATTCCCATTCATATATTTGATCTGAAGAGCGTCGAATCCGAATAGCTTTGTCTGCTTTTCCTCGATAATCTCCTTTTTGGCAATATTCCTTCCCTTTTTAACGTGTTCAAGATATTCAGCTAGCTTTAGATTTTTCAAGCTGTCAGCAGTCTTGGGATCAGAATAGATAAGTAGCAATGTGTAGTTAAAATACCGGATAGCAAGTTGGGCACCGAATACGTCCATTTGTCCGGTATCGACTGATTTGGTGATGTCAGCGATATTTTTCCATAGGCCATACGCGGTAAAATGGAACTTCCCGTCTTTGCTTGCAAATTGTCTTTTACTCTCGATGATAACGGTACGGCTTTTTTCATCCCACTCAACTTTTGCATCGACGGATTCGGAGATGAAACGAATAGGAACAAATGTATTGCCATTAACAATAGTTGGAGTAACAGGTAGGACGACCGCCTTACCGTTTACATTTGCATTAGGGTTTCCAATTTGCAGTTGGATTTGTGTCCCTTCCTTTTGTCCAATTATAATTTGGTTTTGCTCATCCCAACGGATTTGAAGCCCCAATCGCTCAAAGACAGGTCTGAATTGGACAAGTGTCGTCGAATTTGTGATCATTGGTGGACCACTAAACGAAACCGGATAGGCATCCAGAATTACTTTAATCTCAGTTGCTTCAGATTTGTTCTCTCTTGCTAACAGATTGTTTTTAAATTGAAGCAACATTTCGTTGGCTTTTACGTTCTCCGGAGCAATGAACAGCATGAGAAAAATGAGGAGGATTGGTATACGTTTCACTTCTACACTCCTTTAATTGTACGGTATTAAAATCAAACAGCCAGTCTTTTGACATCCGCCTATGGCTGGCTGTTTATGACTGTATTGTACTGAAACAATATTGTCTTTGACGAATCACGATTTTTCAGCCGAATTGAGCTTTTGCCATAAGCATCGGCCACCAATTCACCCAGATCCACGATAATCTTAGTGACTTCCTCGTAGGTCTGACTATTTCAATCTTATCGAACTCCTCTTCGTGATGGTCGCTTGCTTTCGATTCCATCGTCTTTTCCTCTGCATAAGCGCTTGCTTCCTTTGCCGGTGTGCCTTGCTTCACTTGGCAGGTGCCACTCCGCAACCATTAATCACAAAAATTATAAGCGCCGTGATGAAAGCCCGTAGATGTTTCACGCCCAGTATATACCGTAATTCTACATAAACAAAAGATACATTAACCGCATCGCCTCATCAACCCGACGAATATAATAAATTGCACAAGTAATAACCCCTAATCAAAAGATTAAGGGCAGAGTCAATGATATCGATCAACTTTATTTTAAGTTATTCAAGTTATTCTTTCAAAAATCCGATATGATATCCTTTATAATTAGGTTTTTCATCGAAAAAGGGAAGATGTTGTATTCTTCCCCTCAAATAAAGTTAATTGATTAGAAATGGAAGAAGGTAATTAATAAAGTCAGAATACTTTTCATCAGATGGCTGACTACGCATCTTTTTGTCAGGATGCTCGCTTCGCTGATGGATTCTTACGTTCGCTGTTTCCATTGAGAACTCTAGCTTAGCTTCAACAAACCCTGAATCTAATATCTTAATTAATTTTAGACTTTCAACTGCTTTTTGTTCTTGCAAAATTATCAGGTTTTGCCAATAAACTTTATCAGTCGAGATGCATTTGTAATCTTTATCTGAAATAGACACTTCAGCATATTTGTTTGATTCCGATTCGCGTGTGCTACGGAATTTAATACCAATCACATCACCAAGCTCATTAACTTTAAGCGTAGTGGCAATAATTGAGAGAACTGCATATGAGATAAATTCTTTAGGAGTCGATTTAGCATCTAAAGGAGGTTGGAATCTCTTTACAACCTGTTCCACAAAAATATTAATTGACTCATCGAACGTGGCAAGTAATTCTTCTGCTTTTGTTCTTTTCTCGGATAGTATGTTTTCTTCAATTTGATAAAGACTTTTTCTAAAACCACCGAATTTATCTACTTTTATCACTGGAGATAAAGTGGATATAAATTTAAGGGTACGTTCTATTCTACCACTCATAGTTCCTACTTCTTCTGCATCACTATCAATATTATCAACATCTCTAAGTCTTATATGCAATAAGTTCCGTTTAAAATCGAACTCAACCAGTGTAGGATACGCTACATAAATGTCATCTTTTCCTTTTCCACTTATCATAACAAGTTCTTTGTCTAGTAACAACATTCTAAACGATTCAAGTTTACCATCCGTTACATATTCCCGATAAGTACAAATAATATACTCCATCCCTTTTTGAGCTTTTGAAACATTTCTAATTAATGATTTTTGTTCTGGAACAGACCATGCCTTCATCACTTCTGGAAATGCCCCCATATCCTCTAGCATCACATCATGAGAAGTAATGTTATAAAGGTAGGAATTGAACAAACTATCTTCAATAAGTCTGAATAAAAGGTCATCAATATCACTTTCAGTCAAAATCTTCTCCTCGAAACCTGTCGCTAGTGCTTCACAAGTAATTAATGTTGAATCACTTTTTTGTTTCTCTGGCTTCGAGCTACGAATAGTAGTATATACTTCATCAAAATTAGGGAAAGTATCACTACTTACTTCACCAACATCACGTAATTGCCTCTTTACTTTCTCTTTTCCAATAAATTGTTGGAAAAACATTAGGTTTTCAATAAGTTCATCTTTCTTCATAAAATCCACCTCTAAATTTTGTTTTTTCAAAGGAGGATTTTTCATTGAGGTTGTAGAATATTTTAGTATATTAAACAAATTCTACTAACCCCCTTAAAAAAATCCCCATTCGTTAATCAGCCATAGCAATGAGAAGTCATCAGTTTTAGCTGAAACTATCCTTCTTCATCCTAAGGTCATAACTAAAGGGATTTACTATATCATCTAGGTATTTTAAAAGTTCACATTAGAATAAATCCTTGATTTCTGCATGAACATTTGGTATCATCGAATTTGTAAACAATCGAAAAAGATGATAACCTACTCAGATGTTATGTAGTATGACTCATTTTGATGTTGGCGCATTAAAATGATTCTTTAGTTAGACCAAAATTTCATAGACTAATTCCTTTATGGCCTTATGTATAATATATCAGGTCTTATTTTTTTTGTCAACATTTTGATAGTAGTATACCCCTCAGAAGCTCATAAAGTATGTTCTAGTCAATTCTAATGGATTTTCCCCTTCTTATCCCTATTAATATTTTTAAAGCCTTAAATCGCCTTTTAAACGGCTTAAAATAGGGAGTGGGTATGTATCAAACACATTTTCTTAGCGGGATTTGAAACATGAAAACCCAGGCCTTAGTAAGATTCATTACTAGGCTTGGGTTTACTTTTCTTTTCTAACACCTTTAAATGGCGTCTTATCACTAGTTTTCATATTAATAAATTGACCAGTAGCAGTATCCCTTTCGACGTAATGACCGCTGTGAGTTTTAGTCTGACTTCTACCTTTAACTGCACCGATTCTAAAACCTTCATTCGTATTCTTAGCCAATAACACCTCTCCTCTCTTTTTTGTTAGCAATCAGATTATCTGAGTGCTAAATTCATTATATTACCAAAACCTCCTTTTGTAAATAGTATTTTCCAAGGTCTTACGTGAAAGGTTTTTGGATGAACAGCAAAGCATGATTATCCATTTGAAAGT
This sequence comes from Paenibacillus tianmuensis, assembly GCF_900100345.1. Taxonomy (GTDB): domain Bacteria; phylum Bacillota; class Bacilli; order Paenibacillales; family NBRC-103111; genus Paenibacillus_G; species Paenibacillus_G tianmuensis. The sequence continues at coordinate 56,595 of NZ_FMTT01000001.1, read as the reverse complement.
CAAAATCAGTCATTAAAAAATACCACTCCTTATCGGCTTCTAGGAAGACCAATAAACAAGTGGTATTTGTTAGTTTGTCACTTCGATATTTATCGGCTCAAAACGGCACATTTCCGATATTTATAGCAATCCTTGCTTTTGACATTGACACGCTCTAACCCGCGTCATGCTTACTCTCAGCTTACCTTATGCTCAATCCTCAGCTTATCCGCCACCATCGCGATGAACTCCGAATTCGTCGGCTTCGCTTTGCTGATATTGATCGTATAACCGAACAAATGCGAGATGCTGTCGATATTGCCTCGTGTCCAAGCGACTTCGATCGCATGGCGGATCGCCCGCTCGACGCGGCTTGGCGTCGTTTTGTACTTTTCGGCGATGGCCGGATACAGCGTTTTCGTAATCGCTCCAAGAATTTCGATGTTGTTATAAACCATCGTGATCGCTTCACGTAAATATTGGTACCCTTTAATGTGAGCGGGCACACCAATTTCGTGAATGATGGTTGTGATGTTGGCATCCAAATTTTTACCTTTAGGCAATTGAACGATGTTTGCTTTCTGCGACGACGAAGAGGAAGTCACTGGCGCTGTGCCGATCATCTGCCGAATCCGGTTCGTCAAAATTTCCATATCGAACGGTTTCAAAATGTAATACGAGGCGCCGAGCTGGACCGCTTTTTGGGTAATGTTTTCTTGACCGAAAGCAGTGAGCATGATGATTTTTGGCTGCGGATTCAAATCCATTTCCCGCAGCTTCTCGAGCACGCCAAGACCGTCCAGATGAGGCATAATAATGTCCAAAATCAATACGTCCGGCACTCGGGGGCCTTGCTCGACTAAACGAAGCACATCATTTCCATTGTAAGCAACGCCGGTCACTTGCATATCGGCCTGATCATCGATGAATTCGGAAAGAAGATTTGTAAATTCTCGGTTGTCGTCTGCTAAAAGAACTTCAATGGTTTGCAATGGTAAGCGCCTCCTTCATTTGCGGCAATTTGCTTTAGCATTATTTACCTGCAATACAATTTCGACATGCAGGTTAAAATTCCTTCTGTCGAATATTATTTTTCTGGATTTTTTCTGACTTTTATTTTATAATTAATAATTTACTCCATCATTATACATCTTTCGACAAAGAACGATTAAATGCTACATATTGTATGTCTCTAATCAAGAAATAACCACACTTCGTCCATAAACGATTCGAAACGTAGCAAATATTTCGTACTTCACAAAAAAACCGAAGACCATTAACTGGCCTTCAGTTCCGTTGTTTCCGTATTGGAAGGGCGAAGCATTATGCCTGCATCCTGCAGCATCCATTCGATAAAGCATCCGTAGCCGCTCGTCGGATCATTGACGAAGACGTGAGTCACCGCTCCGATCACTTTTCCGTTCTGAATAATCGGGCTTCCGCTCATGCCTTGCACAATCCCTCCGGTCTTGTCCAGCAGGCGGGAGTCAGTAATTTTAATCACCATCCCTTTGGTAGCCGGATAATCTTGCTTCGCTACATGAACGACCTCGATATCGAATTTCTCGACCTTCTGGCCATTGACCACCGTATAAATCTGCGCAGGACCTTCTTTCACCTCTTCGGCGAAGGCGACAGGCAGTGCCTTGTCGCTATAGCTATGCCCCGGCGTATCAAACATTTTACCGAAAATGCCGAACTGCGTATTTTTCTCAATGTTGCCAATGGATCTGCTTTCCTTAGAGAACTGAGCGCGCTTTTCCCCAGGTTCCCCGTTCTGGCTCTTCGAAATCGAGGTGACGTTTGAATGCACGATCTCTCCGTTGCCTACCCTAATCGGCACTTGGGTGTCCATATCGGTAATGACGTGGCCCAGCGCTCCGTAGACGCCTTGATCCGGGGCATAAAAGGTCAGCGTCCCGACTCCGGCGGCCGAATCGCGAATATACAGCCCGAGCCTGTATGCCTTGTCCACGATATCATACGCAGGTGTAATCGGAATGTCGAGCGTTTCGCTTCCGCGGCGGATCGTCAGCATAATCGGCTTTTTGCCCTCTCCCGCCGCTTTGACGAGATCCGCTACCCGGCTTACGTCGCTTACGGTTTTGCTGTTCATTTTGACAATGAGATCGCCTAGTTGTATCTTGGCTTCTTCGCCCGGAGACGTTTTGCGGTCATCCGCGATCGCCACCAAATGATGCCCGACGATCATAATCCCGGCCGATTTCAGCTTCACGCCGATCGTCTGACCGCCGGGAATCACTTTTAAATCCGGGACGACATTGACTTTAACCGTCTTAAAAGGAATTTTACCGAATAGCTTCAGCTTCATTTCAGCTTGTCCGGCTTGATAAGATTCAAGTGCAATAGGATGATGAAGATCCACTTGGAATGAGTGCCTTGCCGAGCCATTGACCTTGAGTACTTCCGGATGGTTGACCGTCACTTGCGCGCTGACGGGCATCGCCAGCTTTAGTTGGGTTTGCTGTCCAGTAAAAAGCCGGAGCTCCTCGGGGAATGAGGCAAAACTGCGGAAAGGGGTGGTGAGGCTACCCAAACAAACGAAGAGGACGAGCAGTAATCCAATCAATCTTTTTCTGTGGTTGGAACCCAATTCGCTCACGCTCCCTTGCTTCCTTTGCTTTGCGGCACGCGGCTTGCGACTTCCGGCTTCCGGCTTCAAAGCTGGCTGCACCGCCGTTTGTGTACCTTTAAGGTAACCCCCGCCCTTTTCTTTTATAACTCCAAAATGCTCCCTTGACTAGCTCATCTTTGCTTTCATGTTATCGGCAAGGACGAGCATTTCTTGCGCGTGCTGGAGCGTTTTGTCGGTCACTTCGACGCCTCCCAGCATCCGGGCGAGCTCGTGAATGCGTTCTTCTGTATTCAAGTCGTCAATATTCGTATAAGTGCGGTCTCCATCCGTCGTTTTATGAATGCGGTAATGCACGTCCGCCATGCAGGCGACCTGCGGCAGATGCGTAATGGAGAAGATTTGACAGCTCCGGGACAGCTTGGACATCTTCTCGGCTATGGCCTGAGCCGCGCGTCCGCTTACCCCGGTATCCACTTCGTCGAAGACAAGCACCGGAATACTGTCCACCCGGGCAAAAATCGATTTAAGCGCCAACATGACGCGGGAGATTTCTCCGCCGGAAGCGATTTTGCTGAGCGCACGCATCGGTTCTCCGGGGTTGGCCGAAATCAGAAACTCGACCTGATCGGCGCCTTCGCGCGTCAGCTTCTTCTCCCCATTCACAGCAAAATGCACCCGGAATTGCGTCCGCTCCATCTGCAGCTCGCGTAGCTCCGCCACGATTTCCGCCGCGAGCTTGTCCGCTACGATCATACGCTGCTCGGTCAGAACCGAAGCCAGCCGTTGTACCTGTTCAAGGGCCGCCGATTCCTCTTTTTGCAGCTGCTGAAGCTTTTCGTCCTTGTTCTCGATCAGGTCCAATTCCCGTTCAATCTTTTCAACATAAGCAAGGATATCCGAAACCGATTCTCCATATTTTCTGCGAAGCGACGAAATCGTATCCAGCCTTTGCTCGATAAAATCGAGTCTGGAAGGGTTGAACTCCACTTCATCCCGGTAATCGCGCACTTGGTAAGCCGCGTCTTCCAATTGATAGAAGGCCCCTTGCACCTGCTCCAGCAGCGGCTGAAGCTTAGCGGGGTCGAGTGCGGCGATATCCTGAAGCTTCTGGACAGCGCGGCCAACGGCATCCAGCCCTTTGCTTCCTCCGTACAGCAGATCGTAAGCGTCGGAGGCGTTCTGGAACAGCCGTTCCGCATTGACCAGCTTTCGTTTCTCATCGGCCAGCGCCTCGTCTTCTCCCGCTTTCAGCTTGGCCGAACGGATCTCCTCGACCTGAAACCGGTACAAATCCATCATTTGCAGCGCTTGCTTGCTGGTTTCCTGAAGCTCCTTGAGCTGCTTGCGGATTCCCTGGTACACATCGTACGCTTCCTGATAAGCAAGCTTGGCAGGCAAAATCTGCGGCTCGCCGAACATGTCGAGCCACCGGATATGCTCCTCCACCCGGAACAACGATTGATGCTCGTGCTGTCCGTGGATATTGACAAGCCAATCGCCGATCTCCCTAAGCACCGCCCGGTTGACCAATTGTCCGTTTACGCGGCTGGTGCTTTTGCCTTGAGCCGTTATTTCTCTGCGAATAATAAGATGCTCCTCCGGGTCGGCTTCTATTCCCACGCCGGACAAAATATTCCAAACGGGATGATCCTTCCCGATCTGATACAACGCTTCGATCGACGCTTTGTCCCTTCCGTAGCGAACCAGATCAGACGAACTGCGGCCTCCCGCAATCAGACCGAGTGCGTCGATGATGATCGATTTGCCCGCACCCGTTTCGCCTGTCAAGACATGGAATCCGGTTTTGCAATGTAATTCGACATGTTCGATTACCGCCAGATGGCGAATGGATAGTTCCAGCAGCATAGACTACACCTCTCTGACGTTAACTGAGCATTCCCAAGATTTGATTAACGATATGTGAGCTGTGATCCTTGGTCCGACAAATGATCAGAATCGTGTCGTCGCCGCTGATCGTCCCCATAATTTCATTCCATTCCAGACTGTCAATGAGCGCCGCAATCGCGCTGGCTGTCCCCGGCAAGCTTTTGAGCACGACGAGATTCTCGGTATGGTCAATATGCATAAAATGATCGTTGAGCGCCCGCCGCAAGCGCTGCAGCGGATTGTAACGCTGATCGGCCGGCATGGAATATTTGTACCTTCCGTCGTCCAGCGGCGCTTTGATCAGGTGCATTTCTTTGATATCTCTAGAAATCGTCGCCTGCGTCACATGAAAGCCCGCTTTGCGAAGCTGCTCGACGAGCTCGTCCTGCGTTTCGATTTCGTTGTTGGTGATGATTTCGCGTATTCTAACATGTCGTTGGCCTTTCATAGCATCCTCCCTGGTTATGGGGTCTCGGTATCGTCATCTTCGGCTTGCATCTCGAACACATAGCAATCCACCGTTTGTTCAGGCACATTTACATATAATACTCCTGCCGTTTTCGGGTATAGCAGTTGATACACGAGCAGAAAGTCGCGGACACAGCTTCCGGTCCGCTCCATCGGTTTACGCTCTTTTGCTGTTTTGGCGATGTAATACCGGCCGTTTTTCTCAACGGTATAATCGACGAACAGCCGGCTTTGAAGCGTTTCGCTGCGGTTGACTTTGATGTGTACGGGAATGCGTTTCTTCCCGCTAAGGACCGAATAGCCGCGCGCCTTGAGAAGCTCCGTCGCTTCATCCTCCGGCACCTCCGCGTCGGCGAGAAATTCGAACGGAGGCTCATCCTCTACGGCTTCCTTCAGCTTGCTTCGGGCGTAAACATACACCCATGCCCCCAGTGCCAGCGCCACCAAAAACACGATCAAGCCGTCCCCGCTTTGCATGGAATCACCTCGAAGGAATATTCGAGAAACCGTATCCAAATTCCTGTGTAAAGGCAAAAAAACTCATCCGTCAAGATGAGCTCTGCATGCTTTGCGACTCTTGGGTGACCTCTCGGATCAACCGGTCCAATTCGGGACCGGACAACCCGGGCTCGTCCGTATGGAGAAGATGTACTAAAAATTCAATGTTGCCCTCGCCGCCCTTGATCGGGGAGTATGTCAGCCCCCGAATGACATAACCGATTTCCTGGGCAAGCTGGAGGATATCCTCCAGCACTTCTTGATGGACCCGGGGGTCACGGATGACGCCGGATTTGCCAACCTTCTCCCGGCCCGCCTCAAATTGCGGCTTAATTAACGCAACGACTTGCCCTTTCGGCGCAAGCAGTTGCTTCAGCGGAGGCAAAATGAGCTTTAAGGAAATGAAGGACACGTCGATCGAGGCAAATGCCGGCTCGGGTCCCTGCAAGTCGCCCGGCTGCATATAGCGAAAATTGGTCCGCTCCATGACGCTAACCCTGGGGTCCTTGCGCAGCGACCAATCCAGCTGATTGTAGCCGACATCGACCGCATAGACGTGAAGCGCCCCGTTCTGCAGCGCGCAATCGGTAAATCCTCCGGTCGATGCGCCGATGTCCAGCATCGTAACCCCTTGCAGGTTGATGCCAAACACATGGATCGCCTTCTCCAGCTTCAACCCGCCGCGGCTGACGTAAGGATGCACCGCACCCTTGACAATCAGCCGGGACTTCCGGGCAATCTTCGTTCCGGCTTTGTCGACCGGAACGTCGTCAACCAGCACCAAGCCGGCCATGATGGCCGCCTTGGCCTTTTCTCTTGTTTCATAATAGCCCTGCTCGACGAGCAGGACATCAAGTCGTTCTTTTTCCGCTTTGTCCGCAGCCATGAATTGCTCCTACCTCGTATTGTTAGGCCCGCTGCCGTCTGCGCGGAACGAGCGCCTGCAGTTCCGATACGAGCCGCTCGGCTGTAAATCCAACCTCTTTACGCTGTTCCTTGACGGAGCCGTGCTCGACGAAATAATCCGGCACGCCGATAATTTTGATTCGCAGGCCGTACACATTTTGCTGCGAGTAATGCTCCAGCACGCCGCTGCCGAAGCCTCCGAGCTCCGCCCCTTCCTCCAGAGTCAGGATCGGGATGTCTTCTTTGGCCAACTGGAGAAGCATCGCTTCGTCCATCGGCTTGATAAACCGCGCGTTGACGACGCGAACTTGAACGCCTTCCTTGCTCATCACCTCGGCCGCTTCCAGCGCAAGCGGAATCATCGGACCGACGGCCAGAATCGCCGCATCGCTCCCCGGACGAAGCACTTCCCATGTACCAATCGGAATCGGCTGAAGCGTCTCATCGATCGGCACCCCAAGTCCGTTTTCCCGCGGATAACGGTAAGCGATCGGCCCTTCGTTGTACTCGAAAGCCGTCTTCATCATATGCCGCATCTCGTTTTCGTCCTTCGGCATCATCAGCACCATATTCGGAATGCTGCGCAAATACGCAATATCGTATACCCCTTGATGCGTCTCGCCGTCCGGACCGACAAAGCCCGCACGATCAATCGCAAATACCACGTTAAGGTTTGCGCGGCAAATATCATGCACGACTTGGTCGTAAGCGCGCTGAAGGAAGGTCGAATAGACCGCGAACACCGGCTTCAACCCTTCTTCCGCCAAACCGGCCGAAAACGTAGCGGCATGCTGCTCCGCAATCCCTACGTCGAACACCCGGCTTGGAAATGCCTTTGCAAAGCCGAGCAGCCCTGAACCGCCGGGCATCGCCGGGGTAATCGCCACAATACGCTCGTCCTGCTTCGCCAGCTCAATGAGCGTGCTGCCGAACACTTCCGTATACATCGGAGGGCCGACCGTCTTCAGGACTTGGCCGGATTCGATTTTGTATGGGCTGATGCCGTGCCATTTGTGGGAATCCGACTCGGCCGGCGAATAGCCCTTGCCTTTCGTCGTGATCACATGCACAAGAACAGGCCCGTTGACCTTATCCGCTTGCTTCATCGTTTCGAGCAGCAGCGGCAAGTTGTGGCCATCTACAGGTCCCAGGTACGTAAAGCCGAGCTCTTCGAACCATACGCCGGGGACAACCAAATATTTGAATGAGTCCTTCACCCGTTCCGCCGTCTTCGCCAAGGTACCGCCGATGGCCGGAATCTTTTTGATCAGGTGCTCGAATTCTTCCTTGGCCTTCACATAGTGCCGGTCCGAACGAATGCGCGCCAAATAATGACTGAGCGCCCCGACATTCGGGGCGATGGACATTTCGTTGTCATTCAGAATGACCATCAGCTTCCGCTTCTCGTGGCCGATATGATTTATAGCCTCCAGAGCCATACCGCCTGTGAGCGCTCCGTCGCCGATCATGGCAATGATCCGGTTCGTCTCGCCCTTCAAATCGCGGGCGACGGCCATCCCCATCGCAGCGGACAGCGAAGTGCTGCTGTGACCGGCTTCCCAGACGTCATGCTCGCTTTCGGAACGTTTCACGAAGCCGCACAGGCCTTTATATTTGCGCAATGTATCGAACTTATCTTTTCGACCGGTTAAAATCTTGTGAACATACGACTGATGGCCGACATCGAAAATAAATTTATCCTTCGGACTGTCGAACAAATAGTGCATAGCAATCGTTAACTCGACAACGCCAAGGTTGGGCGCGAGGTGACCGCCGGTGACCGAAAGCTTCTCGACAAGAAAATGTCTCGTTTCCGCAGCCACTTGCTCCAGCTGTTCCACAGTCAGACGTTTCAAGTCCTCAGGCTGATGAATGTGATCGAGCAGCACGCTTGTTCCCTCGCTTTCCATAGTTGGAGTATGCCTAACGAATGGCAGGTAAGAGTCGATAACGATCCGCTTCCTTACATAGGCTATGTAATGTGCTTGAATACGATGTCATTATAGCACAGGACCGTCACGCGCTCAAACGGAACCGGTGCAAAAGCAGCAGCCGCCACGGGCGTCTGAACAGGGTAAAGCGCTAATGATCGCGCTTCATTAAATAATCCGCAAGCTCCAGCAGCCGCTCCGGGCGCGGGAAATCCGCCGCCAAGATTGCTTGCTTCGCCTCGCGCGTCAGCTCCCCGACCTTCGCAATCGATGCTTCAATCCCGATAAAATAAGGGTAGGTCACTTTCTGCTGCTTGACGTCGCTCTGTACGGGTTTGCCGAGCTTGCTTTCGTCCCCGATCAGATCGAGCACGTCGTCCTGAATTTGAAACGCCAGCCCGATGCACGTGCCGAACCGCTCCAAGGCGGCAAGCTGGGCTTCGGCTGCTCCTGCGATCCTGCCGCCGGCTTTCAAGGAAAAGACGACCAAGTCGCTCGTCTTGTGCAGATGGATGTACTCCAGCTCTTCCAGCTTCGTTACCCCTTGCTCTCCGAGCATGTCTGCCGCTTGACCGCCGACCATGCCGGGGGCTCCGGACAGCCGGGACAGCTCTTCGACGATGTCGATCACCCGGTCGGCCGGAATGTTATGCTTCCTCGCGGATTGAACGACCGAGAAGAACGCATGGGTCAGCAAGGCATCCCCGGCCAAAATCGCCATCGCTTCGCCGTAAACCTTATGGTTCGTCGGCTTGCCCCGCCGAAAGTCGTCGTTGTCCATGGCGGGTAGATCGTCATGAACAAGCGAATACGTGTGGATCATCTCTACGGCCAACGCTGCGGGCACGGCCGCTTCCGGGCTGCCGCCCAGCGCTTCGGCCGCGGCCAGCACCAGAATCGGCCGCAGCCGCTTGCCGCCGGCCATCAAGGAGTACATCATCGATTCGCGAAGCGGGGCGGGAATCGCCCACGACGATGGAATCGACTGCTGCAGCTCCCGCTCTATGAGCGAAGCCATGTCTCGAATATATTCTCGGATGCCGGATGACTCGTTCATCGGTTATCCCCTTTATCGGTTTCCTGCGGCTGAAACGGCTTTTTCGCCAAACCGCCCTCTTCTTCCAGCAAAATTTCGATTTTTCGCTCCACCTGCTCCAGCTTTTGCCCGCACAATTGAGACAGCTTCATTCCTTCTTGAAACAGCTCTATCGCCTTCTCCAGTGGAATATCCCCGCTTTCGAGCTGTGCCACAATGCGCTCAAGCTGGTCCATCGCCTGCTCGAAGCTAGGCGTCGCTTCCTGATTTGACATCGCTTTTCTCCTCCGTCTTCTCCTCCATAGACCAAACATGACAATCGATCCGTCCGTCCATCAGGCGCAGCTTCAAAATATCCCCAATTTGCACCTGCTGGATCGATTTCACGAGCTGTTTCTCTTTCTCGTCATAGACAAGGCTATATCCCCGCTGCATGATCTTGAGCGGGCTAAGCGCATCCAACTGGCGAATGGACGATACGAGCTCCTGCTGTTTGCGCCTCAGCACCGCCTGCATCGTCTGGCGAAGCAGACGGGCGGACGAGTCGAGCCGCTTCCGGGAGTAGACGACCTGCTCCTTCGGATTAAACGAAGCGAGCTGCCGGTCGGCCTTCATCAGCCGCTCGTGACTTTTCGTCAGGCGGCCTCGCATTTTGTAGCCGAGCTGCTCGCGCATGCGGTCGAGACGCTCCGCAGGCTGCAGCAGCAGCTGTCGGCGGGGATTCGTCAGGTAAGGCGACCGCTGGAGCCGCTTCAGGCGCTCTTTGCTTCGCTCCAGCTGCTGCGTCAATCCGCCGTACAATTGCTGGCTCAAGTAGCCGAGCTGCTGCTTCAGCTCCAGATGATGCGGAACGGCCAGCTCGGCAGCCGCCGTCGGAGTCGGCGCGCGCAGGTCGGCGACGAAATCCGCGATCGTGAAATCCGTTTCGTGGCCGACCGCCGAAATAATCGGCAGACTTGAAGCGAAGATCGCCCGGGCGACCGCTTCTTCATTGAAAGCCCACAGCTCCTCAAGCGATCCGCCGCCACGGCCGACGATCAGCACGTCGACTTCGTTTCTTGCATTCATCTCCTCGATCGCTCTCACAATCGAAGGAGCCGCCTGCTTCCCCTGCACAAGCGCCGGATACAGCAGAATGGGAACGGTAGGATGACGGCGCTGCAGGGTGATAATAATATCGCGAACCGCCGCGCCCGTCGGCGACGTGATGACCCCGATCGCCCGCGGAAAGCGCGGAATCGGCTTCTTGATCGCAGGCGCGAACAGCCCTTCGGATTCCAGCTTTTTTTTCAGCTGTTCAAATGCCAGATACAAGCTCCCGATGCCGTCCGGCTGCATTTGCGTGACATAGAATTGATACTGCCCGTCCCGTTCGTACACCGAGATGTTCCCGCAGGCGATCACCTTCGTCCCTTCCCGGGGAAGGAACGGAAGCCGTTGGTTGTAGGAGGCGAACATAATGCTTTTTAACCGACTGTCCGCATCTTTTAACGTAAAATACATATGTCCGCTGGAATGGTGGGTAAAATTAGAAATCTCGCCCCGCACCCAAACGTCCTGCAGCCGGTCGGTGCCCTCAAGCAGCATCTTAATGTATCGATTCAGCTCTTTGATCGATAAAATTTGTTTTTCTTTCATAACTACGCCCGTTACCGCTAGCTGGTTGCCGAAGCCGCACACTGTGCCGCTTCAAGCGTATTGCGAAGTAGGATCGTAATCGTCATCGGACCGACGCAGCCCGGTACCGGCGTGACATAGCTTGCCGTTTCCAGAACGTCGTCAAAATCGACGTCTCCCGCCAGCTTGCCGGTATCGAGCCGGTTGATGCCCACGTCGACGACAACGGCTCCCGGCTTGATATGGCTGCGGTTGATCATCTTGGCCTTGCCGACTGCCGCGATCAAAATATCCGCCTGCCGCGTAATTTCTTCCATATTTTTCGTGCGCGAGTGACACACCGTTACTGTCGCGTTCTCGCGAAGCAGCAGAATCGCCATCGGCTTGCCGACGATGTTGCTGCGGCCGATCACAACGGCATGCTTGCCGGCAATTTCAACGCCGACTTTTTTGAGAATCTCAATGACGCCAGCAGGCGTGCAAGGAGCCGGCCCTTCCTTGCCGATCATAAGGTTGCCCACATTGACCGGATGGAAGCAGTCAACGTCTTTTTCGACCGCAATCGCTTCGACCACCCGTTCCTCCGAGATATGTCCCGGCAGCGGCGACTGGACAAGAATCCCGTGAATCGCCTGATCGCCATTCAGCTTGGAGATGAGATCCAGCACATCCGCCTCCGGCGTTTGTTCCGGAAGCTTGTACACTTCGGAATGCATGCCCGCTTCTTCACAGGCTTTCGCTTTATTGCGCACGTAGACGTGCGAGGCCGGGTCGTCTCCGACGATGACCACCGCAAGTCCTGGCTGTACCCCTTGCTGCTTCAACTGCTCGACTTGCTGCTTAATATCGGCGCGGTAAGAACTGACGATTTCTTTGCCGTTAATGATTTGCGCGGACATGCTTGATTTCCCCTTTCGCTCGGTAGCTTCTACACTTCAGACGAACGGTTGCGAATCGTCTCCAGGTCTTTGATCATTTTGCCGAGCACGCCGTTGACGAACTTCCCCGACTCTTCCGTGCCAAAATTTTTGGCCATTTCAATTGCTTCGTTCACGACGACCTTCGGCGGCACATCTTCCCGAAATACCATTTCATACGTGGCAAGCCGCATAATTTCCCGGTCTACCTTGGACAGCCTGTCCATCTGCCAGCCCTTCAAATAATCGGAAAGCAGGCCGTCGATTTGCCGCTTGTGTTGCATCGTGCCTTCCACGAGCTCAAGCACCTCATGAGGCGCAATCTGATCGCGCTCCCGCGTAAGCTGCGCCTCGTCCTCCGTCCGCGCTTCTTCGATGACGTGCGCGATGGCATCGGCCGCTGTCGCTTCGTTCATTTCGATCTGATATAAGCTTTGCACCGCAAGCTCCCTTGCCAATCTTCGTCTCATCCGATCAAATCCTCCTGTGGGTTCGCACTTGCTTCACCAGAATAAACCGGCTGCGTCTTCCTTGTCTTAAGTTGAAGACTCTTATACATTGTTATCAACCGAAAAAAATCCTTGGGCGTCATCCAAGGATTTTAGCGGAACGGTCTCCATTTGTCCATTAGCCAGCGCCAAGTGTCTTCTGCGGGAAACACCGGCTCGTTCCGGTCCAACCTTTTCCCTATGTAGTATCCAGTATATACGATCAGGACAAAGATTAACATACGCCAGAAGCCGAAGAACAAATAAATGAGGCCAAAGGCGCTCCCGGCCAGAACGCCGATCGTCTTACCCCTGTGCTGTTCCCATAGCTGCTCCCAAATTCGCATCCACATCCGGGGGCTCACCTCTATTCCACTCGACTTTTGAAGGTCGGGGACGATTGTTGAATATTCGCGATAAATACCGTGACGAAAGCCACGGGAATCCCGGTAATTTCCTCAATATGCCGTTTCACGTTCGCCTGCATCTCTTCGGTCATCGCCGGAATGGAAGTATCGCCGTCCACGATGGCGCGAATGACGATCTCAAGTCCGGATTGATTCACTTTGACGCGGGCGCGCAAATCTTGAACCCCGCGCGTCCGGCCTGCCGCTTTCAACGACAAATTCTCCACCGTATCCAGCGAAATCCGGATATCCCCGAATTCGGTGCGCTGATCGATCGAGGGCGACGAAGATTTGCCGCGCCGTACGGACAAATACAGTAAGCGAAGGCTTAACAGAGCAGCCACCACCGTGGAGCTAATGAAAATAATCGCCGTTTTTAAATCGTAATACACGTCGTGAGCGAAGTTGCCCGCCGTGTCGAAGGAAATCAGGCCAAATGCAGCGAACAACAGAATGAACGTTGCGATCAGCACGGCCAAGCTGAAAATAAAGAGCAGCAGTCTGTCGAGAATTTTTACCACGAATCCTGACTCCTTCCTAAGATGGAGGAAACCCCCAAACGGTGAAGGATGGGGGTTCAACCGGGGTATTTATAAATTATTTTACGCGCTGTGCGGGCGTTTCCGGCTCTTCGACTTTGTCCGCACCTTTGAAAACGACGTCATGAATGTGAACGTTCACTTGTACGACGTTAAGTCCGGTCATCGATTCGATGGCCTGCTTGACATTATGCTGAATCCCGCTTGCAACCTCCGGAATCCGCATGCCGAATTCGATGACGACAGACACGTCAATCGACGCTTCGCGTTGGCCTACTTCGACTTTTACGCCTTTGGCCATATTTTTGCGTCCGAGAAACTCGGCGATATCTCCGGCAAATCCGCCGCTCATGCCTGCAACGCCGGGCACTTCCGCGGCCGCCATACCGGCGATAATCTCGATCACCTCCGGAGCGATCTGAATCGTGCCCATCTCGGTCTTCTCATAATCCTCTGCCAATGTACTCATGGTCAGGACCTCCTAAATTTGGCTTGCCCACACCTAGTGTTATTGTATTACTATACCATTCCCATTACTATATGACAACGCAGTAAACCTGCTTACGAATCCGGATCGTTCACGTCATGCTCTTCCAAAAATTTAATATCGAAGTCGCCGGCCAAAAACTTTTTATGCTCTAGCAGCTTCAGATGGAACGGGATCGTCGAATGAATGCCTTCGATCGTAAATTCGGCCAGAGCGCGCTTCATTCGCTGGATCGCTTCGTTGCGGTCCGCTCCCCACACGATCAGCTTCGCGATCATCGAATCGTAATGAGGCGGAATCGTGTAGCCCGGGTATGCGGCGCTGTCAACACGGACGCCGAAGCCGCCGGGCGGCAAATAAAACTTGATTTGACCCGCGGACGGCATAAAGTTGCGATCCGGGTCTTCTGCGTTGATCCGGCACTCGATCGCCCAGCCGTCGATGCGGACCTCGTCCTGAGTGAACGAAAGCGGCTCGCCTTCCGCGACGCGGATCATTTCTTTAATAATATCGATGCCCGTAATCAGCTCCGTAACCGGATGCTCTACCTGAATCCGGGTGTTCATCTCCATAAAGTAAAACTGTCCGTCCTGTCCGAGCAAAAACTCGAGCGTACCGGCGCCGGAATAATCGACGGCTTTGGCCGCGCGAACGGCCGCTTCACCCATCCGGTCGCGGATTTCCTGCGTCAGAATCGGGCAAGGCGCTTCCTCCACCAGCTTCTGGCGGCGGCGCTGCACCGAACAGTCGCGCTCGCCCAAATGCACCACGTTGCCGTGCTTGTCGGCCAGCACTTGAATTTCGACGTGCTTCATCCCCGTCAAATATTTCTCCAAATAGACGCCTGCATTGCCGAAAGCTTTTTGCGCTTCCTGCTGGGCGGTCGTAATTTGCTGAATCAGCATCTCTTCGTTCTCGGCCAGACGAATGCCTTTGCCTCCGCCTCCGGCCGTCGCCTTAATAATGACCGGATAGCCGATCTCGCGGGCCAGTCGGACCGCTTCGTCCATATCCTCGACAAGGCCGTCGGAGCCGGGGATGACGGGAACGCCCGCTTCTCTCATCGTCTGCTTCGCAACGGATTTGTCGCCCATCTTGCTGATCGCTTCCGGCGAAGGACCGATGAACGTAATGTTGCAGCTCTCGCAAATTTCGGCGAAGTCGGCGTTCTCCGCCAAAAAGCCGTATCCCGGATGAATCGCGTCGGTCTCCGTCAACGTCGCGACGCTCATCAGATTCATGTAATTCAAATAGCTGTCTTTGGAAGCTGTAGGTCCGATACAATAGGCCTCGTCCGCCAAACGGACATGCAGCGCTTCGTGGTCCGCTTCCGAGTAAACCGCGACCGTAGAAATTCCGAGCTCACGGCATGCGCGAATAATGCGCACGGCGATTTCCCCACGGTTGGCGATCAATACTTTTTGAAACTTCAATGGGTTCTCCTCCTAGCGGATTATTCCGGTTTCACCAGGAACAACGGTTGGCCGTACTCCACCAACTGCCCGTTCTCGACAAGCACTTCGACGATCTGGCCTTTGACTTCGGCTTCGATCTCGTTCATCAGCTTCATCGCTTCGATGATGCAGACGATCGTCGTTTCCTTCACGCTAGTGCCCTTGGAAACGAACGGCGCCGCTCCCGGAGAAGAGGCTTCGTAAAAGGTGCCGACCATAGGGGAAACAATCGTATGTAAATTGGATTGGGCTGCTGCCGGAGGTTCGGCTGCAGGTATGTTGACTGCCGCGGACGTCTGAACGACGGCTTGAGGAGCAGGCTGCTGGGCGACGAGGCTGGCCGCAGGCTGTGCGGCGGTGACGACGACTTGCTCGGTTTTATTCGGTTTACGGATTAAAAGGCGGGAGCCTTCGTTTTCGATCTCGAGTTCTTGCAATGATGTTTGATCCACCAGCTTGATCAATTCTTTAATTTCGCTTAACTTAAACACGGAATTCACTCCTTTAGGCATCTTGTTGACAACTGCTCATGCAAGCTGCGGCACGCCCCGGCCAAGCGGCGCGCAAACCGACGGCTTGTCCCGCGGCAGCGGTCAACACCGTAAAACAAACGACGTTGTTATTATATCACAATCTTTCGGTAAGAAAAGAGTTTCCTTCTCCGGGAATAACGCGCGGTATCCGGTCCCGTCCGGAAGACGGAAAAGTCACCGCGAATAAGAAAAGTAAATGACGAAAACAGTCGAATAATGCAAAAAAAGAAGAGCCTGGATTCATTCATTCCGGACTCTCCTTACATGCGCATTCTTCCTGTCTATCGGCTTCAGATTCCGGTTAAGGAATCATTTGCACCGATACGCTGTCGGGACCAACGCTCAGTTCTTTGATTGTTTTGTCAATGATGCTGAGCGCTTGGCTTTTCTCCAGCTTGCCTGCTTGGACGGTAACCTTCCATTTGTTGGAGTCTTGTGTGACAACAGCCTGCGGGAAATCTTTCGTCAAGCTTTCTTCGAGATTCGTAACTTTGGCTTCCATATCTTCGATTTTCCGCAGCTCTTCCTGCGCCTTGACGGCTGCTTCGGACGTCTGTTTCGGGTCCGCGATAATCGTCAGGAGCTGCTCGGCTTTCTTAGCCATCTCTTCGTTGCGCTTCAACTGGAGGTTTACAAAATAGTCCTTCCCCGATTGGGCATGGGCCTGCGCTTGCACCTGCTGCAGCACTGTGGCGTCCGTTTTGTTTTTGGAGACCGGCTGAGCGGCGATCGACGACGTCTCCGCTCCCGCGCTGCTGGGTTTTTCACCCTTTCCAGGCTTTTGCTCCGGTTTGCCTTCCGGCTTCATCTCGGGCTTCTGTTCGGGCTTCATTTCCGGTTTTTGCTCCGGCTTCATCTCAGGCTTCATCTCAGGCTTCATCTCAGGCTTCTGCTCGGGCTTCATCTCGGGCTTTTGTTCGGGCTTCATTTCCGGTTTTTGCTCCGGTTTCATCTCAGGCTTCTGTTCGGGTTTTATCTCGGGCTTTTGCTCGGGCTTGATCTCAGGCTTCTGCTCCGGTTTCACCTCAGGCTTCTGTTCGGGCTTCACTTCCGGTTTTTGCCCCGGCTTTTGCTCGCCTCTCGGACCAGTGTTCGCATCCGTCGCTGCGGGATGCATCGCATCCGTTTGCCCGGCGCTGATCGTCATTTCCTTCGGTGTCGTTCCCGTCACTTCCACATTGCCCACGTCTTCCGTAAACAGGTAGTAGGCGGACAGCACCACCATCAAACTAAGCATGGATACAAGCCAAATGGTTTGTCTTTTCGAATTCATTGCATATCCTCCTTAACGTTTATCCTTGTTTAATATTGAATGTATCGCACCGGCCTCGTACGGCTTACTGCTTGCGAGGCTGGATCGATATCCGGTGGGCAGGAACATCCAACCCGCGTTCTACCGCTTCGGTAATCATTTTTTTCACCGTCAGATTTTCCGCGCCCTTGGCGACGACGAGCACGCCGCGGATTTTCGGCTTAATCGTCTTGACGACGAGCGGCTGCTTGCCGCCCGAAATTTCGTAGAGCACAACTTCGCCGTTCCGGGTCACGTCGGTGATATGTCTCGTGGCCCCCTGCGGATCTTTTTCATTGGTAATTTGCTGCGTTTCCTTGGTGTTGCGCTCAACGTTCAGTTCCTCCGTCGACTCTATGGTCACCAGCACTTCCACATCGCCCACTCCGACAATTTTCGACAATACGTCCCTGAGCTCGGTTTCATACGCTTCCTCATAATCTTTGAACATGCTTCGCTCTTTGTTGCCCTGACCGAAGGCCGGCTTGGTCTGATCGGGAGGAGACGCCCGTCCCGTGCCGGTGGGGTCCACCTCCTTCACGGTTATAAACGAGTTCAGAATCATAAGCGCAGCGCCTACGAGCCCGAGCAACAGCACCCATCGAAACGCCTGCACCCGCTTCGGACCGCCCGGGCCACCGCCAAGCCACGATTGCATCCTTCTCCGCATCTCTCCCATCCGCATCACCTCCCCACCGCCAGCTCCAGCCGGATTTGATCTTCGCCTACCTGCCAATCCTGCTCCAACATCAGTAATATTTGCGTCTTTTTCTGCATCCATTCAGGCGGCAGCTTATTTTCATCCGATTCCCTGTTGCTCATTCGGGAAACGGGACTCGATTGCGGCTGTCCGATGCGGATATCGACACCGGCAACGGGCGCGACTGGTTTGACCGGCTCGATCCCTCTACCCGGTCTTGAAGCCGTATCCGTAACGGAAGTAACCGGCGGCTGCGGCTCCAAGGCGAGGGAGACGCTGCGGATGATAAGCTGGCCTTCGCGATCGGCGGCGGTCTCCACCTGAATGCTTCGCACCTTCACCCCGGCCTTCTGCTCAATGCTTCGCTTCATCAGACCGGCAGCCTGCGCCTCCACCAGCTTGCGCGATTGCTCCTGCTGCTTGGCTTTCAGCGCTTCGGCCCGCTGCAGGGTGACCGGCAGCGACTCGACCTCTCCGCTCGCCATCCGTTCCGGGTTCGCGGCTCCGCTTTTGAACAGCGCATCCTTGACGCGCTCATCCAATTGGGAGCGCTGGCCAAGCAGTGAAAAGAGCGGCTGCAGCAGCGTAAGCAGCAGGAACAGGCCGATCACAGTTTTGACGTAGCGCTGCATCGACTGGTTCGGCAGCAGCAGATCGACGAAGGTGGCGAGCAAGATGACCATGACGATCGACTTGAGCCACCCGCTCATGAAGTCCAATCGTCATCCTCTCCTTCGTGGGGCGGGGTTCAGCGCATCATGACGGATACGTTGCCGGCGGCAATGACAATGGTGATCGCCAGGAAGAACATCAGCCCGACGACGGCAAGCGCCGCAAATACGAAAATCAAGCTTTTTCCAATCGTTTCCAAGCACGTTATCATCGGGTTATCTCCCAAGGGCTGCATCACCGCGGCCGATACATTATAAATGAAGGCAAGCGCCAATATTTTGAGCGCCGGGAAAGCGCAGAGCACCAGAAGAATGACGACCCCCGCCAGCCCTACCGCGTTTTTCACCAGCAGCGAGGCGCCGATCACGGTCTCCGAGGCGTCCGAGAACAGCCGCCCGACCACCGGCACGAAGTTGCCTGCAATATACTTGGCCGTCCGGATCGTCACCCCGTCCGCCGCGGCGCTGCCGATGCCTTGTACCGAAACAACCCCCAAAAATACCGTAACGAAAACTCCAAGACATCCTACGCTGACGTTTCGCAGCAAATTGGCTAGCTGGGTCACCTTGTATTTGTCCGACAGCGAGCTGACAATATGCAGCACCGCCGAGAAAAACAGCAGCGGAAATACGATGAAGTAGATCGCCGTCCCGACGGCGTGGATCATGAATACGATCAGCGGGTGCAGGACGGTGACTGACACCACGTTGCCCATGGAAGCGAGCAGCGTAAGCAACAGCGGCACGACGGCGATCATGAAGTGGATCATATCGGTTATCGCCGATTTCGCATAGCCGATCGCGACGCTGAAGCTGTTGACCGCCATAATCATCAGGACCAGAAACGAAATGGCGTAAGCGATCTTGCTGACGTTATTTTTCTCGAAGGAGCTTTGCAGCGTTTCCAGCAGCATGCTGAATACTGTAAGAATGACGATGGAAACCAGCAGCTTGCCATTGTAGAGAAGCTCGTGAAACAAATATTTGAACAATCCCGAGAATACCGAACCGAGGCCGAAATCCTTGGCTCCGAGCAGCAGCTCCATGAAGCTCGGGGCCCGGCTGTCGGGAAAATATCCGCCGTACTGCCGGGTCAGCCGGCTCCAGAATTGCTCGACCTGATCGAGCGGCAGCCGCTGCGCCTGCTCCCGGATCAGCTCTTCCGCCGGTACGGCGGCAAACGCGGCGCCGCAGCAGCCCACTCCCCCGTCCAGCATGAGCGCTGAGAGGAATGCCATGCCAAGCAGCAGTCCGAGCCGGAGTGTGCCACTGGCGGCCAGTCTGCCGCACGAATGTCGTAACCTTTGCATCCAGCGCCGCCTCATCGCTTCGCCTCCACCCGCTTTTTCATGCCGAGCTGCCCCTCTCCGGAGCTACGCGGGAAGCAGCTTGACGACCGTTTCGATGATCGCCGAGACGATCGGAATCGCCATCACCATGATGAGAACTTTGCCGGACAGCTCTATTTTGGAGGCCACCGCTTCCTGACCTGCGTCCCGGACGATCTGGGCGCCGAATTCGGCGATGTAGGCGATGCCGATGATTTTCAGAATCGTCTTGAGAAATATCAGGTTGATGTTCGCCTTGTTGGCCAGCTCCTCCAGCACTCCGATCACGCCGGATATTTTGCCGATCAGGAACAGGAAGATCGTAATGCCGGTGAAGGCCGTCAGCAGGAAGGCGAACATTGGCTTTTGCTCCTTGATGATTAGCACCAGCACGGTCGTCACCAACCCGAGCCCTACGATTTGAATAATCTCCACGGGCTTCACCTGCTTTTATTGGAAGAGAAAAATCGTCTTGATCTCTTTAAACAAGCTGTCCAGCAGCCGGACCACCATAAACAGCACGACGACGAAGCCGATCACGGTGACCCAATGCGCCATATCTTCTTTGCCCATCTGCTTCAGCACGGTATGAATCATTGCGATAATGATGCCGATGCCGGCGATCTGGAATATCGCGTTTACGTCCACGTTCATTGGCGGCACCTCACCCTTAAGCCTGGCTCTGCTTCTAATACATTAAAATGACGACTAACGCGCCCATCAGCAGGCCGAGGCTTTTCCACATCCGCTCGTACCGCTCCCGCTCGTCCCGCGCAATGTCCGCTTCCCCTTGCAAGCTGCTGACGGTGAGCCTCAGGTGCTTCACCTGGTCATCGCGATCCGTCAGCCCCAGCGTAGAGCCAAGCTGCAGCAAAATGTCCCGCTCCGCCGCTTTCATCGACGTCGTTTTCCATCCCCGGCTCACCGTCTGCTCCCAAACGGCCTGTACGGAACGGCCGCCGGGCTTGCCGAGTTCCTCCGACGCGGCCGCAAACAAAGCGCCCACTGGGGAGTCATCCGCTCTTGCGGCGCGCCGGAGCGCATCCGGCAGCGGCGTGAATCCGTAGACGATTTCCGTTTCCAACCGCAGCAGTATGCGAATCAGCTCGGCGATTTGCCTCGGTCGGCGCGACAATTGAGAAGCTTGGTAAAAGCCGAGCAGCGTGCCTGCCAGCAATATCAGCATGGCGCCGAGCAGCTTCAGCATGCGGGGTCCTCGTCCTCTTCGCCGGTTCGTTTCATCAGTTCAACCCCCCTCTCCAAGCCAGCCTGTCGTCCAGCCGCTTGCCCTGCTTGTCATAGACAGCCGTTTCCGGGCTCGCTCCCGGCGGTCGGGCCAGCACCACGAAGCGGTCGAACACGCCGTCTTCGAGCAGCTCACGCAGAATCGGACGACGCTTGAGCTCCGCGGCATCCCGGCCGTGGGCCGTTGCGATGACGCCAACGCCTGCGTGCAGCGCTTCGTGAATCGCAAGCGCGTCCTCGGCCCGGCCGATCTCGTCGGCAATCAGCACCTCCGGTGACATGGAGCGGATCATCATCATCATGCCTTCCGCCTTCGGGCAGCCGTCCAGCACGTCCGTCCGGTACCCGACATCGAAGCGGGGCACCCCTTTGACGCAGGCGGCAATCTCGGACCGTTCGTCGACGATGCCGATCTTGAAGGACCGGCGCAAGCCGTTGTCCGCTCCTCCCGTGCCAAGCATTCGGGCCAGATCGCGGATCAGCGTCGTCTTTCCCTGCTGCGGAGGAGAGACGATCAGCGTGCGGTATACCCGCTCGCCGCCCGGTTCGAGCAGATAGGGTAGGACCGACTTGGCAGCATGTTTCCATTCCCGTGCCAGCCGGACGTTGAAGCTGCTGACATCCTTGATGTACTTCACCTTTCCCTGTTCGAGGACGGTTCGTCCGGCGAGGCCGATCCGGTGTCCGCCGGAGACGGTGATGAATCCCCGCTTCAGCTCCTCTTCGAACGTGTACATCGAATGCTGCGTCAGCTGCTCCAGCAGCTCGGCGCAGTCCCGGCGCGTCGGCCGGTAGGCTTGCCCGGGATCAGCGCTCAAGCCGCCCTTGTCCGATACGAAGCCGCAGCCCGAAGCCCAGACGACTTCCAGAGGCCTCTCTTCGCGAATCCGGATTTCTTGCAGCTCGGCTTCAATGCGGGTTGGTAGAGTTGCTAGGATCTGCCGCATATCGGCAGAGAAGAACGGCAGCAGCGACCGGATCATGGCTATCCCTCCCAAGCTGTCCATCTTTTACAATCATATGTATGATGCAATCTACTGAACTATGACCGATTACTTTTTTAAGATTCCAATAAAAATGCAGCTCACGCCGATAAGCACCCATAACATTTTGCCCGCCGACAGCTTATCGGCCATCCCCACAAGACCGATCGTCGTCGTCGTAAGCAGCACGAAAGGTCCAACCAGCGCCAGCCCCGAATTGACCAGGAGCGCTTTCTCAATCTGGTTATAGCGCAGCATAAGCAGCCCCGCCATGATCTCGATGCTCCCCGAGAAGATTCGGATTAACGCCATGCTGAGGACGATTTTGTTAATGACCGACATGCGTTTCCCCCCTTCGCTTTCCTTATCTCATGTTATGCCGGCTCGTCTCATTTTAGGCTTGTAGGGCACACCATTCGCCCAAAATGCATATGATGACACCGTAATTCAACTTTAAGTTACTGCGAGGCGATACAAGATGGAGGTTACATCACCGCTGCAGTGGAACACCCTGCTCAGCGATCCGACCGGGCGTCGTACGGATAAGCCGCGAGCCTTAGGCAAAACGATGGTGATCGACAAGGGCCTTGGACTTCATGCGCTTGAGGATTTGCTGCAGACGGCCGGCGTCTATATCGACATGCTGAAAATCGGATTCGGCACTTCGCCGCTTTATAAGACGGGGTTGCTTAAGCGCAAAATCGAAATGGCCAAAGCCCACGACATTATGGTCTATCCCGGAGGTACTTTTCTGGAGGTGGCGATCCGGCAGGATGCGGTCGACCATTACTTTGATATGGCAGCTTACATGGGCTTCAGCGGTGTGGAAGTGTCGGACGGAACCATCGAGGTCTCTCGGAGTCTGCGCAGCGAGCTGATCTCCCGAGGCGTGGAAGCAGGGCTTACGGTCATCACCGAATACGGGAAAAAAGGGTGGGGCTCCACCATCGAATTGGACGAATTGATTGAAACGGTGATCGTGGATACCGGACTTGGCGCCGCGCTTGTCACGATCGAAGGCCGGGAATCCGGCAAAGGCGTCGGCATCTACGACGCTCAAGGCGCTTGCAAGGATAAGGAAATCGCGCAGGTGCTGAGTCAGGTGCCGAGTCCGGGCGTTCTGCTCTGGGAAGCGCCGCAAAAGGAGCAGCAGGTGCATCTGATGCAAATGCTGGGAGCCGACGTTCATCTCGGCAACGTCGCTCCTTCGGAAGTCATCTCGCTCGAGGCGCTCCGTCGGGGGCTCCGTTCGGATACGATGCTTCCCGAAGGGCTGCAGTCCGTTGCCGTCGGCCATTCGTGGGATTGGCAAATTTGAAGCGGGGGAGGTTCGGTTTCCATGAATATTCAAGTGATCGCCTCCATTAACGAAGCGAGGTCCGACGATCTTCAGCACAAAACCGTTATCGTCATCGATGTGCTTCGTGCGACATCCACAATACTGACAGCGCTTGCCGGGGGATGCCGGACGCTCGTCCCGGTGGAAACAGTGAGCCAGGCGAAAAGCTTGCAGGGCCCGGGAACTTTGCTGGGGGGCGAACGTTCGTGCAAAAAAATTCCCGGCTTCGACTTCGGCAATTCTCCGCTCGAGTATACGCCTGAAGCCGTGTCCGGAAAAACGCTAATCATGACGACGACAAACGGCACCCGGGCGATTCATAAGGCCCGGAAGGCGGATCACGTACTGATCGGCGCTTTCCTGAACGCCGGGGCTTGCGCCCGCAAGGCGGCTTCGCTGGATCAGGAAATCGTGCTGGTCTGCTCGGGGGCCCAGGACGTATTCTCGCTGGAAGATGGCCTCTGCGCCGGTCTGCTTGTGCGCGAATTGCTCCGGCTGTCCGGCTGCGACCCGGACACTCCGGCCGCCGCGCAGTCGGTCGGCGATTTCGGCCTGGCGATGCTGCACGCCTACCGGCAGGTGCAGGACTGTCTGCCCGAAACGCTGGTCTCCTGCGCCGGCGGACGACGGCTGACCAAGCTCGGCTTCCGCCACGATGTGACGTACTGCTCGCAAATCGACGTATTGTCCTTGGCCCCTGTCGTACGTGCCGGGAAGCTGGAGCCGGAGCACGCCTCCGCCTTGCTCTAGTTCTAAACCAAGCCCTCGTTCATACACTGGAAAAGAAACCAATGGACAAGGGGCCTGACCATGAACGGAGACATTTTGCTGGTGGCGCTGATCATCATCGGTCTGATCGGCCGCTCCCATATTATTACAACGGCCGCCTGCGTGCTGTTGATTATTAAGCTTATTAGTTTGGAACGGTATTTGCCTACCATCGAACGGAGAGGGCTGGAACTAGGGCTGCTGTTTTTGACGATGGGGGTGTTGGTTCCGTTCGCCAGCGAACGAATTTCCATTAAAGACGTGACATCGATGTTCACCACTTGGCCGGGAATCTTGGCCTTAGTCGGGGGCGCAATCGCAACGTACATGAACGGCAAAGGCTTGGAGCTGTTAAAAATAGACCCACAATTGATTGTGGGTCTTGTCATTGGCTCCATCTTCGGGATTATTTTCTTGAAAGGCATTCCAGTCGGGCCGCTGATGGCCGCCGGAATTACCGCTTTTCTGTTTAAGCTGTTTACGTTCGTCTTCGATAAGCTGCGTTAGCTTATCTTCGCTCGGAAGGACCGCCCACGAATACGGCCTGATCCGTATCGAGACCGTAAGCGCTGTGCAGCGCCGCGATCACTTCGTTCAAACGGTCGTTTTCAATGACGCAGGACGTCTTGATTTCGGACGTGCTCACCAGCAGGATGCTAATGCCGAGCTCGGAGATGACCTCGAACATTTTGGCCGCGACGCCCGGTGTGCTGACCATGCCCGCGCCAACGATGGATACTTTGACCAGATTGGTCTCCGAGGTCACTTGACGGAAGCCGACTTCCGGACGAATTCCTTCGATGACTTGAAGCGCCTTTTCTTGATCGGACAGCGATACGGTGCAGGAGAAATCGGCGAGACCGTTCTGTACGCCGCTTTGGACGATGATATCCACATCGATTTGCGCATTGGCCAAGGCGGTGAAAACTTTAGCCAGTTGCCCCGGCTTTTCTTCCACTCCCAAAATACTGATTCTCGCCACATTTTTGTCGTAAGCAATGCCGCGTACTACGATGCCTTGTTCCATCGCCGCTTCCTCCTTCACATTCGTGCCCTCATTATGATTGAAGCTGGATCTGACGACCAGCTGTACGTTGTAATTTTTGGCGTATTCCACAGCGCGCGGATGCAGAACCGCTGCCCCGAGATTGGCAAGCTCCAGCATTTCGTCGTACGAAATTTCGCTCAGCTTGCGTGCGCATTTCACGATCCGCGGATCGGTGGAATAGATGCCGTCCACATCGGTGAAGATTTCGCAGACGTCCGCTTCAATGGCAGCCGCCAGCGCTACGGCCGTCGTATCCGATCCGCCGCGTCCGAGCGTCGTAATCTCGCCTTCCTCCGTCATGCCTTGGAAGCCCGCAACGATGACGATTTTGCCGGCTGCGATCGCATCGCGGATACGATCCGGGCGGATATCGCTAATGCGCGCCTTGCCATGAAGCGCTTCCGTGTACATGCCGGCTTGCCAGCCCGTAAACGAAACGGCGGCGTGCCCGAGGCTGTGGATCGCCATCGACAATAGCGCAACTGAAACCTGCTCGCCCGTTGTCAGCAACATGTCCATTTCTCGCGCCGGCGGCGTGCCGGGGCACAGTTGTTTGGACAAATCGATCAAATCGTCTGTTGTATCTCCCATGGCCGAAACGACGACGACACAACCGTGGCCTTCAAGCTTTCTTTCCACGATGCGGTTCGCCACCCGCTTCATCCGCTCCGCGTCACCTACGGAGCTCCCGCCGAATTTCATCACTATCAGAGACAAAGCTGCTCACTCCCTACGCAAACTTTTACATAACTAGTGAGTTATTATATCATAAGCCCTGTCTCTCTTGAAATAGTAAAATATCAACCCGAGCAGATAGATAACGCGAAGCTGCCGGATGCGCCTGATAGGCCCGGCCCGTTCCTGTAAGCACTGTTCATTTATACGGAACCGGCGCGTCCCTCATGCTGCCTGCCGTAAGCGCCGTCGGTGAAGCTACGAACGGTTCCGTCGATTGGCCCATCTCCGCAGCAGGGGCTGCAGGACGAAGGCGTACAAGGCGGCGCTGCCGGCGAACGTCAGCACGTAAAGCCATATGGATGGGCTCGTCATCACCCCGAAGGAAACCTGCGATTCCAGCACTTGCTTGCTTGAATAAGCGTCGACGATCTTGGGCACATGCCACATGGTGAGAAGCATCCCCGAAACGACTTGCACGATAACATATAGAATATGAACTGCCGCTGCGAACAAAAGGGCGTTCCTTATCGTTTTAACCATCCGTTTCTCTCCTTGAATCCCCGTCATCTATAATTTGCATGCCATCCAGTATTCGTCGAACGACCGGTCACCGATTTTCAACGCGTTCGCTTCCGTTCCGAAGATTTCGAATCCGGCCGAACGGTACAATCGGACCGCCGGTTCGTTGACGGTCACCACGGACAAATAAACCTGCTCCAGCCCGTCCAGCGAGCGTGCCTCCTCCAGCACATGCCGAAGCAGCGCTTGGGCGATCCCTTTCCCCTGATGGGCGCTATCTACATACACTCCCCACAGTATGCCTTTATGAGCCAGATTGCGCGAAGGCTCCCGCCGAAAGCCGATCATGCCCATCAGCTCGTTGTTCTCTCCGAACGCTCCCAGCAGAAATTGATCCGCCGTATTCGGAAAACGGCGGCGAACCTCGTCCATTCCAGTAAGCGACGCGTCCTCATAGTTCGATCCGAACGATTCCGGATGTTCTTTCAGCGATTTTAACCGCAAGCTCCAAAATGCCTCCACGTCTTGAGGCTCCAGTTTACGAAGTATCATGACTCATCCTCACTTTTTAATTGATGTAAAAAAACGATTGACTCTGACATTAATGTCACGGTCTATAATAAAACTACGATCCACAATCCGCCTGAAGGAGGGATGTGCTCTGAAAATCGGCGAGCTGTCCAAGGCGACCGGAGCCAGTATCCGATCGCTCCGCTATTATGAGAAGCAAGGGCTTATCGCACCGCTCCGTACCGAAAGCGGCTACCGGGAATATCACAAATTTGCCGTAGAGCAGGTCAAAACGATCCGGTTGTATCTGAATCTGGGCTTGTCTACCGAGCAGATTGCCGGTTTTCTGCACTGCGTGCTCACGAACAAAGAAGTGTTCTGCAACGAGATATTGCCCGTTTACCAGCAGAAGCTGAAGGAAATCGACGAGCAAATCCAGACGTTGGTCCGGATCAGGTCCAATCTGGAGGAGCGCATACAATCTATTGTATCGGAACAAACCGATAACGAATCCATGGAGGGAACGAACGATGAGTCTTAAAACAAGCAACGATGCCGAATTTTCCGAGGATATCCGCCAATCTGAATTGACGCTGGTCGATTTTACCGCCGCGTGGTGCCCGCCATGCAAAAGGCTGAACCCGCTGCTGGAGGAGCTCGGACAAGAGCTGGGAGAGCGCGTGACGATCCTGAAGGTGGACGTCGACGCTTCGCCGCATATTGCGGCCCGATTCGGGGTGATGTCGATGCCGACGGTCATCCTGCTCAAGGATGGCGAACCTGTCGAAAGGCTGGTCGGCTTGAGGCCGAAAGAGACCTACCGTAGCTTGATTGCCAAGTATTCGGCTGTGGCTGCCCGCCAAGCAGTTGGGCACCAGTCGTAGACCGCCACCCGTTTTTCTTGTTCATCGTACCATATTTTGGCGCATGGTGGAATTCCCGTGTTTGTCTTTGCTGAAACGCCTGTAACGAAGTTATTTTCGTCACGTCATATCATATGTAAAATTAGGGTTAAATTGGTTAAGTTTACCGAAAGATGAGGAAGTAAAGGTTATGTATCCGTGAAGCTGAAGGTGCCGGATGTGAGGTAACGGCGAAACGCAGTCCCGCTTGAATCGATGCCGGGAGGCGGTCGTATTTCAAGCGGGATTGATGCTTGGCACGTGTCGATCTCGCTTAACGCACTTCTCCCGCACGTAGACGTCTGGCGGTTACCTCAAGCGCTGCGCCCTGCTCGTTGACCGGCATCAGCCGGACTGCGAACGTAAATTCATGCGGCTCCAGCCGGTAAGGCGGAAGCTGTCCCTGCCCGCAGCTGGCGCTCCCAAGGCCATTGTGCCGGTAATCGAGGTGCACGGTAATGAAATCCCGTTTGACCAAATCGGTCGTATGCTTTGCTTGCTCGATGTCTTCCGGCGTATGCCAGTGCGCGCCGAAATCGAACTGCGGCATCCCGGCGGCCAGCAGCCCTGCGCCACTGCCGCTCAGAAAAGCGGCCCACCGGACGTCCGAGCGGTTGCCGTTCTCTTGAGGATACACGTAAGGGAAGCCGAGCCCGTCGACGGAGCAGTCATATCGGCCGAACCGGGCCGCCTGCTTGCTGTCCGGGTACGACTCTCCCGGCCCCCGGCCGTACCAGATGACACGGTCATAATCGCCCGGCAGCTCCATCCGCAGCCCGATGCGCGGAAGCATCTCCGGCGGCTTGCCATACGGCGTTCCCTGCACCCGAAGCTCGACAAGACCGCTGCCGTGGACCGTATACGTCCACACGGACTCATAGCCCCAGTCGTACACGGGCGGAGCCGTGCGTATGCGGCGGATGCAGCGCACCGTGCCGGAGTCGACCCGCTCCCAGACGAACGAGCGGCAATCGTCACGCAGCAAGTGCAGACACGCCTTGCGCCAATCGGCCACGACGTACATGTCGTTGTCGATCGGCGGCCGCCATAGCGTAAGCGCGGGGCTTCGGTGAAGCAGCGGACGGCCCGCGCCGGTCCACGAGCGGATATCACCGCGCGCGAGATCGAAGCTGAGCGCGAAGTCCGCGCCGCGCAGGACAAGCTCGCCCGCGCGCTCTTCCGCGAGCAGCGGGTGCGGCGCAGGCGCAGCAGTTGGAAGGGCGTGCGTCCCGGCTGCCCGGCCCGGCAGCTCAAGCTGTGCCCAGGCCACTTCGTGGCCGTACGGCGCCCAGCTTGTGTCCGAGGCGAGCACGAAGCGCAGCTCGAGCCGGTACTCCGCGCCGGGCAGCGGGCGCGCCGGTCTTTGCGGCGGAAGCGTCAGCGACGCTGTGCCGCCCGGCGGCACGTCCGGCAGCGGCGCGCTGCCGCTCGCAAGCGGTGCGCCGTCCGCCAATACGGTCCATGCGAGGTGCAGATGGCTCAGGTCACGGAAATCGTACCGGTTCCGGATCGTGACCGTTCCTTCCTCAGCATCGAACGCTTCCACGGTTACCGGCTCGATGATCTTTTTGTACTCCAACAGTCCGGGCGAAGGGGTGCGGTCCGGCGTGACCAGCCCGTCGATGACGAAGTTGCCGTTGTTCGGCTCGTCGCCGTAATCGCCTCCGTAGGCGTAGTACGTCCGCCCGTCCGCCGTTCTGCGGCTAAGGCCGTGGTCGATCCACTCCCATACGAAGCCGCCGGCGAGCCGGGGATAGGTGCGGAACACTTCCTCGTATTCGAGCATCCCGCCGGGACCGTTGCCCATCGCATGCGCGTATTCGCACAGCACATGCGGCTTCTCCTCGTTGTCGAGCTGCCCGAAGCCGATCATTTTCTCCACGGTCGAGTACATCGTGCTGAATACGTCGCACACCTTCGCTTCGCGGTCGCCTTCGTAATGAATGAGCCGCGTCGGATCGGCGCTGCGGCACCAGGCGGCCATCGCCTCGTAATTGCAGCCGAAGCCGGATTCGTTGCCGAGCGACCAGAACAGGATGCTCGGATGATTTTTGTCCCGCTCGACCATCCGGCGTATCCGCTCGACATAAGCTTCCTCCCATGCGGGATCATTGCTCAGCCGGTCGGCGTCCCCTACAAGCTCGAAGCCGTGCGTCTCTAGGTCGGTCTCGTCCATCACATACAGCCCGTACCGGTCGCACAGGTCGTAAAACCGCGGATCGTTCGGGTAATGCGCCGTCCGCACCGCGTTGATGTTGTGCCGTTTCATCAGGACGACGTCCTGCTCCATCGTCTCCACCGTGACCGCCCGGCCGCGCTCTGGATGATGATCGTGGCGGTTCACGCCGCGCAGCCGAACCGGCTTCCCGTTGACGAGCAGCCTGCCGCCCCGTACTTCCACCCGGCGAAAGCCGACGCGTGTCGGCACAACTTCGAGCGTATCGCCGTCCTCCGTCTTGAGCGTGAGCAGCAGATCGTACAGAGCCGGCGTTTCCGCCGTCCACGGGCGGACGTCGCTCAGCTGCGCCCGGAAACTCGCCGCCGCTTCGTCACCTTCTTCGCTCCAGCCGTCCACGGGGCAAACACCGGAAGCGGCTTCCGTCCCCTGTTCCCCGTCCGTCAGCCGCCACTCCAGAACGACGTTTCCCGTCATCGTCCGCTCCTTAGCCACCTGCGCCCGTACATGGAGCAATCCAACGCGGCAATCTGCGTCCAGATCGGCGACGACCGTGTAATCTCTTAGATACGTCTTCGGCTGAGCAACCAAGGCAACATCGCGAAAAATGCCGCTCAGCCACCACATATCCTGATCTTCCAAATAGCTGCCGTCCGACCATTGGTACACCTGCACCGCCAGCACGTTCTCACCCTCGCGCACAAACGGGGCAATCGTGAACTCCGACGGCAGGCGGCTGCCTTGACTGTAGCCGACATAGCTGCCGTTCAGCCAGACGTGAAAAGCGCTGTCTACGCCTTGAAACTGCAAGAACACGTTCCGGGACAGCCAGCCCTCCGGCAGCGTAAACGTCCGCCGGTACGTCCCGGTCGGGTTATCCGCAGGCACTTCGGGCGGACAGACCGGGAACGGATAATACAAATCCGTGTAATGCGGCGCGCCGTATCCGTTAAGCTGCCAGTGGCTCGGCACCACAAGCCGATCCCAGCCGCTATCGTCGAATTCCGGCATGTAGAACGAGGTCGGGGCATCCTCGGGACGTCCGGCGTAATGAAACACCCACTCGCCGTTCAGCAGCATGAACCGGTCCGAGCTGCCCCGGTCGTACGTCAGCGCCGCGTCCGCAGCGCCGTACGGAACAAACGAGGCGCGGGCAGGCAGCCGATTCCGCTCCGGTACGTTCAAATTTTGCCAATCCCGTCTTGCCAGATGGTCGCTCATGATAAACCTCCTAATAAACATATCTCATCACTCTGTTTTAGTAGTGTTGTACGGCATAGAACGGGGTTGTTGCCTTCGCTTCCGTATCACCCGCCGCCGTCGCGCTATTTTATCCCCGTCTGTGCAATGCCTTCCACGATGTACCGCTGCGCGCCGAAAAATACAAGCAGCGGCGGCAGGCAGATGATCGACGTTACCGCCATCACGGACGTCATATCGACGCCGTGCACCCCTTTGAACTGGGCGAGTCCGAGCGTCAGCGTATATTTGCTGGAGTCGTTCAGGAAAATCAGCGGGCCGAGGTAATCGTTCCACGTATCAAGCATGTTGAACACGCTCACAAGAATCAAGGCGGGCAGCATTAGCGGGACGATCACCCGGATGAAAATACCGAAATCGCTGGCTCCGTCGATCTTCGCCGCCTCCTCCAGCTCCGTCGGAATCGTCATAATAAACTGCCGCAGCAGAAAAATATAGAAGGCCGAGCCGAACCAGGCCGGGACGATCAAAGGCTTGAGCGTATTGATCCAACCGAGAAAGTTGAATTCCATATACAGCGGAATCATCGTCACGTCCCACGGGATCATCATCGTTGCCAGCACGATCAGAAACAGCGCGTCGCGTCCCGGGAACCGGTAGCGCGCAAAACCGTACGCCACCAGCGAGGAGGAAATCAGCTGCCCGATATTGGACAGAATCGTCACGGTCAAGGAATTTTGCAAAAAGGTATTGAACGGCTGAATCGTCCAAGCTTTGACGAAGTTGCCCCACTGAATCTCCGACGGAATCCATTTGGGCGGGTACATGTAGACTTCATCCGGTCCTTTCACGGCCGTCGTCACGAGCCAGAAGAACGGCATCAGAAACAGCAGCGAGAACAAGACGAGCAGCCCGTACGTAAGCGTTTTTTTCATCTCCGGTCCCTCCTCCCCCAGCATCTTTAAGCGGCTTTCCGCCGCTGCTTGCCCGCCCGTTTTGCCTTCACTTCGCCCTCGTAGTACACCCACATGCCGGTGGAGCGGAAGACGAGCATCGTTAGCGTCAAGATGATCAGGAACATGATCCATGCATTCGCTGCGGCGTAGCCCATATGAAAATATTTAAAAGCATTTTCATAAACATACATGGCGTAAAAATACGTCGAGTTCGACGGCCCTCCACCGGTCAGCGTCAACGCCAGCGTCAGCTGCTGGAACGCGCCGATGATCGAGGTGACGAGGTTGAACAGCAGCGTCGGGCTGAGCAATGGCAGCGTGATCCGGAAAAATCGGGTGAACACGCCGGCCCCGTCGATGGAGGCTGCCTCATACAGATCGCCCGGGATGTTCTTAAGCCCGGCCAAAAAGATCAGCATCATCGAACCCTGCGCCCATAGACTCGCGCCTACCATAGCCGCCAGCGCCCAGCCCGGCTCCCGAAGCCAATCCGGTCCGGCAATGCCGACGAGCGACAAAAAGTAATTCAGAATGCCGTACTCCCCGCTGTATACCCACGCCCAAATCATCGCGAGCGCGACGCCGGAGATGACGGACGGCAAATAAAAGATCGTGCGGAATATGCCGCTTCCCCGCACTTTTTGATTCAGCAGTAAGGCGAGCAGCAGCGCTACCGATAAATTCAGCGGCACAAAGATCGCGGCGAATTTGAGCGTAACGCCGAGCGACTCCCAGAAAAGCGGGTCGTCGGTGAACATCCGGGTATAATTTTGCAACCCGACAAACGTACGCTCTCCGGCAATCGGCCAATCGTACAAGCTGATCACCAGCGAAAACAGCAGCGGCCCCAGCGTGAAGGAAACGAAACCGATCATCCAGGGAAGAACGAAGAGGTAAGGCGTAAGCCAGCCTCTTCGTTTCAATCGGATGCCCGGCCTCCTAGCTGCCTGTCGAACGGCGGTCGTATCCATAGGTCCATCCTTCTTCCGTTTTTCGCCTGACGGCTTTATTTGAAAAATTTCTCCGAGTCTTTGACGGCCTTGTCAAGCGAATCCTTCCCATTCTGACCGAGCATCATCGTACTGATCGCCGACTTGAGGTTGCGGTTCACTTCGTTCCATTTCGGATTCAGCAGGAACGCCGGCGTATCGTCGCAAGTCTCCAGCATTTTGTAGAACGATTGGTAGAGCGGGTCTTCGTCGAGCTTTTTCTCGGTTACGACGCTTTTGCGCACCGGCAGGTCGGAGGTCCGCAGCTTAATCGCCTCGTCGGACGCATAATACTTGACGAATTCCCAAGCCAGCTCTTTGTTCTTGGACGATTTGGAGATGGATACCGCCGATTCGGAGATGACGCCCTTGAGCTTCTTGCCCGGGAAGGCCGGCATAATGACCGTACCGACGTCGATTTTTGCCTCCTTGAAGCCGCCCAGCGGCCATACGCCGCTTTCCCACATGGCGATTTTGCCCGCTTTGAAGATGTCGTCACCGGACTGCTGGTTTTTGCCGCCGACAATGACAGCCGTTTTGTCCTTGACCAAGCTGCCGAACAGTTGCAGCACTTCGGCCGTTTCTTTACCGTTCATGAACCCTTCGATCGACTTGCCGTCCGGGCTGATAAAGCTGCCGCCGTTGCTCCAGATCACCCCCTGCAGATCATACGGATCGTTCTCCGCCCGGACCCCAAAGCCGTACTGCTTCTTGGCGGGGTTCGTCAGCTTTTTCTCCGTTTCCTTGAAGTCGTCCCACGTCCAGCCCGCTTTCGGATACGGTACGTTCGCCTCGTCGAACAGCTTCTTGTTATAGTACATAACGCGGGTCGTAAACCCGGCCGGCATGCCGTATGTCTTGCCGCCGATCTTCACGTAGTTGAACAGTCCGGGATAAAAATCGTCCGGCTTCAACCCGGCATCGGCGGACATCATCGCATCCAGCGGTTCGAGGTTCTGGGAATAGGTCGGAAAATCCCACATGTACATCACGTCAGGCGCGTTGTTCGCTCCGATTGAAGCGGCCAGCTTCTGGTCGAAGCCGTCCCCGTACGCCTCCACCTGCACCTTGACGCCGGGGTGCTTCGCTTCGAATTGGCGCGCAATCGTCTCCTGGATTTTGAGCAGATCGCCCGTATCCCACGTAGCAAAACGCAGCGTCACCTGCTTGCCTGATTCGGACGATGGCGTCTGCGCCCCTGCTGCGCCGTTTTGAGGTTCGCTTGCCGGCTTGCTGCACCCGGAGGCCATGACTGAAGCGGACAATATCGCTGTCGTAACAAGAAGCATCCTTCGGTTCATTTCGAATTCCCCCTGAACGTCTGTTAGTTAACCGCTTACATGCTTATTGTAACGAGAGTAAAGCGCATACAAAACGGAGGGATGTTCGGAAAATCGTGCATCATCGGCTGCACGAACGGCCTCTGCCAAGCAAAGGTGTCTTTTCGTTCGATGAGAGCCGTGTTTTTAGATGGCGCTTCGTTCTTCACGCCGCTCGCTCCGGTATTGGCTCGGCGTTTTACCGGTGCAGCGCTTGAACCATTTGCTGAAATATTTGGCGTCGGGCATGCCGATCTTATCCGCGATCTCCTGAACGGTAATCCCTTTGGCGGCAAGCAGCTCGCAGGCGATTTTTAGCTTCGCCCGGTACGTGAACGTGACGAAGCTTTCGCCGACCGTCTTTTTGAACAGCGTGCTGAAATGGCTGCGGCTCAGCCCTACCTCATGCGCCACCACGGACACGGACAGCTGGGTATCCGCATGCCGGACGATCAGTTGCACCGCTTCGGCAATCGGAGCGGGCCATTGCCCGACGCTGATGCGATACTGCTTCTCCAACTCCATCTGCCCACGGGCTTTGCGCACGGCGTCGATCCATGCCTCTCGTCCGGCCAGCGGCGCTAGCCGGGACCAATGCAGCTCCGGCCGCTCGGCCTTGCGCTCGCTCAGCCGGCTGTCCCACTCGCGCTGCTCGGCTTCGGGCACAAACAACAGCAGGTGTCCGTCCCCGAAGAGAAGCACCTCGCAAGGTTCGCCCGGCGCGCTGCCGCGCAGCTCGCGCTCCAGCGTCCCGCCGCATTTCCCGGGCGCGGAGATCAGATACAGCGCGGTCGGCGCATTCATCCAGTTCCACGCCCCTTGAAGCAGCCGGTCCAGCTCGGCTGGAAACCGGTCGCCGACGCCGTACAACCATTCGAGCAGCATCCCAGAAATCGCGGGGGCGGCAAGCTCGGCGGCGGTGTTCCGTGGAGCCTCGGCGCCAGCCGCACCGAGCTCTTGACGGAAGGCAGCCAAAAACTCCTCCAGCTCCTCGTCGTTGAACGACGTCTTCAGCAAATAGCCGGAAGCGCCCAGCTTAATCCCCTGCTGCGCATATTCGAAATCGCGGTGACAGCTGAGCAGCAATATTTTAGTCCGGGGCTCATATGTTTTCACTTTGCGGGCGAGCTCGATTCCGTCCATCTCGGGCATGACGATGTCGGTGATAACCACATCCGGCCGGTGCTCCAGAAACGCTTCCCAGCCCCGGCTGCCGTTAGGCACGTCCGCTACGACGGTCATTCCGTACTTCTCCCACGGCACCGTCGAAATCAGCCCCCGGCGGATGATGACTTCATCGTCGGCAATTAGCACTTTAATCGGTTTGGCATTCATGCGATTCCCTCCTTGGCTTTGATCGGCAATCGGATAACGATGCAGGTCCCCGCTCCCGACGCGGATTGAACGGACAGCCCGTAAGCCTCGCCGAAATGCAGCTTAATGCGCTCCTCCACATTGCGGAGCCCGATGCTTCGGCGTTTTCGGACGCCGTCCGGGTGCGGCTGAAGCAGTTGCTGACGCGTGCGCTCGCCCATGCCTTTTCCGTCGTCGATCACGGAGACCAGCACATCCGCGCCGTCCGCTTCGACGCGCAGCACGATCGTCCCCTCCCCGTCCTCGAACGCGTGAAAAAACACGTTCTCCACCAGCGGTTGAAGCGTCATTCGCGGAACGTCCACGGCGGACAGGTCGATCCCGGCAGTTTCGATCCGGTAAGCGAACACGCTGCCGTACCGCAGCTCCTGTAAATTCAAATAATGATCGATCACCTCAAGCTCCCGCGCCAGCGTAACGAGCTCCCGGTCGACATTCAGGTTGCCGTCCAGCACGTTGGTTAAATGATAAATCATTTTGTTGACGTCGGTGGCACCTGCCAATCTGGCCTTCCATTGAATGGAAGCGAGCGTATTGATGAGCAGATGCGGGTTGATCTGATGGTGCAGCGCGCGAAGCTCGGCTTCTTTTTTCTGGCGTTCGACCTGTTTCACCTCTTGAAACAGCGTCTGAAGCTGCCCCACCATCCGGTTGAAGCTGTGAGCGAGCAGCCCAAGCTCGTCTTCGGACTCCACGTCGATCCGCGTATCGAGCTTTCCAAGGCTGACCCGCCGGATCGATTCTTTCATTTTCTTGACCCGCTTGAGCAGCGGAGCCGAACACATATAAGCCAGTACGAACGCGAACATAATCGACAGGCTGACCGCAGAAAACGTAAAGGTGCGGATCAGAAGCGACGGCTTATAAAATTGCTCGTACGGCGTCCGCACCTCAATCGTCCAGTCCGTCTCGTCTGAATGCTTCGTCCAGACGACATCGTCGTCCCGCTTCGCAAACGAGCCCTGCGTCTGGTAAACCGTTTTGCCGCCGCCGGTGATCGTCAGCTGCGAGCCGGTATCCTCCTCGAATTCGTGAAACATCCGCAGCAGCTTGTTGGCGTTCGTTTCGATCAAAATACTGCTGTTCTCCAGCACCCCCACCTGATTGCGGATGCGGAACAGCAGACCGATGACTTTCTCCCCGGGAATGCGGGCCGTGTCGTTATAATGGTTCGGCTCGTACAGGTCGAAGCGGTAGCCGTCGGCATCGTCACGAAACCAAGGCTCCGCCTTGAGCAGATCGAAGCGGATGATCCGATCGCCGTAATAGTAGCCCGATTTTGTAATCAGGAAAATGCCCTTCATATCCAAAGACTTATGGGCTTTCAAATACTGCTCAAGCTGCTGCTCCTCTTGGAAGCCCTTGTACGTCGTCGGCACCTCCTCGTGCAGCACCGTAAACTTTGGGTCGAGCAAGTACGACAAAATGTCGCTGACCGTATACTTCATTTGCCCCAAGGTGGAATCGATCTGAAATTGCAGCTGCGAGGCGGAGTTTTCCCCGTAGCGGCCAAATTGCTCGTTGATCGTTCCCGACGATTTGTGATACAGTACGTATCCAAGCGTCAGCAGCGGAATCGCGGCAGCAAGCGCAATAAGCAGCATCAGCTTGGTCTGCAGGGTACTTCGGACACCCCGCGGCAGTTTCAATCCGTTTCCAGGCAGCATGGACATCCCCCGCAAGCAGTTGTTTTTGTGATCTAGTAAGCGCTTTCTCTCTTTATAATACCACGCCCCGAAGACCGCCATCATCAAGCGCAGGACCAGCGCCTGCCGGATACTTTTCCCTTTGCGGCCACGTCACATGAAGCAAAAAGCCGGACTCCAAGGCGGATTCCGGCTGCTGCTCACATGGTCGGGATCACCCCGGCTTTATTTTTTTGCTCAGGACTCGATACCGGCTTCGGCCGGGGCGGTCTTTTTGAGATAAGCCCGCCAGGTGATGCACCATTTCGCCGGGTCGTCGAAGCTCGATTCGTCGATCCGGTGCACGGTGCTGTTGTGCGGGGCGCTGCGGACGATGTCCGGCTGCTCGTAGGCTTCCTTGGCGATCTGCTCCAGGGCGCTCACATATTCGTCCAAGTCTTCCTTGGAATACGATTCGGTCGGCTCCAGCGTGAACGGCTGCGGCACGATGTACGGATGATGGCTGGTCCAGTAATGGAGGCCGAAGTCGCACATGCGGCGCTGCACGTCTTCCGTCGTAATGCCGGTTTCCTTGGTCAGCCGCTCCCAGCTGTAGCGCACCTGCTCCAGCCGTCCGCCCTCCACGTACGGGGCGCTGGCGCCTGGAATTTTCAGGATGCGGCTGTACAAATAGTTGTTGTTCAGGACCGCCACCTTCGCCGCGTTCAGCAGCCCTTCCGGTCCCAGCGCGCGAATCCACGCGTACGCGCGGAGCACCGTCGGGGCCACGCCTTGGAACATGCGGACTTTGCCGATGCTTTGGGCGGGCGAATGGTTCAGCGTGTAGCGGGTTCCGTCCGTTTCGACGAGCGGGCCGGGCAGAAACGGGGCCAGCCGCTCCGTTACGCCGAGCGCTCCCGTCGCCGGGCCCCCGCACATATGAGGGGCGGCGAACGTTTTGTGCAGGTTGAAAAAGCACATGTCGAAGCCCGCTTCCTTCGCCCGGGTAATGCCGAGCAGCCCGTTCGCGTTCGCTTGGTCGTAATAGCATATCCCGCCTGCGGCGTGCACAAGGTCGGTAAACTCGCGAATCCGCGGGTTGAAGATGCCCGTATCCTCCGGATTGGCAACGACGAAGCCCGCCGTCCGCTCGGAGATTGCCCCCCGCAGCGCTTCCAAATCCGGGAATCCGTCCTTGTCAGGGTACAGCGTAATGATTTTGTAGCCTTTGACGGCGGCTGTCGCCGCTTGTGACGGATGGGAAAATATAGTGGTTATGATTTCGTCCCGCTTGTCGCCTTCGCCGTTCGCTTCATGGTAGGCCCGCACGATGGACGCCATCGCAAATAACGCCTGCGTCCCGCTCCCCGGCTGGAACGTGAACCGGTCCATGCCCGAAATCTCGCGCATCGCGAGGTCCAGTCGGTGGTACACCTCCAGCATCCCCTGTACGGTCGACTCGTCCTGCAGCGGATGCAGCTCGGAAATTTTCGGATTGCGGACCAGCATTTCGTTGACCCGTGGAATGTATTTCATCGTGCAGGTACCCTGCCCGATCTCGACGTTGAAATCCGAGCCCAGCGTCTCCTGCGACAAGCGCAGATAATGGCGCAGCACCCGGGCTTGCCCGATCTCCGGCAAAGCCGGAGCTTGATTGCGCAGCATGCCTTGCGGCACGCAAGCTTCGGCGTCCCCTACGGCCGCCGCCACTTCCTCGCTGACGGACGGCGGGATGACGCCCCGCTCGCCCGGCTGATGCAGCTCGAAAATGACGGGTTCGTCCCATTTGGCCTGATGAAATTGACGCACGTTCCGGTTTCTAGGTATCCGTTTCATAGGTATTCGCGTGGCTCCCTTCTGCCCTCGGGCTTACAGGACCGCCTTCAGAGCGGCCGCAAGCGCGTCGATATCTTCTTTCGTGTGGATTTCGGTAACGCAGTAGAGCGCGCATTGGCCCCAGGCCGGAAATTCGCCGGACAAATCCTTGCCTCCGAAGACGCCGTGCTCCAGCAGCCGCTTGTTGATGTCGCTCACTGTGCGCCCCGTCCCGTTGAAATCGACGACGAACTCTTTGAACGACGACGCCTGAAACCGAATCCGCACCCCCTCCAGCTCCGCCAGCCTGCCCGCTGCATAGCGCGCCTGCCGGATGATCGTTTCGCCAACCTCGCGCATGCCGTGAGGCCCCATTAAGGCCAAGTAGACGCCTGCCGTAATTCCCCACAGCGCGGTCTGGGTCCCGACTGATTCTTTTCCCTTCTCCCGCTTGGCAAAAGAAGTCCGCTCATAAGCGACGTCTCCGAAGCCGTATTCGCCTTCGACCACGGTCGGAGCAATGCCGAACAGGCGGGACGGATATTCCATGACGAATTGCTCCTCGTCGCGCGTGGCGATAAAGCCCGATTGACCGCCGCCGTACTGCATGCGGATACCGAGCGGCTGCAGGTCGCCGCAGACGATATCTGCGCCGTACCGGGACGGCGGCTCAAGCAGGCCGAGCGAGATCGGATCGACGCCGACGACGAAAAGCGCGCCTGCCGTATGCGCCAGATCGGCGATTTCACGGCCCTTCGTCTCGATATGTCCGATGTAGGACGGATTCTCGATATATACGGCGGCCGTGTCGGCCAACATCTTCGCCTTCAGGTCGGCCATGTCGAGGAGTCCGGTGTCGGGCGCGTAATCGACGAGCACGCAGTCCATCTGCGGCGACAAATAATTGCGGATGACCCGCAGCCGCTCGGGATGCATCGTTGCCGGAAGCAGCGCTGTACGGCGGCTGGTGATACGGCCCGCCATCCGCAGCGCGGTGGAAGCCGCCTGCGCCCAGTCGAACGTCGGCACGTTCACGACGTCCATGTCGACCAGCTCCGCCAACAGGCTCTGGTACTCGAACAGCGCCTGGAAGCGGCCATGGTCCTCGTAAGGCTCGCCCGCATACGCGGTGACGAACTCCGAGCGCTGGTTGATTTCATCGCAAACGGCCGGCACAAAATGCTGCCAGCAGCCCGCTCCGAGAAAGCTGATCGTTTCCTTCGCGCTCCGGTTGCGCTCCAGCAACCTATCGACATAACGCTGCAGCTCGTACTCGGACAGCGCCGGCTCCACGTTCAGCGGGCCCGTCAGACGAAGCTCCTTCGGCACCATGCGGTACAGCTCGTCAATATCGGAGACGCCGATTTCGTCTAGCATCGCCCGCTGGACCTCAGGCACGGTGTTGGGGATATACGGATGAGACGTTGTTTTTTTAAGCGTGGCCATGCGTCGCAATTCCTCCTTTTTCGTTATGCCAGTCCTCCACCGTCGACGACAAGCACCGAGCCGGTCACCCACGAGGACATGTCGCTCGCGAGAAACAGCACGGCGTTAGCGATGTCGTCCGGCGTGCCGATGCGCTTCAGCGGCCGTTCGAGCGCCGACGCTTGCACAAACGACTGCTCTTCCCGCTGGAGCTGCTTCGCTTCGTCCCGCAGCAACGGCGTATCCGTATCTCCGGGACAGACGCAGTTGACCCGGATCTGTTGTCCGCCATGGTCGATCGCCATCGCCTTCGTCAGATTGACGATCCCCGCCTTGGCGGCGCAGTAGGCGGCGGCCCGGTCGCCGCCTTTCAACCCCCAGCCGGACCCGGTGTTGATGATGCTGCCTCCGCCGCCTTCGGCCATGAGCGGAACCGCGTATTTCGAGAGCAAAAAAGCGCCCTTGAGCGAAATATCGACCACCGCGTCCCATTCTTCCTCCGTCATTTCAACGACGGTGCGCCGCCGGATAACTCCAGCGTTATTGAACAAAATATCCAACCGGCCGTATTCCCGGCGTATCGTTTCTACCGCTGCTTCGCAGTCGGCCGAAGATGTTACGTTGCAGCCGACGAAGCGGGCCGCAAGCCCTTCGCTCCGAAGCTCTTCTGCGGCTTGACCGCCGGCCTTCTCGTTCACGTCGAGGATGACGACGGACGCCCCGTGCCGGGCCAGCTTCCGCACCGTAGCGAGTCCGATCCCCGAAGCGCCTCCGGTGACCGCAGCGACTTTTCCATCCAATGCAAGCCATTGTTCTGTCGATTGCATCTCCCTTGTTCCCCCTTATCCTCGGACAAGCTCCGTTTAAGCGGCTTACGCCCCATACTCCCGGGCCAGCAGCAGAAAGACGCTGGACGTCCACGTGAACGCCCGGTCCCGCAGCCCGCGCCCTTCGAGCGCGTCGAAGTTTTCGGCCATGCCTGCGGAAGTCGCCATCCGGCAAAAACGCCTCGCAACGTCGGCCGCGAACTGCTCCTCGCCCGCCTCCTTCAGCCCTTCCACGAGCAGCAGCATGACCGGGGCCCAGATCGGTCCCCGCCAATAGCCGTCCGGCGCGTACAGCGGGCTTCCGACGCTTTCGGTGGCGAAGCCGTGCGCCGTCAGAAAGCGCCCTTCCTCGCGCAGCCCTTCGATCAGCTTGTGCAGAATCGGCTCTGGCAGACGCTTGCCCAAAACAACAGGCAAATACGCCATCAAACTGTCGCCTTCGCCGGCTCCGGCATGCGTGCCGGACTGTACGGCCTGGAAGCGGTCGCCGCGCCAAAAATGTTCAATCATCCGCGTCAACAGCTCCTGTGACCGGCGCTCCCACCGTTCCGCTTCCCCGGCGCGTCCCAGTCTGGTCGCCACTGCGGCAAGCGCCTCCATTTGCAAAATAAGAAAGGCGCACAAATCGGGACTTTCCACGGGAATCGCCGCCAAAAAGACCGTGCTGTTGTCCCACCCGGAGTCGTTGCCATGATTGTACTGTGGTACGCCGTCGCGGTCGTCGTCACGGTAATCGAACCACCACTGCGTCCAGCGGGCCAGCGGCTCGTAAATTTCCGCAAGCCGCTCCTGCGTAACGGCCTCGGAACGGTTCATCAGCCATCGCAGCGTCCAGCCGTGGATCGGCGGCTTACAGCAGTTCCACAGCGCATATTTATCGTTCATGAAATCCGGCAGCATCCCGCTATCGTCCTGCCGGTCAAAAAAGATTGCAAACTGGTCCCAAGCCAGATCGGGATCGGCTGCGGCCAGCGCCATCGCATTGAAGCAGTGGTCCCAGCTCCAAATGTTCGTCATCCAGTTTTTAGACATATACATCGCCGGACGGGGCAAATACCCGTCGGCCTGCACAACGCAGGACCAAGTAATATAAGCGGCCAGCTCCTCGGCTTCGGACCAGACCGCGGCAGCGGCGGGCATCCGGCTTCGCCAGGCGGCGTACTCGCCGCCCACCTGCGCAAGCCCTTGGTCGAACGATCCGGGGCGCGGCGGGCGCGGAACGGTGCGGTATTCCTCCAGCGTAAGCTCCAGCCTCCCGTCGCTGCCCGGCACGCCGTCGAACGCAAGCCGCTGCGCCTTCACCCCGTCCCAGCGCACATCCTCGTGAATCGACCCGGCTACAGGGGAAAGCAGAAAGCGTCGTTCCCGCACGAAGCTGTTGAACTCCCAGCCCCGCTCCCCGAGCGGAAACGCATAATCGTATACGCCGGGCGCGCAGGTCAACCGCACGCCGACACCCTGCGTGCGAACACGTATAAAATCCGGCTCCGGTATGCACCACTCGGCTGTTCCTTCCTTCGCTTCAAGAAGCAATAACGTCGGAGAAGCGGAGCAAGTAAAAGGAACGGCTTGGCCGCCTACGAGCAGCTCGATTCGGAACACGGCTCCGATATCTTGATCCCCGCCCCGCACGAGCCTCAAGTACAGACCGGCTTCCCTCTCGGGATGCGCCGTAAGCATCGAAAAGGCAAAATACGAACCGAAACGGCTGAACGGCACGGTATGAAGATCGAACCACATGCAGATTCCGATAGCCCCCCCGTCGTCTTGTTATCGGCTCTCTCAAACGAAAAGAGTAAGAGAGCGTTTACATGAATTATAAGTAAAATGCGTTTCCCGCAAAACGGCTTTCTGTTCGCTGCTTCGTGTCTGTTTGCACGTTTTTCCGCAGGACCGTTCCGGAAGCCCGCCAGGGTGTCATTTTGTTCGCAGCGGATCGTAAGTTTATCCGATAACGAACGCTCTTATGTAGCTACAACAAAAATAGAGCAAGCCGGCCGCTCGCTCTAGGTTCCACACGATCTTACTATTTAGTCCTCCGCAATAAGAATCTCGATGTCTTTCTCTCTCAGCTGATGAATCCAGTCGGCTGGACATTCCCTGTCGGTGATGATCATCGAAATATCTTGCAACGCCGCAATGTTGGCGAATGTCGTTTTTCCGAATTTCGAATGATCGGCCAATACGACCGATTCTTCGGCCCGCTCGATCATTTTGCGCGAGACGCTCGCTTCGTTTAAGTCATAATCCGTAATCCCTTCGACGAGCGAGATGCCGCCGACGGAAATGAACGCTTTGTGCACTTTGAATTGCTGAAGCATCGCTTCGGTCAGCGTCCCCCCGACGGATTGCTGATTCACGTTGACCGCCCCGCCGGCAAAAATAATCCGGCCCTTGAACAGCTCCATCGCCAAAAGCAGCACCGGCACGGAATGGGTCACGACGGTCACATCGGGCCGGTGCTGCAAATGACGGACGATCTCCATCGTTGTCGTTCCGTTGTCGATCATGATCGTTTCGCCCTCTTTGACCAACGAAGCCGCCAGCTTGCCGATGGACGTCTTGGCGCTGTTGTTCATTTGCTCCCGTTGGATGAACGGCGGCTCCCAGCTGTCCATGCGGGTTTTGACCGCACCGCCGTACACTTTTTTGAGCAGGCCTTCCTTATCCAGCCTGTCCAGATCCCGCCGGATCGTTTCCGGCGACACGTTCAACTGCTCGGCCAGCGCATGCACCTGCA
Source organism: Paenibacillus tianmuensis (assembly GCF_900100345.1). Lineage (GTDB taxonomy): Bacteria > Bacillota > Bacilli > Paenibacillales > NBRC-103111 > Paenibacillus_G > Paenibacillus_G tianmuensis. The sequence continues at coordinate 12,424 of NZ_FMTT01000001.1, read as the reverse complement.
CTTTTTCGTCCTGCGTCAGCTGCCCCATAATCGTTTTTTTGCGTTCCTCGAACGTTAATGACACCGCCGCCCCGCCCTTCTTTGATTTATGCTTATTGTTGAATGTTTGTGTTGTTTATTGCTTTATGGTAACGTGCAGCTAGAGGGATGTCAAACCATTTGATGTCGTAAGACGGGGACCATTTCCTCTAAAAACAAGCGGAAAAGGCAGGTTGAAACCGATAAAACTATTATTTGTATGCAGCAGAAACAAGTGGCGGAGTCTGACGGCCGAAAAAATCTTTCACCAGTGTAACGGATATGACGTCCGGTCCGCGGGGACGGAGGAACAAGCCCGGATCAAGATAACCGAGGGGCATATCGGCTGGGCGGAACTTATTTTTGTGATGGAGAAGAAGCATGTGGCAAGGATTCGCCAGAAATTCCCCCATGCCGCCGCAAGCAAAAAGATGATTTGTCTGGACATCCCGGACGAATACAAATACATGGACGAAGACTTGATCGAAATTCTCAAATCCAGAGTTTCCGAGCATATCGACCTGCCGGACAATTGAACCCGGCAGCGGCTTACTCCTTTGGATTATACATGCGAAGCGTGCTGCGGTAGGCCCGTTTCATCCGGTCCAGCTGCCCGGCGAAAAAGGGTTCTGGCTGCGCAATGGCCTTCCGAAGCGGCACAATCCGGCACTTTTTTTGCTTGCCATTCCTTGCAATGCATACCCATGTCGGGACGTACTCGACCCCTGCGAGCCGGACGGAACCACGGGATGCTTTGCGAATTCGAATACGGACGATCAACCCGCTTAAAGCAGCATCCTTGCTGTGCAGCCGGGTGGAAATAAAGTTACCCAGCGAGTAGATCGCGAACCGGTCTCGTGTCCGGCCGTCGACGTCTTTCACCGTGCGACACACCGCCGGTTGAAGAACATGCGGATGCGAACCAAGCACCACATCAGCCCCCTGACGAAACAAAAACCGGACCAGCTCCTTCTGGTGAGCGGATGGACTTTGATGATATTCGTAGCCGCAGTGCATGCACACAACAATGAAATCCGAGATAGCCCGTAACCGCTTCAGATCCTTCTTCATACTCGCACGGACAAGCTTCTTGACGCCGGCCGGCTGGTTCTTCGGAATCGGTATCCCGTTCGTGTCTCTCGTATAGGATACAATGCCGATACGGACCCCCTCGACATTTTGAACAAAGAGCGATCGGGACTCCTGTCGGTTCCGGAACGTTCCGACATGGGCGATCCCGTTCTTGTCGAGCACTTCGAGCGTCCGTCTGAGCCCGCGGATGCCATAGTCCATGCAATGGTTATTTGCCGTAGCAAGCACATTGAAGCCGGACGCCTTCAGCGCGGAGGCGAAGGCATCCGGACAATTGAAGGACGGATTGCCGGTCTTCGGATTGCGCTTCGTCTTCATGTAGCCGTCTTCCGGTCCCCCGGCGAAGGTGGTTTCGAGATTTCCGATCGTCAGATGCGCATCCTGCAAATAACGGGCAACCGATTCAAACGCCTGCTCGAACTTATAAAGTCCGCCTTTATTGCCGACGGAGTCACGCGGTTTGTCACCGGTACGCATCAGTCGAATCAGCAGCGGCTTCATCAAAAGATCGCCAACAGCGGCAATGATAATCTCTCGCGACATACCATCGTCCTCACTATAGCTGGGCTGAAATTCTCCATCCACTATATGCAATACCGCCGGATTGGTTCAGCCGGGACAACACGTGATCATTCGCTTTCCGGTTTCTTCGAGGCCAGAAACTCCTCATTCACGATATTCCGCGGCATTCCGCTTATATATCCTCGAATGTTATCCAGCAACTCCTTCATATTGGCTTCCCGGGCAGTATCCGTATACCACGCCGTGCCGGGCGTAAATACAACGATATCGAGCTTATACAAAGGGTTGCCGGTCACCTGTGCCAGGTCGTCAAGGCCCGCGCCGGCGATTTTCCCGTCCCGAAGCAGGGCAAACAACGCTTCTTCGTCCACCAGACCGCCCCGGCTCGTGTTGATGAACAGGGCCGTCTTTTTCATCAAAGACAGCAGCTCCGAGGTGATCATCCCTTTCGTCTTGGCATGGAACGGCACATGCAGCGAGACGACGTCGCTTCGCCGCATCACCTCATGGATATCCGCCGTTTCCACCCCTGGGACGGCCCTTCCGGACCGGTTCGCGCCGATCACCTGCATCCTGAAGCCCCGGGCGATCCGCGCCACCGCCTGCCCGATGCGGCCTGTGCCGATCAGCCCTAACGTTCGGCCTGCCAGTTCGCCCGCGAGGAAAGGGCCGTACACATGGCTCTCCCCTTGCCGGACAAGACGATCCGCCCGGATGATGCGACGATTGACCGCGAGCAGAAGCGCAAACACATGCTCCGCGACCGCTTGCGCCGAATACGTCGGACAATTTGACACCGAAATTCCCGCGGCTCCGGCCGCCTCGATATCGACCAGATCGTATCCGGTCATGACGAGGGCGATATGCTTCAGCCTCTGCAGCTTCCCGAACGCCAATTCCCGAAGCCGCGTCCATTCCACAATCGCAATGTCCGCCTTTGACAATCGTAGAGCGGCCGTCGTTGCGTCTGGGCGGTCGTAATACACTTCAAACTCTCCGAGCTTCTCCATCTCTCGCACAAAATTGTCCGGCAGGTAGGTAGGCTGATCCAGATAGATGATTCTCATACCGAATCCATCCTGTTCGTCATCAGTGCCGATTGCAAGATGTTGCAGGCCTCGGCGAACATATTCGGGCATCGGGCAAGCGCAATCCGGATATATCGCTCCCCCTGTCCGTGGTCGTGCCAGTAGAAGTGGTCCCCCGGCAAAATCCCGAGCCCCAGCCGCTGCAGACGGTCCACCATGTCCAAGCTGCGGACGTTGGGGTCGGTGATGCGAAGCCATTCGACGCTGATCGTCGAACCCGGATTGTTCAAGACTAGCCCTGAGGAGCGAATGGCTTCCCGCAGCGTCTTGCGGTTCCGGTCAATGGTTTCCCATATGACGGACTGCAATCCGTGCCGCGCGGTGTCCTTCAAATATTCGATCAGCAGCTGCAGGATAAAGGGCGAAACGTTAAGCAAAATATCGTTGTGAAGCTCAAGCACGTCATCGGCCAAATCTTCGCTCATTGCCAAAATGCTGCATTTCAGATCCTGGGTCGGCCATGTCTTTCCCGTATCCTCCACCATCAAATAGCTCATGTTCGACTTTTCCAGCAGCTCATACTGATCCCATAAAGGCTTTCTTGAGAAAAATCGGAACGTGCAGTCAACGATAAGCAGCTTGCCGTATTGACCGCACATTGCAACAAGCCTCTCCCATTCTTCCCGCGACAGCTCGAAGCCCGTCGGGTTGTTGGGAAGCGTAACGAACACCGCATCCGCCGCCAGTCCTGCGAACGTCTCTTCCATCCGGTCGAGCCTGAGCTCCTCCTCATGCAGCGGCGTCAAGGCTACGTTTCTTCTTTGCAGCAGCGTCGCCAGATTGTCGAAGCAGGGATGCAGCAGCGCGGTCGTCAATCCCCGCGAAGCCAAATAGGTAGCGATCAAATCGGTCGACAACGAAGCCGAATAACAGAACAGCGTCCGGGTAAGACCGGCGGCGGTCGGCTGTCCGGCCAAGGTGTAGAACAGACGGCGGAACTCGTCTTCCAACTCCGCTTGCCTCGCCGTTTCCGCCTGATCGAACAAGTCGGGCAGCCGCCCGATAATTTGCCGCTGCGCATCGCTTTGCGGCTGATGGGCGTGGCCGTCGGCTACGTTAAACAACTGATTGATGCCGATCGATTCATACCTCGTCAAATTCGGCATCCGCATTAATGATTTCACTTGTCTCACTCTCCACCTGCAGAATCAAGGGTCAGTCATCTTACACCATATGGGTATTCCCCTGCCGCCGGACTCGTACAAACGCCCATTTTTTCCCACATACCCACTCCATCCGCTTGCGCCCGGCGTAGACTAAAGCGTATATTCGCTGTGAAAAGGTGGGATTTGCATGCCGGCTCGGAACATTCCCGTCATCGCTGTGACAGGCAGCGCGGGAAAAACGACCACGAAAGAAATGATCGCTTCCATCCTGCGGAGACGGTGGACCATTTTCAAATCGGTGTCGAACTGGAATTTGCCGCCGAACACGCGCAAGTACGCCAAGCAGATTCATGCCCGGCACCGGGCGGCCGTGCTTGAATTCGCAATGCTTCGCAAAGGGCATATTCGCGAGCATTGCCGCTTGATCAAACCGGGCTACAGTATAATTACCAATGTCGGAACGGCGCATATCGGCAATGTCGGACACCGGGTCCAAGGCATCGCGGCCGCGAAATCAGAGCTGATCCGGCACATGCGGAAGACCGGAACGCTCGTCCTGAATGCGGATAATGCGAATTCCAGGCTGTTGTCCGTCAAAGGATTTCAAGGCAGGCTGCTGAAGGTCGGCATCCGCAACAAAGCCCATTACAAGGCACGCGGCATCCGGTTCTTGGGCCGGGGGGTGGCCTTCCGGGTTCGGCTGAACGGGAAAGAGGAGCGATTTTTCATTCCGTGTCTGGGGGTTCATAACGTGTACAACGCGCTTAATGCGATCGCCATTACGCACAGCATGGGATTCACGGCGGGCAAAATCCGCAAGGGGTTGGCGAACTATCCGATTCCGTATCGCCGCTTAGTTCGAACGGAGCTGCCGAGGCGAATCACCTTGATCGACGATACGTTCAGCTCCAATCCCGATGCGACCAAGGCTGCCCTCGACACGCTCGCCTCGGTAAACCGAAAGCACAAAATCGCCATCATCGGCTATATGAAGGACATGGGAAAATACGCCGTCCGTGCTCACGATGAAGTCGGAAAGTATGCCGCCCGAAAAAGACTCACCCGGCTCTATACGGTCGGAAAGCTCGCGAGGCATATCGCATCGGGCGCCAGAAACGCGGGCTTCCCCGCAACACGCATCCGCAGCTTCGCGTCCAGGCCGCAGCTTCAGCGAGCGCTTGCCGGGACGATCAAGCCGGACACCGCGATTCTAGTCAAGGGCACCCATTTATTAAAGCTGGAGAAGACCGTTTCCTTCCTGAAACGAAGTTTATCCGGGAAGCGGTCCTAAGACAGACCCGGCAAGTCCCGGCGCATGCACAAAAACCGCCTTGCCGCAGCAAGCCGGTATGTTTTTCAGCGGTAGTGGAGGGGGAATCGCGCTCTCCCCCATGCCAGCCACCATTCATAACATAATAGAACGTTCCCCGAATCTTTCCTCCAGCCCCGCGCAAACGATCCGTCTTGCCTGCTCCTGCGTCTCTTCGGTCACTTCCGTCACGCTCAGCATAATGTTCAACCGTAGATCCAATCCTGAACCTCCGAAATATGGCCGATTCTCGTTATTGGGCTAACCCCTTTATCCATCATCGCTTCCATACTCGTCCTGTAGCTGATAAACGGAATGCCGGCCCCGGCGGACGCTTTGCCGTCAATCCAGGAATCACCCACCGATATCCATTCGTCCGCCGCAATGGCACGGAACTGATTCAAGGCATACGTAAAACCGGAAGGGGACGGCTTCAGCGCTTCCATCTGCTCTCTGCCGATGATGGAGTCGAAATAAGACTTGATTCCCGTTACTTCGAGCGCCTTCAGGGCAGCGGAAAGCGAATTGTTCGTGACCACGACCAATACGAACTTGCCGAATAACGATTCGATCAGCTCCGGCACGCCTTTCTCCAGCCCCGCGCCTTCCATCCCGCGCACTTCATGCTTTTCCGCGATGTTCAGACAGGAGAGGTATAAGGCTTGGTCCATACCGGCTTGCTTGGCCTGTTCAAGCATGGTGGATGTCGTATGCTCATGGAGCGGGAACCGCTCCGTCAAAATACTGTGCCCGACCAATTGCCGGTAGATGTCTTCCTTCATTGCCGCAAAATCGATGCGGGATTGCAGCAGCGTATTGTCCATATCGAAAATAATGCCTTTATATTTGCGATTATCGCGCATCGAAGTTCCCCGCTTCCCGTTTTAGTTTATTTTAAGCAAGCACCCGCAGCACAACGTCAATCTTCCTGCCGTGAAAGATGACGCCGCAGTTCGTCCAAATGAAAAAATCGACCATACCATTTTTCAGCAGCCTATAAAGCGAAGCCTACGCACTTGTATTGGTGCACCTGTTGAAATCCAAGCCGGAGTGCTAATTTATTCGACGCTTCGTTGCTCTGTGAACAATCCCAGTAGGAAGAAAAGCCACTCTGGGCAATATCTTTCACTACCAGACTTGCCAGACATGCGCCCACTCCTCTTTTATGATGCTGAGGAAGAGTTTCAATCCCGATCGCGTGCGTTTCCTTAGTTACAAAGCTGGAATAGCAAACACCGATAATTGTAGAACCTTCAATTGCGGCATAACCGTAACCTTTATTATAAAAATCCTCTTGTGTTTCCCAGAACTGGTCAATGTGAGCATACACAAATTCCCGATTGAGGAAATCTTGATTTCTCCATTCTTGTGATCGTAAATTAACGGTCTGGAAACTACCATCACTAGAAAGATTCACAGCGGGTGCTTCAGAATAGGATGACACGTACACGATTTGATCCCATAGATGCAGTTCCCTCGCAGCAAATAACGAATTCAGGCCTCCATCGATCATGATGGCCTGAAACTTCAAAATAGTTCATGCCAAGTTCCCCCATCCTTGGTGCAATACTGCTTCCTATAATGCCATCAAGCTTGTCGGTAAAAGCATCATTGGTTTCGTCTCCGATAAGATAAAATCCTTTCATACCCTTGCTCCATACTAAGGCGGTTCTTGGCGAGTCGATTCGATCGGTAAATATCCACCCCGGATTATTGTTTTCTAAAATGGATTGAACCTCAGGATGAGGATGACCATTTTCAAGAAGGGGCGCAATCTTATAAAAATGATCCCGAGACAGTTCGTACATAACATTGTGACCCCTTTACTTTTCCATGATTCGCTTTAGCGTTCGCAAGTCGCTCTCGATCATCGCCGTGTCGTTCGCGGAGCTTTCATCCGACACGGACATCCGTCAACATCACGAGCGTTTGCGCCAATGCCAAACCATGTCGAGCAGGGAAGAGACAGCAATTCCCGCGCTATACCGCACGAGGTCCGCCGCCAAAAAGCCTTTTCCCAATACTAACGCCCCAAGGGTGGTCTCCCGGATCCGATTGATCCAACCGGCCTGGTACAGCTGGCTGAACTCGATCGCAAAGCAAAACGCGAGGCTGCACCACAACGCGAAAGAAATCTTCTTATGTACAAAGCATGCGCGAAAGCCAAAGTAAATCATGGAAGCCCACAATGCATCGCCAAAGTGCTCAGCCACAAAGACAGGCAAACGGTCGGCGAACGTTCTGGACCCTAAGCCTAACGCCATAGCAGCGAAAACGGCCACGATATAGGCAATCCGGACTCTCCGTCGCCGTGCGGAGCTCTCGTTAAATGTGCTCATAGGTATAGTCCGGACAATCTTCCAAGACGGCCGATCTGTCTCCATAAACTTTATCCAAATGCCTTTCTCCCCACGCACAAAAGCTCTCCAGAACCGTTTTCAGGCTCAAGCCGTATTCGCTAAGCTCATACTCCACTTTGGGAGGAATTTCATGGTAAACGATCCGGTGGATGATGCCATCCTTTTCGAGCTCGCGAAGCTGCTGCGTCAGCATTTTTTGGGTGATGTCGGGTATTAATCTTCTCAGCTCATTGGTGCGCTTTTTGCCGGTTGTCAAATGGTATAGGATGATGCTTTTCCATTTTCCCCCGATGACTTCCAGCGTGACCTCTACTCCAATGCGATATTTCTTCAAGGTTACGCTCCCTCGCCTTCCCAAGGTAATAGGATCGGTATAAAAAGGATACTACAGAACCTGAAAGTGCCTACTGCACTTTGAAGTGCGTACTTCACACCATATTTTATATCATCCATAATAACATCTGTAACCGGCCATTGACTACCGCATCGAACTGTTATCCATTGAAGCCGCCGGGAAAATACACAAAGGAAGGTCGTTAACCCATGAAAGCTCTTGTCACCGTCACTCACCCCCGCCAAAATTCGCTTACGCACGCTGTAATGAACCGTTTTATCGAAGGCTTGAAGCAAAACAACCACGAAGTTGATCTGTTGGACTTGTACCACGACGGATTCAATCCTGTATATACGGCTGAAGATGAGAAAGATTGGATCAATCCTGACAAAATCTACCCTCCCGAGGTTCGCAAGGAAATGGACCGGATTCTAGCGGCGGACACGCTTGTTTTCGTGTTCCCGTTATGGCAGTACAGCGTGCCTTCGATGCTTAAAGGGTACTTGGACAAAGTATGGAACTTGGGGCTGTTCGGGAAAGTGAGTAATAAAAAAGTGCTGTGGATCTGCCTGGCTGGCGGGGATCAAGAGCATATGTCAAAATACAAACGCGAGGAGATGCTGACGCACTATCTCAATGTAGCGGTTTCTGGCTACGCCCGCATGCAGGAATCCAGGGTTGAGCTACTATGCAACACCCTTTCGGAATCCAAGGAGCATATTGCGAGTTTGTTGGAACGCGCTTATCAGCTAGGACGCGAGTACGAATGATAAGTAAACCTTGCCCCATCAGGCAAGGTTTCTTTGCATAAAGGTCAGTGCAGTCCTCCACGCTTTGCGGGCCGCAGCAGCCGCTGCTTCGGCCCGGACTCTTTGCTCCACCTCCCTGATCGTCGCCCGATCCCCAGCTCCAAAGTTCCGTCGATCCTGTTCGGCGCCCGCGAAAAAACGCAAGCAAACTCCCTTGAAATGGCGGTTGTGCAATATAACCTTATTGTTGTATAATCATAACGCACGAATATATGTCATAACATATGGTTATTTTACTATAACATACATAGAGGTGCGAATGATGCTTATCCTTCCTTTCCTGTCGTACATCATAGCGACGAGCTTCACGCCCGGCCCCAATAACATCATGGCGATGTCCAACGCGAATAAACACGGGCTAAGAAAAACATTTCGATTTATTTTTGGCGTCACCGTCGGATTTTTTGCCATTATGCTGTTGTCCAGCTTTTTCAATCTGGTTTTATACAACTATATCCCGCGGATTAAATTCGTAATGAACCTGTTGGGGAGTCTGTATATGGCCTATCTCGCCTTCAAAATTATGAAAGTTCATAAAACACAAAATAAAGAACAAGTTAACGACACGTTAAACTCGTTCTTTACGGGATTTATTTTGCAATTTATTAACCCCAAGGGGATTTTGTACGGGATCACGGCCATCTCCACCTTCGTCATTCCGTTCTACAAGTCCGGCCTTAGCTTGCTGCTCTTTTCCGTGCTGCTTGCGTTTGTCGGATTCCTGTCCACGTTCATGTGGGCGGTGTTCGGTTCGTTGTTTCAAAAGTTTTTGTCCAACTATGAACGGCCCTTTCATATCGCCATGGGGTTATTACTGCTGTACAGCGCAATCTCCATCTTTTTGTAAGCTGCCCGATCGCTGTTCAAACAAGCATCCGAGAACGCCCCGGGGTGTTTTTATAAAATAGCCGGTTACAGAAAGCTCCGGAAAAAATATGGCATTCGCTTGATAAGAAATTGCAGTCGATATCATTTTTTATGTTTTTCGATATTTTCCAAAATATTTCCCTTTTGGGGTCTCATTTGAGCCACAGCAATTCTCATGATCATACCTCCGCTGTTTTTACCCAGGATTGTACACAATGCTCTTCCATGTTTACCGTGTTTTGTTCCGACATCGGCATCACCCTTCTACCGGCATTATTAATTCAGGCTCCAATACAAAGTCTTTGGCGATCACTTCTAAGAAGGCGTCATCATTGTCTCTCCAATTAGCAAAAATAAATTTCCTGTACGGCGCCGGATACTTATATTCACTTATCGCGTACAACATCATGCCTTCCGCTTTATGCATATTAATTGTTAGCACATCCCTTAAATAAAGGGTCAAATTCTCTCCTTCCATGCCATGTAATGTAATAATAAGCCCCTGCCCATCATCCAGAATTTCGACAATCGTGCTGTCGTGGACTCTATAATCACCTACATAAGAGATAAAATCGGATTCTTCCATAAATTCCTCCGTTAAGTTTTTTGTGAAGCCCCATTTAATTCGTGCTCAAATGAACTCTTAAGACGTTTATGATATGGTATACTGAGGAAAAAACACCTCTAAGGAATGTGATGCGTTTTGTTTATAGAAGAAGAATATTATGACGAGCACTTTTTGGAGGCCCAATACTCGCAGAAGGAAGTAACCTCAATCCGGTTCTACGATTGCACATTTACCAAATGCGATTTCAGCGAGACGGTCTTTAAGGATTGCAAATTTTCGGGATGCACCTTTGAAAGCTGTAATTTAAGCTTAATTCAAGTGCTCGACTGCGACTTCTCCCAGGTTTCCTTCACCCATTCCAAATTGATTGGCATCAACTGGTCCGAGATGGCTCCGCCCCGAAAAATCGGGTCCGGTCTGCTCCGATTCGAAGAATGCACCCTAAGTCATTCCACTTTCATCGGACTGACGCTGCCGAAGTGCGTAATCACAAAATGCACGGCAAAGAATGTAGATTTCAGGGAAGCCGACTTTACGGAAGCGAACATGAGTTCTACGGATTTCTCCGAAAGTCTATTTGACCGGACGAACTTGACGGCCGCGGACTTCTCCTTTGCAACCAACTACATGATCGACCCGGGACTCAATCCAATCCGGAAAGCCAAATTTACGCTGCCCGAAGCGATATCTTTGCTCTATTGCATGGATATCCAATTGATCGACGGCGACTAACCTTATCCCATAGTCCCACCTGCCCTTTGTTAAAACGACCATCCATGGTCTTCCGGCAAGCACTCGTCACACCGTAAATTTCCATCAACTGTAAGCACCATTATTTAGCTCGGAAATACTTCTTTTATATCACATACTCCCGCAAACGCTCCCGATAAATCCGGCAATTTTCCTCATCGAAGCAGACGAACAAAATCTGCTCTAGACTCGACTCGTGATGGCCACGGATGAAATTGGATACTGCCTCTAAAGCAATTTTGGCAGCCAAAGCCTTCGGAAACCGATAAATGCCGGTACTGATATTAGGAAAAGCGATACTGCGGGCATGATTTTTGCAGGCTAAATTCAATGTGTTTACATAGCAGTTCATTAATTTCTGTTCCTCACCGCTCTTTCCGCCGTTCCAAACTGGTCCTACGGTGTGAATCACAAATGACGCCGGTAAATTTCCCGCTGTCGTCACAACGGCTTCTCCGATCTGGCAGCCGCCCTGCTGATCTCTGATCTTCCTGCATTCCTCCAAAATCTGCTTGCCGCCAGCCCTATGGATGGCTCCGTCAACCCCGCCACCGCCAAGCAAGCTTGTATTCGCGGCATTCACGATGACATCCGCGGCTATTTTTGTAATATCTCCTTGGAGTAACTTTACGGTAGTCGTTTGCAGCTTTATCTCTTCCATGATTGAACCTCCAAGCAAATATTTTCTATATTAGTTGAACTAAAGACGATAGTATCTATAGGCTCCGAAGATAACGGGTAAACACTTTTTCCATAAGTTCTTCCGGGCTCTTGGCGAGCGGTTTCACTTTATTCTCTTCGTGAGCGTAATAGTAGAAGGTCGTAGCTGTATTGCTCCCGGAGCCATCAAACAGAATCAAATCGCCGTCCGCTTCTTTCCAAAACTCGCCGAGGACGCCATAGCGTTTGCCTAACAAATCGAGCATATACACATCGCCCAGTGCAATTTGAATACCTTCCAATGAAATTCGCGAAACGGTCAGCAAAAAATTAGCCACGTCTTGGGGCAACTGAATGTTCATCAAACGCTCGTATTCTTTTATATCCTGGATGGTTGCGTTCGCTTCGAAGCTGTCGTCTTCGGAAAAACCGTTTTTTAACGAACTTGCAAATTTGGGATACGCTTCAATAAGCCGGGGGTGCTCCTCCTGCAACTGCTTCCATTTCCGTTTATTTCGTTCCTTTTTCGCCTTGACGGATTCGTCCAGCTCTTTCCTGTCGTTTTCCTGATACCGATCTGATTTGGCGAATGGAATGTTGTTGCTTTCCAAATATTGAACGGCGCCTTTTTGACTAGGACGTGTCTGAAAACTATCTATTGCTTCAAAGAAGAAACCGTAGCATAATTTTACAGGGACGAGATCACGAGGAGGCCTGTAAAATTATGCTACGACGCCACGAAATCAAGGACCAGGATTGGGAACGGATCCAAGGTCTATTGCCACCCGAAAATACAGGCGAAGGCAGACCCTCGAAGCCCAATCGAGTCATGCTGAATGGAATGCTTTGGAAAGTAAAAACAGGGGCTCCTTGGCGTGATTTGCCGGAACGTTTTGGTCCTTGGAAAACCGTATATTCCCGTTTTCGTTTGTGGAGCAAAG